>JBJYWP010000027.1:0-2939 GCA_046259485.1 Promineifilaceae bacterium (SeqCode) | reverse complement strand
CGGCCATTCTCGGCCACCTGGACGCCCTCGTGTTCACCGCCGGCGTAGGCGAAAAAAGCAGCGTCGTGCGCGACCTTGTTTGCCGGGGCCTGGAAGGCCTGGGTATACATATCGATCCGCAGAAGAATGAACGCGGCGCAGCCGGCCCCGTCACCGAAATCCAGGCTGCCGGCGCGGATGGTGAGGGGGACAGCCCCGTCAAGATTCTGATCATCCCCACCAACGAAGAACTGGAGATCGCCAATCAAACGAAAGAAGTAATCAGTTAACAGCTGGCGGCTGACAGCTGACAGCTAAAAAGGAGCTCAAAATGACCGCTAACAGTTTGCCTGATAAAAAAACTAAAATCGTATGCACCATCGGCCCGGCCTCGCGATCGGCCGAAGTGCTCAAAGAGCTCATTCTGGCGGGCATGAACATCGCACGCATCAACTTCGCCCACGCCGATGCGGAGACGCACCGCGAGTCGATCCGCCTCGTTCGTGCCGCGGCCGAGGAAACGGGGCGGCGGGTAGCCATCATGGGCGACATGCCCGGCCCCAAGATGCGCATCGGCGAAATCAATCCCGAACCGATCTTCCTCGAACGCGACCAACCCTTTACCCTTGAATCAGGCGAGTTCGTGGGCGATGCGAATCATGCTTCCATGAAATTCGAAGGGCTGGCTAAAGCGGTCAAAAAAGGAGATCGCATATTCATCAATGACGGCCTGATCAAACTAATTGTAGAGAAAGTTAGCGGCAAAAAAGTGCATACCAAAGTCTTAATCGGTGGCGAGCTGCGCTCCAACAAAGGCGTTAATTTTCCAGGCATCGATCTGGGTATCAGCGCCTTCACGGAGAACGATCGCCAGTGGCTTCAGTTTGCCGCCGATGAAAAAATTGACGCCGTGAGCCAATCCTTTGTAAACACGGCCGAAGACATAGTCGTTGTGCGTGAAGCGGCGGCGGCCATAGGCTACAAGCCTTTCATCATCGCCAAAATCGAGCGCGCCGGCGCTCTGGACCACATGGAGGAAATCCTGGATGTCACCGACGGCATTATGGTCGCCCGCGGCGACCTGGGCGTGGAAATACCGATCCAGGAAATTGCCATCGTGCAAAAAGAGATGATTGCCCATGCCAATCTGCACGGAAAGCCGGTGATCACGGCCACGCACATGCTGGAATCAATGACTTATAACACGCGGCCCACGCGCGCCGAAGCCACTGACGTAGCCAACGCCATTCTCGACGGCTCCGACTGCGTCATGCTTTCCGGCGAAACGGCCGTCGGCGAATTCCCTGTGGAGACCGTAAAAATCATGGCCGATATCGCCCGTTTCACCGAGCCTTACTGCCACGGCAACAAGGTCGCCGATGCGCTAAGAGGAGCGATGAGCGGCCAGCAAGCTGATCCCGATGTCCTTATCTCCATGGCCATTTACAACACCACCCAGGCCCATGACACGGTAGCCATCGTTACTCCCACGCTAAGCGGCCGTACGGCGCGCATGATCAGCCGCTTCCATCTATCGGTATGGATAATCGCCGTCTCACCCAACGAATCAACCTGCCAGGAGCTGCTGTTCTCCTTCGGCGTCTATCCCGTCTACCAGCAGTACCGGCCGTCCAGCTGGGAAAAATTCACCCGTGACTGGCTGGCAGACCACAATCTACATGGCAACCTGGCCTTGATGACCCAAGGCTCCGGCACCGGCAAGAGCGGCTATTCCAACCGCATCGGCTTCATCAATCTCGACGAACCGATGAGCGACGTAATCGCCTGGTGATTTCGGATTGCGGATTTCGGATGTGCGATGTCGGATGTATGGCCTGCCCACTTGCCACTTGCAACTTGCAACTTTTCACAACATTGACAAATGATCATTGATAGTCGATCATTGATCATTAGGTATTGGCTATTGGCTATTGATAATTGACTAATTTCATCCTCCTGCCGCTGATCATCATTTTCGCCGCCGCCCTCCTGGCGGCCGTTTACGGTTATCTTGTTAACAGGCAAGAGGCGAAAAGCAACTCTGACAGCCCACAAACCACGTCGCACATCCTAAATATCACCCAACTCAGCTGGCTCCTGGCCCTCGCCCCATTGGCCGCCTTCATCATTCTGGTCACGCGCGTGCCCGCGGCCAACGCGGGAGTCGTCGATATCCTACGCTGGGAATGGCTGCCGACGCTGGGGGTCAGTCTCGGCTTTTACGTGGACGATCTGGCCCTCTTTTTCGGCCTGTTGGTTACTTTCATCGGCGTTCTGGTCATTGTCTATACGGGCTATTATTTCAAAGGGGACGACAGCGCCTGGCGCTTTCTGACCTACCTGCTGCTCTTCATGGGCTGCATGCTGGGCCTCGTCCTGGCCGGAGATGTGCTGACCCTGTTCATCTTTTGGGAAGGGACGAGCATCCTCTCCTACCTGCTCGTAGCCTACAAAACAAGTTCGGAAGAAGCGCGCTATGGCGCTTTCCGGGCCCTGTTCATCACCGGCGGCGGGGGCATCGCCCTGCTGGCCGGGCTGCTGTTCGCCGCCACCGTTGCCGGGGGCACGGATTACGCCACAATCCTCAACAGCGGCGATGTACTGCGCAGCAATGCATTCTATACCGTGATCCTGGCTCTGGTGGCCTTCGGCGCCTTCACCAAGAGTGCCCAATGGCCCGCTCACATCTGGCTGCCCGGGGCCATGAGCGCGCCCACCCCCGCCAGCGCCTATCTGCATTCTGCGACGATGGTCAAGGCGGGCATTTATCTCATGGCGCGCATGAACCCCGCCCTGGGTTTTACCGAAACCTGGTTCTGGCTGCTGACCATCATCGGCGGTATTACCATGATCACCGGCGCTTATCTGGGACTGAAACAGAACGATCTCAAAGCATTACTGGCCTATTCAACGATCAGCCAGCTGGGCATCCTCATGATCCTCATCGGCCAGGATATCCC
>JBJYWP010000026.1:0-4571 GCA_046259485.1 Promineifilaceae bacterium (SeqCode) | reverse complement strand
TGATCACGCGCGAAGAAATTGAAGGATTAATGGATGACCTGTTATATGTTGACGCGCCGCCGGCGGCTGAAACTAAGCTGACAGATTGGGCAAAAAAACATGCGAGCAGCCTGGGCAAGCAGTACAGCAATGAGCTCGCCCGGCGACAGGATCGCCAGATGGCCTATAGCCTTGCCCCATAAAGAAAACACCCTCAACGACTGAGGGTGTTGCAAATTTCTTTATCCAGGTAGTTTTACCGCCTGGTTATTCTTGATGCAGGGCCAAGGTTGGTAGTTATATTGTCTCTGCCTCAACACTGCCGTCGAGGTCATTAGATTCGGTCTTGCCGTTATCTGGTTCTTCCACAGCCGGCTCCTTATTGGCTTTGGAGAGCAATCCTTCACGTACGACGGCGATCGAGGCGACCGTGTCGCCCTCACGCAGGTCCATGATCCGTACACCTTGCGTAGTTCGTCCCTGCCGGGAGATGAAATCGCTTGAGGTGCGCAGGATGATGCCGGTGGAGGAAATACAGGTGATTTCATCACCGCTGGTGACGACGCGTGCGCCGACGATCTTGCCCGTACGCTGCGGCTCTAGAATCATAGCCCGCACGCCCTGGCCATAGCGGTTCTGCTGCCTGTATTCATCCAGGGCCGTACGTTTGCCGTAGCCCTTCTCGGTAATCACCAGTAGATCATCATCCGCTGTAACCACGTCGGCACCGGCGATGTAATCCCAGGTATCCAGGCGCATGGCATTGACACCAGCCGCGGTTCGACCCATCGGCCGTACGTCCTGTTCTGAGAAGCGGATGCCCTTGCCCTGCTCGCTGACTAGGATCAGGTCCTGGTCGCCGTTGGTGATCTTCACCCAGCCCAGTTTATCATCATCATCCAGGGTCAGCGCGCGCAGGCCGCTGGGACGCACGTTGGCGAAATTCTGGACCTCGATGCGCTTGATGCGCCCTTTGCGTGTGATCATGATCAGGAACTCAGCATCGTCGAAATTGGGAACCGGTACAGCGGCCGTTATCTTTTCTTCCGGCATCAGGGGCAAGATGTTCATCAGAGAGGTGCCTTTGGCTGTGCGATCCATCTCCGGAATTTCGTATGCTTTAATTGCATAAACCTTGCCATAATCGGAGAAGAAGAGGATGCTGTTATGGGTTCCGGCCGTAAACAGGTGCTCCAGTTCATCTTCATCGCGCGTGCTCATACCAATAAGACCTTTCCCGCCGCGCGCCTGCTTGCGGTAAGCGGTGACGGGGGTGCGTTTAGCATAACCACGCTGGGTGATGGAGATAAAAACGTCCTCTTCGCGAATCAGGTCCTCCATATTAAAATCAGCATCCAAGCCGTAGCCGATTTCGGTTCGCCTTTCATCGCCAAATTTGTCTTTCAGGTTGGCCAGGTCTTCTTTGATTAAGTCCAGGATCAAATTCTTGTCGGCCAGGAGACTGTTGAGATAGGCGATGTGCTCCGTAATCTCACGATGCTCGTCGATAATCCGCTGTTGTTCCAAGGCGGCCAGACGGCGCAGCTGCAAGTCAAGAATAGCCACAGCCTGTGCCTCGCTCAAGCCAAAATTTTCCATCAATGCGCTGCGTGCCTCATCGACATCGTTCGATTCGCGAATCGTCTGGATCACGGCATCGATGTCTTGCAAGGCGATGAGATACCCTTCCAGGATATGCTGTCGTTTAAGCGCTTTATCGAGCTCATACTGCGTACGCCGCGTAATGACCTCGACGCGGTGGTCAATGTGAATTTGCAAAGCCCGCTTCAAAGAAAGGAGGCGCGGCTGTTGATCGACCAAAGCCAGCATCTGCACACCAAAAGTGGTTTGTAAGGCGGTGTGTTTATAGAGCTGGTTAAGGACCTTCAAGGGTTGTGTGCCGCGCTTTAGCTCGACGACGATGGAAATACCACGCCGGTCTGACGCGTCCCGCAGATCGGAAATATCGGAAATGACCCCTTTGTTCACCAGTTCGGCCATTCGCTCGATCAATAGAGATTTGTTTACCTGATAGGGGATTTCGGTAATGTTAATTTGCTGGCGGCCGGGGTTGCGTGGGTTATCTTCAATATTGGCGACACCGCGCAGAACGATACGGCCGCGCCCCGTTGCATAGGCATTGCGAATCCCTTCGGTCCCAATGATGATCCCCCCGGTCGGGAAATCCGGCCCCTTGACGAACTCCATCAGCTCATCCAGGGTCACATTATCGACGTCATCCTGCCGTTCAATGAGGTAGATCAGGGCATCGATTACTTCCTTGAGATTATGCGGTGGAATATTGGTGGCCATACCGACGGCGATACCTGCCGAGCCGTTCAGGAGCAGGTTGGGCAGTCGTGCCGGCAGCAGCACCGGTTCCAGCAAGCTGTCGTCAAAGTTGGGGACGAAATCAACCGTATCCTTGTCGATATCTTCCAGCAGTTCGGCCGAAATTCGGGCCAGGCGCGCTTCGGTATAACGCATCGCCGCGGCGCTGTCGCCGTCAATGCTGCCGAAGTTGCCCTGTCCGTCAACCAGCATGTAGCGCATGGAAAAATCCTGGGCCATGCGTACCATGGATTCATAGACAGAACTATCGCCATGTGGGTGATATTTACCCAGGACCTCGCCTACGATACGCGCGCTTTTACGGTGCGGCGATGTGTGGCGAATACCCATATCATGCATGGCGTATAAAATGCGCCTGTGAACGGGTTTTAAACCATCACGGGCATCGGGGAGGGCGCGGGCCACAATTACGCTCATGGCGTAATCTAGATATGAATTGCGCATCTCCTCGTTGATATCGATGTTGCTAACTGTGCCTATTTCCAAGACAACCTCCCCGGCTCTCACCGGCGAAAAACCTTATGTTGAACGATGTCAACCGGGTTGTTTTATCCGCGTGTAGTTAGAAAAAGAAGCTCGGGATCTGACTACCTGGATCGGTATTTTTCCAAATGGTGAAATGAATCTCTCCAACTCATAAATTATACATGAAACAGGGGATCTGAGCGAGTTTACAGGCTGGTTTATGAACGAGGCCTGAGCCGCTAATTTCAATCAAAAAAGAGGCTCTTCCCACCGGGGAAGAGCCTCTCACACAAAAGGAGGGTGATGATAATGTTAGTTTATTGGGCTTCGACTTCCACTACCGGATAACCGGCATCAACCCACTCGCTGAAACCACCTTTTAGGCTGTGAACATCTGTATATCCATAGGACCATAAGATGGTCATGGCGATGGTCGAGCGATGTCCACTGCCGCAGTAGACAACAATAGGTGCATCCGGATCAGCCGGCCACTGGTCTTTGTCAGTAATGAAGTCTTCCAATGGTATAAAGAGCACGTTGGGGGCGTCAATAGCGCCTTGCTCGGCGACCTCTTCCGGCCTGCGTACGTCGATGAGGATCAAATCAGGATTTTCGGCAATGGCGATGTTTAAGTCATCGGCCGTGATCACGCCAAAACCCTCGGGTACATTGTGCAGCATCTCCTGCATCGCGGCGACTAATGCCGGATCCGGCTCGGCGGCATTCAATTCCATGGGTTCTTCTGCCGCACCTTCAACAACCTCATAACCGGCGTCAACCCAACCACTGAAGCTGCCGCCTTTCAGGCCTTTGACATCTTCCCATCCCAGCGCTTCCAGGGCTGCCAGAGCAATGGTGCAGCGCCACCCGCTGCCGCAGTAGCTAACGATAGGCGTGTCAAAACTGGGTAAATACTGCAGATTATCTGCTACCTCGCGCAGCGGGATGTTGACCGCGCCGGGGATATGGCCGTTTTCTTCCAGTTCGCCAGGCTCGCGCACGTCAAGGATAAATGGCGGCGCATCCTCGGCCAATGCCAGGTTCAGGTCATCGAGACCGATCGTGTTGTATCCTTCCATGCCGGTCAGGAATGTGGCAAAAGCTGTATCAAGATCGGTGGCACCAGTTTCCATGCCTTCAGCTGCTTCAACTTCTACTGTCGGGTAGCCGGCTTCTGCCCAGCCACCAAAACCGCCTTTGAGGCTGTGGACATCGGTGTAGCCATTTGCCCAGAGGATGGTCATGGCGATAGTTGAGCGATGGCCGCTGCCGCAGTAGGTAACGATAGGTGCTTCCAAGTCAGCCGGCCACTGGTCTTTGTTGGCGATGAAGTCTTCGAGCGGGATGAAGAGCACATTGGGGGCGTCAATGGCCCCGTTCTCGGCAACCTCTGCCGGTCTGCGCACGTCAATGAGGATCAAGTCAGGATTCTCGGCAATGGCGATGTTTAGGTCGTCGGCCGTAATCACGCCAAAACCCTCGGGCACGTTATGCAGTGTTTCTTGTGCCGCAGCAACCAATGCCGGATCCGGTTCGGCGGCATTTAATTCCATGGGGGCTTCAGCCGCGCCTTCAACAACCTCATAACCGGCATCAACCCAACCACCAAAGCTGCCTCCCGTTAGACCTTTGACATTCTCCCAACCCAATGCTTCGAGCATTGTCAGGGCGATAGTACAGCGCCAGCCGCTGCCGCAGTAGCTGACGATGGGTGTATCGAAGCTGGGCAGATACTGCAGATTATCTGCAACCTCGCGCAGCGGGATATTGACCGC
>JBJYWP010000025.1:0-2568 GCA_046259485.1 Promineifilaceae bacterium (SeqCode) | reverse complement strand
GGTGTTAGACGGCCGAGGGGAACGGCCGACGACCCATACCCAACCTTCAATGCATCTGCCTACTAAAGGATCTGCCTATTAAAATTGCTTTCTCCGGAAGGAGCTCCTTCGCGCAGCAGCTGTAAAAGTAAATATCCGGCTTCTCGCACCGCGCCGATCGCCGCCGTCCAGACAGCGGTGGAAGTGCGGCCTGATCCGGTCAAAGAGAGCGACTGTTCCGCCTGCGGCCAGTCGTATCTCATCTGCTCAAGTTCTCTTTGGATCTTTATACGGTCTAACTGTAAGATGCCTTCTCGTGAATCAGTACTCATTTTTGAATCTCCTTGGATAATTAACCAGCCCGGATCTTTCCGGCGACCCGACCGCTTAATCATATTCGCCTGATAAGACGTCCTGTCAGACGGGTTCATTCGTTTGTTCAGTGTGCATGCATTTAGGATAGGACAATATCTCGCTTTTGTATAGGTATTGTACAGATTTACTCATCATTGTTTAATAATTGTATAATTTACAGCTTTAATGGTGAATGGTGGATGGGGAATTGCGAATTGTGAATGGAGTGGTGTTGGACGGCCTGGACTCCTACAATTGAGGTTAATAGTGACCATCCCGATAAAGGAGTGCCAACGATGACGACGAATCCTGATAGTAACGATTGTGTCTACACGGCCATAAAATCGCGGCGCGCCGTGCGCCAGTTTGCCGCTGACCCTGTGCCTCGCGAGCAGATTGAAGAGGTGATTCATGCCGGACGCCTGTCTGCCTCGGCCAAGAATCGCCAGCCCTGGCAGTTTATCATCGTCAGCGAACGCGATACGCTGCAGGCGCTTAGTGCGTGCGGCCCCTGGTGCGGGCACCTGGCCGGGGCGGCTTTCGCGGTCGTGATGACGGTCGAGGATATGCGGGATCCGCCCACCCTGACCACGCCGTTTGACCTGGGGCGCACCAGCCAGAATATGATCCTGAGCGCGTGGGAAATGGGCATCATGTCTTGTATGGCTACGATTTATGAACCGGATAAGGCGCGGGCCGCGCTGGGTATTCCCGAGGATTGGGATGTTCCCTGGGCGATCTCGTTTGGGTACCCGACGCCGGAGTCGGACCCGCGCGACCGGCCGCCGCGCAAGAGCGGCCGTAAGGAGCTGGATGAGGTTGCCCACTGGGAACGGTGGTAAATGCGCATCGCTGCCCACGATTTTTTTGCGCCAATAAGGGCATGATAGTGCCAAAGAGGTTATACCCATGACAAGCCTTGCCATCGCTGCACGGGACGCTCTCCTGATCGTCCGGCCGGGAACGGCCTGGTCGGTCGAAGCACACTTAGAAGGAAAGAACGCAGAGTCGATCGCCGTTGATCCCGCTGATCCAGCCCGTTTATATGCCGGAACAGAGGGTAATGGCCTGTGGCGGAGCACCGACGCCGGCCGCAGCTGGGAACCGGCCGGCACCGGGATCCCCTACTCCGCGATCACGGCCGTGGCCGTGGCGCGCTCCGCCTCGCGCCGCGCGGGTGTGGTTTTTGCCGGAACGGAACCGAGCACGCTTTCCCGCTCCGGGGACGGCGGGGAAAGCTGGCAGGAGCTGACGGCCCTGCTGGCGCTGCCCTCCTCTTCAAGATGGAGCTTTCCGCCCAAACCGTATACCCACCACGTACGCTGGATCGAGACCGACCCGAACATTGAGGGGAGGCTGTATGTAGCCATCGAGGCAGGCGCCCTGGTGCGCTCTGACGACGAGGGCAAAACGTGGCAAGACCGCGTGCCGGGCGGGCCGATCGATACCCATACCGCGGCCACGCACCGGCTGGCAAAAGGCCGCGTCTATTCGGCCGCCGGCGATGGGTATTTCGAAAGCTTCGATGGCGGCGAGAGCTGGTCACGCATGATGGATGGGCTGCAGCATCGCTACCTGGTTGGCGTGGCCGTCGATCCGGCCGACCCGGACACGGTGGTGGTATCCGCCGCGGCCGGCCCGTCCGTCGCCTACCGGCCGGGCAATGCCCAGGCCTATGTCTACCGCAAGGGCGCCGGAGAGCCATTCAGGCTTGCTGTGGACGGCCTGCCGGACTCGCGGGGCACGGTGGCCAGCCGGCTGGCGACGGTGGCAGACGAACCCAATGTTTTTTACGCCGCCAACAACCACGGGCTCTTTCGTTCCGAGGACGGCGGAAGGAGCTGGCAAGCGCTGGCGATCGCCTGGCCGGCAGGGGTTTTTGGCCAGGGTACTGCCGCCCTGGCGGCCTTCAATGAGTAGCGCCACATCCCTCGTGACAAAATCTCTTGCTCTCGTGTATGATCCAGGCTAAGCGGCGATTATGCCCGGCAGCGATAAGCGGAGCGCGCCGCGGGAGATTTCTATGAGCAACAAAACCATGCGCTTAATGCCCCTGCTGCTGACCGGCCTCCTGCTGCTTGGCGGCTGCGGGCAGCAGTCCACGCCCCAGGAACCGCCCACGATGCCCCCGCCGCCGGCCACGCACACGGCCGTTGCCGCCGGCCCCGACGAGCAAGCACCCGCGGTGGTTACCGCGGTAGTTACCGCGGCCGTTCCCACGGTCACGACGGACGC
>JBJYWP010000024.1:21011-24009 GCA_046259485.1 Promineifilaceae bacterium (SeqCode) | reverse complement strand
TACCAAAATTACTTTAAGGCCCTTATTCATGCAATTTTGCAATGGAAACTAGCTAATGGTTGAATTGTTGGATTGTTGAATTGTTAATTTGTGGTCAGGGAGCCCCTGATTACCTGACTCCCTGACTACCTGACACGCTAAAAATATAATCCGGATGGGTATAGCCTTCGAGCATTACCTCGCCTTCGCAGGTCATGCCCAGCTTTTGGGCGACGGCGATGGAGGCTGTATTGGCGGGATCGATGAGCGAGATGAGGCGCTTTAGACCGAGGGATTGGAAGGCATAATCACGAACGGCCGTTCCCGCCTCGGTCGCGTAACCCATGCCCCACGCTGCACGAATCAAACGATAGCCTAGCTCGATTTCCGGCGCGCCGTTGATGACGGCAAAATAGAACAGGCCGCAGTAGCCAATCACGCTTACGCCCCTCTTCTCAACCACGGCCAGGGGACCGTAACCTCTTTCGCCATATCCCCAGCGCACCCAGGCGATCCATTCACGAACCCACGTTTCCGTCTGCGGTCCGTCGCCGAAGCGCATGACTTCGGGATCGCTGAACAGAGTGTAGAGGGCGGGGAAATCGGCCGTTTCGATAGGACGCAGGAGCAGGCGGGCGGTTTCGAGAGTTGTCATCGGGTCTAGTATATACCACGATGGCGGATGTCGGATGTCATGGCTGTGCTTATGGGAGACGACCGAAAATGGGGTCCTTTTTATGTTATACTATTGTTGGGTTAGATAGAGTGGATTGATACGAGCCGTTGAGCCTGTTCGGCATGCGCTTAAAACCTCGCTCTTACCTGGCTTTGAGTAAGGAATATAGAGATGGACCCGTTATCAAACAAGTCTACATCCAGCAAGGGATATGGCGACAGCGATCCCAATAACTCTGCGATTCGTGGCGGCGATGAAATTAGGGTTGATGAGATTAGAGGATCAAGGGGGATGGCATTTGGTCGTGGTAGTAAAGCGGCCGTTTTTGATATTGGTGGTGATCTTCAAGCACCGTTTACATATATCGACACAAATATAGTCGATCATGAGCTAAATGAGCGAAGGAAGATCCGCATCCGTCAAATTCCATCACCCCCAGCGGAATATGTTTCGCGGGATGAAGTTGAAGAAAAACTTCGCCATCTCATCCTAACTGAATCCACTGAACAAAGAACAATTTACGTTTCCGGCTTGCCGCGCAGTGGTGTCTCAACCCTGGTCAAGAAAATTGCCAAAGAAGAAGAAGTGGAAGGCAGGTTTTTGGATGGCACCTTATGGGGCGATCTGCGAACTCAATCGGTCGAAGAGATTCTTTGGAACTTTATTTTAACCTTTGACCAGCGCTGGCACCGGGATACATTAGCCAGCCATTACACCTTTCGCGAAACCTTGAGCGAGCTGTTATGCGAGAAAAATATCCTTATTTTGATCGATCATGCCAGTGAGATCGAACAGGTGTGTGCGCTATTGCCAAATAATTGCCCGGGGGCGCTGATGATTGTTGTTTCCCGAGGCGTGGTTCCGGGAACGATAGACAGTGATTGTCAGGTTAAAGTTCCGGAATTTACATTGTCCCAGTCCAGAAGGTTGTTTCGAAAAATTTGGAGCTGCAACCAGGAGCTGTTAGCAACTGCAGATTCAGTGATTGATGAACTGGCCGAACTCCAACAGTTTATGCCGCCTGACATAAAATTGGCAGCCCGTGATATCTTAGAAAACCGGATTTCACCGCAAGAATATATTGATGATTTCCGCCGGCGGATGAAAAAAGAAGGTTTCTATAACCAACCGTTTTACACAGCGTTTGGCCCTCTTCATAAGCGTCTGCCTGAAGAAGCAAAAAGAATAATTCCCTACATTGGTTTATTGGGCAGGCGATGGAATACCGATTCTTTGTTGGCGGTCACGCCATACTCCCGCCATGAAATTGAAGTTGGGCAAAGACATCTGGAGACATTTGGGTTGGTGGATTCCGTCAGTTCCGATCATAATTGGTACGCGACAGAATCAATCTTTCGGAAATTCGCGCGCACAAAATTACACGAGCGGGGAGGTGATGAACACGTTCGGGCAACCCGCCGATCGGCCGTTGTTAACCATTTAAACACTTTCGATCGGTTTGTTAGTGACCATCGCCTTTATATCTTGAATGAATTCCTCCAAGATGAGACGCGCCGTAATCAATTCATTCATGCGCTCACTGAAGCGATTCATGAATGGCTGCCGGGATTTGCTGACATACGCGATGCGCGTGAACAAGCAAAAATCGTCAGCAGTACCAGCGGCCTTGATTTAATTCAAGAAATTTTTGAAAAAATTGTTCTTGCTGATCCTGTCTTCAATCGCTGCTGGAATGAAGTTTTCGAAACCGAAACGCTCAAATCATTAACTCATTATTTGGGAAAAGCCTTGCAGTGGGCTGTTGAACAAGAGGATTGGCTCCTATTACAGCGTTTTTCTAAACTTGGTTCGCGGGTCGTACAATTTGATCTGCAAGCTGAACAAGAGGACGGTATTCAGGTGCACTTTGGGGTTTTGCGGGATTCAGAGCTTAATTTCAAAGGCGAGAGTCTGCAGACTGACTTTCGGGGGACGCGGATTACAGGCGTGAACTGGCGTCATTGTTCTTTTGAAGAAGCAGAATGGTATGGGGTAGAACTTAGAAACTCCCGCTTTGAGGATATTGATCTAGTTTTGGCGGAACTGCCAGGATTGGTCGCTTATAACTGCCAATTCACGAATATTGATGCAAGGCGGACTGATCTTCGCGGGGCGCGTTTTATCGGCTGTGAATTTTCGGGCGCGCAACTTCAAAACGCGAGGTTAGACGGCCTCAAGGAAGAATATACAATCGGGCTTTTCGATAAGAAACGGACTGTAGGGTGGTCGTAAAAGTAATGAAAGTCCATGTTCGGAGCGTGGGATGTGGGCGAATTCGGAGTTCGGAGTGCGGAATGGAGAATGCGCCGCGTATTTACGGCCGTTTTTAGAACAGATCGAAAT
>JBJYWP010000024.1:12121-20911 GCA_046259485.1 Promineifilaceae bacterium (SeqCode) | reverse complement strand
TGCGGAATGGAGAATGCGCCGCGTATTTACGGCCGTTTTTAGAACAGATCGAAATCGTAGGGGCAAAGCAGCCAGGTGGGGGCTGCGGCTGAAATTGAAGGTGTTTGGCCGGCTGCTTTGCCCGCGGATGCAGGCGGGTGTTGCCGCGCGGACCGGGCGAGGCGGCCGGGTTGAAGGTATTAGCCCGGCCACTTCTAGCTGTAGAATGAATTCTACAGCTAGAAAATCAAACATGTTTAAACATGTTTTTCGTGATAGCAGCGAATTCATTCGCTGGGTTCGCTGGTTTCTTGATCTGCCGCGCGTTCTAAATTCAGAGCCAGGAGGCGTTCCAGGATATCCTCGTCGCTGAGGTCGTGCGGCCAGTTGTTGGCGTCGAACACGGCCGTATCCAGCGCCTGGTGAATATCGTCCAGCTCCTGGATTTCGCTGCGCGTGACTGATTTGCGGGTCACCTTGTCGAATTCGGCCTGCGACCAGAGGCTGCCCGGCTGCCGGCTCTCGCGGAAATAGACCAGGCCGTTGTAGAGGTTGGTCAGCGTACGCTGTTTGAGGCGTTTCTTGTCAGTAGTGTCGATCACGTTGCTGGGCGGCGGCGGGGGATTGAGCCATTCCTCGCGCCAGGCCACCAGCTCGCGCGCCGCCTGGGCAATAGCCGCCACGCGTTCATCTTCCTCCTCGGACGGTTCCTGCCCCGGCGGCCAGGGGAAGGGGAAGGTCTCGAAAGTGGTGGTTGGCGTGTAGCGCGGGCCGTTCCCTTTACCCAACCAGGTCCCCAGGCGCAGCGCCCAGAGATCGTGCGGCCGTGAGTGCAGCACGCCAAAGAAGTAATCATCATCGCGAGCAAACGCGTAGAGTTGGTGGTCTGGCATTGTTGGAAAGTTTAGCCATGCAAATATTCGATGCTTAGCTACCGAAGGGGTGACAATGAAACGCCTAAGGGTCTTAAGAGTTTCACGCATTTCCTTACCAGGAATGCGATGGATCCACCATTTTTCTCTAAGCCTTTCGACACGATTGTCAGCGCGCATCGGTTTTACATTTTCTTTGACGTATTTAAATGGTAATTCGTATTGGCTTGCAAACTCGATTGGGATATCTACACCAAAATCAATTATCCACATATTACGATTTCGCCGAACAATATCAAGACTATTTACACAAGGTAATACGACATCGGAATTTAACTTACCAGTTAGATTTGTAGCCTTCAGCATTTTTTGGGCCAAATCGTTTGGAATATCAAATGGCCCTCCTTTTTCATCTGTTCTCATGCTTATCTTCGTGTTCTCAGCCAAAGGAACAGCCTTTGTAAGGTCTGCAATACTGGTCAGGTCTGAATTGATTTTATTTACCTGATTATCATCGAGTTTTTTGTAGGAGATTGATCCATCATCAAACCCAACTATGGAAACCCTAACTGCTGCTCCATCAAGTACCCACGGATTGTCGCTCCAGGCGATGTAAATATCACCGGCATGTATGATGCGATCCAAAACGGTTCTGTTCGCTCCACCTCTTATTGAATTTGTTGCAATTAAGCCTGCTGTTTGCCCTTTATCATTTACTATCTGTGACCTGGCTTTCTCAAACCAATAACAGACCAGATCGGCGGATGCCGGTATTCGATTATCATATATTTCAAATAAATCACTGACATATTTGTCGCCTAACTCCTGGCGAATTTTGTTCCCACCAAGAAATGGTGGATTGCCGATGATGACGTCGGCCGGGGGCCATTGGGGTTCGACGGGATTACCTTCCGCGTCGTAGGCCAGGATGGCGTCCATGCGCTGGATATTGTGCAGCAGCTCGAGGACGGGGTCGGCGTCGAGGTCGAAGCCGTTTTCTTTGCACCACTGCAAATAGCTGATCCAGGCCGTGATCTGCGCCAGTTCGTGGGCGTAGGGATTGATCTCGATGTCGTAAAGCTGCTCGGGACTGACGCTGAGCGGTATGGGCGGCAGGTCTTTGTGCGCGCCTTTGTATTCCCAGTTGAAATGATCGCGGAAATAAACGTCGGCGAAACCTTTTTGGCCGCCGGGCTGCACGGTTGTCGTTTCAAAGGAGAAGTCTTTGCCGGTCGAATCATATTCAACGGGCGTCGGGTAGCCGACCAGGCGGCAGATATCGTTGAAGTAGGATTGCGCGGCGGCGGTCTCTTTGAGCTGGATGTCAGCACACTTATTAACGAATTCTTGTGCTGAAATGGTTACCGGCATAATGTTTGGACCATTTTCGCACAATACGGGGATGGGGCAAATGGAGAGGATTGGGGATTTCGGATTTCGGATGTGGGATGTAATCGAATGCGGAGTTCGGAGTGCGGAATGGGGAATTGTAGGAGGGTTCGCGAACCGCCCCTACAGGCCAATGTTTTTACATTTTCAACAAGGCCCGAGCCTCATTGAGGGTCATGTCCACGTTGTAGATCGCGGCGCCGGGTTCCTGAACTTTGCTGTGCTCCAGGGAGCCGGTGTCCAGCGGGCCGAAGCCGATCTCCTCGATTAGGCCGGCTACCAGCGCCTTAGCCTCCGGGTCGTCGCCTGCCAGGAAGATCACGCGCCTTTGACCCAGGGGCAGGGAAGTGTCGCCCTGCGTGGCCAGATGCTGGTACCAGATGGTGTTGAAAGCTTTAACCACCCTGGTCTCCGGCAGGTGCCGGGCAATCAGCTCGGTTTGCGCATGCCCGCGTAGATCAATAGCCCCGTCGCGCCCCGGATAATAGTTGGAGGCGCTGATCAGGATTTTTTCGGCCAGCAGAATGGCCGGTAGTTCCTGGTAATGGCCGAACGGGATCGCCTCCACGGCCAAATCCCCGAATTCCGCCGCCTCTTCTGCACTCATGGCCTGCAGGCCATAGCCGATTTTGGCGACGACTTCCGTTAAAGTTTCAGGCCCGCGCGAATTGCTGATCGCGACTTCTTGCCCGCTTTCGGCGAAGAGCTTCGCCAGTGTCGCGCCGATCATGCCGGCGCCGATGATGCCGATTTTCATGTGATTTCCTTGTTGATTTTTCAGTTTTTCGGTTAATCAGTTAGTCAGGTGGTCACCTTGTCACCTTGTCAGCTTGTCAGCTTGTCAGCGACCGCACCACTAAATACTAAATACTACATACTACTTACTAACTTCTCCATGCCAACAGCCTCTCGACCAGCCCATAATCCCAGGGATCGCCGAGGCCGACGATGAAATGGGTTGCGCCGGCGGCGGCGAAGGCGTCGAGGGCGGCGGGATCGAATTCGCTGTTGAGATGCACGGTGCGCTCGATGGCCGCCGGATCACGGCCGATTTCTAGGCACCAGTCAGTCAGGACCTGGTTCTTGTGCACCCATTTCTCGGGCGGGCCGAAGCTGTTCCACATGTCGGCGTACTGCGCGGTGAGTTTGAGGGTCACTTTCTCGCCGCCGCCGCCGATCAGCAGCGGGATCGGATTGCGCACGGGCGGCGGGTCTTCGGCGGCCATGCGCTCCTGAATGATGGGCAGGGACGCGGCTAGGTCACGCAGGCGATCACGTGCGCTGCCGAATTCGTAGCCGAATTCGTCATAGTCCCGTTCAAACCAGCCCGCGCCGATGCCCAGGATAAGACGGCCGTTGCTGATATGGTCGACGGTTTTGGCCATATGCGTCAGCAGCGCGGGATTGCGATAGCTGTTGCAGGTGACCAGGCAGCCGATCTCAGCCCGCTCGGTGAGCATGGCCATGGCCGTGAGCAGGGTCCAGGCTTCGAAGTGCGGCCCGTCCTTGGGGCCGTAGAGCGGGTAGAAATGGTCCCAGTTCCAGATCGTATCCACGCCCAGAACTTCCACCTGCTGAACGGCCGTGGCGAAGGATTCGTAAGTTGTATGTTGGGGATGGAGCTGCACGCCTATGCGTATGTTAGTCATGGTTTAGTTTCCCTCTTTAATAAAAAGCCGCTTCTTGCACCATCCAGGTCAAGAAGCGGCTTAATCATTCAGAAAGTAATTCTAGTTTCTTTTTTTACGCTTTCAAGCGGCCGCACTGCTACGGTGTTGGTGAAGGCATATCCGGGCCGCTGACGACGCCTGTATCCGTCGCTGAAGATGGCTCCACGGCAACGGCGCCTTGCGGCGCTACACCGCCGGGCCAGCCAACTTCAAGCGCGTGGCAGACGCCCCAGGACATCCAGCCGTAAGAAGAGTCCGGCGCGGGATTGAGGATGACCAATTCGACAGGATCAGTATCCGGCCCGCGATAGAAGAGCACTCGCACATAGACGTTTTCGTAGCTGATGTCGAGGCCCTTAAGCCAGCCGCTGTCTTGCCAGCCGTCCAGCGCGTACCAGGAGGTCACGTTATGGCCGCCGATTTCCTGCACGAGGTAAAGACCGCGCACCGCTGCTTCCCCGGCGACTTCGAAATTAATGCGCGTGCATGAGTCCTCTCTCTTCGGTTTATTGGGATCAGGCGTTTCGGTGCCGATCGGGGTGGGTGGTGAAATGGCTGTCCCGGTTGGTGTAGGTGTTTGGGATGCATCAGGTGTTGCCGAAGGGACCGGCGTATCGCTTGGCGTTGCCGACGGCACAGGCGTTAAAGATGCGCCTGGAGGCGGCGTGTTGCTTGGCGTAGCCGATGGGACGGGCGTTGGCGTTAAGGAAGCGCCTGGAGGCGGTGTATTGCTTGGCGTCGGGGATGGACCGGGCGTGGCCGTATCAGTTGGCAACGGTGTTTCAGTCGGCTCAGGCGTATCCGTAGGTACGGGCGTATCCGTAGGCGCCGGTGTATCTGTTGGTACTGGCGTATCCGTGTCCGTCGGTGTTGCGGTTTCCTCTACCACACAGGGCGTTACCCAGCCGGCAACACTGTCTTCA
The DNA here is from genome assembly GCA_046259485.1 of Promineifilaceae bacterium (SeqCode). Lineage (GTDB taxonomy): Bacteria > Chloroflexota > Anaerolineae > Promineifilales > Promineifilaceae > JAACFF01. The sequence goes on along the minus strand of JBJYWP010000024.1, from coordinate 16,078 downwards.
GCAAAGAGAGTCAGATCGCCGGCTTCCGGTGTGACGAAAGAGCCTCTGAAGACCATGCCTTCTTCGATCAGTTCAACTTCCACACCGTTGACGTAAAAACGATTGCGACGGCCGTCAATGTCATCATCGATACCGATGTAGTAAACCGTACACCCGGCGGGAACCTGGCCGAAATCTTCCGACGCATCCCAGAGCGCCGGTGGTGCACTATCCGCACCGCGAACCCCCCAGGCGCGTTCCGCTCGCGGCGTGGTGTAAGTTGGTCCCGGTTCAAATGCAAAACCAAAAGGTCTCGTTTTAATAATGAAATCATCTAAAGGGGTGGTGAAGGTACCGGGCCCTTCACCAATATAAACTACTTCCGGTAAAGCAGATTGCTGCGCGCTTGCCTGGCCGCCTAGCATGAAGATAGCAATGATGAGTAAGGCAAGTGCGCTAATAATTGACCCAATTTTCCACATGGAAAACCTCCTAAACCTGGCTAATAATTTTAGTTGTTGTGTTATGATAAGCAATTATCGCCGTTTTGTCTATATATTGATCAAAAGCTCATGGTACAATGGTGAAATGGCCTCTGATCATAACTCTAACGAACAAAAAACCTATTTTGAACTGCTGGCCGAGATAGGGCATACGAAGCATATCGGCGGTATGGCGGCGACGAACCGCCTGTTGGGCCTGATCGATCCGCAGGCCGGCGACGCCGTGCTGGATGTCGGCTGCGGCGTGGGCATCGGACCGCTTTTCCTGGCTGAACATTTCTCCTGCCATGTGCTGGGCGTTGATATTACACCGCGCATGATCGATCGCGCACGGGAAAGAGCGCTCAGGCATGGGGTGAGCGATTCCGTGCGCTTTTGTGTCTCCGATATGCATGATCTGCCTTTTGAAGAGAATAGTTTTGATTCGGCCGTTGCCGAGTCGGTGCTGACTTTTAGTAAGGATAAAACGGTCGTTCTTGCAGAACTGGCGCGCGTGGTCCGGCCGGGGGGCATGGTCGCCTTCACGGAAGCGATCTGGGTGCGCGTCCCGCCGCATAATAAACGAGATTTTATGGCCCGCGCCTCGGGGATGCCGGAAGGAATCTTAAGCCATGAAGAATGGGAGGCGGTGATCGCCAAGAGTGCCCTCGAAGATGTTGTGGCCGAGGCTTACGCCATCACCGCCCGTGATGAGGCGAAGAGCCAATACGGCCGTATCCAACCCGCGGATTACTTGCGAACCCTGCCCGGATTCTTCCGCGTCATCAGACAATCACGCTTCCGAAAAGTCTTTCGCACCGCCGCCGGATCCATGCCCAAGGATTATTACGACTATATTGGCTATGGGGTTTATGGCGGCGTGGTGAGATAGAGAGGGGAGATAGAGATAGAGGGGAGAGATAGAGTTAGAGGATTATGCCGCACTCCGAATTCCGCATTCAATTAAATCCGCAATCCAATATCCGAAATGAGATCATTCCGGACTCCGAATTCCGAATTCCGCCGTAAGCGTCAGCGACATCCGAAATCCGAAATCCGCAATCCGAAATCTATTTGATCCTCTCGCCCCCCTTCATGACCATGCTGATGTTGTCGTTGTCGGCCAGGGAGTTGATGTCGGCCAGGGGATCGGTTTTGCAGATGATGATGTCGGCCAGCTTACCCGGCTCGATGGTGCCTAAACGGCCGTCCCAGCCGAGACATTCGGCGGCCGTTTTGGTTGTGGCGACGATCGCTTCCATGGGCGTCATGCCCACATCAACCATCAGCCCCAGCTCGCGCAGATTGGTGCCGTGAGGCATTACACCGGCGTCGGTGCCCATGGCGATCTTGACTCCCGCCTCGTGCGCGCGGCAAATGCTGTCCTGGTGGAAGTCAACTACCTCGCGTGATTTTTTCAAACCGTATTCAGGCATGCCGCCGGCCTCGCCGATTTCCAGGACGGCCACGGGGGCCAGCAGCGTAGGCACCAGGTAAGTACCATGTTCGAGCATCAGCTCGATTGCCTCCTCATCGAGGAAAATACCATGTTCGATGGAGTGGATGCCCGCGCGCACGGCCTGCTTGATCCCTTCTGCGCCCTGGGCGTGGGCCATGACCTTGACCCCGCGGCGGAAGGCGGCTTCCTGCACGATGACGTCCAATTCCGCGGGTGAAAACTGAGTGAATTCGGGGTGATCCGTGGGGCTGAGCACGCCGCCGGTCGAGCAGATTTTGACCACTTCCGCGCCGGCGCGCAGCACCTCACGCACTTTTTTGCGCACCTCTTCCACACCGTCGCAAATGCCGTCGGGCATGCCCGGATAGCTGGGGAAAAAGCTGACCGTCGATCCTGATGGATACCAGTCGTCAACATGGCCACCGGTGATGCCCAAAACGGCCGTGCTGATCTGCATGCGCGGCCCGGTGATGAGGCCTTGCTCGACCGCCTGCTTGATGCCCAGGTCGGCGCCGCCGGCATCGCGCACGGAGGTAACGCCTGCATCCAAAGTGCTGCGCATATAGCCGATGGTCTTGTAGAAGCGCAGGGAGAAAGGCGTGGACAGGAGCTTTTCCATGCTGCTGATCTCCATCGTGACGTGCACGTGGGCGTCGATAAAGCCGGGTAGAATCGTCCCGCCCTGGGCATCGATATGCTCCGCGCCCAACTCCGTCTGCAAGGGTTCTCCTGCGGCGGCTACGGCGGTGATTTTGTCATTTTCGATCAGTACCGTGGCCCCGGAAAGGGGTTCCCCGCCACGGCCGTCGATGAGTGTGCCATTGTTGATTACGATTTGGGTCATGGGTTTGGTCCTTTAAGGTGGCAAGTGGCAAGTTGCAGAGTGGCAAGTTGCACTTGTAAGTGAGTCGGTCGATTGATTCATTGTATGCCGATGGAAGGTGAGGCGCAATAGATTGCGCCGGTGGCCATATAATGCTATTGTGCAGCGGAAACAAAGTTATTGAAGGGACATGGGATCATGATTATTTTGCAAATTATTCTGGTCGTGGCCGGCGCGCTGCTGGTTGTCTGGACCTTTATGTCGGCGGCGAAAACATTTGTCGTGCCGCGCAGCGAACGGCAGGCGCTCACGGTCTTTCTTTTCGCGGTGAGTTTTCGATTCTTTGACTTTTTTGCCCAGCGGCGGGAGACCTACGAAGAAAAAGATCGCATCATGGCCCTCTACGCGCCGCTGACGCTGCTGATGCTGGTTCCTTTCTGGCTCTTGCTGACAGCCGTCGGCTTCGCGCTCATTTATTGGGCGATGGGCGTACGGCCCTTGACGGAGGCTTATATCATCAGCGGATCCTCGCTGTTGACCCTGGGTTATGCCCAATTCGACAACTTTTTCTTCCATATCGCCTCATTTAGCGAGGCCGTGATCGGCCTGATGTTGGTCGCCATGTTGATTTCCTATCTGCCGGCGATGTACAGCGCATTTTCGCGGTGCGAAACGGCCGTAGCCTTGCTGGAAGTGCGCGCAGGCTGGCCGCCGACGGCTCCGGAACTGCTGTGGCGGCTGCGCGGCCTAGATATCGACCTGGCAGAGCGCAAGGCTTTTTGGCGTTCCTGGGAGCAGTGGTTTACGGAGATTGACGAAAATCATACGACGCTGGCCGCGCTTGTTTTCTTCCGGTCCGCACGGCCGCATCTCTCTTGGGTCAATTCGGCGGGCGTGGTCCTCGACGGCGCGGCGCTTTCACTGTCCCTGCTGGATGATGACGAGGAATCGACGACCAAGGCCGTGGTCCCGCGCGCCGGTTTCCTGGCCCTACGGCGCATCGCTGACCTATTCCAGATCCCTTATCTCACCGATCCCCATTTTCCCGAGTAGCCGATCAGCGTCACCCGCGCAGAATTCGACGCCGCCTGCGCGCGCCTGGAAGCGCAGGGTTTGCCCTTAAAGGAGGATCTCAATCTAGCCTGGCAGAACTTCGGCGGCTGGCGCGGGCCGGGGAATTGGAAACGCAGGGGCGCAGCGTTATCCACCTGGAA
>JBJYWP010000024.1:3225-12021 GCA_046259485.1 Promineifilaceae bacterium (SeqCode) | reverse complement strand
GCTGGCGCGGGCCGGGGAATTGGAAACGCAGGGGCGCAGCGTTATCCACCTGGAAATCGGCCAGCCGGATTATGATACCCCGCAGAATATCAGCCTGAAAGGCATTCAGGCGATAGCTAACGGCTATACCAAGTACCGCTCGACGGCGGGAATCGAGGAATTGCGCGCAGTGATCCCCGCGGAAGACCTGGCGCATATCGCTGCGGCGGCACAGGCCTATGACTGCTGGGTGCTCTCCGATGAAATTTACACGCGCATTGTCTTCGACGGCCGTTCCGCCCCCTCCATCGCCGCTCTGCCGGGCATGGCCGAGAGGACGATCATCATGGACGGTTTCTCCAAAACCTATGCCATGACCGGCTGGCGTCTGGGTTACGGCATCATGCCCGAACCTCTGGCGCGGAAGGTGCAGCTGCTGCTGACCCACACCCTGGGCAGCACGGCGCACTTTACCCAAATCGCGGGCGTGGAGGCTTTGGTAGGCACCCAGGCCCATGTGGCGGACATGGTCGCGCAGTACGAAGCGCGCCGTAAACCGCAGGGCGCTTTTTACGTCTTTCCCAATGTGCAATCATTCGGCGTCAGTTCGGCCGAATTGGCCAATAGACTGCTTGAAAAGGGGGGTGTTGCCCTGCTGCCCGGCACCGCTTTCGGCGCTTTCGGCGAAGGCTTCCTGCGCCTCTCCTACGCTAATTCCATTGAGAATATTCAGGAGGCGCTGCGGCGGATAACGGCCGTGTTGGGAAGCGGTTTATAGCACAACCCTCAGTTGTGGCTGCCGGTCAGAAAGCGCTGCTGGGGTTAAAACCGTAAGCTAAAGCCGTCTTCGTTTAACGGCAGCACCGCCTGGGGTTGCAAACCCCAGGCTGACAGAAAAAAGCTTGCTTCAGCAAGCTAATGTTGTTCATAGTGCATCTTCGTTTTTTTGACATGAATTCGAGTTCGGATAATCTCAGTAGGCTTCCAGCCTACTTTGTCGGGTCAGACGGTGGTTTGTAACCACCGGACCGTTGACGGTCATGCAATCACCGGACCGCACAACCTGATGGAAGTTGATTTTTTAAACCGGTAATAGCAGCCGCCGTCGCCTGGGGTTGCAAACCCCAGGCTGAGAGTGAAAAAGTTTGCTAAAGCAAACTAATATCGTTCCTGGCCCATTACCGAGTTATTTTCTTAAGATTCATAAGGTTGTGCTACAAAAGCTGCCAATTGCCCCCTGCCACCTGCCACACTAAATACTAAAAACTACCCACTACTCACTACCTGCTGGTACTGAAGCGGCGGGAAATGCAGGTTGCGCTTGTCCATCTCTTCCCAGATATAGAAGTGCAGGTCGCTGCTGATTTCGTCGAAGTCCCAGATTTCTTCGATCCATACTTCCAGGGTGAACTCGTTGGTGCGGTCGGCGCCGAAGGCCTGGAATTCGACATAGGGCAGCGGATCAGGAGCGAGGCTGTTGACGCGATCGGCCGCAGCCATCATCGCCTCGCGCACTAGGCGCGGGTCTTTATTATGAAAGGCGTAGACCTGGACCTCCAGGCGAATGGACTTATTCTCACCACGCGAGTAATTGGCCACGACATCGGTTAGCAAATTGCTGTTGGGGATGATCAGTTCCACATCCTTTATCGTGCGCAGGACGGTGGCGCGGATGCCCACATCCTGGACCACGCCCAGTTCGTCGTCCATGGCAATCACGTCGCCGTGGGATACGGAGCGTTCGAAGAGCAGGATAAAGCCGCTGAAGAAGTTGCTGATCACATCTTGCAGTCCGAAAGCGAGGCCGACGGATAAACCGCCTAAGATAACGGCCAGGCCGGTCATGTCGAAGCCGGCCACGGTAAGCGCGACGAGGACGCCGGCTACCAGTAAGACGTAGCTGGTCAATGTGGCCAAAACGGCCGATAGCGAGGCATCCATCCCCGCGCCGGGCAGGAAAGTGTTTTGTAGATAGCTGCGCGTGGCGCGCGAGATGACCACGACCAGGACAAGGACGGCCAGTTCGGCGACAACCGCGCCTAGGGTGATGCGCACGGTTTGGACGTTGAGGCCGAGGTTCAGGAATTCATCGAGCAGGCCGGTAGCCTGGATCAGGACGAGGATGTTGGCGATCGGCCGTATCAGGCGGCCGGTCAGTTTCTGCGCCGTGTCCAGGGGCATGAACAGGGTCAAGATGCCGTGCGCCAGGCGGTAGAGCAGCCAGATGAGCAGAAAGCCGCTCAGCCAGTTGAGCAGCGAGCTGGGACGGCCGAGTTGGTTCAGGACGGTTACGCCAATGCTTGCCAACGCCCAGGCCGTTAACGGCCGTAACACGCCGCGCAGGGTGCTGAACTGTTCTTCATAGGCGGGCATCTTGCGCATGCGTTCGAACTGTTCGGCCAGGCGGGCTATCAGGCGGTCGAAATAACGGGCCAGGAAGCGGTAGATCAACGGCGTGATCAGCAAGATCACGGCGAAGATCAGGGCCTGGATACCCAGGGCCAGCACATCACCCTGCGGTTGGAGATATTGTTCTAACCAGTTTTGAAGTTGTTCAAGCATGGCGCCTTAGTATTCACCAATTGTGGCCTGGTGGCAAGGGGTATAAAACGGAAAATGGAAAACAGAAAACCTGACCCCCTGAATCCCATGCGAGGCAGGCGGTGACGTGCCTTCTATGTTTCCCCAAGGCTTTACCCGCCTGAAAACCCGGGCGAGGCAGGCGGGATATAACCTCTTGGTTTTTCCCCACGGCCTCGCACGCCTGAAACCCGGGCGAGGCAGGCGGGATGTAACCTCTTAGTTTTCCCCCACGGCCACGCCCGCCCGCCTCGCCCCTACCGCCTGAAACCCTGACCACCTGACCACCTGACAATCTGAAATCCTGACTACCTAACCCGCTGACCACCTGATATACTGATAAACTGAAAAACTGAGAAACTCTTTATTAGGAGACTACCTCTTGATCAATTTATCCAGTGACACACAGACGAAACCGACGACCGAAATGCGCGAGGCCATTATGCGCGCGGAGGTGGGCGATGAGCAGACGGGGACGGACCCCACGGTGAATGCGCTGTTGGAAAAAACGGCCGAGTTATTGGGCAAGGAAGCGGCGCTGTTTTTGCCCACGGGCACGATGTGCAACCTGGTGGCGGTGAAGACCCATACGCAGCCGGGACAGACCATCCTGGCCGATCACCTGGGACATGTGCTGCGCATGGAGTCGGGCGGCGCGGCGCTGGCTTCGGGCGTGATCGTGGAGACGCTGCCCAGCGCGTTTGGGCAGTTCACGCCGCAAGATGTGAAGGATGCGCTGTGGCCGCGGTCCAATTATTCGCCGCCGGCGACGCTGCTGTGCATGGAGCAGACCCATAATTTCGGCGGGGGATCGCTGTGGACGTTGGAAGAGTTAACGGCCGTCTGCGACGTGGCGCGCGATCATGAGATGGCCGTGCACATGGATGGTGCGCGGCTGATGAACGCCGTGGTCGCCTCGGGTACTTCGGCGGCGGAATTTTCGGCTGTCTGTGATTCAGTATGGCTGGACTTTACCAAGGGGCTGGGCGCGCCGATGGGCGCGGTGCTGGCCGGAACGGCCGATTTTATCAACCGCGCGCGGCGCTATAAGCACCTGTTCGGCGGAGCGATGCGCCAGGCGGGTATCGCCGCCGCGGGCTGCATCTACGCCCTCGACCATCACGTGGACCGCCTGGCCGAAGACCATGTCAATATGCAGCTTTTGGCCGAGGGCCTGCGCCGGGTGGAGGGTCTGGTCGTGCCGGATCGGGTGGATACCAATATCCTCTTCTTTGAGGTTGACGCCGAGGGCATGAATGCCGCCTCATTCGAGGCTGCGATGCGCGAGCGCGGCGTGCAGATGGTACGCCTGGGCGAGCGCCTGCGCATGGTCACCCATCTGGACGTGGATCGGGATGATATTGAAACGGCCGTTGCCGTGGCGGCTGAAGTAATGGCTTTTGCTTGAAACAATTTTCCCCGATTTTCTCGGAAACTTCATCCCTGCGACCCGAAAATTTATTGGCAAGTTTCCGGGAAAATGATCAGGAGTAATTAAATGGAGCGCGATCTAATTTTCTTAACCGGCGACAGTGAAGAGACAGCGCGGCGCAGCACTTACCTGGTATTCATAACGGCCGTTGCCACCCTGTCTTTGATCGTCGCCGTGGCTTACTATGTCGCCCGCAATCCGAATGTGAAGCAGGTGCTTTTCATACTGGACGCCATCTACGCGCTGATTTTCTTAATCGATTTCCTGCTGCGTCTGATTTTGGCCACGGACCGGCGCAAATATCTCTTCTGGTGGGGTTGCTTTGACCTGGTCACCAGCATTCCCGGCTTCCCGTTCCTGCGCGTCCTGCGATCGTTACGCGTCATCCGCAGTTCACGCGCGATCTGGTCGATGGCCCCGCGAGATCTCCTGGACCAGGCGCGCGAGCGCTTTGCTGATAGTTTCCTCTTCCTGACCGTGACCATTGGCCTGTTGGTGCTCAGCATGGGCAGCATCCTGATCGTTTCAGTCGAGGCCGGCGCACCAGGGGCGACAATCAACAGCGGTGGAGACGCGATGTGGTGGTCGTTGGTCACCATGTCGACGGTCGGTTATGGGGATGAAGTGCCTGTGACACCACCGGGCCGGATCATCGGTTCCTTTATGATCGTCATCGGCGTGGCTCTTTTCACGTCGATTACCAGTTACCTGGCTTCGAACTTCGCCGGACGCGGATCGCGTAAGGAGCGCCGGCAGCAGTTTGAACTGGCCAAGAAAAATCAGGAGCATTTGGAGGAACTGCTGCAGCGCGTCCTGGCCTTGGAAGAGAAGATCGCCGAGAAGTTAGGGGTTGAAGAGGAAGAAGATGGATAAAAAAAACCTTGGAAGTTTTAACATCTTTGCCCGCGTTTGATTGGCAGGAGAGCGGATTTAAACGCCGTTATCCGAGGGTCCCGGGGACTGCGGCTGCGCTTGAATCTCCGCTTCAATTTGGGCCAAGGCGGCGTTGTGCTTGTCGCTGTCGGGATGGGCGCAGCGGCGGTCGAATTCCTGAACCTGCCTCAAAAAAGTCGCCGCTTCATCTAGACCGCCCATATTGTAGAGTATCAGGGCCATGTTAAACAAGGTATCGGAGAGTCCCTCCCAATCGCCTTCTTCATCCAGGAGGGGAACGGCCGTCATGTATGAGGCAATTGCTTTCTCCCCCCGGCCCATACCCTGATAAAGACGGCCGATCTCGTAGAGCAGAACGGCCTGCCACTGCTTCTGACCGGCCATTTCGCAGATGGTCAGGGCGTGTTTGAAGTGCTCCAGGGCTGATTCGCGCCGCCCTTTTTGGACCAGAAGTTCGGCGATTCTGCTGTGGGTTTCCGCCTGACCTGCGCGGTCGGCCAGTTCTTCACTGATCGCCAGCGCCTGGTAATAGGCTGTCAGAGCCTCCGCGGCACTGCCGTTGTTGGCGTGGGCGATGCCGATATTAAAGAATGTCGCCGACTCTTCCTCCCGGCGGTTCATTTCCTGCCAGATGGGTAGAGCGCGGTTGTATTGTTCAAGAGCGTGGTCCCAACGGCCGTTCGTGGCCTGGGCGACGCCAATTTTGTTGTGGATGAGCGCCTGCTGCGAACGGCCGTTTGCGGCCTGATAGATCGCCAGAGCTTCTTCATAGCGCAGCAGCGCCTCTTCGATCTCACCCAGCTCAAAATGCCTGTCGCCAAGCTGAACCTGCTGCCGTCCTAAATCGTGATCCAAATCCGTCATTTCATCATCCATACCTCGTATCAATTCCAGCCATGTTAGCAAAAGAAGAACAGAGTGGCAAAGAGTCAGCCGTCAGCCGTCAGCCGTCAGCCGTCAGCCGACAAGCCGACAAGCTGACAACCTGACAACCTGCCCCCCTGACCACCTTCCTCACAAAACTATTCGGTTAAGTAAAAAATACTTGTATAATGGTCTTGTTTGGCGAACCGGATTCTCCCCAGGCGGAGCTGCCGGAAAAAATTATTGGCTGTTAGGTTGTGTAAGGAGGTTACCATGTTAGATAGACTTCGCGGTGTTCTATCCTTTAATCTGGAGACGATTAACGAGATTGAGCATGATCCATCTGCATTAAGTCAGGCTTTCATTGTTGTCATTGTTTCTTCACTCGTAGCCGCAATAGGCGGTGGCTTTGGTCAGGTTTTATTCGGCGTCGGCATCGGCACCGACTCGAACAACAACCCCGCGCTCAAGTTCGTCTCTATTGTCGTTTGGGCCATTGTCGCTTGGTTCCTCTGGGCCGTTATTACGCAGTTCATCGGCACCAAGTTCTTTAACGGCGAAGCGACCATACCCGAGATGATGCGCGTGATCGGCTTTGCCTACGCCCCCCTGGTTATTCAGGTATTTTCTTTCATCCCGTTCCTTGGCTTCTTATTCGTCTTTGGCGCTGCGGCCTGGTCAATTGCCCTCGTTTTCGTCTCCGTTAGAGAGGGTCTGGATATCAGCACGGGCAGCGCCTTGTGGGTAGCCTTGATCGGCGGCGTCGTCTATTTGATCGGTATGGGCGTCATTCTGACCATATTTTGATTTGGGATACTTCGACTTCGCTCAACACAGGTTTTGGATTTAGGATTTGCCTGGTTCACTCATATGTTTGCCCCCATGAAGCTTTCCGATCCTGGCTATTAAAGGAGCAAGTGTTATGCCGCGTCTAATCGGATGGACTCGTTATTTGGTACTGATACCAATTATAGGTTTGTTATTGGCTTCGGCCGCTTTCTTTGTTTTTGGCGGTATCGGCATGATCGGCGCGTTGTTTAAATCCTTCTCCCATTTTTTCCAGGGTTCAGCGGAACTCGCCGGAGGGGCCTTACCTATTGAGGTTGAAATTGTCGAGTATGTGCATCGTTTCTTAATCGGTACGGTGCTTTTTATCACGGCTGCTGGTTTCTACCAGTTATTTATCGACCAGGTTGATTTTCCAACCTGGCTGCGCATTGATAGTACGGAGGAGCTGGAAACGAACCTGATCGGTGTTACGATTGTCGTTCTGGCAGTCCATTTCATGGGCATTGTTTTCACTTCTGACTCCGAGGAATTGATGCGGTTTGGAATCGGCATCTCTCTGCCGATTGCCGCCCTTGCCCTATTTGTTGGTTTACGAACCTGGTCGGTAAGTAAGGGCAAGAAAACAGAGCGCGAGATTGAATTGATTGATAAACACGCGGATGATTTGATTGCCGCCAAAACAGAGAGCCTTAGCAATGGATGAACTCCTTGGCTGCCTCATTATTTTTTTATGATCACACTCTAGTTTTAATGGTTTAGAAATCGTTAGGTTGAACGCTGTTAGGAGGTAATAATGGCTGAAGAAAAGGAAAATTTGGAAAAAGCACTGGAAGAAGTTTCTGAAGAAACGGCCCTGCAAGGGCTGGATACGGTTGAAGAAGGGCTGGTAAGCATCGCTATGGCTGAGAATATGGGCGATGCCGGCCATATGTTGGCGGCTTCCGCGGCGAGTAATATCACGCGCGGCATTGATGCGACAATTGTCGGCGAACGCGCGGCCGTTTTGAGTGAGGCTATCGGCGAAGCCGGTGTGACTGACATGGCTGAAGGGGCGGCTATGCTCGCTTCTTCGGATGATCTGGGTGTGCACAGCGCCTTGATCGGCTCGCTGGGTGAAGAGGATATGTCCGATGCGATGAAACTCGCCGCCATCTCCGGGCAGTTGGAGGTCGTTGCCAGCGTCGTTTCCGATTTGGAAATGCCGATTCTTGCTGCTTTTTTGATCGATAAGAGCGACGAGCTCCACGAACTGGCCATTGGATCGATTTATCAATCCGCGGCCGCGCGCACCCTGTCCGCCGCGGTTGGAGCGACCGGGAAGGATATCAGTGAATTAGGCATCAATGAGATGGCTCAAGGTCTGGCCCGCCTGGCTGTATCCGATGAAATGGCAAACCAGAGTATGGAATTTACAGAGGCCGGTCTGGAGCTGACGGCGGCGGGCCTGGTAGAAGCCGCGGCGGCTGACAGTATGCGTGAGGCGGCTAAAGATTTGGCCGCGCAGGGTATTGGCGAAGTGGCCGCCGGATCGGCCGAATTGGGGGCGCTGGATACGCTGGATACGCTGGCTGAAGAACTTGATGATGAGGCTTTGTGAAAGTTCGTATTGACAAACTCTCATATTGGATAACGCTGGGGCGCAGCTTTTTTGCGATGGCTTTGGGCATCGCCATCCTGTTTTATCCGGATAAGGCGCGCCCCTTGTTGGGCAATTTCATCGGCGGCTTTTGGATTGCCGGTTCGCTGGTCAGCCTGCGTTGGGGTTTCAGCCACGATCGATCGCGGCTGTTGACGATCTTCGTGGCCCTGTTTGGCGCGCTGGCCGGGCTGGGCGTCGTCGGACGGGGATTGATTAATCGCTGGGTGCCCGATGACACGCTGACGATCCTTCTGGCCGCCGTGGCCATCTTCACCGGCCTTCTCCATGTTTCCGGGTATTTGCAGGTAAATAAGTTTACTCGCAGCCCGCGAACACGAAGCGGTATCATTCTAGGTGTCTTTGAAATTGTCCTGGGCATTATTTTGCTTTCCAGCCTGAGTATCAAATTGGAGGATCGGCCGTTATTGAGCTTCATCACGGTCGCCTGGGCTTTGGTCGGCGGGATCATCATCTTTCTGGATGCTCTGGAGATGCGCAGGGGAGCCAGTAAGCAGTAAATAGTAAGCAGTAAATAGTGAAAGGTGCCATCTTTTCAAAAGAAGGCATCTTCATGTAGGAGAAGAATGTGACCCTGGCGACGGATGCGATCTCGCTTGCC
>JBJYWP010000024.1:0-3125 GCA_046259485.1 Promineifilaceae bacterium (SeqCode) | reverse complement strand
CCTTCCTGCGCCTATAACGAGAAGTGGGCCTGCCCCCTGGCCCCGCAGGAGAATCAGCTGTCGCTGGCCATAGAGGCGGGAGAGAAAATGGAGGGAGTCTGATGAAAAAATGGGGAACCTTAATCACGCTGTCACTGGCGATGTTCATCATTGTGATCGATACGACGATCATGAACGTTTCCATCTCCGCCCTAGTGGAAGATTTAGACACCACCGTTTCCGGGGTCCAGGCGGCCATCTCGATTTACGCCCTGGTTATGGCCGCTTTTATCCTCATTGGCGGCAAACTGGCCGACATTTTCGGGCCGAAGTCTGTCTTTATCACCGGCCTGTTGATCTATTCCACGGGCACGATCATCGCCTCTTTCAGCACGAGCCTGACCATATTGATTCTCGGCTGGTCTATCCTGGAAGGGCTGGGATCGGCGCTGATGATTCCCAATATCCAGGTGCTGCTCCGCCAGGCGTATGAAGGGGAGGCGCGTGCATTCGCCTACGGTATGGTCAGTGCAGTCGCCGCCGTCGGCGCGGCTGTCGGGCCAATTGTGGGTGGATTTTTCACCACGTTCGTAAGCTGGCGTTGGGCTTTTCGATCAGAGGTGGCGATTGCCATTGTCGTGCTGATCCTTAGCAGCTATCTGGCAAAAGATGTGCTGGCGGGAAAACGTCCGAAATTTGACTATCTGGGTGGGCTCCTCTCTATTTTTGGCTGGTCGAGCATCGTCCTGGGCATCCTGATTTCTCAGAAGTATGGCTTATTCCTGGCCAAGGAACCTTTTGTCATTGGGTCCTATGAGATCGCGCCTTTGGGGCTTTCGATTACGACGATCCTGGTTGGCTTGGGCATTCTGCTCATCCTCCTGTTTTTCAGATGGGAACATCACCTGGAGACGGAGGGTGGGGATGGCCTCTTCAGGCCAAGTATTCTGGAACTCAGCGGCTTAAAACCGGGGATTAGCGTGCGTTTTTTGCATGTGGGCATCATGGCCGGATTTCTCTATCTGATCCCGCTGATGCTGCAGTTGAGCTTCGAGTATACGGCGATGCGTACCGGGTTGGCGATGATGCCCTATTCGATCAGTTTATTGATCATGGCCATTATCGGCGCGCGCCTCTCCAGCCGCTTTTTACGCGAACCGCCTGATCCAGATCGGCTTTAACGCCGCCGTCGTGGGTTTGGGGATCATGGCCGCTTCCATCCAACCCGATGCCCGGCCCGAGGATCTGGCGATGGGAGCTTTGTTTGGCGCTGGTATGGGCTTAGTGGCCTCGCAAATCCTGAACCTGATTCTATCTTCCGTAACGGCCGAACAAACGCCGGAAACGGCCGGCCTGACATCGACATTTGAGCAGTTGCGCAATGCCATCTTTGTAGCCCTGGTAGGCACCGTGATGCTCACTGCATTGAGTACTGGATTGTTAGGAGGTATTAAATCCAGCGCGGTAATTCCGCAAGAAGCAAAGACACCACTTGTTGCAACGGCCGATGAAGGTGTGCAGCTCATGTCGAGTACGCAGCTGCAAAGAGAGTTGGAAGTCCTGGGTATTGAAGAAGCCGGAATCGCCGAACTCAATGAGATTTACGGTGATGCACGCACAGGCGCTTTCAAAGCGGGTGCGTCGCTGCTGGTTTTCGCCTCGCTTCTAGCCCTGGTCATTTCCCTCTGGCTGCCTAAACGCAAACTTGTCGAAGCGAAAGAGTAAAAGAGATGCCAACTTTTGGAAAGTTGGCATCTCGTGTTTTTGGACTATCCCGGAAACTCGGAGTTTCCGGGACAATTCAATACTCAAATTATTCGCTTGCGCCAGCCCTCCGCAGCATTTCCTTGATTTCTTCGCTAGTGGCCACATCGAGTGGCGTCTGTCCGGCTTTATTAGTTATGTTGATGTCGGCGCCGTACTCAATGAGTAGGTCTACGGCTTCTGATTTGTGCTCGCGTGCGGCATAGTGCAGGGCAGTGTCGCCAATCTTATCCTGTAAGTCCGGGTCAGCACCTGCTTCAAGAAGTAGGGCTACTCCGGCGACCAACCCTCCGCTAGGTTCCATCCAATTGATGCCGTGCATAAGCGGTGTGACGCCTAAGTCGGTTGCTAAATCTACCTCCGCACCGTTATCAAGGAGCACCTGAGCGGCTTCGACAGAATCATTGACCAGGCACTTAGAGAGCGGCGTTGTTCCCCGTCTCCATCTTGATCGCAAGTTAGGGTCGGCGCCATTTTCAATGAGTTGTCGCACCATTTCGACATCGTTATTCCAGGCCGCGGCGTGCAGTGGGGTGCCAAAGAATTCGCGTTCATCGTCCCACAGCCAGTTCACATCGGCGCCATAGTTTATTAACAGTTCGGCAATGTCGTTATGCTGGAAAGAGACCGCCGAGTAAAGCGCTGAAGCCGTTTGGTTGTCATAATTTCGTGTGCCATTAACATCAGCACCGGCATCAAGCAGAAGCTGGGCAATTTCGAGTCGCCCGGTCATAGCTGCTACTGCCAGCATAGCATTCTCATTGCTATCAACAACATCGGGGTCGGCGCCGGCTTCTAGGAGTCTTTCGACGTCGGCGTCGTCGCCGGCTTTAACCGCGGCGACGAGATTTTCATCCAACGGTGCTGGCAGTGCTTCAACCTGCGGTGTCACCAGGGTACCTGGCGTGACGGAAATGACTGTTTCCATGGGTGCGGAATCGAGAGTTGTTGTTTGTGGATTCCCTCTAACAATGAACCAGCTGGCCAGCACAATCAGTGCCAGGGCGATGGCTCCTCCTACTGTGTAAATTGGTTTCATGATCTGGCTCCTCCGGGAACGCCGGGCGGCGCTCTCCAAATAAACGGCCGTAAATTGGGCAGACGGCCGTGTGGGTAAACTTTTCAGTATGAGATGATCGGAAAAGAGACCGGCCATTTGGGCGTCCCGGCGGCATTCGGTGCAGGTCCGCAGGTGGCTTTGCAGCGCGGCTTCTTCCGCTTCGGTGCGGCTGGGTTCGTATATCAGCCGGAAGGCTCTTTGATGGGATAAGTCACTCATTTGCCAGTTCCTCCGCCCATTGCTCCAAATCGCTGTTTGCAAACTGGCCGGCCAGCTTGCGGCCGGCATAATGCAGGCGCGAATAAACAGTCCCCTCCTTGAT
>JBJYWP010000023.1:0-2599 GCA_046259485.1 Promineifilaceae bacterium (SeqCode) | reverse complement strand
GATCATGCCTGAACGCCCCCGACTCCAAATATGCCCACGCCGAAGAAATCAGCCGCTCCCGATTCTGTCCCGCCAGTCCTTTTCCGAGCGCATCCCAAACGGCGGTCGCGATCTTGGCCGCAATCAACATCCGCTGCCCTTCCTCCTTCGTACGGATCGACGCCAAATAATCATTATTCGTCACCTGCTTGCGCTGCCCAAAAGCCAGGGCAACCAATTCACTGCCTACCGCCGAATAACATCCTCGTACTCTGCCGGAACCTGGTTCCGCAGATCCCGATATCCGTTTTCTTTCCGCAAATTCGGCCGTTCCCCTGCCTCTACCTGGCTCCTTACAAAACCCGCTTTGTTGCGAATACGGCCGTTTCCGTTCACGTACTTCAGCCAATCCGACACCAACTCCCATGACACATTCTCCTTCCGAAGCCATCGCCCCGGCTGATCAAAACCAATATCTTTCAATTCTTCCTCTAACAAAATTTGCTCGAAATCCGCCGGATTTCGCGAGAATTCGGCCGGATTCCCTGCAGATTCGGCCGAATCTGCTAACGAATTCTGATCAGAATCAACATCCATACATGCATGTTCATTAACATGCATAAAGAGGGGGTTGAAACGATCATTTTGTGCGCTTGAAACGATCATTTCGTGCGTTTGATCATTATGTCTACTTTCTGAAGCGATCATTTTGTGCGCTTCGGCAATTGTTGAAACGATCATTTCGTGCGCTTGAGGACGCTCAACAAACAATTCGACATAACTTATCCACAGACCGTTGATAACTTCATGCCCACCCACCGCCAAGTGCCATGTCCGGTAATCAAGGCGCTCCACCAGCCCATCCGCCAACAGATTCTTCAGCGACTCCCGCACGCGAAAAGGCGAATATCCCGTCACCCTGCAGATCTCGCCCACCTTAAAACAGCCCACCCCAACGGCCGTAAACACAGCCAGATCAATCCCCTTCAACAACGCCGGCCTATGCAACATCAAAATCCTTGAAACTCACGGCAGCGCGTCCGGATACGGCCGTGCCGGAGCGCCATTTCGTTCCAGCAAACGCAGCATATCGCCCGCCTTCCCATCAACGGACGCCAGCTCTTAACGCCGTCGCCAAAGTCCTTTTCCGATATGAGATTGTTATTTGATCCGGCTGCCGCGGCCCTCGCGAACCAGGTAAGAACTCCCCCGAACCCTTCCCGAAAAATCATTCTGTCAGAACATCCATTACACTTAAACCATCCACTCATTAATTCGAAATCTGGGACAATTATACCCAAAAATCAGAACTAATGTTCTAGTGAATCATAAGGAAATAGAGTGTTCTATGTCAAGTCAAAAATGCAGCAAATCACCCCCAAAATCAGCTTCAGGCCCCCGGATCCCTACAATTCGCGCATTTCTTCACGCAATTCTCACAGGCCTCCCTCCCCCGCCCGTAAGCGGCAAACGCCGCGGTCGCAGAAAAAGCAAATCAATTGTCACAACACAAAAGAAAAAAGATCACCAGGGGGACGCCGGGTCGCCTTAAAAGCATCTAAAAAAGACCCAGGTCTAAAACTCACGGTCGGAATCCACTACCTCTGAGCTAATCGAATACTCCACTAAGCCATCCACAGACCGGAAGAGCATCCTTTTCAAGGCCGTCCTACAAATATCCGATCCATTAATCCCCCAAGATCAAGATGAAACATGAGCAAATACGTATCTACTAATATTCTGGGTAAACCTCCTATTTACATTCTAGTAATCTATCTTGTCCTCAAAGCTTACTAGCAGCTGATTGAGCTCCTACGGCCAGTCCGGGTTGGACATGTCCATTATGTTGAATATCAGCATGCAGGAAGCATCGGCGAGGTTTGCTCCTGCATGCTGAGTAACACCAATATACTCTAATCCATATTCACCGACATGCGCAGCAGGTCCAAGCCTGTGACTTCCGGCCCGTCACCCAGGTGCAGCGTGACTGATTCAATCTCGCCCGTAAAGGGAAATAGCCCTTTTTCGCCATGGCGTTCGGTATAGTCGTCGCACACCGCGGAGACGCAGTCCATGCCCACGTCCAGCGATTCCGTCCCACAGCGATTGGGGATTTGCCGGGCGATCCGTATTTCGTCTACCTGTTTGCCGTCAACGAACAGCGTGACCGTGGCCGGCACCGCCGGTGCGGGGCTGTCAGGAGAGAATTCGACTCTAATCTCGTGGTCACCAGGGGCTAACGGCTCATCCGACATCGCATCGTAGCGCTCTAAGCCGAAAAAGTTATAGTGATAGCGCGGCTTGCCTTCCCAGAGCATGAGCGACCAGCCTGCCGTTTCGCCGCCCAGGCAAACGATTACGCCCTCTGCACCCCCTTCCGGCACGGTGACACGCGCCGTAATCTGGTGCTCTATGCTCACTGTTTTAGGCGCGCTGCCTTCCGGTAAGCGAATCATGCCCGGGTAAAGGGTCACCGTATCGCGCCCGGCGAAGAAGCTGGGGCGCAGCGTCACGTCAAAGCGCTCGCTCATGCGGTCGTCCAGCGGCAGCACGTTGTACTTTTCGGCATCGCCGATGAAGCGCAGGCGCAGATCCAGCAGTTTTTCCGGTTCTTGCCCGG
>JBJYWP010000022.1:13608-38546 GCA_046259485.1 Promineifilaceae bacterium (SeqCode) | reverse complement strand
AGCGAGCCGGTCGCTGCCGGACGCGACGTCATTGGCGGGGACCAGATTATCAACAACACTGTCCAGGAAGAAAAACTGCCCTTTTTCATCGGCGTGCCCCAACCACCGCGCTATGACCTGATCGGCCGTTCCAATCTACTCTCAACCCTCATCACCCGCCTCACTTCCGGCAGGACCGCGGCTCTCGCCCTCAGCGGCAAAGGGGGCATCGGTAAGACCGCCCTGGCCGTCGTCGCCGCGCGCCATAAAGCGCTGCTGGACCATTTCAGCGACGGCGTGCTCTTCGCTTCTCTAGGACCTGATGGGGACGCCCAGATCGCCCTCGGCCGTTGGGCCGATGCGCTGGGTCTCGATCCCGCAGCCTACAGTTCGCCGAAAGAACTCAAAGATGCCCTGCAAAACGCCATCGACCGGCGCAAACTGCTGCTGGTCATCAATGACGTCTGGACAAAAGCCGCCGCCGAGCTGCTGCGCTGCGGCGGCCCCAACTGCGTTCACCTAATGACTACACACAACAATGAAATCGCCCACCGCTTTGCCGGCGCTAGAGAAAACATAATCAATTTGCCTGATCTGGTAGACAATGAGGCTTTCACACTGCTCAAGAAAATCGCCCCCGATGCCGTGGCCGTCGATGAGGCTGCCGCCCGTGAATTAGCTCACCAAACCGGCGGCCTGCCCCTGGCTTTGGAGATTTTAGGCGGCACCTTGAACGAAGGCGGATCGCACGATCCGGTCCTGTTCCCCGAACGGAGTCAGGAACAGCTTGAAGCGCTAAGCGCCCCCGAATTTCGCCTGAACCAGGCTATCCAACGCCTGGGTGACCTCAGCGGGGACAAAGTCTCTCTAGCCGATATCATCGATCTCAGCCTGGAAGGCTTTAGCGACGAAGAAAAAGCCGCCTTCTACACCTTCGGCGCATTCGCTCCCCAACCGGCCGTTTTCAGCCGCGAAGCCGCGCTGGCCGTCTCCGGGGCGGATATTCGCCTGCTCAGCCGCCTGGTCAACCGCAGCCTGCTGGAGATCAACAGCGGCGCTCTGGCCATCCACCAGTTAACGGCCGATCTCGCCCGCCGTAACTTAGAGGAATCAGGTCTTCTCCAAGACGCCCAACCCCGCCACGCCGCCTACTATCTGGATCTGGTCAACCAGGACCGCGGCGACTGGCGGCGCATCGACGCCGTCTATGAACAAATTCGTTGGGCCTGGAAGGATATCAATGAGGATAACAGTCTGGAATGGGTATACGCCTTACGCGATCACCAGGTGCGGCGTGGCTATCTATCAGAAACGGCCGATTGGCAATAACGAGGTCTTGTCTACGCTCACAAGAACAATCGCATCCCAGATGCAGCCAGGCTCCACAATAACCTGGGTTTGACATACGAAAAGTTAGGGCTGCCGTCAGAAGCAACGGTCTTTTACAACCTGGCGCTGCTCAACGTCCGAGCGCTTGGCGACCGCCCCTGGGAGGCTGCCTTATTAACGAAAATCGCCGATCTGTTATTAGCCGCGAATCAGCAGGCGCAGGCGGCATCCGTTTTCAATGAACTGCTGCCCATTCAGCAAGAAATCAACGATCGCACCGGCGAGGCAGCCACCTGGGCGGCCGTCGCCAAATTACTGGCGCAAATGGACAATCAGCCCGAGGCCATAAAATCCCTCCAAATGGCCATCGACATCCTGCGCGACTCCGATCTACCCCATGACGCCGCTGGCGACACCCTGGCAGATTACGAGCTATTCTTGCATCAGCTGCAAGGCGATGAATAATCCGATTCGATCGCGAATTGCGAATTGTAGGGGCACGGCGGTTGGGTGAGGCCTCGGCATTAACCAAAACGCCAATATACCAACCGCCTTGCCCGCGATTATGAACTGATATTCGTTGACCGCCGGGTGACCCAATCCGTTCGACATTCATTCGCAAACCCAAAATCATTCCGGATTGGGTCACCAACATCCGACATCCGATATCCGAAATCTGTATTTATTTGCCGATAACCAGCGGCAAAAACGCGTACTCATATTCCGGTGCCGGCTCCACCGCGTATAGGACCGACAAACCCGTGTTTGTGCCCCCGTTCAGGCCGGGGATCGTATCGTAATCCCTGCTGGTGCTCGTCGTGCGCAGACCCTGGTTCACGCCCAGGGCGTGCGACAAGTCAACCTGCCAGTTCCCTTCATCATCGGTCGTTACCACCGCCAGCGATTCCAAGGCTTCGACGATCGTATCATTGTCATCCAGGAACAATTCCACCACACAATGAGGGCAAAGGCTGCCCGGTGCGCTGGTGCCGGTGGCAACCGTGCCTTCAACCGAAGTCACCACGGCCGGTTCGAAATTCAGCAGGGATTGCGGCAGGCTGGCACCAAGCTGGATCGCATCTTCCGCTTGGTCCCCGACATCCTCGGGCCAGGGCGTTTCTTGCAAGATAGTATTGGTGCGCAGCGGATTGCCGTCATAACCTGCACCGCTCAGCGCGATCGCCGAATAACCGGTATTGGCGAACCGATTAAATTCAACCCTGACCATATACGGTTCATCCATATTAATGCCGCGCCCGCACACGCCGACCGGCTTCTCGGTCAAGGTTAAACCAATGTAATTGCCCGAAATCTCATGAAGCATGGTGCTGCTGCTGACATGAATGGCATCCGGCTGCATTGAAGCAAGGGTTAAATGCTGCCGCAGTCCGGCGAAGACATTCTCGTTCACGTATTGGTAATCGCCGTCCACGATCAATCCGCCGCCGCCCAGCCAGTCGGCCGAACTGCAAACCAGCGCGGGATCCGTCTCCTTGCCCGGCACCTCGCCATCAGCGTCTGTACCGACATTATTATGCCTGAAAGTATTGTGGTCTCCGTTAAGAATCACGGCCGTTCCGTCAAAGCCCAGAAAGACATTTTCGATGATCGTATTATTGTTCACGCCTTCGCCCAAAGTTATACCATCACGGCCGCTGCCGTCCTGGGCATCGCCGTTGCGCAGGTAGGGCGCATTGCCGTCAGAAGTCAGGCCGAACCAGTTGTGATTAATCATATTCTCGTTGGAATTCACAAAGACATGGTTCTGGAAATTCTGGAAGGCGAGGCCGGTAACACCATTCAAATCGTGATCGCCCGAGGCATCGACGCCCAAGACCAGGGCATCCTTGTTGCCTGTAGCAGGCCCGACTAGGATGATCTTAGGCGCTTCAGCACGGCCGCCCGGCTGCGTTGTGCCATCGATCATAATCTGTCCCCCTTCCAGAATTGGGAAAACCGGTTCGTCATTGCCTGCAGCTTTTATTTCCAACTCCCAGGCATCTAGAGTACTGTCATAGCCCTCTTCGGCCGTCGCCGGGATGTCGAAGGCAATCAACACCGGCCGCTCCTCCACAGAGAGGCCATTCGCCTCGACGATAGCCCGTCGCAGCGTACAGGCATCTTCGCCGGTGCAAATCTTATCCGCCGTGTTATCGATATCCAGACCGCTGTCGACCGTGATCGTCGTCACCGGCACCGGCTGATCCGCCGGAACAGACGGCCGTGCGCTGATGGCCTGCGGCAGCAGTAAGCAAACAAGCAGAACCAGGATTATCCAAACGATCCCTTTTTCTTTGTACATAATATTTTCCTTAGACTTTGAGGTTTAGTAAGACACGTGGAACATTGACGAGATGGCTCACTTTTTGGCTCCACTTCCAAAAAGAGTAACATAAACTACTCTCGACCAATAGTGACAAATGTCATGTGCAGGGGGAAAGGGGGTCAGGTTATCAGGTGGTCAGTTTTTCAGTTGGTCAGTTAGTCAGTTTATTCTGTTTTCTGTTTTCTGTTGTCTGTTGTCTGTTTTTCGTTATAAAGCACTAAATACTACTTCCCACTTACTACTTACTATCCCCCGCCCGCTTGTTCATCAGCCAGAACCCGGCCGCGCTGGTCAGGCCCAGCAGCCCGCCGCCGATCCAGATCGCTTTCGGGCCGATGCGGTCGTTCAGCTGACCGCCCATGACCGGGGCCGCGGTGGAAGCCGCGCCCTGGGCCAGGGAATAGACGCCCATATAGCGCCCGCGCTGGTCCACCGGCGCTGAATCAGCCACGAAGCTAACGGCCGTCGGCGCGATGATTAACTCCCCGACCGTAACCACCACGTAGCTCAGCCAGAAAGCCCAGAACCCCTGCCCCAGGGCGATGCTGGCCACGCCCAGCCCGTAAACCGTCGTGCCCACAAACATCACCCGCAGCGCCTCGTAGCGCTTCGTTACCCCGGTTACGCTGACCTGGAAGAGTACGACCATCAGCGCGTTCGTAGCCTGGATCAGGCCGTACTGGCTCTCCGGCAGGCCGTAATTCTGCTTGGCATACACCCCCAGCAGCACCCACAAGAGAACGGAGCACATCTGGAACAGCGTAAAAAATAAGATGAAGGTCACAAAGCGCCGGTCCTGCAGCAAGGTGTGGTAGCCGCCAAAACGCGGGCGAACAGCCAGAATATCCATAGGAGGATACGCTTGCTCGGGCGGTTTGGTCTCGTAAGCGAACAAGGCCAAGGCCGCCGCGTAGATCGTCAGCCCCAACGCTGCCGCCGTAAAACCAATCTCGTAGGAAGCGGCGACCACAAAGCCACCTAGCGCCGGCCCGATGGCAATGCCCAGGTTCTGCCACATGCGCATCTGCGCGTACGCCTCCGGCCTGCGCTCCGGCTCCACCAGGTCACTGATCATGGCATTTGTGGCTACGCGAAAGAATGCGGGAAAAAAGCCGCGCATGGCCATCAAGACAGCAAACATCCAATAAGCCGAAGCCTGGCTGAACAAAAAATAAGTCAGGCCGTTGCCGGCCAGGCTGAGCACCATCAGCCGCTTGCGCCCCAGGCGATCGGCCGCCGGTCCGGCGATAAACGAAGCCCCCAGCGATACCAGCCCATTCAGCGAGATCAAGGCCGCCACCTCCGTCAACGAAATATCCAACTGCTCGCTGACATAGATCGTCAGAAAAGGCCAGACCATGCTCGTGCCCATCATGCTGAAGAACAGGCCGATCATGATCAACCAGAACTGCCGCGGGTAACCTCGCCAGCCTTCGAAGTAGTGCGTGAGTGTGGTCATGCTCAGTAAGTAGTATTTAGCAGCTATCAGCGATCAGTTTTCAGCTTTCAGCTCAGGTAGCCGCGTAATCCTTTGCGCGCAAGGATGCTCTTCTGACCTTGTCCTAATCTGCTGATGATTTTTAGTCAATCGGTATCAGTCTGCCACCGGCTCCTTCGTCAAATTAGCCGCTAATTATACAATGTCCGCGGTTTGTGGGCATGAATAGGATGCTCCGCTGCACTGCACCTGGCAACGGCCGTTTCACCCCATGCATTACTTGCCACTTTTTCCCATTCTAAATTACCATTGCTCAACCCAGAAAACCATTTTATAATACAACCATATTTTCATGTGTACGCGGGTTCTAGCGCCGGTGCTTTAGCAGCCGGAAAATATGAGTCGAATTAAACCCGCAGTTGGCTGTTCGTGGCTCGATCATCGTCGTCAGAGCCGTCTAAATCCATTCTGAAAACTGGTTGTTCTCATAACAGCCGCCTACCGTCCAATTCTCTTTTTCTTTAAACACAATTCGGAGGTAATAACTATGATTAAGCGAACCACTTTTTTCACAGGATTGTTTTTGTTGTTGGTCAATATCGTCTTCGCCGCCAATGCCCAAAGCACGCAGGCGGTTGATAAAGCAAATTTCAAAGCCCAGCCGGTCTTTAGTGAGGCAGTCGCCTTCGACACGACACGCCCCCTGAGTGAGATCGCCCGCGCTGCCCTTCCGCAAAGCGCCGCGCCAGCGAACGATCGCCTGCTTGAGGTAAGGCCGGATCGCGGACCGGTAGCCGCCGACCGCGGACACAGCGCCGACGCCGCATTACAGACGGCTGCATCCCAAGGAGCGGCGGAATTCTCAACCACGGCCACGCCACCGACCTTGCAGAACTTCGAAGGTATCAGCAACAATGATAACTTCAACCTCTTTGGCTTCCGCGTAAACCCTCCTGATCCCGTCGGCGATGTCGGGCCTAACCATTACGTAGAAATGGTTAACCTCGCCTATGCCGTCTATGACAAGCAGGGCAATCTGCTTCTTGGTCCGCTGGCGATTGGCGACCTGTGGGACGGTTTCGCTGTTGATGACTGCACCGATCCATCCGGCGATCCCATCGTGGTTTATGACCAGCTCGTAAACCGCTGGATTCTCACCCAGTTCACGACACGCGGCTTTGACGATCCCACCCTGCCTTTCTACAACTGCGTCGCCGTCTCCAAGACACCTGATCCGACAGGTATATATTACCGTTACGCTTTCGTCACCCAGCCGGATGATGATGCTGGCATTGGCTACTACTTCCCTGACTATCCCAAATATGGCGTGTGGACTGATTCCTACATCATGACCACCCGAGATTTTGGGGTTTTCAACAAGTACGGCATCAGTGTCTACGCCCTGGAAAAGGCAAAGATGATTTCCGGTAATCCAAGGGCGCGAGCGGTGCAGTTCTTCCTCGATTCTGACGAGGTGCCGCTGGAGCTCATCGGCGACGGCCTTCTGCCGCCGGACATCGATGGAAACCGCCGCCCGCAAGCGCGCGTATCTGCACCAATCGTAGGCACCATGGACGATGATGCCAACTATGGGGCGACATTTGACGCGCTTAATATTTGGGAACTTTCAGTGCAGTGGAATTCACGCGCCGAAGCCTCGCTGGATTTCGCAGGCTCACTGCCGGTCGCGAATTTCGATTCCATTTTTCCTTGCGGACCGACCAGCCGCGACTGCTTACCGCAGCCGGGCATCGTCAATCGCCAACAATTCCTGGACGTGCAATCTTACCGCCAACGGGCGCTCTGGCGTCTGGCGTATCGCAACTTCGGCGATTATGAAGCGCTGGTGACTAACCAATCAGTGGAAGCGCTTCCCGGTGAAGCGGGTGTACGCTGGTACGAGTTGCGTCGTGAAAACGGACAATATTCTGTCCACCAGCAGGGCACTTACGCGCCAGGCGACGGCGTGCATCGCTGGATGGGCAGCGTCGCCATGGACAAGAACGGCAATATGGCCTTAGGTTATAGCGTGGTCAATGGCCTGGACGTCTACCCCGGCATTCGCTATACCGGGCGCATGGCCGGCGATCCACTGGGGATGATGACTCTGAACGAAGGCACCATAATCGACGGCACCGGTGTTCAGCTAACAACAAACAGCCGTTGGGGCGACTATACGTCGATGAATGTCGATCCCAGGGATGACTGCACATTCTGGTATGTGAATGAGTATTACACGGCCGAAGGCCAGGCCTCAAGCGCGGCCGGCTGGCAGACACGTATTGCCAGCTTTAGAATGCCCGGCTGTTAGGCTCTACTCTTAAAAAGCACTGGCGCTACCAAAAACAACCCGCAGCAAGAAACTGCGGGTTGTTTTTGTTTATGGAATCCGCTCGGTGCATTGCACGCGAAAATACGGCCGTTTCACCCCATCCCATGCACTGCACAAAGAATGAATTCGCTGCTATCACGAAAAACGTGTTTATGAATCTTCAGAAAATAACTCGGTAATTGGCCAGGAACGGTATTAGTTTGCTTGAGCAAACTTTTTCACTCTCAGCCTGGGGTTTGCAACCCCAGGCGACGCCGGCTGCTATTACCGATTTAAAAAATCAACATCCATAAACACGTTTCCCTATCTTAGACGCAGCGACGAATTCTGCAGCCAATCTATCACCCTCAAATGGCTTTCCTCATAATCAGCCTGGGATTTGCAACCTCAGGATTAATAATATTATATTAACATCTAGATCGCCCCGTTTTATGTTGCAAAATGTTGCATTATGTTGCATTACGTTGCAAAACAGCCCCCAAACGAGCCACGGAGCCCGCGCAGCGGCTTACAATGTTTCCTGATTTTTTATGTACTAATCGTGCCACCCTGCCACCTTGCCAACGGTAATTTTATTAATCATCATCCTTCTGCGGCCAATCTACCAGGCATGATCCTCCGCCCGACAAGAATGTCGCGGCTGCGAACTGAATACTACTGACTAATAACTGCTTACTAAAAACTTGCCACCCTGCCCCTTTCCAACCCTTAAAACCCATTGACCATCCATCCCCAAGATGATATAAATTCAACCACATCCAGGCTGCTCTCGTTAACACCTGGACGAATTGCCCACATGAACCATTTGCACAAACATCGCCTTAAGGCCAACGCTTTTAATCGGGCTTCCAACCGCTTCCTCTTCATTTTGCTGCAAACGGCCCTTTGGGCAACTCCCTTATCGATGTTTTAAACGCTGTCGAGCTTGTTCTCGGCGGCGTTTTTTGTTTTATAGAAAGTTACCATGTTGTGATTTTCCGGAAACGCATATCCCCATCATTACCCTACAACGACGCGTTTATTTCCGAAGATCGAATTCTATTATCTAAATAGGAGATTGGAGATAACACATGAACCAAGCGATTAAAAATAGAAGCAAGTTAGTGAGTCTTCTGCTGTTAGTCATGGTCATCATGACCCTGGCCGGCGGAACGGCCGTTTCCGGCCAGACCCCTGAACCGACCAGCGTGACCATCGCCGGCAGCCTGCAGTCCGAACTGGGTTGCCCCGGTGACTGGCAGCCCGACTGTGCGGCGAGCAGCCTGGTCTACGACGCCGAAGACACCGTCTGGCAGAATGATATTTCCGTGCCTGAAGGGAATTGGGAGTATAAAGCCGCTCTCAACGGCAGCTGGGACGAAAATTACGGCCTCAACGCCCAACCCAACGGCGCCAATATCCCCCTTAATCTGGCCACTGATCAGGACGTTAAGTTCTACTACGATCACGGCACCCACTGGATCACCGACAATTTCAATTCCGTGATCGCCACAGCCGCCGGAAGCTTCCAGAGCGAGCTAGGTTGCCCCGGTGACTGGCAGCCCGACTGCCTGCGTTCTTGGCTGCAAGACCCGGACGGCGACGGCGTTTATATGTTTACGACCAACGCGATTCCCGCCGGCGGCTATGAATTCAAAGCCGCCCTCAACGAGGGCTGGAACATCTCTTACCCCGGCTCCAACGTACCTTTCAGCGTCCCTTCGGCCGGTTCTCAAGTAACGATA
The DNA here is from genome assembly GCA_046259485.1 of Promineifilaceae bacterium (SeqCode). Classification (GTDB taxonomy): domain Bacteria; phylum Chloroflexota; class Anaerolineae; order Promineifilales; family Promineifilaceae; genus JAACFF01. The sequence continues at coordinate 29,418 of JBJYWP010000022.1, read as the reverse complement.
GCCTTCGACTCGGCCACCACTGAGGTAACCGTCAATGTCGAAGCGGCTGTAGTGCCGCCGGAAATCGCCGCCCTGGCCACGGCACCGCTACGCAATCCCAACCAAGATGAGGTCTTCTACTTCGTCATGCCCGACCGCTTTGACAACGGCGATCCGGCCAACAACACCGGCTTCATCCCCGGCGACAGGCTTGCCAACGGCTTTGATCCCACTGATAAAGGCTTCTATCACGGCGGCGACCTGGCCGGCCTGATCGACCAGCTCGATTACTTGCAGAGCTTAGGCACGACGGCGATCTGGATGACGCCTGTCTTCGAAAATAACCCCGTGCAGGGTGAAGAGCCCGATATCTCAGCCGGTTATCATGGCTACTGGCCGGTGGATTTTTCACAAATCGATCCCCACATGGGCACCAACGCCGAGCTGGAGTATTTGATTGATCAGGCCCACGCCCGCGGCATGAAAGTCTTCTTCGACATCATCACCAACCACACGGCCGATATCATCGACTATGAACAAGGGCAGTACAATTACATCAGCAAGGCGGACCAGGCCTTCCGTGATTCTGACGGCGTCATCTTTGACGACCGCCATTACGTGGGCACGGGCACCTTCCCCGAACTGGACCCGGCGGTCAGCTTTCCCTACACGCCTTACAACCGTCAAGACGCCCCGGTCAAGGTCCCCGATTGGCTGAACAACACCATCTACTACCACAACCGCGGTAATTCCACCTTCAGCGGCGAAAGCTCACTCTACGGTGATTTCTACGGCCTGGACGACATGTTCACCGAACATCCCGACGTCGTCGACGGCATGATCGACATCTACAAAGATTGGATCGAGTTCTACGAAATTGACGGCTACCGCATCGACACCGTCAAACACGTCAACCTGGAATTTTGGCAGGAGTTCGTACCCCAGATCATGGCCAAGGCTCAGGCGGAAGGCCACAATGAATTCTTTGTCTTCGGCGAAGTCTACAGCGGCGATCCCGTCCTGCTCAGCCAATACACCAGCCGCGCCGACTTTCCGGCCGTGCTCGACTTCCGCTTCCAGGGACAGGTCCGAAGCTACGCTTCGGCCAACGGCAGCGCCGATTCACTGCGCACGCTGTTTGCGGATGACGACTACTTCACCGACGCCAATTCCAACGTCTACGCCCTGCCCACTTTCACCGGCAACCACGATCTCGGCCGTTTCGGCTGGTTCTTGAACGCCGACAACAACTATGGGTTGAGCGACGAGGCAATGGTCGCCCGCTCCGAACTGGCCACGGGGCTGATGTTCTTCGCCCGCGGCATCCCCGTCATCTACTACGGTGACGAGCAGGGCTTCACCGGCACAGGCGGCGATAAAGACGCCCGCCAGGACATGATGCCCAGCCAGGTGGACGAATACAATGCCAACGACCTGATCGGCACCGACGCCACGACGGCCGATGCCAACTTCGACCAGACGCACCCGCTGTACATGGCCTACAGCAACTTCGCGGCAATCCTGGAAGACCCGGCCAATATCGGCCTGCGCACCGGCGCGCAGCTGCACCGTTATGCCGCCAATGGCCAGGGCATCTACGCCTTCAGCCGCATCGACCGCGAGGAGAAAGTCGAATACCTCGCTGCCTTCAACAATGCCACGAGCGAGCAAACATCCTCCTTCGTCATCGACAGTCTTGGCACGTCCTTCACCCCGCTCTATCCGGCCGGCGCCCCGGCAGTCAGCAGCGATGCGACCGGCCTGGTCTCGGTCACCGTCCCGGCGACGAGCTTTGTCCTCTACAAGGCAGATGCGCCTATTTCAGCCAGCCCCTACGCACCCATCCCGGCCTTTAACACGCTGGCCAACGACCAGGAAGTCTTGATCCAGACCCAGGTTATGGACGGTAACGAGGTGCAGGGTCGCATCGAGGTCGGCGTCGCCCTGGACAATGCGCAGTACGCGGAGGTCACCTTCGCCGTGCGCAAGAGCGGCACAACGGACTATACCGCCGTTGGCGTCGACGACAACTCCCCTTACCGCGTCTTCTTCTCACTCGACGACGTGCCCGGCGGCTTTAACGAGGGCGACAAGCTCGACTTCGTAGCCGTGGTGCGCGACATTTCGGGCAATCTCAGCTACGCCGAAGTCTCCAATATCACGCCCATCTTCCCTATCCCGCAGCCTCCCGGCGGTAGTCCCTATGCCGTGGTGCACTACCTGCGCGACGCGGCGGATTACGACAACTGGGGCCTTTACGCCTGGGGTGACATTGATGAAACCGTCACTTGGGACACACCAAAGCCCTTCATCGGCGAGGACGAATACGGCCGTTTCGCCTGGCTCACGCTGGCCGAAAATGCCTCCAATGTGGGCTTCATTGTCAAAGATGTTAATGGCGTCAAAGATCCCGACAATTCGCCCGATCGCTTCTTCAATCCCAACGAGACGCCGCAGATCTGGCTCAAACAAAATGATCCCATGGTCTACACCTCCCAGGCGGCGGTCCAAGGGTACGTGACCATTCACTACCATCGCGACGACGCGGCTTACGCTGACTGGGGCCTGCACCTGTGGGGCGACGCCATCGATCCTTCCGAAGTTACTGATTGGGGTTCGCCCAAGCCGCCGGCCGGATTCGACGATTTTGGCGCCTACTGGACCGTCCTTGTGCAAGATGTGACCCAGCCGGTCAACTTCATTATCCACAACGGCGACACCAAAGACCCCGGCCCCAACCAATCCTTCATCCCCGAGGAAATGGCCACCGTCTGGGTGATGTCCGGCAACGAGACCGTCTACCCGCAGCGCGGCGCGGCCGAGGGTTATGCAATCATTCGCTACCACCGCGCCGACGGCGATTACGGCGATTACAGCAGCGATAATTTCATCGACTTCTGGGGTTTACACACCTGGAACAACACGGCCGATCCCGGCTGGACCACGCCGCGCAAGCCTGATATCCAGGACTCCTTCGGCATCGGCTTCACCGTGGAACTCATTGATCCCACGCAGAACTTCAACTACATCCTCCACCGCGGCGACACGAAAGACCCCGGTAACGATCAGATCCTGAAGGTCGGCAAGTGGGGTTACGAGGTCTGGCAGCTTGAAGGACAAGGGCCAGACCACCCTGATGAACCCCATTACGTGCTGCCCATCCTGACCGCTGGCGTGCCCGGCAACATCAACCAGCAGAGCGCTTACTGGGTCGACAAAAACACCATCCTCTGGTCCGGAGCCGGTGACCCCAACCTGGTTTACCAGCTCAACTACGCCGCTGACGGCGGGCTCAGCCTCTCCGCCGGCGGCATCCTCGGCGGCAGCAGCCTCACCCTGGTCCCCGGGGTTGTGAGCAGCGAAGTGAAGGCGAAATTCCCCAACCTGGCCGATCTCCCCGGTCTCAAGATCACCGCCGTGGATATGGCTCAGGTGCCGGAAATCCTCAAAGGCCAGATCGCCGTTTCCTCCGTGGACCAAAACGGCTTCCTGGTTGATGCCACCGGCTTACAAATCCCCGGCGTGCTCGATGACCTCTACACCTACGACGGTGAGCTGGGCGTGACCTGGCATGGCGGCGTGCCCACAATCAGCGTCTGGGCGCCGACGGCCAAATCGGTCACCCTGCACCTTTACGACGATTCCGATACGGCGACCACCGGAACGACCGTGCCTATGACCCTCGATCCTGCTTACGGCGTGTGGAGCGCGACCGGCGATGGCAGGTGGAAGGACAAATACTACCTCTTCGAAGTCGAGATCTACGTGCACAGTACCGGCCAGGTCGAGCATAACATGGTCACCGACCCCTACTCGCTCAGCCTGTCCATGAACAGCACGCGCAGCCAGATCGTCAATCTGCAAGACCCGGCGCTGAAACCGGACGGCTGGGACACGCTACAAAAACCGGAGCTGGCCGCGCCTGAGGATATCTCGATCTACGAGATCCACATCCGCGATTTCAGTGTTAACGATCCCTCCGTGCCCGACGATCTCAAGGGTACCTTTAAAGCCTTCACCCTGGACAACAGCTATGGCGTGCAGCACCTGCGCAAGCTGCAAGAAGCAGGTCTGACCCACCTACACCTGCTGCCCGCCTTCGACATCGCCACGATCAACGAAGACAAGAACACCTGGCAGGAAGCGGATTGGGGCGATTTAGCCTTATACAAACCGGACTCCGATCAGCAGCAGGCCTTGATCACCCAGTATGAAAACCTGGACGGCTTCAACTGGGGCTACGATCCTTTCCATTACACGACGCCGGAGGGCAGTTACAGCACCGATCCCGACAGTGAAGCGCGCATCCTCGAATTCCGCGAGATGGTGCAGGCGCTTAACGAAGACGATAACCTGCGCGTGGTCATGGACGTGGTCTACAACCACACCAACGCCCACGGCCAGGACCCCTACTCCGTTTTGGACCAGGTCGTGCCCGGCTACTACCACCGCCTGAACGACGTCGGCGAGGTCGAGAACAGCACCTGCTGCTCGAACACGGCCACCGAGCACAATATGATGGAAAAACTCATGATTGACTCCCTGGTCGTCTGGGCTAAGGAATACAAGGTCGACGCCTTCCGCTTCGACCTCATGGGCCACCACTCGCTGCAAAATATGCGCAACGTCCAGGACGCCTTGCACGCCATCGACCCCACGATCTACATCTACGGCGAGGGCTGGAACTTCGGCGAAGTAGCCAATGACGCCCTATTCGTCCAGGCTACCCAAGCCAACCTCGGCGGCACGGGTATCGGCTCCTTCAGCGACCGCCTGCGCGATGCCGTACGCGGCGGCAGCCCCTTCGACAGCGGCGATTCTTTGGTAATCAACCAGGGTTTCGCCAATGGACTCTACTATGATCCCAACGATCTAAGCGGCACGCCCGATGCCCAGCCGGAACCGGACACCGTGACCATCGCCGGTGACTTACAGTCTGAATTGGGCTGCGGCGGCGATTGGCAGCCAGACTGCGCGATCACCCATCTAGCCTTTGACGCGGACGACCAGGTCTGGCAGCAGACCTTCTCCATCCCCGGCGGCGCGTATGAATACAAGGCCGCGCTGAACAACTCCTGGGACGAGAGCTACGGCGGGCCCGGTGGGTCGAATATCCTGCTGAACCTGGGCACTGAAACGGCCGTTAAATTCTACTTCTCAAGGGCGACCAATTGGGTAACCGACGATGTTAACACGCCCATCGCCGTCGCCGCCGGGAGCTTCCAGAATTCCCTCGGCTGCCCGGGCGATTGGTCTCCGGACTGCTTGCGCTCATGGCTGCAAGACCCGGATGACGACGGCACTTACGAGTTCACCACCAGTACCCTACCGGCCGGCAGCTACGAGGCTAAAGTGGCCATCGACGAGAGCTGGGATGTGAACTACGGCCAGGACGGCGTGCCCAACGGCGCCAATATCCCCTTCACCGTGGAAGTGGGCCAGAGCGTGACCTTTAGCTATGACGGCACGAGCCACGTCATGAGCATCAGCACGGCCAACAACAATGCCCTGGCCAACCTGATGCATCTTACCGACCTGGTTCGCCTGGGTATGGCCGGCAACCTGGCCGACTACACCTTTGTCGACAGCAGCAATAACCTGGTGACCGGCGCGCAAATCGATTACAACGGCCAGCCGGCCGGTTACACCGATGACCCGCAGGAAGATATCACCTATATCTCCAAACACGACAACCAGACGCTGTACGACAACAACACTTACAAGATGCCCTTAACAGCGTCGATGGAAGAGCGCGTGCGCGCCCAGAACGTGGGTTTCTCCACGGTCCTGCTGGGCCAGGGCGTGCCCTTCATGCAGGCCGGCAGTGACCTGCTGCGCTCCAAAGCGTTCGACCGCGACAGCTACAACTCCGGCGACTGGTTCAACAAGCTGGACTTCACCTACCAGGACAGCAACTACGCCATCGGTCTGCCTGTGGCCGGCAAGAACCAGGAGAACTGGTACCTGATCGGGCCGCGCCTGGCCGATCCGGCCCTGAACCCCGACCCGGACAGCATCGCCTTCTCGACTGCTCTCTATCAGGAGCTGCTCGCCTTACGCGCCAGCACGCCGCTGTTCCACCTGCAGACCTTCGCCGAGGTGCAGGAGCGAGTGGCCTTCCACAACACCGGTTCGGCACAGCTTCCTGGCCTGATCGTGATGAGCATCGTCGACGCCGGCCTGGCCCAGGACTTGGATGTGCATTACGACTCGATCGTGGTTCTGGTCAACGCCAATGACGAGGCCCAGACAATCACGGTCGATGACCTGGCGGGTATGGGCTACACGCTGCATCCGATCCATGTGAATTCGGTGGATGATCTCGTGAAGACGAGCAGCTACGCGGAAGACGGCACCTTCACTGTGCCCGGGCGCACAACGGCCGTTTTCGTGCAGTACGGCAATCCGAGCGACATGATCCAGGATCTGATCGATTGGGTGCAGGACCTTATCAATCAGGGCGAAATCAATCCCGGCAACGGCCGTTCGCTGATTGCCATGCTGGAAACCGCGCAGAGGCACCTGGATGACGGCCGTCCGCTCCAGGCGGTCCATTCGCTGAACAACTTCATCAAGCAGGTAGGCATCTACTCCGGCAGCAAGCTCTCGCCGGACATCGCCGCCCAGCTAATCGAAGAAGCGCAGTTCATCATCACCGTCATTGAAACCGGGATGTAAGAACGGCTTGTAGATGCTAGTTGTAGACGCTAGTTAGAAACCCGGTTTTTTGTCCCACGATTTACCAAAATTGCTGGTTAGCAAAAAAACTGGGTTTCTTTTGTACTTTTGTAGCGCAACCTTCAGGTTGCGATTCTACACAACGTAAACGTTGTGCTACAATAAATTTGCTTACGATATGATTAAGCCGTCAGCCATCAGCCATCAGCTGACAAGCTAACAAGCTGACAACCTGACAACCTGACAACCTGACAACCTGATAACCTGATAACCTGATAACCTAATAACCTAATAAGCTAACAAGCTGAATACCTGAAATACTGAAAAACTTCCAAAGGAGTCCCCCCATGTGGTACAACAATCGCAAAGTCATCGCGGCGCACGCCAAAGATGGCTCTCGCCAGGCCTGGGCTATTATTGAAAACGCACCTCCCGGCTGGTTAAAAATCCGCGCCGGCGCCGACGACGGCGTCACCAACCTGCTGACCATGCTCACCATCGCCTGCGCAAACGGCCGTCTCGTCGATGTCTATATTGATGGGAATGAGATTACGCAGGTGACGATTAAGTAGTATTTCAGTTAGTCAGTATTTCAGTGTCGCCCACTGACAAACTGACGAACTGACGTACTGACAAACTATCTCGGAGACCCCCAATGACCCCCGAAATAACCATCACCATTAAAATCACTGTCGATGAAAAAGGCGTTGTCGAAACGGCCATTCAAGCGGAAGAGGATGTTGAAGCGTTGGAAAGCCTGGCCGTCTTCGACCTACCGCCGGTGCCGGAAGTAGAACCTGCTCCCGCTCGCGCCGCCTCGGAAAGCCTGGACATCCCCGACCTTCCTCCCGTTCCCGAAGCACCCTGAGAATAATTTCAGATTGCGGATTGCGGATGTGGACTAATCCTCTATCTCTATCTCAAACTCTATCTCTTTGCCACCTGCCACCTGCCACTTTGCTCAGGGAAACAACGGCCAGAAGATCGGCAGAAAGATCATTGAAACAATGAGCAGGATCATCGTCAGCAGCGCGCCGACGCGGGCGTAGTCGGTGAATTTATAACCGCCGGGGCCGAAGATCAACACATTCGCCTTGTGCCCCACCGGCGAGAGGAAACTGGTCGCCGCGCCGATGACCACGGCCATGGTGAAGGTCTTATAATTCGCCCCCAGGCCGAAAGCAGTATCCAGGGCGATGGGCACCACGAGCACGATCGCCGCCGCGTTGGACATCGGCTGGGTGATCAGCGCCGCCAGCAGGTAAATCCCGGCCAATGCCGCCCGCGGGCCGAAAGGTCCAAAGATGCCCAGGACGATGTCGGCCAGATATTCGGCCGTTCCCGTTTCCGCCATAGCCATCCCCAGCGGCAGCATACCCGCCACCAGGAATACCGTGCGCCAATCGACGCTGTCGTACGCTTCCTCAATCGTCAGTACGCCGCTGAGAATCATGATCATCGCCGCGATAACCATGGCCAGGGCGATATCCATGCCCGCGAAAATCGTCAGCCCAATCGCCAGCAACAGCGCCCCCACAGCGATCGGCGCCTTGTTCAGGCGGAAGGTCTCGTGCTTCACGGGCACCATGACCAGGAAATCTCGTCCCTGCTGCAGTTCCTCAATGCGATAATGCGACCCTTGCAGCAGCAGCATATCGCCGGCGCGCAGCGGGATACTGCCCACGCGCTGCCTGATCATCTCACCTTGCCGCGAGATAGCCAGCGCCGAAAAACCGAAACGTTCGCGAAACTGCATTTCGCTCAAGCTGTGCCCGATCAGGCGTGAATTGGGGGCCAGGGCCACCTCAACCAGCTCAATATCGTGCGGTTCCAGATCATCAAGCTGCACATCCTGCACCACAACCGGCGTCAATCCCAGCTTTCGTCGCGCGGCCAGGATATTCGCCGCCTGTCCTTCCAAGGCCAGCATATCCCCGGCGCGAATCCGTGTATCGCGGTGCAGCGGCGGCAAATCGCCGTTCTCGCGCTGCATCGCCAGCACAGTAAAATCGTATTCCTTACCCAGACAAGACTCGACCAGCGTCTTGCCGGCCAGCGGGCTCCCGGCATTCACCCGCACCTCGGTCACATAACCGCGCAGCTGATCGAAATCCTGACGGCCGCGCGCTCCTTCGCGCACGGGCAGCAGCCGACGGCCGATCGTGATCATGTAGAGGATGCCCGTGGCCAGGACGACAATGCCCATGGGCGTGAATTCGAAAAACCCAAAAGATTCCAGTCCTACTTCGGTGAGAATACCCGCGGCCAGGATATTGGCCGGGGTGCCGATCAGGGTCATCTTGCCGCCCAACAGGGAAGCGAAAGCAAGAGGGATGAGAAGTTTGGAAATCGGTGTTTTCGTCTGCCGCGAGATACCTACCACGGCCGGCAGCAGCATCGCCACCGCGCCGACATTATTCATAAAAGCGGAAATGAGGCCGACGGTAAGCATGATCGTGGCGATCAGGCGCACCTCGCCATCTCCGGCAACCTTGAGAATGGCCCGTCCCATCGAGTCCGCCACCCCCGTCTTGAACAACCCGCCGGACACCATGTAGACGGCCCACACGGTAATAACGGCCGAATTGGAGAAACCGCTGAAAAGTTCGTCGGGGGGAATGAGGCCGAAGATGCCGACTGTGATCAAAACTAGCAGGGCCACGACATCCACGCGCAGCTTCTCCGTGGCGAAAAGAACCAGCGCGGCCAGGATGATCAACAGGGTAATGGCGATATCAGTCGTCATCGTCAATGAAATTGGTTCACTACATTCTACATAAAAACGCCCTAAATTTGAATACCAAACCCCAAAACCGCTCCCTAACTCGCCGACCACCTGACAACCTGACCGCCTGACCGCCTATAAAACCTGCTGAAAATCGAATCCTTTTCTGTTATAATGCACCCATCCCAAGTTAAGGAGTAATTTTATATGACTAGCCAGATCGCGCGTTACCTACAGTTTTGCTTGCTATGCATCGCCGTAACGGCCGTTCTCAGCGCCTGCTCCTCCTCCGCAAAAGAGCCGGCCCCGGCCTCCACGCCAACCTCTCCGCCCAGCCCGACCTCCCTGTCCCCATCAGCGACTCCCCTACCGCCAACCGATACGCCTAAACCCACGGCGACGGCCGAACCGGCGGCGATCACTCACCTGCGTTATGTCACGGCCGTCGATCCCGAGGCGCAGGATGAGACCCTGGACCTCTATTACCTGCCCGGGTCAAACGCTGCAAAACCGGTCGTCATCTGGGCGCACGGCTCCGACCTGGACAGCGGCACCGGCAGGACATTCGGCCGTATCCTGGCCCGCGACGGCTATGTAGTGCTCTCCTTAAACTGGCAGGACCTTGTGACCAGAGGCGGCGGAACGGCCGATTTGCGCGAAGCCGTGGAAGATGCCGTCTGCGCCCTGCGCTTCGCTGCCGAGCACGGCGAGGAATATGGCGCTGACCCCAGCCGCGTCATCTGGGCCGGTTTTTCCGCCGGCGCCTGGCTGGGTTCTATTGTCAGCATTGGTGATGGAGATCCTACGGCCGTCCTGGACGCGTACGCCGCCCAAAATGACGTGCCGGACCGGCGAGTAGACTGCCTGGCCGCGGCCGATCCGGCGCAAATCACCGCCTTCATCCCCAGCGCCGGAGCGTACCCCGGCGATTTCTGGCTGGGAAATGGGGACAATCCCTTCTATAGTGAACTCATGGCGCCACTCGCTGAATATACGGCCGTTGGCCATAACCCCGATCTGCAGGTGCGCATCCTGCACGGCAAGAACGATCGCGCCGGCGACACCGCATTCGACAACGCCCAGGCCTTCGCTGACGCCCTGCAACAAGCCGGCTACGATGTCCTCTTCCTCCCCCAAGACGGCGCTCACGAATCCTTCCAAACCCAGGTTATTGAACAGATTCTGGCTTTGGAAGAATGAGATGGAGTTGTTAGTATTTAGTATTTTGTATTTAGTATTGAGTCTTCGCAACCGCGCAATCCTTGCGCGAGGGTGAATTATGGCACAAAAAAACGGCGCGATCTCTCAAGATCGCGCCGCCGTGTAGTTACCAGTTACCGGTTACCAATTGCCAGTTATCAGTATTTAGTATTCAGTATTCACATCCGACATCATACATCCGACATCCGACATTCTAATTAATGTATGGCACATCCTTACGGCCGCGGTAGCCGCCGAACCAGGAGCTCAAGTCGATTAGTACTGCCAAACCAAGGATAAACCAATCGAAAAGTACTATACCTCCCGGATAGACGAGAACATAAGCCAGCGTGGTCCAGGGTAGGAAAATAAAGCCCAGCAGTGGCCAGAGCCAGGATCCAGCAAAAGTGAGCGTCCAGCGAGCCTGGTCCATAATCCACCACACCAGAATAGCGGCGCGCGGACCGATCAACATCAACACCATCAATAAACAACACATAGGGAACCTCCTTAAAGGCTAAAAAATGAAGCCACCGACAATTGTCAAAAGAATAATCCGCGTCTTCTCACTTGTCAAGCAAAGCCGAGAGATTTGGGATACTTCAACTTCGCTCAGTACAAGTTTCGGATGTCGCCGCTGCGCTTACGGCCGATGGTGGATGTAAATACTAAATACTGAATACTATTTACTAAATACTCCTTGCTTCTTTTAATTCTCCCCCATATGATCAGGGCATGTTTGATCCAAGCATGATTGGGAAGAGAGCCATTGCCATAACGGCCGTTTTTCTACTACTAACTCTAATGCCGGCCGCCTGCGCGCAGGAGCAGCCGCTGAATGAAGGCGTGGCTGCTGCTGGGCAGATTACGCAGGTCCCGACCACTATCGCGCCGACAAATACGGCCGTTCCTACCGCCACCCCTACGGCCACCGCGACTGTTACGCCTTCGGCCACGCCATCGCCAAGCCCTACCCCGACCGCCTCCTCCACCCCGACGCGCACGCCTACGGCGACGCCCACCAACCCGCTGATGATCGAAGTCATGCGCCGGCAGGAATACCCGGGCAGTGAAATTACCTTCGAGCGCACCCTGGAGCCGAGCGACAATTACGATCGCTACGTTGTCTCTTACCAGTCGGAAGGCAACAAAATCTACGCCCTGCTGACCGTCCCCTGGGGCACGCCGCCCGAAACTGGCTGGCCGGTCATCCTCTTTAACCACGGCTGGATCGAGCCCGAGATTTACCGCACCACGGAACGTTACTTGGACTACGTTGACGCCATCGCCCGCAGCGGCTATATCGTCTTCCGCTCCGATTACCGCGGCCACGGCGATTCAGAAGGAGAAGCGGTCGTCGCCTACCGCTCACCCGGCTATACGGCCGATGTGCTCAACGGCCTGGCCAGCGTCAAAACCCTCGACTACGCCGATCCCGATCGCATCGGCATGTGGGGCCACTCCATGGGTGGGTTCATCACCCTGCGATCCATGGTCATCTCCGACGAAATCAAGGCCGGTGTCATCTGGGGCGGCGTCGTCGTCTCCTTCCCTGATATGTTCACCAAATGGCGGCACGGTGATCCCAACGAGCCGACGTCCACCCCCGACCCCACGCGCGAAGCGCAGCGCCGCAATCGCTGGTTCGGCCTCTACGGTTCCCCGGAAGAATATCCCGATTTCTGGGCGGCAATGTCCTCCAACAGCTACCTGGAAGACATCTCCGGTCCCATCCAGCTGCATCACGGCACCGGCGACGCCAGCGTGCCCTATGAATTCTCAGAGATCCTGGCCGCGGAAATGGAAGCCGCCGGCCAACCCGTCGAGCTGTACCTCTACGACGGCGACAATCACAACCTGGTCATCAGCTTCTGGACGGCCATGAACCGCTCAATTGAGTTTTTTGACAGGTATGTGAAGAATACTTAATAATTGAATTGCTGAATGGTTGAATTTGTTAATTAGCCATTCAACAATTCAACAATTCGACAATTAATTATTGTAAAGGAGCAAAATTACATGCAATACCGTTACCTCGGCCGTACCGGCCTCAAAGTCAGCCCGCTCTGTTTAGGGACCATGAACTTCGGTCCGCACACCACGGAACCGGACAGCTTCGCGATCATGGACCAGGCCCTAGAATTGGGCATCAATTTCTTCGACACCGCCAACGTTTACGGTTGGAAGAAGGGCGAAGGGGTCACCGAAAAAATAATCGGCCGTTGGTTCGCCCAGGGTGGCGAGCGGCGCGAGAAAGTGGTCCTGGCCACCAAGGTCTATGGCAATATGGGCGACTGGCCCAACCAATCCGGCCTCTCCGCCCTGCATATCAAGCGCGCCTGTGAAGACAGCCTGCGCCGCTTGAAGACCGACTACATCGACCTGTACCAGATGCACCATATCCAGCGGGACACGCCCTGGGAGGAAATCTGGCAGGCCATGGAGCAGCTGGTCCATGAAGGCAAAGTTCTCTACGTGGGCAGCAGCAACTTCGCCGGCTGGCACATCGCCCAGGCCAACGAAATCGCCAAGGCGCGCCACTTTATGGGTCTGGTCTCCGAGCAAAGTCTCTACAATCTCAACGCGCGTATGGTCGAACTGGACGTGATCCCCGCCTGCGAAGAATACGGTCTCGGCCTGATCCCCTGGAGCCCGCTGGCCAGCGGTTTACTTGCCGGCGTCCTGCAAAAAATCGCTGAGGGACGGCGCGCCGATGAGCGCGTTCAGGAAACAGTCGAAAAACAGCGTGCGCAGCTTGAGGAGTGGGAAGCCTTCTGCGGCGACATGGGCGAGCATCCCGCCGACGTCGCCCTGGCCTGGCTGCTGGCACAGCCGGCAGTTACCGCGCCGATCATCGGCCCGCGCACCATGGACCAGCTCAACGGCAGCCTGCGCGCCCTGGAAATCGAACTCGACGAAGAAGCACTGGCCAGGCTGGATGAAATCTGGCCCGGTCCCGGCGGCCGCGCCCCTGAGGCGTACGCCTGGTAGATGCTAGTTAGTATTTAGTATGTAGTAAATAATATTTAGTCTGCAGTGATTGCAGACTAAATACTATTTACTAAACACTACTTACTCTCTCGTCGAGCGGCAGGCGTAGAGACAGGTAAAAGCGGCCAGGGCGAATGCAAACCCGGCAAACAGAGCCTTGAACGCCTGCGAGGGATCGGGAGGGGTTCCGCCGTTCAAATAGACAAACAGCTCCCAGACCATCCAGGTCACAAATACCAGAATCGGAAACGAACCAAACAGTGCTACGAGAATGGCGCCACTACGTGATAAGCTACCCATAACTACACCCCCTTTGGCTCCAGGCCAATAGATAGATCGACTACTTACTATTATACCATATGAGGTCAAGATTTGAAGGAGCAGATGGCAGGTGGCAAGTAGCAAGCCGGTCCGGTGGTTGCAAACCACCGTCTGACCTGACAAAGTAGGCTGCAAGCCTACTATTTCTAACTACGAATGAATTCATAACATGCTTGAGCATGTTTTCCCGCGTCAGACGCCGATTTGCAATCGGCGGACACTAAATACTAAACACCCCTCACTAAATACTCCTTCCCCCACCACTGCGCTATAATTAACCAAAACCCTGGGAGAGCATGATGACTTATTCAACCCCTGTTACTGAAACCATGAACAACCACGTCACGGCGCGTTTTTACACCGGCGAGCCGATCGCGGAGGAGATGCTGGAAGCGATTCTGAGCGCTGCCCGCCGCGCGCCGACAAGCAGTAATATGCAGACCTACAGCATCGTCGTCGTGCGCGATCTGGAAACGCGCAAGGAGCTGGCCAAAATCACCCACGGCCAGAAGCATATCGAAACCTGCGAGGTGTTCCTAGCTTTCTGCGCCGACACCAAACGCCTGGAAACGGCCGTTGCCAATCACGGCGTCATCATGGCCAGGAGCCTGGAACTGACCCTCGTATCGACTATCGACGCCGCGCTGGTGGGCATGTCCGTACAAACGGCCGCGGAATCCTTCGGCCTGGGCGGCGTGATGATCGGCGCTATCCGCAACGACCCCAAACGAGCCGCCGAACTGCTCGACCTGCCCCAAGGCGTCTACGTCGTCTTCGGCATGTGTCTCGGCTGGCCGGACGACGAACGGGTTCCACCGCAAAAGCCGCGCCTGCCGCGCGAAATCGTCATTCATTACGAGCAGTATGATCACGTCGATCCCACGCCGGAAATCGAGGTCTACGACGACGAACTGGCCGCCTACTACGGGAACCTCAACCGCAACCAGCACATCGCCGCCTGGTCCGGCCCCATCGCCACCCGCCTGGACAAACCCCTGCGCCCCCATTTGCGGGGGGACCTGGAGGAGATGGGTTTTAGTCTCGAGTGAGGGGGGTGAGTATTTAGTATTTGGTATTTAGTATTTAGTAGGCAAGCGGCAAGTGGCAAGTGGCAGTTGGCTAACTGCTGACTGCTGACTGCTTACGGTATCTAAAAACTAAACACTAAATACTACTTACTACTCACTTGCCTTCTATACAGAATCGATCGGCCGTCTTTGCCCACCATCTCAATCACGCCCATCGCGCGCAGGCAGTAGGTCATTCGCTGCGCCAGGCGGCGGGGTTTGCCGTTAGCCTCGGCCAGATCGGCCGTTGTGAAAGGATCGGCCAAGTCCGCGGGCAGAAGCGTGGCCAGGTCGCCTGGGTTCTCAAAGACGCGATCATCGACCACGGTCAGCAGGCGGCGCTCCTCGGTAATCCAACCGCGCCGCCGCCAGGCCCGATTCTGATCGTGCCGGCGCAGCTCCTCCTCCTGGATCAAGAGCACGTGGAGGGAGAAATTCGGCTCATTCATGAAGTGCGGAAAGCTGACCAGCTCATTAAACAAATCTTCCACGGAGCCGCGCCGGGGGGACTTGCGGCGGCTTTTTGGTGAATCGCCAACGGCCGTTTTGACAATCCATTTCTCATGGGCGATCGGATATACCAGGCGCACGGGATGGTCCGGCAGCAGGCGGCGCAGCTTACGCTTCATCACCGCGAACGTACCCGTCTGAATCTCAATCAGCAGGTCATCGCGCAAAATATCGGCCACAAAGCCGTCGACCGGCACCTCAAAGCGGTCCCCCGGCCGCGCGTACCATTCCTTCAACGCGGCGTGCAGCGGCTTTTCGTTGAGGGTGCCGATGCCGTTGGTGCCTGTTTCGTCGTTCATAGAGGTTGTCAGTTTTTCAGTATATCAGTTTTACAGTTTT
>JBJYWP010000022.1:5759-13508 GCA_046259485.1 Promineifilaceae bacterium (SeqCode) | reverse complement strand
CAGTTTTACAGTTTTTCAGCCGACCGTGCATTGCACCTGGTAAAATACCAATTCCCGGATCAAAAAGAGCCATCCCATCATAGAAGCCAGTGCATTGCACGTGGAAAACGGCCGATCTGCAGCGCGATTTGCTAAATCGCGGCTCGATTTCGGCAAATCAAGCCACAACAGAAATTAGCAGTGTGCAGCACGTGAAAAACGGCCGATCACCGGGCGACCCAATCCGTATGGCATGGGTTCGTGGTTTGGGCGTTATTGCCGGATTGGGTCGCCCCTATAGATACGATTCGGCCGTTTTGACCAATAATAATCCGGTTTCTTTCACCGCTGGATGCAACATTTTGCAACATTTTGCATCAGAAAACACACTTTTCTAGATAATACTATAATATCTAACGGCTGGTAACTCAGAATCACCCCGGCATCATATCATGATCCTGTCCGGAGGAGCGATCAAATCGTCCCTTCGACGATAGCGATTTCTTCCTCCGTGAGGCCGTAGAGCTTATAGACGATCTCGTCGATCAGGTCATCCGTCCATTGGTTGCGTTCGCTCAACTCGCGGTAGGTGGGCGCATATTTGTTGTTAACGGCTACCAGGTCGCTCAAACCACGCACAAGCCCGGCCAGCTCCTTGACAAAGCCCTTGAAGGCCTCTTCATTCCAGCCCAGGCTTTTGTCCAGAGAGACGGTGCTCTTACTTTCAGCATCCACAAACGGCCGTGCCGCCGGCACATTCTTATACAGCGTCGCCTGCTGTTTGCTTTTATAGTGAAGTTTATGAAAATCCTGGGTATCCATTACACCATCAAGGTCAGTAAAAAAACCGCTCTACAAGTAAAACCCTTTCTTCAAACAAAATTATCATTTGATCGGCTAACAACGCCAACAAATCATGGATCACATCCGCATATTCTTCAATAGGCAAGAGCAACTGGAGAATTCTCTCCTTCAAAGAAGTATTCTTTTTCTGTTCCAATAATCCGACTATGTTTTGAATCAATTCCTTCCGTTTTCTCTCGGACATTTGGGGAGTTACCACCCGAATAGGTAGTCTTTCAACATATTGCCCAAAAAGGCGAAGATATCCGCCTCCAAAGGTTGAGCTTGTATTTGCCAAACAAAATGTTAATAATTTTGAGTTAAGCAGAGCCAAAAGATATTTATCATCTGTGGGTAAAAAGTACGCAGTATTAGTTAAGAACATACCATTTTCATCAAGTTGAAATCTTCCACTCTCTGCCATATCCGGCATTACAATCTTTGGACTTATCAACTTGTCTTCGTAAGCTTTCTGAGGCTGCTGAAGCTCATACCATTCCTGTCTAATCGCTCGGTTTTCTAATTGATCCCTGTAGTTCTCAAGAAATTCTTCGATTAATGAATAGTTTGATAAGTCAATACCATGATAGGTATAAATTAAATAATGGCCAGCCCACTCAACTCCATATCGTCTGATTTCACTTCCTACACAAACTGGCCGAAGAATCTCTGTTAATGTTGGTGCTGCTAAGATTAATTGATTCCTAGCATCAGCATCGATGATAAAGGCTTCATTTAAACCAGTTACTATGCCCCTTAATGAAGGACTACCAATGTAATCAATCAATTGGCAGTTTTCCTTAGCAATCCGTTCTAGCAAGGCATGAGTTTTAGCTCCTTAAAGATTCCACTCATTTTCTGTGAGCATATGCTGGGAGATTGAACTAGATTCAATCTGAACAACCTCAGCTAGTTCAGCAAAATCAAGTTGATTCATCTTTGTTATCAATATTTTGTGCTCTACAGAGGGCGGTGTGGATTCAGCAATCAAAATCAATGGGTATGTTGTAGCCTCAAAAACAGGCAAGTCTTCAAAATCAATAAGAGTGTGTATTTCAACATTGGAAAGCAAAAGCTTTCGAAGCTTTTGCCCATACTTGGATCGAAGCCATTTATTTGACACAACAAATCCTAGGTGAGTCCCAACTCTAGATATTGCAAATGATTTCTCAAGAAAGTATGCATAAATATCGGTACGAGTTTCATAAACGAGAAATTCTTTTCTTAGGAAATCCTTTAGCTGTTTAAATGATTCCATACGTATATACGGCGGATTACCGATGACGGCGTCGAAGCCGGCGGCGTCGGCCAGGGAACGGCCGTATTGGTCGAAGAATACTTCCGGGAAAGCGAGCTCCCAGTGGAAATAGTCATTGTGCAGCAGCGCCGGATGGTTTAAATAAGGCCCCTGCTGTTCGGTACTGAGCATGCTCTCCTGGCCCTGCAAGGCGCGCACGAGATCGGCATATTCTTCCGGCGACATCTCGTTGCCGAAGAAGCTGCTCGTCCACAGGTCGGCGATCTTACGCCAGCGGTCCAAACTGCCGCGCACATCGCCCAGCACATCTTCCTTGGCGTGGATTTTGTAGCTGCTGTCCTTATGGACTAAGCGCCACAAACGGCCGTTGCTCAGATAAACCCAGGAAAGGTCGGTGGCGCGCAAATAGTAGTCAATCTGGAAGCTGGGATTGTTATTGTCAAAGCTTGGCGTGCCTTTTTGCTTCTTTCCCAGAGGGACATCCCAGGCTTTCACCTCGCCGGCCGCCAGCGCTTCGCGAGCGTAATCGGCCGTTTTTTGCATGGCGGCAGCGTGCTGCCGTGCTGCGTCATCGGCGAAGAAAACAAAATCAGGGAATTTGATGTCGCTGCCCAGTCCGGGTACTCTGGCCTGCCCTTCAAAGGTATGGCCCAGCTTCCTGAAAATCGGTTTGAACCAGTTATCCTCAAGCTGCGACTCACTGTAGCTGGGGAACAATGCTGATTCCCGCTCGTAAAGCTCAGTCAACCAGGGCAACAGGTCCGCTGCCTGGGCGACCGCATCATTCCAGCGCGGGTCATATTTCAGGGTGTCGTTAAGATAATGATCCGAGAATAGAAAGCGGTTGTTGTGAGAACTGATACCAAGGCGGAGCTGGGTAGTGGTGGCTTAAGACATATTCACTTACCGGTCTGGATTCGATTGGGCAGTCATCAGCCGCCAATTATAACCGCAACAGCCACCGGAACGCTAAGTCGGCCGCGTTAGTCGATAGGCAGGCATTTTCAGGCCGGCGGTTGCAAACGGATAGGCACAAACGGGCGAGGCGGCTGGTGCGAAGACCATAGCAAAAGCCAAAGCAGCTCCCAGCCGCTTCGCCCCTCCGCTACTTTGCCACTTGCCCCTCTGCCCCTTCCCCACTTTTTCAGCTAAAATACCCCCATGAACGAACGTGTAGCAAAATTACGCCAAGAAAGCCTTAATGCCGTACCAACTATCTCCAGCGAACGCGCGGAATTGATGACCCAATTCTATGAAGAAGAACTGGGACCCGCCTCTTCAGCCGTGGAGCGGGCGATGGCCTTCCATTATTTGATGGCCAACAAGACCATCTACATCGGTGATGGCGAACTGATTGTCGGCGAAAAAGGCCCCGCCCCGAAAGCCACGCCCACCTACCCCGAGCTCTGCTGCCATTCCTTGGCCGATCTCGACATCCTCGACTCGCGCGAAAAAATCCCTTTCCGGGTTTCAGCGCAAACACGCACTGTTTACAAAGAACAGATCATCCCCTTCTGGCACGGCCGTGCCATGCGCGACCTCATCCTGCGCGAAATGACGGCCGAATGGCGCAGCGCCTACCACGCCGGCATCTTCACCGAGTTCATGGAACAGCGATCGCCCGGTCACACCGTGCTCGACAACAAGATTTACAAAAAGGGCATGCTCGACTTCAAGGCCGAAATCGAAGCCGCTCTGGCCGGCCTCGATTTTATCCAAGATCCTGAAGCCTATGATAAACAGGAAGAGCTGCGGGCCATGGACATCACCGCCGCAGCCCTGATCCTCTTCGCCGAACGCCACGCCGAGAAGGCTGACGAACTCGCCGCGGCCGAAAATAACCCCGCCCGCCGCGCGGAACTACTACAGATCGCCGCCGTCTGCCGCCATGTCCCCGCACACGCCCCGCGCACCTTTCGGGAAGCCTTGCAGTATTACTGGTTCGTGCACCTGGGCGTGACCACGGAGCTCAACCCCTGGGACGCCTTTAATCCCGGGCGCCTCGACCAGCACCTGGAACCCTTTCATACCCGCGAGCTGGCCGCGGGCACGCTGACGCGCGAAACGGCCGAAGAACTGCTGCAGTGTTTCTGGATCAAGTTCAACAACCAGCCCGCCCCGCCCAAGGTCGGCGTCACGGCCGAGGAGAGCAGCACCTATACCGACTTCGCGCAGATCAATACCGGCGGCCTGAAAGAAGATGGCTCCGACGCCGTGAACGAAGTCACCTATCTGCTGCTGGATGTCATTGAAGAGATGCGCCTCCTGCAGCCCAGCTCCTCCGTGCAGTTGAGCAAGAAAAATCCCGACCGCTTCATCCGCCGCGCGGCGCGCATCATCCGCACCGGCTTCGGCCAGCCCAGCATTTTTAACGCCGATGTCGTAGTGCAGGAGATGGTCCGCCAGGGCAAAACGCTGGCCGACGCGCGCAACGGCGGTACCAGCGGCTGCGTGGAAACGGGCGCGTTCGGCAAGGAGAATTACACCCTCACCGGCTACTTCAACCTGCCCAAGATTCTGGAACTGGCCCTCAACGACGGCCGTGACCCGCGGTCGGGCAGGCAGATCGGCCCGCATACCGGAGACCCGCGCGAGTTTTCTTCATACGACGAGTTATTTGCTGCCTATACGAAACAGCTCAACTACTTCATGGACATCAAGATTCGCGGCAACCAGGTCATCGAGCGCCTCTATGCCCTCTACCTGCCCGTGCCTTTCCTCTCCCTGCTCATCGACGACTGCCTCGCCAACGGCAAGGATTACCACAGCGGCGGCGCGCGCTATAACAGCAGTTATATTCAGGGCGTGGGCCTGGGAACGATCAGCGACTGCCTGGCGGCGATTAAGTACCATGTCTTCGAGCAGGAAACGTTCACCATGGCAGGCCTGCTGGCCATGCTCAACGCCAACTTTGAGGGTCACGAACGGGAGCGCCGCCTGCTGCTAAACAAGACGCCGCGCTACGGCAATGATAATGCCTACGCCGACGCGCTGATGGTTGACGTGTTCGAGGCGTATTTCCAGGCCATCGACGGCCGTCCCAACAACCGCGGCGGCAGCTACCGCATCAACCTGCTGCCCACCACCTGCCACGTCTATTTCGGCTCGGTCATCGGCGCCACGCCGGACGGCCGTTTGGCTCACACCCCCCTCTCTGAAGGCATCTCGCCCGTGCAGGGCGCGGACCGCCACGGCCCGACGGCCGTTATCAAATCCGCCTCCAAGATGGACCACGCGCGCACAGGCGGCACGCTGCTCAACCAGAAATTCACGCCACAGCTCCTGGAAGGCGAGGAGGGCATCAACAAGCTGGCCCAACTCGTGCGCACCTATTTCAAGCTCGACGGCCACCACATCCAATTCAACGTCGTCGACGCCGACACTTTGCGCGCCGCCCAGGAAGATCCCCAATCCCACCGCGATCTCATCGTGCGCGTCGCCGGCTACAGCGACTACTTTTGCGACCTCGGCGAAGCGCTGCAAAACGAAATCATCGCCCGCACGGAGCACCGGAGCTTTTAGGATCGCGGATTGGGGATGTCGGATGTCACTGACCCGTCCTCTATCTCTACCTCTATCTCTATCTGCCATCTAAATACCAAATACTAAACACTAAACACTCTCCCCCCGCCACTTGCCATTTACCCCAAATACAGTAAACTAATACTAATTTCTAAATACAATATACTAAATACGAAACACCATGACCCTCAAAACCAGTTTACGCGAAATCCTCAATTACATGCGCGAGCAGCAGCTTGCATTCCCCGATTACCTGACCGCCGAAGAACGCAATCAGGTGGGAGAACCCGACAACTGGTCGGCCAAGGACGAAATCATTCACATCAACGTGTGGGCCAACGAACACCTGGACAGGCTGGAACTGCTGCTCAGCGGCGGTACCCCGCCGGACTCGATATTTGGGGAAATAGAGGACGAAAGAAACCGGGCTATTTTCGATGAACATAAGGACGCCGGTTGGAACCAGGCCCTGGCCAGGGTCCGCGAAACTTACAATCGGCTCGATGATTACCTTAAGGATCACAGCGAGGAACTGCTGTTGGAAATCCCCGCTGGTGAAGAACGCCCCGTCTGGAGGATGATCGCCGGCAGTCATATCCTCCATCCCATGATTCATCTCTGGGGATACTTGCAGCGCCACGGCTACAACGACCTGCTCATCGCCATATTCGGCGAAAATTTCGTCGCCCGCCTCCTCGAACTTCAAGACGACGCGGGATGGCAGGGCACCACTTATTACAATCTGGCTTGTATATTGGCTTTATCGGGCAGAAAAAAAGAGGCTGTCACTGCTTTGGCCAAGGCCTTACAGCTCGAACCTCAACTGGTGGAATGGTCTCAAAAAGACAGCGACCTGGATATCCTACGCGATGATCCGGACTTCCAGGCGCTCTATAAGGGCTAACCCGCCACTAAATACTAAACACTACAAACTAAATACTAACTACAAGTGCCCCTTCAAGCCCGGCCCTTCTTCTTTGAGAACTTCTATGCCGCCAATGGGAGCGCTGCGCAGTCCCGGACCCTCTTCTTTGAGGACTTCCACACCGCCAATGGGAGCATTGCGTAAGCCTGGCCCTTCTTCCTTAACAACTTCCACGCCATCGGGCGGCAAACTACGCAGGCCCGGCCCTTCTTCCTTCACGACCTCTAGATCGACGTCCGTAGGCTCACTTTTCAAACCAGGACCTTCCTCTTTCAAAATCTCGGTCCAGGAATAGTGATTCACCTGCAAATGCGCACCCTGAATATGCAGAAAATATCCCATCCCAACAGAAATAAGGACAACCAGGATTAACAAAACCAGAAAGGTTTGAATTTTTGTAAGATTTAGAGATTGCATCACAGATGACTCCTTCGCTCGCTAAGCATACCAGTATATATTGTAGAGTCGCTCTTTTTTCCTGTCAATTATGATTACAAATTCTGATAATTTTAGGAACAATATATTAATAAAACCGGGGTTAGCGCTGAATGACAGCCTCAAAATCGCAGCGGCACAACCCATTCTTATTCGGCAAACCCAGACACTTTTCGCAGCGCATCGGCGGCGGGGGATCACCGCCCAGCAGCTTGGTAATGAGCAGACCCGCGGAATAGGAAGAGCCTTCGCCAATCAGACCGGCCTGCCAGGCCAGGCGCTCCAGGACATGCGCTTTCACCGTCTCCAAATCCAGATCGGCGGCCAACAGTTCGCGCATCTTGGGGGTTTTTCTTCCGATCCCGCCCTTTACCAGCCAGTAAGCCAGGATTTTTTGCTCTTCGAAGGCCTTTGAACGCGAATTTTGTGCGTTTGCGGACCTTATTTGCTTACTACTTACTTCTTTTAGATCTGGATCAGGTGGAGGAGGAGTAATAGTAGTAATAGGGCCTGAAAAAGAGGAATTTTGCGACCCTGGATCGGAAAATTCATGCTCACTGCCGGAAAAATCTTCCGCAGTTTCGCAAAAATCTTCGCCCAAAGGGCCGGCCGCGGGACCGGCAAAAGCCTCCTCGCCGCCGGAAAATTTAGCCCTCGGTGCGGAGGAATTTTCACTGTTTGCGCACAAATCTTCCTCGCGCCCACGGCCTGTGGATAACTCTGTGGAAAACTCTGTTGATAAGCTTGTGGGGTATTTATTTGTTGGCTGAACGGCCGTTTCCGCCCC
>JBJYWP010000022.1:0-5659 GCA_046259485.1 Promineifilaceae bacterium (SeqCode) | reverse complement strand
CCGCCCCGCTCCCTGCCTGGCCGCTCTATCTGAATAACCGCTGTGCCGCGAAAGCATCCTCGCCGTCTGCGGACCGGCATTCAATACGAAAGCCCATAATATGGCGCCAGGCGCACCCTTCAAGGCGCGCTGCAGCTGCTCAAGATTCTGCGCGTCGTTCATGCCTCATCCACCAGAGCTGCTTCCAGATGGACACGAACGGCCGACGCTTGAAAAGCCTGCACGAACCCTTCCTCGGCCTCCAGGACCTCCCAGAAAATATCCGCGCCGCGCTCCAGGGATTTGCCGATAGGCGACGGCAGCGGCCCACGGCCGTTTTGCGGATCATGGCGCCAGACGGCGCTCCACATAAAATATTCACGCATCAAGGTTGGCTCGAACATCTGGCAGAGATGCACGACCTTGGCTTCTTCACTGTTATAGCGGCGGACAAGTGTCATGAATGCTCCTTTCTTAGGTGGATAAAACAATCGCCTGGGCAGCGGCGCTGGAGGGGAAACAATCGGGTGCCACGCGCGCCGGAGGCCAGGCGCGGCGGCCAGGACAGGTGAAAAGCCGGCGGACCTGCCCTGACCGTCACCCCAATTATGCATAAAGGCACGTGTTAGAACAAGTGTTCTATTTCCTCTTCACGCCATTTTAACGCTATCCGCCGGATCAGGAAACCAGTCCGACTCGCATAGACGGCCGCACAACCTGAAGGATGTGCTACATCTTTCATCCGGCATAAAAAAGGGCAGGTCGTCTGGATCTGCCCCTACTAATTTTCGAAAACATACGAGAACGGCCGTTTAGCCCGCCGCATAGGATTCAAACCGGATCGATTACGGTTGGTTGTCGATATTGATCAACGTGATACCGATCGAAGCGGGATCGTCATCCCCTTCGGCGCCCATGTGCGAAATCGCACCCAGGTTCCAGGTACCGTCAGCACCTGTCCAACTGTAATTGACCGTGCCTACAGTCGCCAGGACCGCTGAAGCCGGCGCAGAATCGATTACCAGGCTGCCGCCGGTAGCTTCTGGGACAATCCAGGAGTACAGCGTGAAGTCGGCCGAATCACCTACCGTCTGCCAACCATGTACATACAGCGTCCAGGTACCATTCATAGGACTCGAGATGTCAATCTGCTCATCCGTGCCGCCATTGGTACTGGAGGCGACTTCCGCACCGGTCGGGTCAAAGAGGAACATATCCAGGTCGATGTTCGGATCGGCAACGCCATCCGGCGGGAGAATAACGCGGAAATACAGCACATCATTCATGTCAAAGGTTATGGCCGTGGAATAGCCATCCTCGGGATCGAACGTCTGATCGGGATCCTGCACGACATTATCATTGGTAACCGTTGCCGGTACGAGGCCGTGCGCGGTTGCGCTGTACGAACCCGCATAACCGAAGGAAATGTCAAAGCTGCTGCTGCCGGAAGCGCCGGTCTCATCCAAATTTGCCGGGAGTTCGATCTGCGCCCCTCGTACAGCTATCGGGCTGTAAGCGACATACGTTTCGTCTGCGCTCATCCAGGTCAAGGAGCCAAAGGCCCACTCGCGTATCGGCGCGCTTTCGTTGGCGAAGGTCACGTCAAAGGATTGGGTTGCCCCGCTGGCCAGGGTGAAGGTTTCAGGGCTGACAGTCACTGTATAGCCCTCGGGAGCCTCAACACTGACTGTATACTCTATCGGGTCTCCACCAGTCACAACGCTGGTTACCTCGCGCGTGATCGTCACCGAACCGGCCAGGTTGGCAACACCGATCGAGGGCAGATTCAATTCACGGGCCACAGTGGGTACACCATTCGCTTCGAGATCAGCGCAGGTGGCCACCGGATCGATAAGAGCCTCCGGCCCTATATCGCATAAGAAACCCTGGTAATCGTCATACTCAGCCTCATAAATCAGGCCGGGATTGAATAGCGATCCCTCTGCCGCGGCGTCACTCGGATCCACGTGCCCGGCGCCCATGGCGAACGGATTGGCCGGTGTGACGCGGTCATTATCTACGACATCCTGGTAAGAGGTGGTCATCAGCGCTGATTTGACAGCCGCCGGCGACCAGTCGGGATGCGCCTGGTCCATCAAAGCCATCAGACCGGCGACATGCGGGCTGGACATCGAGGTACCGGCAATAGCCATGAATAACTCACCGGGGGTTTCACCAATTGCGAACGGGCTGGTACCGGCCAAAATCTGCAAACCTGGCGCGGTAACATCCGGCTTGATGATATCCTCGGCGGCCGAGTCGGGACCACGCGAGGAGAAGATAGTCATCGACGGCGCGGATTCCCAGGTGCTGAGCAGTTCGCCGACGATTTCCGCCGTGGGTTCTTCAGCCACGGGATACTCATTTTCGACATATCCCTCACCATTACCCACAACGATCGGGAAGTAAGTATTGTGTTGATAGGGTTGTCCGGCGATATAAGCCTTGATAACGATACCCTCGCTGTAATCGATGTGCACGGAGGGCACCCAATGATTGTCTGTATACAGGTTATCGTCGTCGCTGTTGTTATACATGATCATACCCGCACCGCCGGCCTGATAAACGGCCAGGCTCTTATCTACGCGAGCGATATCACCGCGGCGGCAGAGGACGATCTTGTCCGCAACCACTGCCGGATCGAGCGTACCCGGGTAGCAGAGATCGCCGCCGGCGACTTCCGCGTCGATCAACGATTTTTCGGTGACGCCAGGCGTAATCGAAGCACCGGAGTAATTTGAACCGTCACCCAAGACAGCCTGCCCTTCGAAGAATCGGCTCTGGGTGCTGGCGCCGACCGTGGTTATCCAGGGAACGGATCCAGGACCACCGACGGTTGCCGGACCAGGTCCGCTGTTGCCTGCCGAGGTCGCTGCATGCACACCGGCATCGGCAGCGTTAAGAAAGGCGATATCATCAACTCCGGTCAAGCTGGCACCACCGCCGATGGAATAGTTAATCACATCCACGCCGTCGGCCACAGCCTGATCGATTGCCGCGGCCAGGTCGGAACCGAAACCGCCCAGCGATCCAAGCCCTTTGTAAGCCAGAACATAAGCGCGCGGAGCGATACCGGAAATGTTACCCCGCTCGATACCCATAACCTCCGCCGCGACATTCGCGTTGCCGGCCGCCGTGGAGGCTGTATGGGTTCCGTGACCATTATCGTCACGTGCGGAATCAAACTCCTCATCTTCAGCCCCAACATACGCGCGGTAAGTTGCCAACATCTGGCGCGCCGCCACGAGCTTGTTGTTGCAGGTGAAAGCAACATCATTGGGATTGTGCGCCGTATTGCCGAATTCACAGGACGGGTTTTCTTCCGTATCTTCCAGGGTCAAACCCGGATCGACATAAGAACCGTCATCGGCGAAGCTGAGATGCTCGGGCCAGATACCGGAATCAACCACACCGACGAGGACACCCTCGCCGTCATATCCGGTCGCCCACGCGCCGGTAGGACCGGTCAGCCCTAAAAAGTCGGGCGAGGCGTCGGTCATCGGCTGGCGCCAGGTATCTTTCATAACCCTGGCCACACCGGGCTGTTGGGCTATTTTTTCAGCCTGCGCCTCAGTTATGAGCGCCGAAAAACCATTCAGAACAGTCGTATAACGATTGGTAACGGCCGATTGGGATACCCCGGCTGCTTGCAAAACGGTATCCTGCCGGTTCAGGGAATAAGCGGCGTAATCATCAGCCGCCTCAGTTTGGGCGTCAAATTTCTCACCCTCTTTGGCTTTCGTGGCCTGTAACCCTTCGATATTGCCTTCATAAACAGCCGCGGGCTCGAGGTCCATCAGGACCACAAAACTGCGGATAGCGGGTGCTTTTGACACCTGACCATCAATTCCGTCACTCGCCCCTGACTGCGGCGCAGCGCTGATACTTACGACCATAAAGGCCAGCACGGCGATCAGAGCCACGATCAATGGAAACCTGATCTTAGTCTTCATATGCATTTGTTAACTCCTAGTTATGTTTTTTGTCACCAGGCTGCTCTTCAGACAGCTTAAGGATCGATTCGTCCTCACTCCCAACCCCGGCCTGGCATTGCCTATTAGATAAAGAGTTCACTGCAAACTCAAGTTTCTCTAAATCTTGCTATAGGTACTGCTCCTTCCAACACCTCACTAAGAACCCTGTCAGTGGCTGTGGATGAAAAAGAATATTGCTGCCTGCCTTAATAAACAGACGGAGAAAAAATGTACTGCGGGGTACGATAGTTGGAATCACTGGTCTGGTTTTAGAAAGTTGATTTTTTAAACCGGTAATAACCTATCCATTCACATTCGAGAAAAATTGTAGCACATCATTTAGGCTGTGCGAGCGTGTTCCGCATAATGGATTTTATTTGATGATTATAATATGTCAACAGATCAACTACCCGGCGAATCCCCTACGGAACAAAAATATCAGTCACTTCCATTGTATAGTCACCGAAATCGGTGAAGGAGGTCTGGCGCACAATGCCCCACCCACGGCCGAATTCAATCTCCCCACCCATGAATAACGAATTCTCAACCGATTCGCCCATCATTTCCATCACGGTATCGATCTCCGTATCCTGCTGGATGAGCAGCCCGGGAACCGTCATATCTTGAAAGGTAACCGGATCCATATTGACCACGGTGCTCGTCTGCCGCGTATCCATCTCCCCTGAAATCACCAACTGAATGTCATCCGCGGTGGTATCCAGCTGGGTCATGGAATAGGAGGTGTGGAAGCTGGTATCCCAGCTGTAGCCGGGTTCCAGGCTGGCCGGATCAGGCAAGAAGAAGCCGGAACCCTCGGTCACCTCGATTTGCACCTCCGGCCCCAGAGCCGGAAGGCCCACGTTAGAAAATTCATAGGACGAAATACCGCCATCGGCCGTACATTCCCAGATATAGGTGAATTCCAGGTCGGCGGAGCTCATGGTCACTTCGGCCGTCGCCTTTTGCATATCTCCATCAACCCTAACGACCTCCCAGGTGATCGGCACGCCGTCGCCGCTGTCCACGGTCCAGTTCATGCCCGTGCGGAGCGGGAAATAGGGATGATCGCAGGCGCTCTGCGCCGTCGTTCCCGACTCGCCCCACCCCTCGCCGGAATCAGCCACGGCCGTTTCACCAGCGTCCTGTTGCACATCCGCGGGCGCCGTCTCTTCAACAGCCGGGGCCTCAGTTGGCGGCATCTCGGTTGGCGGCGCCTCCGTCGGCGGCACAACCTCCTCGGTCGGGACGGCTTCTTCCTGCGGCATTTCAACTGCCGTTTCCGCAGGCGTCGGCGCAACGGCCGTTTCGCCCTCCCCGCCACATGCGGCAAGGACAATCACTAAAATCAGTACGATTGGAAAAAGTTTAGACATGAGATCTCCATGGTGAGGGGGTGGTCAGGTTGTCAGGTTGTCAGGTTGTCAGTTCGTCAGTTTTTCAGTGTTCCAGTTTTTCAGTACTTCAGTTTTTCAGTTTTTTGTTCTTATGTTCCAGGTCAGCATAGCAGCAAATCAAGAATTAAGCATATCAGTTATAGAGTTTTTCAGTTTTCTATTTCTTCTGTTCTTTTGTTTTCTGTTCTTCAGTAAATTCAGACTAAATACCAAATACTAAACACTAAATACTCACTTTTTTGACACAACCCCCATCATTATGTATACTTCTTACGTTAAGTATCACCGCTTAATTATTCCTGCGCAAGAGGA
>JBJYWP010000021.1:16101-17679 GCA_046259485.1 Promineifilaceae bacterium (SeqCode) | reverse complement strand
CCAGCATGCCGCCGATCACATTGGGATTCAGGCGATGGCCGGGTATGTGGGGCAGTGGAGCCTGTATTGCGCGACCCAGGGCATCCAGGAAGGCGATCTTGGTGGGATATTCCTGCCAGTCGTGCGTTGCCAGAAAGTAGAAAGTGAGGACGACGCCGAAGGCAGCTAAGAACCAGGCGGGGACGGTTCCCCAATTTCGGCCCTGGTAGGATGAACCGGGCAGATTGAAGGCGACGAAAGCGTAAAAAATCAGCACCGCGGCCAGGATCATCCAGAATTTAGCCAGGGCAGCGGTTCGATCGTAGGCGGACCAGATGGCGACGGCAGCGGTGATCAGGAATAACAGGAAAGGCCAGTCGTAGGGCGTGCGCCAGTCCCAATGGCCGGTACGTTCAAGGCGAATTAACCAGGGAATGACGGCCAGGAGTAGGGGCCAGGCGCCCAATCCCGGGGTGATATACCAGGCGGCGGCGGCGATCCCTGTACAAAGTAGGTTTATCCAAGGAAACCAGGCTAAGAAGCTCACCGTTTTCTCAAGACGCGTATACCAACCAGGAAACCCAGGAGGACGATCAGGGCAGCAGGTAGGATGGCCAGTAGAATCAGGCTGGCGCTGGCATCTTTGCCGACGGGCAGTTTCGGCAGCTGGGAGATGAAGTCGTTGTCTTGCTCGGAAGTGAACGCGATGGTGGGTGTGGGCTGCGGCGTCGCCGTCGGCTCAGGCGTGGCGGTCGGCTGCGGCGTCGGCGTCAGCGTAGGTAAAGGCGCTATTTGCTCGGGCGGGATGTCAAACGGCCGCCACATGAAGTAGAGATCGCCGGGACTTTCTTCATCATCGTTGGTTCCTGGGACCCGCCCGCTGTGGAGGACTAAGAGCTGAATCTGGCGGTCTCCGGCAGCGGCGAGCTGGCCACCAGCGGAGAAGGGAACGGTGAGATCATCGCTCGCGGTCCAGCGTTCCTCGTTCCAGATCATGTCCTTGAGACGGCCGTCGTCGATGGCCAGAAGATGGGGATCATTGCCGACATCCACGGCGACGGCCGGATCCGCATCGCCAGATAGGCCGGTCACCTGGACGGCATCGCCCCAGCTGAGGCCGCCATCCATGGAAACCTCATGCCAGATGGCCAGGCGATCGCTGCTCTCTTCGGCCCAAAAGCGGTGCACGATGTATTCAGCAACTCCTTCAAGATGGCTCCAAACGATGGGATTTTCGGTGACGGTCTCGACTTCCGACCAGGTCTCTCCTTTGTCTTCGGAATGACTGTAGACCAGGGCTAACGGGCGACTGTCGGGCGGCAAGGAACGGTGGGTCCACATGAGGTGGTACTGGCCATTGGCGGTGGTCGTTATGAGCGGGCTGTCGACCATTTGCCACCCGGCGGCGGAGCCGTCGAATACACGGCGGTGTGCGGACCAACTGTCGCCGGCATCTCCTGATTGTAAGAGATAGATGCCGCGCTCCTCGTTAAGTGGAAGAGCATAAGAAATAAGGATACGGCCGTCGCTTGCGGCGAAGATGCTGGGGGCAACGGCCGAGGTCGCGTCTTCGACCAGCAGCTGCGGAGATGACCATTC
>JBJYWP010000021.1:0-16001 GCA_046259485.1 Promineifilaceae bacterium (SeqCode) | reverse complement strand
TAAATTTGTTCGCGGAGGGTATCATCCCAGACGACAAAGAGATCCGGCCCATCGGCCAGAATTTGCACATTAGCCTGATCGGCTTCCACGCCGCGCAGGTAGCGGGAAGAATAGAGCAGCACGGGATTGGACCAACCGGATCCGGGATCAAAGCGGCGGTAGTAGATGCCGCTGGGGCGGCGGGCTGATTCGGCCGGGCGAATATAGGCTACATGCAAAATCCCGCCATCACCGGCGGACCAGGCAACTTTGCGCGCGGCGTTGTCCAGGGATTGGCGTTCAGTCCAGGCATTTAGGTCACTGAAGTTCCCGGCGGGCACGCTGCTGTGATAGAGAACATCATCGCTGCCCGAATTATCAATCCAGAAAGCATGAATATTGCCGGCGTTATCCGCTGCCAGGGTTGGCGCAAAAGACGGCGTAGCCTGGCGGCTGTCGAGATCAGGGAAGTAGCGGCGCGTCGTGAAGGGCAGTTCCGGGGCAATTGGCGACGTCCAGGATTCCTCCCTACCGGTCGTGTAAACATATCCGTCCAGAGCATCCCGCCAGAGCACATGGTAGTTCCCGCTTCGGTCACGAACCATCTGCGGATTGGTTGTGGCGCCGGAGCGGGAGAGGTTCAAAGGCAAACGCCATTCTTCGGGGAGGACCTGGCCAAGATCGGCGAGCGGTGTGGCCGTGATCTGTTCTATGACGACGGGAATAGGTTCTTCGGTAGGTGTGGGTGGTTGCGTGGGCTCCCCATCAAGCGGGGGTTCCTCTGACTGCTCCGCGTTATCCGGAGGGACAACGAAGAAATCTTCGCTGGTTGGGGTCGCATCTTCTTGCAAAGGGGGAACGGCAGCGGCCGGCCGCGGATGTTCAATCAGCAGCGTAAAACATAGGAACAAAACTAAAAATCCTGCTATGCGAAGCCGATGCACGCCCAGGTAACTTCGCAGGTCATGCAGCCGCGCGTTTATTCTCTTTGATGGGTGCTCTTTCATAGACCACACTCAGTGCTTAGACAACAGCCGATCCCCTGGCTCGATGCGCTAAGCGCTCACTTATTTAAATAGAAAAGCGAAAGTTGGTTGGGATTTCTCAATTGATCAACAGGCACGCTCCGCCGCATGTGACATAATATCACACGGCGTAACCTCATTATACTTGTGGATTTAGTTTTTTCACCAGACAAGGAAGTTTTTAGTGAAAAATCAACTGAAAATTCACAGGATATATATTATTAAAAACCCGGCTAGAGGGTCGAAGGGGAGAAATATTTGAGGAGTTTTCTTTGAATGTAACGACGGATAAGGAAGAAGACCAGGTATTTGAAAACATATTTAAGTAGGAGTATCGCGATGACGCTGATGAGCAACCTGACAGCCTGCTCTTGCAAATCAGCGACACTACCCCAGGTGCAGGCATTGAATAAGAAGATAAGGGTGATGGAAGCGAGCCATTCCAGGGTATTGAGACGCCGGCGAAGGTCTTTTATGGACTGCAGATGATTTTGCAGCTGGGCGGTGTGCTTATCTACCACGTCTCCAGTTTCAAATCCCGGACGGACCCAGGTGATGAGGCCGGCGTTAGGTTGGATAACCGAGCGGATGAGAAGATCTTTTTCAGCCGGTGGATCTCCTGTTCCGGCATAAGTGGCGACTTCAATACCACCTTTACCGTACATAGCGATGATGTCTTGCAGCGCACCCATTTTTAAGACCTTATCCAGACACAAGACAAAGAATTAGGAATTTGCCCCAACCTGCCTAACGAGAGAAGGCCGTGTTAACGGCCGTCGTTACAAAATCAGTGAGGATACCGACCAGCTCCTTCCAGAAATTGATACTGGTTTTGACGCTCTGTTCGTGGAATTTAAAGAGGTGAGCGAACTCCGGCCCTTGAATTTTGGGATCGATGTGCACGACGACATCGCCATCCATTCCGATGACGGTGCGCAGGATGATTTCGTCTTGCGGCCGTACTTCCCAGAACTTGCGGATTTGCATAACATGCTCGGGCGTTAACTGCATACTGCCGGCTTGCTGAGTCGAGGCCGGTGCTAAGGATTCGACCGCGGGATCAGGCGCTGGTTGGTAGTTGGCCTCGTCAAGGATGCGGCAGATCTGGCGGGAGTTTTCACGGATGCGCAGCATAATTTGCTCCTGGTCATCGAGGGTCGACGCGTCGGGAACGGTCGAATCGCTGACGCCGAAAGCGCCGACAACAGACTCTGTAAAGGCTGACTGGGGATCGCTGCGTATTGTTTCAACGGCCGTGACCCCGGCATCAGCGGAATCGGCAAGCAAACCGAAGGAGGCGCGTAAATCTTGTGGACGGCTAAGATCGGATTCAGAAACGGCCGTGGGCGCCAGGCTCTCCAGGGCATTGGGATCGGTGCCGGCGAAATCGGTAACTCCCATTTCCTGGACAAGGAGAGCCATTGGACGCACGCCGGCCTGGTAGGATTTTTGTAGGTCCTCCAGCTGGTCGGCCGGATCGGGAGCCGCGACCCGGTCCGTAAATGAATGGCTAACGAGGGTGATTTCAAGATGCAGTAGATCTCTAAAGAGCGGCGCAAAAATATCGCGGGCGTTTTCCATGATGTAATTCACTCCTGATTATACGGCCGAAGCAGCACATGAGACGGGCGACAGAGGGGCTTGAAGCCGAGGTTCATGCC
The DNA here is from genome assembly GCA_046259485.1 of Promineifilaceae bacterium (SeqCode). Taxonomy (GTDB): domain Bacteria; phylum Chloroflexota; class Anaerolineae; order Promineifilales; family Promineifilaceae; genus JAACFF01. The sequence goes on along the minus strand of JBJYWP010000021.1, from coordinate 13,336 downwards.
GGGGGTCTTGCCTGGCCTTATTCAGGCGGATTCTCCGGGGTTTCGGGGGTCTCCGGGTTCTCATTTAAGAGCTTGAGCACTGATTTGGCCAGTTCGGTTAAGGTTTCCATATTCTTCTGGATGATCAAGTGTGCTTGTTCTTCGCGATCCTTATGCAGTTCTCGTATGGTATCGAACTTTTCGTTGAGCAGCGATTCGTCAATGAATGTTTCCATATCTCCCTGGAGGATGTTTACAACTGTATATAGGGAAGCGGATTTCGTGACCTTGGGCTGAAACTGAGCTTCCTCTGCATCTTTGACCATGGCGACATCACCGACGGTGGTCGTGATTCTTAAATTGACGACTTCATTGGCCGCTTTTATAAACCTTTTCTGAAGCTCTTCCCATTTTTTCCTATCTTCAGCGTCCATTAGTGAATCTCCTTTTGATCTTATTATGGAAATAAGCGCCTTGCATTTGAGTAACTGGCATCATTCGACAAATTTCGCCGTAAATTTATTATATCATTAAAGTGGGTGCGTGGTACATCTTAACGCTTAATTGGGTTTGTGTTACGATCTGACCGCAGAAAGAATTCTTAGGAACGAAAGAGGAGCTAAAGTTTATTGTGAAAGTGCTTATAACGGGAGGAGCCGGGTTTATCGGCAGTCACCTTGCAGAAGCCCTGCTTGATGCCGGACATTCCGTGACTGTCATCGATAATCTATCGACCGGGCGTTTTAAAAATATCGAACACCTGGTAGGACTGCCCAATTTTAATTTTGCAATCGAGACGATTTGCGATCAAATCGTGATGGACCGCCTGGTCAGCAGCTGCGATTTGATTTATCACCTGGCCGCCGCAGTGGGGGTCAAGCTTATCGTGCAAGATCCGGTTCATACTATTGAAACGAATGTGACCGGAACCAGGATCGTCTTGAAGACTGCGCTGCGCTATCGCAAAAAAGTTCTTATCGCCTCCACCTCTGAAGCGTACGGCAAAGGGGTGCGTTTTCCTTTTAGCGAAGAGGATGATGTCTTACTGGGGCCAACTTCACGCCAAAGGTGGGCCTATGCAGCGTCGAAGATGATCGATGAATTCCTTGGTCTGGCTTATTATAAACAGCACGATTTACCGGTTGTCCTCTTTCGCCTATTTAACACCATCGGCCCACGGCAAACGGGCACATATGGCATGGTCGCCCCAGGTTTTGTGCAGCAAGCGTTGGCGGGCGAGCCGCTCACGGTTTATGGAGATGGGAACCAATCGCGCTGTTTCTGCGATGTTGCGGACGCCGTGCGTGCTTTAGTCGCTCTAGCTGACAGCCCAGGTGCTGAAGGGGAGCTGTTTAATATCGGCAGTACGGAAGAGATTTCGATCGCCGAGTTGGCCGAGAAGGTCATCGAACTTAGTGGGAGCAGCTCGAAGATCACGTTTATTCCTTATGACGAGGCTTATGGACCCGGCTTTGAGGATATGCGCCGGCGCGTTCCCGATATCAGCAAGATCGGGAAAACAATCGGCTGGGTGCCGGAGATAGCACTAGACGATACGCTTAAGCGCCTTATCGATTATTACAGGAAGCCTGCTTTCTAATCACTGTGCGAAGAAGCCGGCACAGCCGCAAGCGCTTCAGCCAATTCAGCAATACTCTCAAAAACCAGGTCGGGCTGGATACTGCTGGCTGCCATCTGCTCAGGGGTAGTCACGCCGGAGAGAACACCGATAGTGGGGATTCCTAAACGCTGGGCACCCAGGATATCCGTACCCAAGCGATCACCAAGCATGGCCGTGTTTTCTTTGCCGGCTGAGAGAGCGTCTAATGCCGATTCAAAAATCGCCGCTTCCGGTTTGCCGATAACCGTTGGTTCAATGCCGGTCGACCCTTTCAGAGCGCCGATAACCAGACCCGTTCCCGGGCTCAGACCGTCGGGGGTTGGATAGGTGCCGTCGGTGTTGGTAGCCACAAACTCTGCGCCACCGAGAATCAGGCGCATAGCCACCGTGGCCTTCTCATAAGTCAACTTGCGGTCCATGCCTACGGCCACGGCTGCTACCTCATGATCGGGCATTTCTTCACCGGTTGAGACTCGAAAGCCGGCATCCTGCAAGGTCTCAATCACGCCGCTCATGCCAACGGCATAAACGGCCGCGCCGGGACCATATTTTTTCTTCAGATAATCGGCCGTTGCTGTTGAACTGCTAAATACCTGGCCCGAGTCCGCTTCAATACCAAATCCAGCCAGCTTAACCAGATACTCGCCAACAGTGCGGGTGTTATTATTAGTCAGCAGCGCCCACCGAATACCACGTGCGTGTATAACATCAAAGAAATGATCTAAACCGGGCATCGCCTTTTCGCCGCGCCACAAAACACCATCCCCATCAATCAAGAGGTTTTCAATTCGACTCAAATCCATGCTTATTCTCTGTTTTATCTTTATATCGTAAAATCATTTTCCCAGGTACGCAGGCCAAAACGACTCAAGTATATCGGGATATTTTGAAAGAGCGGGCTTTCGGATTCAATTTCACGGATCATGGCCCGCTTGACATGGGAGGACGGGCCACATAAGAGGGTCACGGAGCCGCCATCCCCTCCCGCGCCATTGATCTTCCAACCGCATGCGCCATGCTGCCTGGCTATGTCGATGATCTTCTGCGCGTCGGGACTGACAAGCTCTGGATGGAGGTCGCGTTGGGCTTCTGTATTTTGAATCATAGCCCGACCGAACGCCTCAAAGTCACCCGCAAAAAGAGCGTCGCGCGAAGGCCCAGCCGTCGCTCTTAAGGCTTCAAGCTGCTTAGCCGTAGGGCCGGCATTCTCCAGCCCCTGGATAACCTTCTCATGAACATCAGAAGAGCTGTGAGATTTACCAAGATAAATTAACACGAGACGGCGCTCCAGCTCCCACCAAATCGAGTTAGGGACCTGAATTTGGGAAACGGAGGCATAAGGATATTGGTACATCTCAATATAGTTGATACCACCATAAGCAGAGCAAAGCTGGTCCTGAATACCGCTTTGCTGATGGAGCATCTCCGCTTCAATAGCATGAGCTACCAAGGCCACCTCATGTGGGGTACGGCGTCCTGGGGTCAGCCGATCCAGCGCACCGACGAGGGCGACGGAAACGGCCGCCGAGGTACCGGTAGAAGCTCCGGCCGGCGCTTCAGAGTAAATGGTTACCTGCACCGCCATTTCCGTAGGGACATCCATGCGTTCGATAGCTGCTTCGAGCAAAGGATGGCGGTCCCAGCTTGTATCACGCAAATGGCGCGCGTAGCGCTCTCCATAATTTTCGGCATAGATGATTACGCGTTCCTCTTGTTGATCGCGGGGATAGATGTCGATCTGCACCTCCGCATAAGGATAGACGCCGATGTTAAATATCTTTCCATGACCGGCGAACCAAGTATCGGTCCATCCCCCGTTGTCACATATACGGATCGGGGCAACGCTGTTGATAACGCGCAATGGCCCCCTGGTTTTTTTCTCGCTCATACCTTCCTTAATAAACATTTCGGCCGCGACGCTCACGGCCGGCCACATATAATAAATGGTGGGATGGGTGTTCAAATGTCCCGTACTAACGTTAAGTACGAGGCGTACCCTCCACCTTTTATATTGTATATCGATAAGCGAGTCTGCTGGTAATTCAGTTTGTTTGGGGAGTCCAGGAATCTGTCATGGCGGCGCCGGGATATTGGGCGAGAACGCGCTAAGAGCCGTCAATTTCTTCCGGCTCCGGCGTCTTCTCGCGCTCATTCTCATTATGGCCGTTATCTTCGCTCTGGCTTTCATCTTCACTCTGGCCGTCATCTTCACTCTGGCTGTCGTCTTCGCTCTTGCTGTCGTCTTCGCTTTGGCCGTCATCTTGCGAATCATCACTTTCATGATTCGAACTGTTTACGCTGCCGCCGCGGCCATCATCCTGGCTCGTATCTTGACTGTCTTCGCTTTCTTGAGAATCCTGTGAATCATTCTCGCCAGCCCCCGCGGAGTCGTCAACATGGGTCGAATCGTCCTCGAGCGTGACGGTTGGCTGCGGCAGCGGTTCTGTTGGATCTGTTTGCGAAGCGTTATCCGGCAGAATGAGATCCGGTCTCTCAGGAATAACAAGGGGTTCGATAGTTGGCAGGATATCGGGAGTTGGCTGAATCTGTGGATTATTGGGATCGGGTTCCGGCGAGCGTTCGGCAATCACGTCAACCTGCTCAGCCAGGACAGCGCCGGCGACCGTCTTCCCCTTGATCTGAACCATAAAGCCGGTCTCAATCTCGTCGGGTAAAATGGTTGAAGATGTAATTTCAACGGGAATCCCTTCTACCAGCCAACGTTCTGGGGAAAGGATTTCAACTTCACCGCTAAAGGTCACTGTTTCAGATCGACCTCGCGATAAAAGGGTCCTTACTTCATCCAATCGTTCCTGGTGCAGCTCTTTGATCAGGGCCGCCGCCGCTTCTGAACCGGCCGAATAATTCAGCCGCGTTTGTTCGATGAATCGTTTCGTCCCATACAGCGCGTCGCCGGGAACGGCCGTGCCGGAAGATACGGCCATGACCGCGCCGGAGAAGAACAGGATCAGCAAAAGAGCCAGGCTGAAGACAAAGGCCTCGCGCAGCCAGGTTACAGCCGATTTTTGCGGCTTAACCTTCATCGAAGCGACAGAGTGCAGGAACTCACGCTTCGATGCTTCCTGGGCATCCGTCGATGCGGGAGTGGCCAGTTGATCGAGTTCGCGGGCGGTCATCAGAAACGGCCGTAACTCATCAGCCAGATCCGGATAGCGAGCCAAAATCTTTACGATTGGGGTGCCTTGCTCTAAGAGATCAAGGGCTTCTACAAGTGCTTCTTCCAACGGCCGATTCATGATTGGAGTTCCATTTGTTTGGTGAGGGTCATGATAGCCCGCGCCTGCAGCATTTTAACAGCAGCCTCACTCTTATCTACGATGGCAGCCACTTCGCGAATGGGTAATCCATATCCGAAACGAAGAGCCAGCACATGTTTTTGATCGTCAGTCAACACTTCCATCCCCTTCATCATCGCTTCTACATCGAGGCGTTTAGAAATTTTATGTTCCAGCGAACTTTCACCGGCAGGGATTTGATCGGTGATTGCAACCACTTCCATTTTATTACTCCGGCGATAATATTCCCTGGCGACATTCTTTGCCGCCCCAAAAAGCCAACCCTGAATTGTGTTTGGCGGCGCGCTCTGATCACGAATAGCCTTGAGGAAGCGTAGGAAAACTTCACTGGTTAAATCCTCCGCAGTTTGAGGGTCGGGCATGCGGAACGAGAAGTAGCGGTAAACAGCTTGATAATAGGTATCATGAATTTCAGCCAGAGCCTCTTCATCCAGCGCTTGAGCTCGCTTGAGTAAGTTTATTTCTTCAACCACAACGCAATGTTACGCCACCAGTAAATCATCTGTCCATAGTTCCAAGCACATTCTGAAACTAGGACCGGATCACCGCACTCGTAAAACTGTGGCCATTGGGACGCACCTGCTGTTTCATTCAAGCCTTATTCTCAATACGAACCTAGGCACCTAATTCAAATTAATTGGCGGTTCTACTGTTTAAGTGACTAAAAGCCAGAAAAAGTAACGCGGATAATGGAAATATCATCTAAGCCGGTCCCCTCGCGGTTCGCTCGTTTGTATGAATTTTTTATTCGCCCGTTACTTTTCGTCGCGTATGGTCACTTATTAGGTGACACCAGGGCGAGGTAATCGCATCACAAGACGAAAATAAGGAGAAATGCACATGAGAAATCTGGGAGCAGTTCTAGCAATTGGGATAACGGCCGTGATCATTCTGGTCATCGGCTCAGTTAATTTCTATCTAACAGCCGAAGCTGAGTCCACGAATTTACCCGTGGACCCACCTGCGGTCGTTGAAGAAACTATAAGTATTCAGGATACGGAAGCTGTTCAAGCGGCTTATGAAGCGCGGGAGACATTGCTCCTCTCACAGATCGCGGAATTGGATGCTGAATTGGTTGATCGCCAAGAAGCTTATGATGCGCATTTCACAGATTTAAATGGGCTGATTGTTGCCGCGGATGAGCAGTTAACTCAACTTGAAAATCAAGAGACCCAGCTGCAGGAACAGATTGAGCAGCTTCGTACCGCTCAGGATGAACGAACCGGCAGTTATGAAAGCCAACGCCAGAATGCTTATTACCAATATCAAACCAATATCCAACAATTACAGGCTCAACTGAACGAAGGAAAAATGAGGCTGAACGAGGCTCTCGCCCGTCTAGGTCAATAGGAGAGGTTCAAATGACTAGGAAATTTGCTCTATTAGGTGCAGGAATTTTAACCGGAACAATAGCGATTGCTTTTTTTATGCTAACCGTTTTTAACGACGCGCAGGCGAATGAAGAACCTGTAGTCCCAACGGCGGATTTGACAGAAGCGGTACCCATCGAACAGCAAACAGATAGTTATGAAGCCGCTTTAGCTGAACGCGAGGAGGTACTGCAAGATCAGCTGTCTCAACGGCAGGAGGCGATTAACTTATTGGACGAAACGTATGAGTCGCAGTTTAGCGCGCTGGAAAGCCAACTCGAGGAACTGAACGGCCAATTATCCGCCGCTTCAGAACGGGTTACGGAGTTGAAAAGCGAGGCCGAGAATATTCAGGGGGAGATCACGACCGCGGACGAGGCTTTCCAAGAAGAAATGTTGGGGCTGCAAAACAGCTTGAGTTACGAGGATGCCCAAATTCGCCAGGAAATTGAGTCGGTCAATGCGCAACTGCAGCAAGCTTATGAGCAGATAGCTGTTCAGGAAGCCGCGGCTATGTCCGGCGGCGGTCCGTCGGATGCGAATAATGGCAATCACAGTGATGATCATAATGATGATCATGACGACGACCACGAAGATCATGATGACCACGAAGATGAACATGAAGACCACGACGATTAGTCACAGCGCGGGCCGCGAAACGGCCGAGTGGGAACGGCTGCAATACCGGTTCCGGGCGATGAATACAGACATTCAATTATCCTTGATTGCTCCAGAGCCGAGGTCGCTTATTCGAGTGGTAGAAGAGTCTTTTCGCTACTTTGAGAGGCTGTTGTCGCGTTTTCTTCCGGATAGTGAATTGTCGCACCTGAACGAAAGCCAGGGGCTCATTTTTCGAGCCAGCCAGGATTTTTATGCGGCTGTGGAAGCAGCCCTTTGGGCGGCTCAACAGACATCGGGCATCTATGATCCAACGATTCTGGGTTACCTGGAAAGGGCCGGTTACGACCGAACTTTTGGGGCAGTACCCAATCCGCGGCCTCTATTTAAAGAGTCAGGCGCGGTCGAGTTCTTAGCAGGTTCAAAAGGTAGATCGCTTAAAAGAGCGGTAGGGTTTGACTACAGGTTTATAGAGCTGGATGCTTTCACGCAAAGCATCTCGCTGCCGCCTGGAATGCGAATGGATCTTGGCGGAATGGGCAAAGGCTGGACGGTCGACCGCGTGGTTGATCTCGTCTGTGGTAAAGGGCATTTTTTACTGAATGCCGGCGGTGATCTCTATGCTTATGGATCTTCAGGTCTTGATAGCGGCTGGGAGGTGAAGCTGGCCCACCCCACCATTCCCGACATAGATTATGCAACCTTAGTAGTCGATCATCATGCGGTTGCGACATCGACGATTGCCAAGCGCCGTTGGGTCAAGGATGGAGTCGTCCAACACCATCTGATCGACCCTCGCAGCGGCTTTCCGGCGCAAACGGATGTTATCTCTGCGTCTGTTGTTGCCGGTAGGGCATTTACGGCCGAGATATTCGCCAAGGCTGCCCTCATATTGGGACTCGAGGAAGGGCTTGCCTTCCTTGAGTCGCTGCCGGGGGTTGAAGGAGCTCTTTTTTCAACCAGCAATGAAATTCGTTTTACCAGCCAGATGGATCAATATCTTTCTCGCCTGGATCCTTCCGGCTGTTAAAACCATTAAGAGATTGATTTCTTTTTGGAGCGTACAAAATGAGCAGACAAAGGAAAAACAACAAAATTACGAGGATGGACAAGTTGACGATCGGCGCACTGAGCATGCTTGGGCTCGTGGGAGGCTGGAACGTAATCGGCAATATGGAGAACAGCACCTCGGCCAAGACCATCGATGTTGACGAGGTTCCAACTGCCACCCCACCTGCTGTTCGGCCGACTCTCAAACCATGGCCGACGATTCAGCCGCTTGGGCAGACCTCTCGCCTGGAGATCAAGGCGCTGCCAACGTTGGCCGCGGGAATGCTGGCGGAAGGCGGAACAGACAATGCTGATCAAGTTGGCGGAGAAACGGCCGTGACCCTCGATCTGCCCGCATTACCCAACGCAGCACCCATGCCGACCTTAGCCCCCCTTCCAACACTCCCGGAATATGTGCCGCCACCGCCACCGCCGCCATCTCAACCATCTCAACCATCCTCTAACAATGGTGGTGGCGGCGGTAACAAGAGTACAGGTAGTTAAAGTGAAAATCGACTTTTTTCAGCTTTCATTGATTCATTTATTCAATTGGGAAACAGCTAAATATTCTGTGACTTTTTAGTTAAGGAGAGCTTTCGAAGTGCTATCAAGAAAAACCGAGACAACTGGAAATAACAAGCAGCTTTTACTGCTGGTTAGTGGATTGGGGGGATCATTTCTGCTAATCCTGTTCTTCTTCCTGGCGGGAAGCCTCTACCAGGAAGGAGGGTCTACCATGATCAATCATGCTCGACAGGAAATTACCGGAAATATCCCGCAGTCGATTCAAATAACCTTAGCTGAGCAAGCGCAGGCAATGAGTATTCCGCTTGAATCCGGCTCTCAGGCGTACTGGTATATCGCTCGCGCGGGCGGGGTCGTTGCCTATCTTCTTTTATGGCTGGCAACATGCTGGGGAATACTGATGAGCAGTAAGCTTATAAAGGGTTATATCAATATTGCGACAGCCTTTGCTCTTCATGAATTTCTACCGATATTGGGCGTCATTTTCGCGGCAATTCATGCGCTCGTATTATTAGGCGATTCTTTTATCGGCTTTAATATCCAGCAAATCCTAATCCCGTTCACGAGTTCCTATAAACCAGGCTGGACGGGGCTGGGATCGCTGGCATTTTACTTATTCCTGGCGATCATCATCAGCTTTTATGTACGTAAGCAAATAGGACAAAAAAGCTGGCGACTTTTTCATTATATATCTTTTCTGGCCTTCCTATTTGCCTTGTTACATGGGCTGATGGCTGGGACAGACAGCGGTACATTGGCCATGCGCGCACTATACATAGTAACTGGAGGCATCACGCTTTTCTTAATTTATTATCGCGTCCTGGCACATGCGCCAAGAACAATGCGGGATCGCCAAAGTCGCGCTTGAAAAATGGATGCGCAAAACTAAAAATGGTCCAATCTATCGGATTGGACCATTTTATTCAAGTGCAAGCGTTAGCCGTGATTAGGCAGCCTTTCTGCGGCGGCCTTCAGCATCCGCCGCTTTTAAGGCGGCAAGGACGGATTGTGGGGTAACGGGAATGGGCTCGTTATAGATGGTCTCACCTTCCGCGCAGGCACGATCGGCAACGATCATCAGATCTTCGTCTGATACATTCTCCAGGCCGATTTCGGCAAGCGTCGTCGGCAGACCGACGGATTCGCAGAATGTATAAACCTCATCGATCATTCCCGCCGGTTTGTCGGTTAGGAACAGCGAGGTCAAAACACCGATGGCAACCTTTTCGCCGTGCCAATATTCATGGGTTTCTTCAAGAGCCGTCAGACCGTTGTGGATGGCATGACAAGAAGCCAGACCACCGCTTTCAAAACCAAGGCCACTGAGCAAGGTATTGGCTTCGATAACATGCTCAAGGGCCGGCGTCACCGCGTTTGCTTCACAGGAGGCTTTAGCGGCCGTACCATATTCCAGGATCGTGTCATAGCAGAACTTGGCCAGTTTGCAGGAAGTCATCGAACCGACATCGCCGGTCATATTGCCGGCATAGCTGCGCTCACAGGCATCCGCCTCAAACCAGGTAGAAAGGGCATCACCGATTCCGGCGACGAGAAAGCGCACCGGCGCCTCGGCAACGATACGCCAGTCGACGAGAACGACGTCCGGGTTCTTGGGGAGAACAAGATAACGCTTGAAAACTCCCTCAGGAGTATAAATCACTGACAGTGCACTGGTAGGCGCATCTGTTGAAGCGATTGTGGGGACAATGATAACGGGCAAACCCATTGCATGGGCTGTCCCCTTGGCCGTGTCAAGCGCTTTACCGCCACCGATGCCGACAATCACTTTTGCATTAGCTTCTTTAACTTCTTCTGACAGGCGCTCGATCTCTTCATCAGAACATTCGCCGGTAAAAGCTTCGACGACGATGTTTACATCTTGCTCGACATCTTCTTGGAAACGTGGCAATAGAGCTTTGTAGACATAAGGATCGACGATGAGGAAAGCAGTTTCACCAAATCGTGCAGCTTCCTTACCAAGGCGGCTTGTAGCCTCATATCCTTGAATATAACGTCCTGGAAAAATTGTTGTACTTATCATTATTTTTCATTATTTTCTCCTTAATTATTTTTCGGTATCACGCGCGGATCTCCGGTGGATACCGAATAATCCAAATGATTATAAAAAAATTAAACCCAAATTGAGCGGAATCTTAAAGTAGTTTTTCGATTAAATCTTTATGGGGTGAAGTGATGACCTCAAATGAATCAATGACTCCCTCATCGCGCAGCCTGTCGGCGGCGGCCTGTACACCGCTGCGAACAGCGCTGACTTCGCCGGTAAACACGGTAAAAGCCTTACCACCCATGGCGAAGGGCAGGCGAATCTCGATCAGATCGACGGGAGCAGCTTTAACGGCCGTGTCAGCGGCGACAATTGACGCTGCCAGGGTAAAGGTCTCAACAACGCCGATCGATTTCACATGTTCGATCTCGGTCGTCGCGGTTAAGGCCGGGAAGACGCTAGGATGGACGTTGGAGAGGATAAAATGGTCTACCACTACTTCAGGCGCTATTTGCTGGCCAAGGGACACGGCGTTCTTCACATGACTGATCGTGCCGGCAACGAGGATGATGTATTTACCGGGGCAAACCACATGCGCCCGCAGCAGGTCCACATCAGCCGCTTTCAGAATAGCATCCGTGGTTTTCATGCCACGGGCAATGCTGCGCATTTCAATCAGGCCAATGGCCCGTTTAACAGTTGTCACTCTGGGAATTGTGTATTCTGGCATCATCTCAACTTGCCTCAATAATGATTGCTTCATTTGTCACTTCAGACACAACGCCATCAATGCTGGCATGGACGGGCGCACCTAACGCGCCCTCGGGTATTTCGCCTATCACGTCCCCGGTTTTGACCTTGTCGCCAACCCGAGTGACGGGTCGCGCCGGCGCACCAATATGCTGGCGCAGTAAAATGGTCACACGCGGAAAATCGGCCGTGACTTCTGTCAACGGCGCCGGCAGATCATACTTTGCCAAACCAAGGCGATTGATTAGCCTTGGAATCGGCACACGCCGGTATTCGCGGTAAGGACTCGCTTCTGTTTGACAATGGTAGGGATTTTTCAACCCGGCTTTAACCAGGTCCCGTTTGATGTTCAAGGCGATATCACCGGGGGCAAGATGGACGGGACAGGCATAATTGCAGGTTCGGCATTCACAGCACAGGAGCGCTCCAGCCATCTGGGCATCGGTCAGCGGGACTCCGGAGGCTAGCAACAAGATAAGTATCCTGGAGTCGCTGTAAAACCTTTAAATCGACGATATTTTCGAATTTGATGTCTGCATCCTCGTTCATGAACCACTCTTTCCCCAAATATATAAAAAGCAGCCTTCTTGAGGCTGCTCCTTCCGCGAGGGTACTCTCAATGCTTGCTATCTATGAGGGGATCTGGCTTAGTCAGAAGAGCAAATCGAATGACCCTTTGACATCACAGTTACGGGACAGCGCCGGAATCTATGAAAAGCTTCAAATCACCGGACTTCACCCTCATTTGCTACTAGGAAATGTTAGGAGCTAACTATCAACTCCTCGAACCATAATAACCACCCTTAGAATATCGTGGTAATGATTCTCAGGTCCGTTAAAACCTCTTTGACCTCATGAAACCAAACCGTCTTGACATGGGAGGTCGCTGGGCTAAAATGCGCAGCAGGTTCAGAAAGCAAAATAGGGGTTTATTATGAACGTCTACGGCAAACATTACCGGACAATCTGGGAGAAAGAGGGTGATCCCACCATTATCCAGATTATTGACCAGCGCCACTTACCACACGCCTTTATCGTCGAGGACCTGATTTCGGTTGATGCGGTGGCCACGGCGATCAAAGATATGCATGTACGTGGGGCGGGATTGATCGGCGCGACGGCCGGTTATGGCATGTATATCGCGGCTCTGAGAGCCTCCCAAGAATCAACAGGGGTATTTATGAATTCAGTTATCGCCGATGGCAATAAACTCATCGCGACTCGCCCGACGGCCGTTAATCTCGCCTGGGCTGTCGAACGGCAGTTGGAGGCGATGGAGGCCGCGGGTAATAATATCGAGGCTAAGGTTGATGCCGCACACCAGACAGCGCGCGCTATCGCCAATGAAGATGCCGAATATTGCCGGCGTCTTGGAGAACACGGGCTGGCGATCATTGAGGCAATCAGCCGGCGCAAAGACGGCAAAGCGGTGAATATTCTCACCCATTGCAACGCCGGCTGGCTCGCCTTTGTGGACTACGGCTCGGCGACAGCGCCAATCTACGCCGCCCATGACCGGGGGATCAAGGTTCACGTTTGGGTCGACGAAACAAGGCCGCGCAATCAAGGCGCGCGCTTAACAGCCTGGGAGCTTGGCCAACATGGCGTGCCTTATTCAGTCATCGTGGATAATGTGGGCGGATATTTGATGCAGCACGGCCTTGTCGATGTAGTGATCACCGGCACTGACCGGACAACGTATACCGGTGACGTGGCCAATAAGATCGGAACCTATTTGAAAGCACTGGCAGCCAAAGACAATGGCATCCCCATGTATGTGGCCCTGCCCTCCTCTACATTTGATTGGAATATCCGGGATGGTTTAAAGGAAATTCCGATTGAGCAGCGAGATGCTACCGAGGTCAAATACATTCAGGGACTGCATAATGGCGAGATAATATCCGTTCTATTAACGCCTGAAGACAGCCCAGCCGCCAACTATGCTTTTGATGTGACCCCGGCGCGTTTGATCAGCGGCCTTATTACCGAACGGGGAATCTGTGAAGCTTCAGAAAAAGGCGTTCTAGACCTCTATCCAGAGAAAAAACCAAGTTCCTAATTCAATGGGTAGAACTACTAAGTAAATCACAAATAATTATTT
>JBJYWP010000020.1:0-10246 GCA_046259485.1 Promineifilaceae bacterium (SeqCode) | reverse complement strand
TCTCTACCAAAGACAGCTGGTAGCAACTGTTATTGGTCGCTTTAATTTCCAGCCGAGGTGGGGGTCAAATCATTTACGATTAACCGCGTGCATTTATTGCACCAGGTCTATAAAGTGACGATGAATCCTCATGCCGGCTGGCATGAGGATTTTTTATTTACCCTAAAAGGGAGGTGATATTCTTTGGCTATTTCAAAAGAAAAGAAAGAAGAACTGGTCGCCCAGTATAAGGATCTTATCCAACAATCCCGCGCGCTCATCCTTACCGAGTATACAGGAATGGCCGTCAGTGATATGGAAGGTTTGCGATCCAAAATACGGGATGCAAATGGCGCGTTCTATGTTACCAAGAACACGCTTTTGAAACTGGCACTTGAAGAAGCCGGAACAACAGTTCCTGATGACCTGTTAGCAGGTCAAGTAGCAACTGGTTTTGCACTTGGCGAAACCCCGGCGCTGGCAAAAATTTTAGTCAATTATGCTGACGGTGCGGACAACCTCGTCATTAGAGGTGGCATCATGGAGACAGAAATCCTCTCTAAAGAGCAGGTTGAGTCTCTGGCCAAGCTGCCTTCACTCGAAGAAGTGCAGGCCCAAATCATTGGTCTTATCAGTGCCCCGGCACGTAATCTGGCCACAATCGTGGCTAATGGTGTCCGTCAGATTGTCAATGTTGTTGACGCTTATGCAAAGAGTGAAGAAGCGGAAGTAGATGCCGCATAACTGCGATGCCGCATAACTGCGATGCCGCATAACTGCGATGCTGCATGAACTACTTACAATTGTTGAATTTAAATTAAAAAGAAGGATTTATCCGGAGGATTAAAATGGCTGATTTAGAAAAAATTGTTGAAGATATTAGTGCTCTTACCCTGCTTGAGGCAGCCGAACTGACCAAAATGTTGGAAGATAAGTTAGGCGTCACCGCCGCCGCTCCGATGGCTATGGGTATGATGGCCATGCCTGGCATGGGTGCTGCAGCGGAAGAGGTTGAAGAGCAAACAGAGTTCGATGTCATCATTAAAGAGATTGGTCCGAAGAAGATCAATGTCATTAAAGAGGTTAGAGCTCTGACATCCCTTGGTTTGAAAGAGGCCAAGGAAGTGGTTGATAATCTTGGCACCATTCTGGAAGGCGCCTCGAAAGAAGCCGCAGAAGAAGCAAAGGCCAAGTTGGAAGAAGCCGGCGCGGTTATTGAATTGAAATAATCACCCACTGATTATTTTCAAAATTAAATTCTAAGGAGGCCAGCTCAATGAGGGCTGGCCTTCTTTTTTGCTAATGACGCGTTTTATTCTTGCCTCGCAGTCACCAAGACGGCGGAAACTACTCTCCCTCTGCGGTTACCCATTTCAGGTGATGGCTGCTAACGTCGATGAGACGGCCGTCAATATCGCCGATCCATCCGAAAATACGATCAACACAGCACGATTGAAGGCTGGGGCTATCGCCAATAATCTGATAGATCCGGGGGAAGATCATACTATCATTATCGCCGCAGATACGATTATTACTTTGCAGGATCAAATGCTCGGGAAACCGGTCGATGCCGCCGAAGCGCATTCCATGCTGCGAGCGTTGCGAAATCGCGAACATAGGGTGTATACGGGTCTGTTCCTAATCGATTTAATAACGGGACAGGAATTAACGGCCGTGCACGCCGCAAAAGTTCATATGCGACCTTACACAGACTCTGAAATTGAGCGTTATGTCGCCAGCGGCGATCCCTTGGACAAAGCGGGGGCTTATGCTATTCAGCACCCCCAATTTCAACCGGTCGACAACCTGGATGGTTGTTATCTGGGTGTAATGGGCTTGAGTGTTTGCCAGCTTTTACAACAGTTGAATAAGCTTGAAGTGCCATTACTGGCTGATATGCAGGCTGTAAAACAAGCACATAACCACTACCCCTGCCCGCTACTGGATGAGCTTAATCTGCGAGCATAAAAAATTCGATAAGATGGCTTCCCGCATCTCGTAATTAATACTCAGCCATGTTACAATTTTTACATCGATAGGAAACCAGTTGGCCCTTGGAAAAGATGGATCCCAGATTACAGCAAGCGATAAACGCCGCACGCGCCGGATACAATGAAGCCGCTCAGATTTTATTGGCTGATGCTTTGCAAGAAAACCCGCAGGATACAGGCGCCTGGTTCCTCCTGGCCCATCTTGTAGAATCCAATGAACGCCAAGCACGGTATCTGGAACAGACTTTGCTACTGGACCCGGATAACGAGTTAGCCAAGCAGCAGCTGGAACGCCTGCAAAATCCCGGGGTGCCTGCGCCGGTTATAAAAGCCGCCAGCAGTGATGGACCAATCTCACCCTTTACGACACCCCCACCGACTATAAACAGCGGTGTTTCAGGGATAGCTCCGGCTAAAACCAATCCCGTATTAATCATCTCCAGTAATCCTGAGTTAGCATCTGGGGAGTCTGACCAGCAGGCTGTGGTAGAGCAGAACAGCAGCCGGATTGATTCGGATTGGCAAAAAACAGCCCCTCCACCCAAACGTGCATCAAACTCAGGTTCTGTTTCGCCCGTACGGCAAGAGGCTGTGGCCAACACGGCCGTTATTGCCCAAACAGCAAGTCAAACAACTGCAACTGAATCGAAGAAAGAACCGGTAAACAAATGGCTTTTGACGATCTTTATAATTCTGGTTGCTCTGGCCGCCGTTGTAATCGCTTATTTAGCATACACAGTCATCTTTTAATGATTCCTCGTATTTCGATCAGTCAGCAGCTCGATATTTTAACAGGAGTTAAACCGGCGCATTACACGTTATTTGCTTTATCTTCAAATCAAAGGGCTGTTCCTTCGCAACACTCTGCTTTACCATTCTTACGGAAGCGCCAGGTGCCGGTCGCTTTATTGGGACTTTGGAAAAGTCTTGAAATTAAGGGATGCTTGCCGCAACAACCCTTTAATTATATAGTCCAATCATGAATCAGCTCATGCCCATAAGGGCGGCAATGCAAACGGATCAAGGCCGTGTACGCGAACATAATGAAGATTTCATTATGCGACAAGAACCGGTCAACCTTGAAGATGAAGCAGCAAATGGCTGGCTTTACATTGTCGCCGACGGC
Source organism: Promineifilaceae bacterium (SeqCode) (assembly GCA_046259485.1). GTDB lineage: Bacteria > Chloroflexota > Anaerolineae > Promineifilales > Promineifilaceae > JAACFF01. The sequence continues at coordinate 7,150 of JBJYWP010000020.1, read as the reverse complement.
GTCGGTGGAGCCGATGCGGGTGAGTTTGCCAGCGAATTCGCTTCAACTCAAACTGTTTTGCATTACTCGGAGAACAGCGAACAAAGTCATTTTGGCCAGCGCCTTGTTAAGTCTATGCAGTTGGCCAACACCGACCTGCGCACGCACGTGGCCGAGGGCAATGATGGCAAGCGTATGGCCACAACAATGGTGGCAACCGTCATCGCTGATGATGGGCGTGCCTATATTGCCAACGTCGGTGACAGCCGCGGCTATCACTGGCGGGATCACACGCTGCGACAGATTACCAAAGATCAGAGTCTGGTAGCCAAGCTTGTAGAGGAAGGCGCTATCACCGAGGAAGAAGCGGCCAGCCATCCCCACCGCAATGTGATCTTATTCAGTATAGGCTCAGAAAGAACGCCTAAAATTGATTTATTTGAAGTAACGCTTTCATGGGGAGATAAGATCTTTCTATGCTCTGATGGACTGACCCGCCATGTAAGCGATGATGAAATTTGTGCAATCCTGGAAAGTGCGGATATTGAGCAATCGGCCAAACAGTTAATACAAATGGCGAACGATCGCGGTGGCCAAGACAATATATCCGTTGCAATTATTGATTATGGACCGGCGGAAAGCGACTATTCTCTCGAAGAACAACAGCTTCGTGTGGCTATGCCACCAACCTCCGATACGGGCAGCAATTCCACCAATCGTGCTCTCTTGATCCCTTACACAATTTTTTTGTCATTGATTGAAGCGATCTTGATTGTTTTAGTCTGGCTGGTGCTGCGCGTCTGACTCCTCACCTATTTTTACTACTACTACGGAGAAAATAATGATACCAAAATTACGAATTGTCCCCTTGGGAGGCCTCGGGGAAATAGGAAAGAACATGACGGTATTTGAATATGATGACTCTATCATCATCATAGATGCCGGGATTATGTTCCCTGAAAATGATATGTTGGGAATTGACACCATCATTCCTGACTACCAATATCTAGAAGATAAATACGACAACATTGAAGCGATTTTCATCACCCATGGACACGAAGATCATGTTGGTGCTTTACAGCATTTAATGCAGGATGTGGATGCGCCCATTTATGCTACCCCCCTGACCTTAGGCCTTATAGAAGGCAAGCTGCGCCAGGCGAAGCTGCTACACGAGGTTGATCTACGACGCATTGATGCCGGTGAGGTTTACCAAATCGGTCCATTTAAAATCGAACCTTTTCATGTAGCCCATAGTATCCCGGACTGTGTAGGTTTCGGGATTACGACGCCAATGGGTCTTGTTGTGCATACCGGAGATTATAAATTTGATCACACCCCGGCCGACGGTTGGCCGCCGGATTTCGCCAAACTGGCTGAATTTTCCGAACGCGGCGTCGTCGCCTTGTTGGCTGATAGTACCAATGCGGATAAACCGGGGTGGACGCCTTCAGAGACCGTGGTCGCTGAAGGACTCGAGGAAGTTTTCCAACAGGCTGAAGGACGGATCATTGTTGCAACTTTTGCCTCGTTGATTTCCCGTATCCAGCAGGTTGCCGATGCGGCCGAACGACATGGTCGAAAACTGGCAATAACCGGACGTTCCATGCGTGAAAACACAAAAATCGCCCGGAGTATGGGCTATCTGACTATCCCGGATGATCTGTTGATCGATATCGATCAGGTCAACAAAATGCCACCCAGCAAGGTGGTTATCATGGCCACGGGCGCGCAAGGCGAGCCATCGGCCGTCTTGGGTCGTCTTTCTCACGGCCGTCATAGAAATCTGAGCATTGAGGAAGGAGATACGGTGGTCTTTTCCGCACACGCTATTCCCGGCAACGAGGAAATGATCAACCGCACTATCAACCGGCTCTATCAACGTGGCGCTAATGTTCTCTATGATCAGATTGCCAATGTGCATGTTTCCGGACATGCCAGCCGCGAAGAAATGAAGCTGATGATTAATCTCATCCGTCCCAAGTTCTTGATTCCTATTCATGGCGAATTAAGACATCTTCGATTACATGGCGAACTGGGTGAGGAAATGGGGATACCCAAAGAAAATATCGCCGTCATTGAAAACGGAACACCGCTGGAGCTGACAGCGCGCAGCCTTACCATATGCCCGCGTATGCCCGGCGGATACGTCTTTGTTGATGGCGCCGGTGTCGGTGATATCGGCTGGTCGGTTGTCCGCGATCGTGACAAGCTGGCACAATCCGGATATTTCTTTGCCTCCGTGCTAGTTAATAAAGCCGGGAATCAGGTTGGAAGTCCCGATTTCTTTACCAGAGGCCTGGTTGAAAAAGATTCTGTTGAGGAATTGAGCGACGGTGCAGCCGAAGCTATCGACCGCACATTAAGAAACGCGCGGGGCAGCGATAAAGCCACATTAACGAAGCGGCTTACGGAATCATTGGGGCGGTTTCTTTATGAAGAAACCCGGCGACGGCCGATCGTTGAAGTTTCTGTTAAAGGAACATCCTAAAAGCAAAAAGCCTCGCTTAAGCGAGGCTTTTTGTGTTAGAGAGGGCATTTAGCATTGTGTGTGTTGTTGTCCGGTTTCCACCGATAACCTCTCTCAGAAGACTGTGATGTTTATATTCTAATATAATTGAGTTAGAAAATTAAGGTAATTTGGACACAACAAGAGTGTAAAGACATTTACAAAAAGTATTAAATATCAGATCTTCGCTAAAAGAAATCAGCCAGCCGGCGTCGAAAATTGCTAGTACAATTGCCGTATGAAAGAAACCATTCGTACTTTCATTGCCATTCATCTACCCCAGGAAGTCAAAGATTACCTGGGGGAATTGACAGACAACCTGGCCGGCCAGGTTCCCCGGCACAGTGTGCGCTGGGTTAAGCCGGATCGCATGCATCTGACACTGCGATTTATTGGCGAAACGGAGAAAAATTTACTGCCCATGGTGGCAAAAGCCCTGGACGAGGTGGCAGCCGGGCAGCGGCCATTCAATCTGAACCTAGAGGGCTTTGGCTGCTTTCCTAACTGTAAACGGCCTCGCGTTTTGTGGGCCGGCCTAGGAGGAGACGTTGATTCAGCCGGCCAGCTTAAAAATGACATCGATGCGGCCTTAATCCCCCTGGGCTGGGATAAAGAAGACCGCCCTTTCCAGCCTCACTTGACTGCCGGCCGCGTTAAAGACTCCCAGGCAATCGCCGGCCAGCGCTGGCCGGATAAGTTAAAGGTCCTCCCCATCCCGGTCAATTCAATTTACTTAATCGAAAGTGAACTAACCCCGAACGGTCCAATCTACACTGTACGCCACAGCAGCAGCCTAGCAGCTTGAAAACCCCCGCTTCAAGGCTATTTTAGAATCGAGATTTGGCTTGTCTATTTATGAGGCGTTCGGCCACTCGCGCCCGATATTGGTGCGCATTTTTTCAAGGTATGCCGCCTCTAAATCTATTCCGGCGTAGTTGGCAAGCTTTAAAGTATAAGCCAGTAGATCCGCCAGTTCGGTGCGCAGCGTCGCCCGATTTTTATCCAGGGATTCTTTTCGCGCTGTTTCAATGCTGCGGCCGTCGGCAACCAGCCTCTTCGTATCACGCCAGATGCCGACTAATTCCTTGGCGATTTCGCCCATCTCTTCCGTCAACAAGATATAGTTAAAAAAGAGATCGGGGTCAAAGTGCTTGCTCTCATCAAGCCGGCGGTGGAACATTTGGAAAGCAGCCAACTGACCCTGATCCAGGAGATGCTGTTCGATTTCCTTCGGCTGGCGATCCGGCTTCAGTTCTCCCAAAGCACTGCTGATTTGCTCCACAACGTAATCCAGATCCCCCGGATTAGACAGGAAATCCAGTTCGTTTACATCCAGCTTGAGAACTGCCATATCAGGCATATTCGTTAACCATGCTTCATAAGCGGCTGCTAACTGGCGAATATAGTCAGGATCCATATCGCGCTCATACGGCCGATCTCGCAGTGCGATTCGTCGCATGACCACATCATGTTCGGCCGTCAGGTAAACAACCAGGTCCGGCTTAGGAATTTTCTCACTGAGCGCAGCATGTACGCGGCCATACATTGCCAGTTCATCATCTTTCAAATTGAGCCAGGCAAATAACTCGTCCTTAGCGAAGGTGTAGTCGGTAACCAACATGCCTTTGCCCAGGGCATCCGGAACCGCCTTATTCTGCTGATGATAACGGCTTAACAAGAAAAAGATCTGCGTTTGAAACGCGTAACGTTGGCGGTCGCCGTAAAAATCGGCCAGGAAAGGATTTTCTTCAAAGACCTCCAACAAGACGGTCGCCTCAAAACGCGGCTGTAAGAGACGCGCCAGGGTGGTTTTACCGATGCCGATAACGCCTTCAATCGCAATGTATTTGTTTCCCCGCATCATCGATGATCCTTCCTAAAAGATTACAAGCTGTAACAATAAACTGATAAGGATGCCAAAAATCATCCCGGCAATGACATCACTGAGATAATGGCGTGATAAGGCCACTCGCGCAAGAGCAACAAGTATCGCCCACACTAACCAGACAAGCGTCCATGATGGAAAAGCGAAGGATAAGGCTACAGCGACCGCGCCTGTTCGGGAGGCATGTCCGGATGGGAAGGCGTACTTGTCAGTGGATATGGCCCATTTTTCTACAGGCCGCTGACGGCGAAATATCCCTTTAGCAATCCCCGTGAGCGCGGCGGTGACAATCACGGTTATTAGCAAGGTCCAGCCAAGAGATAGTTCCTTCCAGATTAATATCCCTGAAACAGCCAACCAGAAGAGGCTGTCACCTGAGCGTGCCAGCAGCCAAGCCGCAGCCCGCGGTAGACCATCCGCACCAAAGTCGACGATACGAGCCGAGAGCATTTCGTCATAAGCCAGGAGCTGCTGCACAGTTGAAGAGGGCATGACTGACGGCCGTATGGATTCAGGCTTTTGCATTCATGCGCCGCAGTTCAGCGCGCAGCAAATCGACCTGCTGTGGCTTATCGGCATCCATCGCCAGTTCCGCCGGTGGATCAAGGACAATTTTTACCGGCTTATTTATGATACTTGCAGCCTTTTCTTCGATTTCTGCGGGACCCATTCGGCGCAGCAGGTATTTGATCAAAGTGCCAAAGCCGACAATTCTGGCTAACTGCCAGGCATGTTTACGCGCATCGGACAACGCTTTCCATAAATCCTGGTGTTGGTCCGCCAGTTCCACGCGGGCGATTGCCATATCTCCACCGGCCACATCCATACCTTTTAACTTTACATAGGTTCGATCTGAGTGCGGAAAGCGTGCTTCCATGGCCTCTTTGGTCACCAGGATATAGTAGATCCCCTTATCGAAGGGCCGGCAGCGGTTGATGAACTCGTCGATCACCGGACCGGTTACCGTAGGTACGTCAGAGGAGCAGAACAATACTTCGCCGATGTCAGGTTTGTCCCGGCGCAGCCACTCAACACCGGCCAGCACATTGGGAACCATTCCACCGTGATCGGGTAAATGCTGATCGACCGGTTTCAGGAACTGCATGCCCAGATCACCACCCAGGCCAACAACGACAATACGCTCGATCCCATCGGCCGTCTGCAGGGCATCCATCACCCGCTCCAGCATGGTTCTCCCCTCCATATCCAGCAGCGCTTTCGGCTTTCCCTGGGTATATTCGAATAAGGGATCATCGGGACCGGGCAATCCCCCGGCTACAACAACACAATCCATTTTCCTTTTCTCCTGTTAGCAGTCAGCTCACAATCAATGAACCTGAGGATAACTTCGCCACACCCGCTGTTAACTCAATGTGGTCATCGTCGGCTTGAGATCCAGGTCATCCAACATGACCGTTAACTCATCATGGGTCAATGGACGTCCTTTTCCAGCCACGGCCGTTAAAGCCGCCTCCAGCATATTCGTGCCAAAGGAACGGCCGTCCAAGACCGGCGTGGTTGTTAAAACATGTTGGACCCCACGCTCGCGGAACAGTTGCATATCTCTTTCGGTGGTCGTATTGGTTACAATCACTTTCCCGCTGAGATCGTCCGGCATATGGCGCTTAACCAGATGACAATCTCCGGCGACAACCGACGCCCAATCATAATATTCGGTGAATTTGGGTATGATCTTTTCCTGCTCCTCACCCGTCGGATAAAGCATGCTAATTGGTAGCCGGGCAATAACAGGCCCAATTGTTCGACCGAGGCGATTGAGTGTTTTCAGGCTGCGTACCGGAATCGGTAAACCGACAGTAAACATCAGATCGCCACAAACCGTCTCATACCCCATATCAAAAAAACCAAGAGCCATGCCGTAGCGATCGACCGCCAGCGTATGCAGCACCCGCCCATTTTGGTAAGAAGGTCCAAGGGTATCTACCAACACCTGCGCCGAACGGCGTTCAAGTGTATTTTTTAAGCCGCATCCATCGACTACCGGCGTTTGCTTGACATTTTTAACCATTTTTTGGGCAGCCGTGATCGGAAACCTGAGATCTCCCATTTCTACCCAAAGGTCAATTCCCCCAACACCAAGCGCATCTACCTGGCCATCGAGTTCTTCAAACAAAGCAGTCGCCCGTTCAACATCGCCATCCGTGCCGCGGCGCTCAATGCGTACTTTCTCCCCATATAACTCGACTTCAACTTCTTTATCACGGTTTGATTGACCTAAACTGACACTTACCGCTTTTTTCATCAGTTTTTTGTCCTTTGACTATTCAAAGAGCTGTGTCTGTAAATATGATGGAGAAACTCCCCACAGCAACCGGAGTTCTTCTACCTGAGTATCTTAAATTGTACTCGTTTTAAGGACTGAACCAAGTCGGGATGAATACTGAAGGAGTCGGAGTTGGGATGGGTGTAGGAAGCGCGACGGCCGCTTCATAAGCGGAATAGGCATCGATCCGTCCCCACCCATAGACGTTATTGGGGACACTTTGCGGGCCGTCATCACCACAGCCCTGGTCTGTAACTAAGTGCATGGCTGAGTTTTGAATCAAAGTCTCCAAGAGATCGACCTTACCGGCCAAATCAGGCCGCGCACTAATCAGAAGGGCCGCCAGTCCGGCAACGTGTGGCGCGGCCATACTCGTTCCCGATTTAATACCATATGCATCACCGGGTATACTGGAACGGACATATACACCAGGAGCTGAAATTTCCGGTTTTGTTATCGGAACATCGTCTTGCAGTGACGGCCCGCGGCTGCT
>JBJYWP010000019.1:0-20428 GCA_046259485.1 Promineifilaceae bacterium (SeqCode) | reverse complement strand
CTTTATCCGGCAGCGTCAGTGACAGATAAACCATAAAAACCGGAAGTACAAATATGATTGCAGCTGCCAAGCGAAATCCCTGATCCAATGGCATGCCATCTACCTCTCCGGCCAGTATGTGTTCTACCATCCCTGGTTCATAAAATTTCAGCACATCCCCTACAAAACCAGTTAACATTCGAGCAACCCATAAGGCGGAAAGGATTATCTTCACATCTATCAGATTTCTGGCGATATTATTGGTTTTCATTTGTTGTTCTGCTCCACGACTATGACTACTTTTCCTTTGGCGTGTCCTTCGCTGATATAGCGGAATGCATCGGCAACTTCACTTAAGGGGTAACATCTATCGATTACGGGTATGACCTTGCCGGTTTCAAGAAGCTCTTTCAAAAAAACTAGATCGTTTTGGTTTGGTTTTACCAACATACCGCCCATTTTCTTGCTCCCGGTCATCGAAATGAATGGTCCTATCATCGTGGCCTGGAGACTTTGAGCCATGGACCCTCCACTGGCGACATAAATGCCCTCGGGACTTAATGCACGCCGGTAAGCTGAAATGGGATGATAGCCGTTGACAGCAAGGATCAGGTCATATTGCTTCCCATTTTGGGTAAAATCTTCCTGAGTGTAATCAATGACATAGTCCGCACCAAGAGAGCGCACCATGTCGATATTCCTCGAACTGCACACGGCCGTCACCTCTGCCCCAAACGCTTTGGCAATCTGCACCGCATACGACCCCACACCACCAGACGCGCCATTGACCAAAACCTTTTGTCCTGGCTGAATCTTTCCTTTATCTCGCAGGGCTTGTAGGGCAACGACGGCCGATTCAGGAACGGCCGCTGCTTGCTCGAATGTCAAATTGGCCGGTTTCAGGGCTACTGCATTTTCAGGAACAGCTGCATATTCGGCAAGAGCGCCCCAACCGGCCACGGATAGGTCGCCGTAAACCTCATCACCTGGCTGAAACTGTGTTACGTTGCCGCCAACCGCTTCAACCCGCCCCGCCATTTCTTTACCGGGAATCGTATTTTTGGGTTTTTGTAGCCCGGTGGCAAAGCGGGTTACGAAAGGCTTACCTTCCAAGACAATCGCATCACCAGCCGTGACAGCCGCCGCATAAATTTTTATCAGCACTTCATCGTCATTAAGGGTCGGTTTTTCTACCTCTTTTAATTCAAGAACATCGGGAGACCCATATTCTTCATATACAACTGCTTTCATAATTACTCTCCTTTTTCTTGGGGGCTGACTGAAATGAGGGTCAAGCCCAGATTACGGATCTTTTTCAATACACCGTGCAGAGAAGCCTGATCAACGATGATGCCGCTTAAAATGGTGTAGCCATCGTCGGTCAGGGTGATAGTTAAGCCATCGAACCAATCCTGCCAGCGAGTATCCAAATGATCCTTGATTTTGATCTGATAATGAGTGTCTCGCTTCATCATGCCTATAGGATAGGAAAATTTGTACGACAAATCCCCACACGAAACTGTGGGAATTGAGGAAAAAACTGTAGTTTAGGTGGGAAAACGCTGTAGGAAATCTAAATAAGGCCGATTTCTTTGGCTTTGACAATGGCCAGGGTGCGTTTATTGACACCGAGTTTGCTGTAGATGTTTTTGATGTGGAAGAGGACAGTGTTGAGACTAATAATCAATCTTTCAGCATTTATTTACCCACGCAGAATCCGGACAATACGATTATAAACGACATTCGATACCATTACCTTGGTGCCACCGTCTGTATCGAACAGCGGAACTATCGGGGTGCCACCGGCTGTGTTCACAAACTGAACCACAACCGTATCAATGTCACTGTGGTAACGAGCAATACTGTGGTATCCAGGTATCACGCCAGAATGTTCATACTCATAAATAGAAGAGTAAATAGCCTGTTCATTATTATTTAATAATGAGCCATCATTTAAAGCCCTCAAGAATATGCCCACATCCTCTGCTGTCGCTATCATTGAGCCGTGAGGATCATTCTTCAAATCAGCCTCCAAGCCTACCCAGTAGCCGCTCATTACATCGTCCACATCCACATCATCAAGTGAAGCGTACGTGTTGCTCAACTCGAGCGGTATCAAAATTTCTTCTTTGATATATTGAAAATGGCTATACCCCACCACTTTTTCAATGAGTTCGGCGAGCAAAAAACAATTCGTATTTGAATAACCATAATCTTCATCCGGTTCAAAGTTAGCAGGTAAATCAAGCGCTAATTCAAGGGCTGCTTCACTGCTATTTGGTGGGTTTTCCCAATAACCAGGATAGTCGGTGAAATTGGGAATTCCACTTCGATGCTGCAACATTAATCTCAAGGTGATGGTTTCTGCGTTTTCAATTCTTCCCACAAGTTCTGGAAAGTGGTCCGCCAGCGTATCATCCAGCGACAATCGTTGTTCATTGACCAGTTTGGTGGTAGCAACGGCGACATATAACTTCTCGATACTGGCAATTTTGAATAATGATTGTGGATCGGCTGGTATTTGATTTTCTCGGTTTTTCCAGCCAGCTGTATAAAATGCTGGTGGTTCACCTGCTTCATCCACATACACAATAATGCCATCCAATCCATGGCCAATTGCATCATCGGCTTGTTCTTGGACAGTGTCAGGTAATGGTGTTATCCAGGCCCATATTCCGTCCCAGGGCGAGAATACCACGATAGGCATAATTATTCTGAGCATTTGAATGATACGTTTCTTTGTTTGTATTTGCGATTACTTTTTTTCCCTGCGTTAAGTATACGGTGTGTTCGTTCTTCATGTTCATAGGATAGGGGAAATAGTCCAACAAATCCCCACAGGAAACTGTAGTTATATCGCTAAAAAAAGTGGTTTAGGTGGGCAAAAACCGGGGGAGCTAAAAGAGGTTAATTTCTTTTGCTTTAGCGATGGCTTGGGTGCGTTTATTGACACCCAGTTTGCTGTAAATGTTTTTAATGTGATAGAGGACCGTGTTGAGGCTAATAACCAACTGTTCAGCGATCTCTTTGTTTTTTAGTCCATCGGCGATGAGGAATAAAATTTCCAGCTCGCGTTTGGTGAGAGAATCGATAAGAGGCTGTTCGGGGGATGGATAAGATTCATAACCCTCATGTTGTCTCTCAGTTTCGAAGACCGCCAGCAACTTGCCGCAATAGTCGGGCAAAATCCCACGAGCGGCCGTTTCGGACAATAGTTGAGCCATCGGCTGCCCTTCATCAACGAAGACACGGATGAAGCCGCCTGGCTCCGCCATGGCTAGCGCTTCACCCAACTGCTGCACAGCTATCTCCTTTTCGCCATGCGCCTGGTGGGCAAGTGCTTGTAGAATCACGATCTTGAGTTGTTCATCCAGCCAATCCTTGTCCTCCATTTGCCGGCGCAGTGGTTCCAGTAGTGCCAGGGCTGCGGCCGGATCTCCTTGGGCCAGGTGGACCCGCGCCTGACTGATGGGCAGTTCGTACTGCCCAGCCAGATCAGCTGCTGCCGTTAGATTATCCTGCTGAAGCAAGGGTTCCTGCCGGAGTAGGACAAGCACTTGTGCGGCAGCAACATCAGGCATGCGAAAGAGGAAGTTATGCTGACGTGCGAACGCTTCAGCTTCATCCAGAGCAGCGGCTGCTCCAGGACCATCCCTCTGGGTGAGTTTTAAACGGGCGAGAAATACCCCATACGAAGCGAAGGTGTCGATACTATCCATCTGCTGCATCAATTGAGCGCACTGCAAACCGTACTCTTGGGCGGTATCCAGATCGTTCCACTGGTAGTGTATCCGGGCCAGACCGAGAAATGCTTCGCAAGCAATCAACATCGGTGGATCACCTGCTAATTGGAGAGAGCGCTTATAACTCTTTGACGCTGCAGAGAGTTGGTTATCTGCTTCCTGTATTAGACCGAGACTAATTGCAGCCGCAATGGTGTAGATAGAATCCTCTAACGATTCCGTGATAGATAGGACTTCAGTGAAGGATTGGCTTGCCGCGGCACGATCTCCCTGGAAATGATAGGCAACCCCCAGCGTATAAGCAGCGGCAGAGCGAAAAAGCAGGTTGTCGGGATGCAAATACTCCAGAGCCAGGCGCGATTGGGCAATGATAGTTGCCAAATCACGCTGAATGACGGCCAATGTGGCTCGAATGGAAGCTATCCGTCCAACAAGATCTTGGGTGCTATCGTCATCTTCGGCATCTCGCAGGGCTGCTTCAGCAGCCTGAAGTTTCTGCTCGACGGCGGTGTGTTGGCCGGTAAAAAATAATGCCGAGGCATATGTCACCCATAACGAGGGTCTGTCATCCAACACCGTTGGTGGCAGCGACTCCAACCAGTGAAGGACTGGGACAGCCGCAACACGATAGTGCAAGGGTACTCCCGCTCCTTCAATGAGACGCTCGGTGCGCTCAATATCATTGGCGGCGGCGGCATGATGAAAAGCTTCAAGCTCCAGGCCATTGTCTTCATACCATACGCTGGCACGTTTGTGTAATTCGGCCACGTCCATCCCTTTATCCCCTGAGGCGCTTTCCTGCTGCAGTCGCTGCCGTAACAGATCGGTAAAGAGGTGGTGGTAGCGGAACCAACGCCGCTCGTTATCCAGGGGTACAATGAATAGATTAGCCTGTGCGAGATATTCGAGAGTTTCTTGGCCGGACACGGATGAGTCAAGGACAACGGCAGTTCCAGAGGAACTGCCAGGCGATTCATCGAATCGCACCGTTTCATCGAATCGCACCGTTTCACCGAAACACACAGCATCACAAAGGGAACCGCATAGGTGGTCGAGGATTGATGTGCGCAGTAAGAATGACTGAACGCTTTCTGACTGCTGATGCAGAACTTCTTCAAGAAGATAGTCAAGTACGAAATGATGGCTGCCGGTGAAAGATTTGATGAAGGCATGAGTGTCTTCAAGTCCACGCATGGAAAGCGCGGCTAACTGCAGACCAGCAATCCAGCCTTCGGTTCGCCTTTCCAAAGCGGTGATCTCTTCTTCAGAAAGGTCTAGACCCATTACTTGGTTGAGAAATCCTGCGGCTTCAGAAGGGGTAAATCGTAAGTCGGCGGCCCGAATTTCGGTCAACTGCCCCCGGACGCGTAAGCGGGCCAGGGGAAGATCTGGATCCTCACGGGTGGTAATGACAAGGTGCATCTGCGGCGGCAGGTGCTGGAGCAGGAAGTTGAGGACATCGTCGACGGATGTCGAGGCGTCAACCGCTTTGTTATCAACAAGGTGGTAGTCGTCAAGGACGAGGACGGAATTGTCCGGGATAGTGGTGATTTCATTGATTAGGGCGGTCAGAATTGATTCGGTCGGTGGTGGCTGAGGGGATTGGAGCAGCGCCAACACCCGTTCTGCAAAATTCTCTTTAATAATTTGCAAAGCAGCGACGAGGTAAGTCAGAAAGCGTATGGGGTCGTTATCCCCTTCGTCAAGCGACAGCCAGGCGACCGGACTTTCATGACCAACAACCCATTCGCTGATCAGCGTAGTTTTGCCAAAGCCGGCGGGGGCAGAGACAAGACTGAGTTTATGACCTAGTTCTAATCCCTGTTCAAGTTGTTCGTTCAGGCGAAGGCGGGGAACGAGGTTCGGCCGAACTGGAGGGACAAACAGCTTTGTGTGCAGAAATGTTTCAGGCATGCACACATTATATTGGAAAACGTCTGGTTAGCATGAATCCGCAGGAGATTACCCACCGTTTATATCCAAACGGTTGTGAACCGTAAGCAAGAACAACTGCAAATACATTACTAACTTCGGTAGGAATTATTGACATTTAGGCTGGTGTGGCACAAAAAGAGGGAAAAATGGGCATGGATGGACTCAAACCGACGACTTCAAGGATGTGAACCGCATGGGTCAGGAAATTGACAGATTCGCCGGGTGAAGGGAGCGATGGGATTTGCCGTTGATCCCTCTTTATTTTTTACTTGCGATCATTAATATATGCAGCGTAATGAATGGTTTGACTTGTTTTTTCACCAATTGCCTTGCAAACTGTTGCAGACGAGGAAAGAATGAGAACAACGATCACAAAAAGAGCACAAACAGTGGTTCCTGCGGCCTTACGAGAACGCTATGGAATAAAGGGTGGAGATTTTTTAGAGTGGATCGATGACGGCCAGGTTATCAAAGTGATTCCCATCCCTGCCGATCCGATCAAGGCGCTGCGAGGATCGGCACGTGGAGAAAATCTAACGGAGAGATTGCTGGATTCACGCCGGGGGGATCGAGAACTTGAGTGAGTCTAAGTATTTGCTTGACACGTCGGCCGTTCTGACTTTTTTAGAAGACGAGAACGGAGCGGAACGCGTTGAATATCTGCTGCGACAGGAAGAGATACTCCTGCCCTACCTGGTCTTGCTGGAGACTTATTACATTACGCTCGAGGAACAACCGGGGGATGTCGCCGACAAGAGGTATGCCCTGCTGAAACAACTCCCGGCGACTATCCTGTGGGAAGTGGACGAGCCTACCTTACTAACAGCCGGCCGTTTCAAAGCCTATCATCGACTCTCGTTAGCAGACGCGATCATCGCTGCTTTTGCTCAACGGCAGGAAGCGATTCTCGTCCACAAAGATCCCGAGCTTGAAGCATTAACAGAATTCGTCATTCCTTAATGCCTATTATTTTGTAATTGTTTTATGATTGAACGGCAAGCTCAAGGGATCCACTTGATATTTTTGAAGTCCGGCTTGCGTTTTTCCAAAAAGGCGTTGCGCCCTTCTTTGGCTTCATCGGTCATGTAAGCGAGGCGGGTCGCTTCACCGGCGAAGACCTGTTGGCCGACCATACCGTCATCGGTCAGGTTAAAGGCGAACTTCAACATCTTGATCGAAGTCGGCGACTTGGCCAGAATCTCCTGGGCCCATTCATAGGCTGTTTCTTCTAACTCATCGTGGGGAATGACCGCATTCACCATGCCCATCTCATAGGCTTCCTGGGCAGAATAGTTACGCCCCAGGAAAAATATTTCACGGGCCCTTTTTTGACCCACCATTTTGGCCAGGTAAGCCGAGCCATAGCCGCCGTCAAAGCTGGTGACATCCGCATCTGTTTGCTTGAAGATAGCATGTTCTTGACTGGCTAAGGTCAGGTCGCAGATGACATGCAAACTGTGACCACCTCCAACTGCCCAGCCGGGCACCACAGCGATGATAACCTTGGGCATGAAGCGAATCAGCCGCTGTACTTCCAGGATATTGAGACGGGGCATTCCTTCTTCATCCACATATCCTTGATGCCCGCGCGTTTTTTGGTCACCGCCGCTGCAAAAAGCGTATACGCCATCTTTGGGAGATGGACCTTCGCCGGTAAACAACACAACACCAATGGACGTGTCTTCGCGCGCATCGAGGAATGCTTCAAACAGTTCGGCGACCGTCTTAGGTCGAAATGCGTTGCGCACTTCCGGCCGGTTAAAGGCAATCCGGGCGACCCCATCTGATTTTTTATAAGTTATATCTTCGTATTCTTTTACTGTTTTCCAATTTGCTTTGCTCATAAGACAATTTTACTTCATATTCACCTCAAGCATGTACTGGAAGATGATTTACAAACAGGCACTTCATTCGTTATCCAGGGTGAAAAGGGATTGGCAACAAATATCTCACAGGAGGCATTGAGGTACGCAGCACTTCGTAGGTTAACATTAACCAGCTTCTTGGGTGGTTCATTAAGATCGGTATTTAATTCGACACGTGAAAATAGTTAGAAATCTCAATCTACAGAGCCAATCTGCCGTTGACATATGGTGATAATTAATCATATAGTTGGTCATGAACTTCAATCTGTAGATACCGACCAACCGAATAACTTTCCTGCATATCGCGGCCACTCGGGAGAGTCCCAATTATCTCTCTTGTTTTTGATAAGGATGCTGGTTTGACATGGTTAGCAAAAAAATCACTCTGTTTTCAAAATACATTTGGCAGCCCTTGTTTATTGTCGCCGGCCTGCTAACCATAATCCTCATAACACTGTCGTGGTTTCCCGCAGCCGGTGAGAATACTACCCAGCCGCCCTCCGAATGCGCAGAGGTGTATGTTGTACAGGTTGGAGACACGTTATACAGCATTGCCCGGCGCTTTAACGTCCCCCTCTCAAAGCTGCAAGATATCAATGGTATCAGCAATCCCAACCGCATTTACGCCGGCTCAGTGCTCTGCATCAAGCCGGAGCAGGTAGTAGCAGTAACACCAACAATAGCAAAACAAGCAGCACAAATTCACGGCGGCTACCATCCCAGTCCGGTTATACTGTGGAATGAAGTAATGCTGGCCGCAGTTCGTCATGGACCACCAAGACCAACCGTCATTACCCGCAGCCTCTACCTCGTTCACCAGGCGATGTATGATGCCTGGGCGATGTACGACGAGCAGGCAATGCCTGTTTATTTGAGCGCTGGCTATAAACGACCCGTAGAGTAACATAACGAGGCTAATAAGGCAGCGGCCGTTTCACAAGCAGCCTACCAGATGCTGATGGTACTCTTCCCCACTTATGAAGCCAACAGCCAGGCTTTTAGTTCGCTTCTAGGCATGCAGGGATATCCGGCCTTGAACGCCCCTGAAGATGTGGAATCAGCCTCAACTATCGGTTACTTGGCCGCGGCGGCCGCTCTTGCCGGGCGAGAAAACGATGGGTCGAATGCGGCGAACAACTATGCCGACATGACGACCGAGAATTACCCCGAACTTTACCAGCCGTTAAACAGCGCCGATCCCATGGCCGACAGTGCACCTGGCGGGCCGGACTACGATCCCAACCATTGGCAGCCGCTGCGTGTGCCCACGGGAATCGTTACAGATGAATATGGCCAACCGGTGGCCGATGCGGCCATTCCGGAATCTTTTAACGATCAGGTGTTTTTGACGCCGCATTGGGGAGATGTGCAGCCGTTTGCTCTACGATCCGGGGATCAATTCCGGCCACCTGCTCCGCCCCAATATGGATCGGCCGAACGTTATCGTGATGGATTAGGTCGGGAAATGACGAACGATGAAGCTTTTCGCCTGCAAGTAGGTGAGATAGCGGGAATCAGCGCCGGTCTGACGGACAGGCAAAAGGTGATCGCCGAGTATTGGGCGGACGGCCCGCGATCAGAGACTCCCCCAGGCCACTGGAATGCGCTGGCCCACGGCATATCGGAGCGCGACAAGTTGGGAATAGATGAAGATGTCAAACTTTATTTCGCCTTAAATGCCGCCGTCCTAGATGCGGGCATCGCGGCCTGGGACGCCAAGCGCGCATACGATTACGTCCGTCCGGTTTCGGCGATTCGCGACCTTTATGCCGGGAAAATAATTGAAGCCTGGTCGGGGCCAAACCGGGGCACGGCGCAAATCCCGGCGGAAAACTGGCAGCCGTACCAACAAGCGACCTTCGTGACCCCGCCGTTTGGAGAATATGTGTCGGGACACAGTACGTTCAGCGCCGCTGCCGCGGAGGTATTGACGCGCTTTAGCGGTTCAAACGTTTTATACGATGGCGATACTGTTCTCTATTATGAAGATTTTAATCAGGACGGAATTCCCGACATGCTCGGCCGGCATATTGTTCCCGTCAGCGGCAATATGTTTGAAGGCAGCCCGGCAGAGGTCGTCGTTCTGCAGTGGCCAACTTTTCAGGACGCTTCGGCCGAGGCAGGCGTTTCCAGGCGCTTCGGTGGCATCCACTTCCAGGATGCCGATCTGCGCGGCCGTGAGATGGGCAAAGAAATTGGCGCTCAGGCTTACGAAATGGCTGAACGGTTCTGGAACGGAAGAAGCAGTGAATGATGATTCCGGCCACTCTAATCACTAAATATGTCAACTTCGTTCAGCAACTACGCCAAGTGGAGCCAACCTTAAGGGCATTTGCAAGAAGTTAACGGTTTGATAAGGGTATCAAGCTGTTTACTACCTTTCTAGTCCAATTTTCAGGGAAGATTTTGGGGACACTGATGCTTCCTTCGCTTGGTTTTACCCATTTGTTATAATTGTGAGCTTGATTCGTCTCATTATTGGAGTCCTATATGCTGCAATCTTTTCCATCGGTGAATGAACAGGTGGCGGCGGCAACGGCCGTTTTGCTGCACACCTTCGCAGTCGATGCGTCTGAGATTCGCCAAATTTTCATGCCATATCGAATCTGTCCACTAGGCGCGCACGTCGATCACCAAGGCGGGCATGTCCTGGGGCGCATCATTAATACGGGCACGGTGCTTGTATACGTGCCCCTCGAAGAAGCGGAAATCCATCTGGCAAGTACCAATTTCCCGGATGCGATCAAGTTTGCCATCGGGGAAGCTGTAGAGCCGGCACATTGGGCACGCTATGCACAAGGTGCCGCCCTGGCGCTTAATGAAGAATATCCCCTGCAAAAGGGATTCGCCGGGGTTAGCAGCGGTACCTTGATCGGCGCCGGGCTTAGCTCTTCGGCCGCAGTAGGATTGGCTTATCTGCAAGCCCTGGCCGATGTGAATGATATTTTCCTGAGCGACACGGAAATGGTAGAGCTGGATTACCAGCTGGAACACGCACACCTGGGTCTGAAGAACGGCATTTTAGATCAAAGCAGTATCCTGTTCGGTCAAAAGAACGCCCTGGTCCATATCGACACCCGTTTTCGGCACATGCACCTGATCCCCGATCCCCCGCAAACTAATGGTGTCGCCTGGCTGATCGTCCATTCCGGTGTGAATCGTGAATTGACAAAAGGCGGCGGTTATAACAGAAACGTCGTAGAATGCCGGGAAGCAGCAATGTGGCTTTCACCGGAGGCTGTCGTGCTGTCAGATGTGCCGCAAGAAATTTATTTCCAACGGGCTAACGAAATGCCGGACAACCTGCGCCATCGCGCGAACCATTACTTCGGCGAGGTAGCGCGCGTTGCGGACGGCATCAAGGCCTGGGAAGAAAATGACATTTCCCGCTTCGGCCAACTCATGAATTCTTCCTGCGCCAGCTCCATCTATGAGTATGGTTCGGGGCAAGATGAAATTATCGCTTTGCATCAAATTGTCAGCCAGGCCACAGGTGTTTATGGCAGCCGTTTCAGCGGCGCCGGCCATGGGGGCGTGGTCATTGGCCTGGTTGAGCAGGCACATGCGGAAACAGCGGCACAAGAAATTATGCAGGCTTACCGCGAGTTGTTCCCAGCCCTGGCAGAGAATGCGGGCGTCTTCCTGGTGGAAAACGGGTTCCCCACGTGAGTCGACAACCTGAAACGGTCGTTCTTTTGGCTGCCGGCCGGGGGAAACGACTGCGCCCCTATACGGATCTCATGCCGAAACCGCTGCTGCCGGTGAACGGCCGTCCCACACTGCATTACATACTGACAGCTGCCGCCAACGCGGGCATTAAAACCGCCTGTCTTGTCACGCACCATCTGAGCGAACAAATCGAAGCTTACGTCGGGGATGGATCGAACTGGGATTTAACGGCCGTCACCTGCTACCAACCCCAAATGGCCGGCACCGCCCACGCACTGCAGGTAGCCGCCACCACCTATCCGGAATTATTTACCTCGGACCGGCCCTTTATTCTGACCGCTACCGATTACATCCTTCCCTCAGATTATCTGGCAAACCTGGTAACCGCCCATCAAAATAACGACGCGGATGTGACCATCAGCCTGAAAAAACTGCAGCCGCAAGAAATCCTGGCCAGCAGCAGCGTGCGTTTTAAAGAAAACGGCTTTGTCGACAAAATCATTGAAAAGCCAATAGCGGAAGAGATTAACAGCCCCTTCTCCGCTTCCTTAACCTTTGTGATTCCAGAAGCGATCCTCGGATATTTGCCGCATATGCAGCCATCACCGCGCGGGGAGTATGAAATTCAAAGCGTGATCAACCAGTTACTGGAAGATGGCTTTACCGGTTACGGCCTGGATCAGAAAACGCCCGCCGAATGGAATGTGCAAGATCACGCCAAATATTTAGATTAATCCCCTTTCTAAGACGCCGATTATCAATCTAGATAGAAGTTAGAGTCACCTATCATTCCCCCTGAACCTTGAAGTTGGTGTGACAACATGCTACAACAGTTGAAAAAGTAGGCTTGTTAACCGGAAGTCGCTGAATAACGACTCGGAGGATATCCATTACTTCTCAAACAGAAAACCCACCCAATATTGAAACATCAACGCGCCCGTTCGAAATAGGTCTTTATTCGTTCGCCGAGCTCACACCAAACCCCCAAACAGGAGAGTTAATTAGCCCCGCCCAGCGCTTGAGCGACCTGCTCGAATCAATTGAGCTTGCCGACCAGGTAGGACTGGATGTCTTCGGCCTGGGTGAGCATCACCGGCCTGATTTCGTGTCATCAGCTCCGGCGGTCATCCTTGCCGCGGCAGCGGCGCGTACTAAATCCATTCGTTTGAGCAGCGCCGTCAATGTGCTCAGCTCCGACGACCCGGTACGGGTATTCCAGCAGTTCGCCAGCCTGGATTTGCTTTCCAACGGCCGTGCGGAGATCATGGCCGGGCGCGGTTCTTTCATCGAATCCTTTCCTCTCTTCGGATACGATTTGCGTGACTATAAAGAATTGTTCAGTGAAAAGCTGGAACTTCTGCTGAAGATACGCGAATCAGAACTTGTGACCTGGTCAGGAAAATTCCGCCCGCCTCTTGATAACCAGGGCGTCTACCCCCGGCCGATACAGAACCCTCTCCCCGTCTGGATAGCCGTTGGCGGCACGCCGGAGTCGGTGATCCGCGCCGGTACACTGGGCTTACCCCTGGCTATCGCTATCATCGGCGGTATGCCGGAACAGTTCGCTTCACTGGTCGATCTCTATTATCGGGCGGCCGATCATGCCGGGCATGATCGCTCGCAGCTGGCGGTGAGCATCAACTCGCACGGCTTTATCGCCAATAATTCGCAGCAGGCAAGCGATGAATCTTTCCCCTCTTTTGCGCAAGTCATGAACAAGATCGGCCGTGAACGCGGCTGGCCACCAATGACGCGGGAGCAGTTTGAAGGCTCGCGCACGCTTCGCGGCGCTAATTTCGTCGGCAGCCCGGATGAAATCATCGAGAAGATACTTTACCAACATGATATATTCAAACACCAACGCCTGCTGCTCCAGTTGAGCGTGGGCACGATGGCTCACGACAAGGTCATGCACGCCATCGAGCTGCTGGGTACGAAAGTCGCACCCGTAGTGCGCAGCGAAATCGGCCGTCGCAGCAGCTAGAAAAGGAAAACACCACTGACTAATTTCAGTAAATCAAAGGAAATATATTTAATAATGACGAACAGCCAGCTAAAACAAACTCTTAGCCAATTTATGGATCAGGTATGGAATCAGGGCAACTATGATCAAATACCAAAGTTTGTCGCCCCACAATATGAGATCAAAAACGACCCCGGCGATCAATGGAACGGCCAGGTTATTGACAATGAAACATTCAAAGAAAGAGTCGCCTATTCAAGGAATGCTTTTCCCGACTTAAATTTTACCATTCAGGAGATGGTCGCCGAGGATGATCGCGTCGCCGCAAGCTGGATCATGTCCGGCACGCACATGGGCGATTTACCGCAGCTGCCGGCAACCGGGCGCAAGTTTTCGATCACGGGGATCACGATTTACTATTTTGAAGACGGCAAGGTCAGCGGGCATTGGCAGGCATTCGACCAATTGGGCTTTCTCTCGCAGATTCAGTTCAGGGCTTAGTCAAACGACATAATCGTCGACGATGGTCCAACGGCCGTCCTGCCAGACACAAACTTTAACCGGATAAAGGATCCCCAGCTTTACCAGCAGCCGTCCCACAGCGGCCGGTAACTTCTGATAGCTGCGGTGGCCGCCCAGGATCCACAGCGCGCGACGCCAGGTGCTCTGCAAACGGCCGTACGGCCGTCCTCCGGCGGCGCGAAATGCCTTTGTCGCTTCATCAAAGTAAGCTTTCCGAGAGACGGCCGTCTGCTGCGCTTCATGCTTGCGGATACCCGCCAGGGGAACATCCGCGGCATAGAGGGGGGCGTATTGGACAAAGCGGGTCCATAATTCGAAATCACCGGCCAGGGAATAGGCATCATCTAAACGGCCGCCAGCGCGATCCCAGAGGGAGCGACGCCAAAAAGTCGCCTCCTGCTGGATAAGCGCCCGGCCAAACCACTCCTGTCCGGTAAGATTGCTGCCCCGCCAAAAGGCTTGCCCGTTGTACCCGCCAACATAGCGGCAAAGCGTCATTTGGCCGCGCGCGTTAAAGTGCACGTGCTGAGTGGTCGTCAGCCACTTTATTTCAGGAAAGGCCTGAAACAGATCGGAAATGATGCTTAATGTCCCAGGCAGATAGAGATCGTCGCTGTTCAGCCAGGCCATAATTTCGCCGGATGTGTGCGAAAAGCCTTTATTGAGCGCGTCATAATGCCCGCTGTCGGGCTCGCTGCACCAGTAAATCAGGCGCGAATCCTGTTCAAAATCCTTGATGATAGAGACGCTGTTATCACCAGAGCCGCCATCGATGATTACATATTCCAGGTCAGCATTTTCCTGGCCTAATACAGAAAGAATAGTCTCGCGCAAAAACCGATCCTGGTTCAGCGAGGGTGTGACGATGGAAATTAAGGGCTTTTCGTTCATTTTTGATGAACGTAAATTTATAGGGATTCCTCTTCGATGTAGGAATTTCTCAGGGTCTCCAACTTCGTATTGCCATGCACAATATGACCCTCTCCATCCAGAACATCAACTTCAAATCCCGGATAGACATGGTGGAAACGGATCTCTTTCCAATGTTGAACAGTCATATCGTCTACGGCTGGAATTTTGTACGGATACTGGGGTAAGCCTGTGCGGTCGCTGCGCACATCTCGGCCACCAAGATGCAGGAATTGAACGGCAAACCCCTCCAAGTCCCAGATTCTTTTTTCAACATTCTTAACTTTAGCCATATTCCCAACTCTATTAAAGTAGTTTCCTGCACGCATGTTTAGAATAATATGCAGTCAATTTAGTGTAATATGCAATAAGCCAATCGTAAAGAGAATAATTTTCAACAGCATGCATGATAATATAATTCCAGCATAATTTTTTAAATATTGCATTGAAACTGATGAGAACTTCCTTGTTCATGCTATCATAGCACTCAGGTCAAAAAACCGGCCTTTTACCCCCACATCTTATGACAAAATACAGGAGAAAAGATGGCTGAATTAAAAACCCAGGAAAACGATGCAAGTGTTGACGATTATTTGAACAGCGTCGAGGATGAGAAAAAACGCGAGGCATCCTTTAAGATAAAGGGTCTGATGGAAGAGGTCACCGGAGAAAGGGCGCGGATGTGGGGCGACAGCATCGTAGGTTTCGGGCGCTATCATTATAAATACGCCAGCGGCCGCGAGGGAGATTGGATGCTAACAGGCTTTGCCCCCCGCAAGCGAAATCTGACCCTATATATCATGTCCGGCTTTGATGAGTATGATGATCTGATGGCAAAGCTGGGCAAACATTCAACCGGAAAATCTTGTTTATATATTAACAAGCTGGAAGATATTGATCTCGACGTGCTGCGCGAACTGGTTGGTAAATCGGTGCAGCATATGCGGGAAACGAACCCTTAGGGTTTTTGGCTCACAAAATGAAATCCTTAAACCCAACGGTATGGATTGAACAATCCCTGAAAGAACAGGGAATCAAGCTAACGGGGGAGATTACGGCAACGCATCGACGGCCGTGGTCAACCGTCCTGCATGTGCCCACCGATTCGGGGGATGTTTATTTCAAGGCCGTGGGCCCGCCTTTCGCGTTTGAACCGCCGCTGACAGATGTCCTCTACCATCTCTATCCTGACTGTATTCCGCGCGTCTTTGCCGTCGATCCCAATCGCGGATGGATACTGACGGCCGATGGCGGGCAAAGCCTGCGCCAGGCGTTCAAAAATGGATTGGACCGGCAAACCTGGAACGAAGTCCTTGCTTTGTACGGCGGACTGCAGATCGATCTGGCTGCCCGTGTTGACAGCTTACTGGCACTGGGGACGCGCGACCGGCGCACGTCCAAGCTGCCGGACCTGTATAAAACGCTGCTGGAAGAGAAAGAGTGGCTGCTTCTGGATCAGAAGGACGGGCTGACAACGGCCGATTACCGGCGTCTGGTCAATATGCTGCCCCAAGTAGAGGCCATGTGCCGGCAGTTAGCTGCTTACGCCGTGCCCGATTCGCTGCACCATAACGATTTGCACGACGCCAATGTTTTCTACAACAACGGGGCGATCACATTTTTTGACTGGGGCGACAGTTCCATCGCCCATCCCTTCTTCTCCCTGCGCACGGTATTTGTGAGTATGGAATACAGCTTTGACCTCGAAGAAGATGATCCTATTTTCGACGAATTTGCCTGGGCCTATTTACTGCCGTGGCTGGTATACGAAACAGAAGAAGACCTCTGGCAGGCATACCGGCTTGCGAGCCGGCTGTGGTCGCTCAGCTCGGCGGTTAAATATAAAACGCAGATGCAGCAGATCGCTGAAATGAGGCAGGAATACGCAACGGCCGTGCCGGGATTGTTGCTAGAGTTTCTCGCTAAAAATCCAAATTATTCCTTGTAGCCCAGCGGGGCGATTATGGTGCAACCAGAAGAAGCAATTAAAGAGTTGGCACCATATCCCAAACTACCAGCCCTGGCCGGATATTACTGCTGGTCTAGTTCGCTGGCAAAAATCTACCATCACTACAGCCTACCCCTTGCAGAGGAGATGTTCTTCGGCCTGGGCGAGGAGATCGATTTTTTGTATTGGGAGCAGAAGGGCGCATCGCCCATCATCGGCAGACGGGGTAATATCAATGCTTTTGCCCAGGATATCGGCCGTCGCACCGGTATAGTCTTCAGCGAGCAGTCAACCAGCAGCACGCGCAAAGCGCAAAAAGCACTCTTGCAGGAAGAGCCTCAGCTCACAACTAATCCTGTCCTCACTCCACTTTCATGCCTGGTAGCGAACCATTCTTTTTTTGCTACAATCCGTAAGGAACGCCAGAATAGTTGAAGTAAAAACCGGGTATCTCATGCGGGCAAGCCAAAAAACATTCGCCGAGGAATTTGAACGCGTGCTGGTCGAATCGGACACCAGCGTGCGCCGCCTGGCGCGCCTGTCAGGCGTTTCCCGGCGAACCCTCGAAAACTGGCTCTATAGGCATACGATCCGGCCGCGCTATCCTGATCCCATTCTGCAGGTTGCCCGGGCGCTCCAACTTCCAGCCGTCGATATCGATCGGCTGCTGCTCTCGGCCGGCCATCCCTCCCTCACCCGCTTAAGACAAAACAAACAGCTTCAGCCGGATGTTCTCCTGGAGTGGCAGCTTCCGCCGGACACCCATAAGGGACAGAAGAATTCCGCCTTGCAGCACGCGCAGCAGCTACTGCGGCAAATGCCCTGGAATGAAGAGGCGCACCGCGAGGTGATGGAACTGCTGGCGCTTAACGGCCGTCGCAGCGAAGCACTGATGCAGTTTGAACGATGCAAGAAGGCTCTGCACGATGAACTAGGCCTCGAGCCGTCAGCCGAAACAAAAGCCCTTTACGAGCGCATCAAGCGCACCACCCATTTCTCGAAGGACAATATCCCCGCCGTCGTGACGCCGCTGATCGGCCGTGAAGGTGAACTGAACGCCCTGACCGGCCTGTTAGCTGATCCGGGCGTGCGGCTTGTGACGATTACCGGGCTCGGGGGCATGGGCAAGACACGCCTGGCCCTTGACATTGCCTGGCGGCATACCGGGGGACAGTACCAGGATGGGGTGACCTTTGTGCAGTTGGCGGGGCTGGAATCGGCCGAGTTTCTGGTACAGGCCATTGCTCAGGCACTGCATCTCCCCCTTTCAGCAGGAGATAAGAATTCGGCGACCAGCCAACTGCTCGACTACCTTAAACCCAAAACCGCCCTGCTTGTCCTCGATAACTGCGAGCATCTTTTGAATGGGATGGTAATTGCCAATGATATTTTAGAGGCTGCGCCGCAAGTTCAAATCCTGGCCACCTCACGCGAACGGCTGCGCCTGCGCGCCGAGTATCAATTCCCCCTTCAAGGACTGACCCATGATGATCACATGAATCACCCGGCCGCCGATATGTTTCAGAGCACTGCGCAGCGCATAAACCCCGGTTTTGAGGTTACTGAATCAAATACCACCTACATTAACCGGCTCTGCTATCTGGTAGACGGCTTACCCCTGGCCCTGGAACTTGCCGCGAGCTCGCTTGATGGAGATACCCTCATGACCCTTGTTGGGGAAATCGAGCGCAATCTAGACGTCCTCTCCTCTGATTTTCGTGATATACCGCCGCGGCACCGCAGTTTGCGGGTTGTTTTGGAGTCCACCTGGAGCCGCCTGACCGAACAAACGCGCCAGGTTTTTGCTGCCTTAGCCGTCTTTCGCGGCTCATTTTCGGCTGATGCTGCGCGGGAAGTGACCGGGGCAGCTCCCGACCTATTACGGCAGCTAGTAGGGCAGTCGCTGCTGCAATTTGAGCAGGAAGGAGATCGCTACCAGCTCCATGAAATGCTGCGCCAGTTTACGGCCGAAAAACTGGCCGAAACACCAGAATTTGAGCAATCTATTACCAGGCGGCATTTTGTGTATTACAACGATCTGGCCCGGCGCGGCGGCGCGGCGATGCGCGGCGGCGACCAGGTGCAATGGACGGCGCGCCTAGAAGAAGAGGAAGAGAATATCCGCAAGGTTATTGATTGGGCCGCGGATAATGATCTTGAATCAGCCGCGAACCTGTGTCTTGCCCTGCATACCTTTTGGACGACCAGCGGGCGAATCCAGGAGGCGTCAAAGGAGTATAAACGGCTGCTGCAGCATGAAGAACTCTTACCGCCGGAGATACGGCCGTGGTTAATGGCCTCCTATGCTGAAATACTGCATGCTCTTGGCTATGCGGAGGAGTCGACAGCTCTCCAATCGGCAGCGCTGCCTCTCTTCTTAGAACTCGGCGACAATAGCGGCGCGGCGTTTGTTTACTTATTACGGTCGCTCAGAGCGCGCGACCATGAGTTTATTGAAGTTTCTATTGAACATGCTGAAACAGGATTGAAATACGCACAGCTTCCGGGGACAGACAGTTACTACAGAACCTTACTGCTCGAGGCACTGAGTGATGCCTTGACACGAAGCGGCCGTTTTGATGAAGCTGAAGTTTTAATCGAGCAAGGTTACCGGCTGTGCTTAGAGCGAAAAGATCTAATGGGCGCCAACGGCTTTTTAGCGCATAGGGTTTTTCTCGCCGACAGCCTGGGCCAGGAAACGCAAGCACGCAAACTGAACGAAGAATACCTCGCCGAATCGCGCCGGTTGGGCATGCTGTTTGAAGAACTGATCGCCCTGGATAATTTGGGGGTGCTACTCCTTGACGAGGGTGATCTTGTTCAGGCTCAGGCCTATACCGATGATGCCATTGTCCTTGCCAGGGAAGCGAATCACCGGCCTTTGTTGGCAAGTTTAGATCTCAGCATGGGAGATATTTTAATGGCCAAAGGGGATTACCCGCAGGCGCTGCCATTTCTACGCGAAGCAATTTATCTGGTGCAGGAAATCGGTAATGAAACCAGAATCGCCCTCACCCTGGAGGCCCTATCACGGTGGGCATGGTACAGTGACAAGCAGGATTTGAATGCAGTCCGTTGCAACGCCTGTGCGAAAGCACGTCTTGAAGCCTCAGGACAACTGCGCCTGCCCTCCGAACTGGCCATTTACGCCAGAACCACAAAGGATATGGAGGCCAGGCTGGGCAAGGAACTGCTTGCTCGGTTAGTTCTTGAGGGAAAATCCATGCCATTTGAAGAGGCGCTTGAAGAACTGCTCCGTACACTACCCCAAACGACCAAATCTCAATAGCCAAGATCCGGCGGCTGACAAGGGATAGAAAGCAAAACACCCCGTTATAGAACGAGGTGTCCTGCAAAGGTTTGCTGTTTATACGAGGTCAGTCAGCAAAATAACCGCAAAGTGCCTCATAATCCTCCGAATAGAGTCCTACAATACGAACTAGTTCGCCTCTGCCTCCATCTTCAGGCCAATTTACATAGAATTCAGAACCTGCAATACGATCTACATTGCCAACGCCCGGCAAGTGAATATTATATTGATTTCCATGGGCTGACGCCTCCTCAAATTGACCATCTGAAAGGCGATCGAATTTGGCGTTATAATGCCAGGCGGACTTCACACCATCTTCGGGATAGCCCTCGCGATAAACAGTGTCTGTACCGAAGTTATGGAATATCTTCTTAACCATCACATCATCATTATCGTACCAATAGGTTGTCGTGCGCGTATAGACGACGTCGTCCAGTACAGCAAAGTCCCATCCTTCTCCATAGACTGAACAGTCTGCAACCAAAGTGTCTACGAATTCAGCCGTTGAAGTCTCATTTTCCACTCGCGCGGCAAAAACAGGAACCGCTAGAGCAAACAAAAGCAATACAACCAGCATTATCATTA
>JBJYWP010000018.1:0-44673 GCA_046259485.1 Promineifilaceae bacterium (SeqCode) | reverse complement strand
ACTGCCCTAATAAAATCAATGCGCCCTCGACAGTGGACAAAGAATGTCTTTGTTTTTGTACCCCTGTTTTTTGACAACAAACTGACTGATCTCGAAAGCGTACTGCATACAGTGGAGGCTTTCATTCTGTTGTGTTTGATGTCAAGTGCTGTCTACCTGATGAATGATTTGGTAGATATTGAGAAAGACCGCCAGCACCCAATCAAAAAGAACCGTCCCCTCCCTGCAGGAGAGTTGAGCCCCACTGTTGCCGCAGTAACCGCGGTTATCCTGGCCATAGGCAGCCTGGCAGCCGGTTATCTATTATCGCCCAACCTGGCTCTGATTTTACTTCTCTATTTATTGATCCAAATTGCTTATTCATTTTGGTTGAAAAACGTTGTGCTGGTGGATGTATTGGTTGTCGCTTCTGGATTTCTCCTGCGTATTGCCGCCGGTGTAGCCGTTATTGAGGTTGAACGTTTTTCTCCCTGGTTGTATGTATTTAGTGGTTTTCTGGCTTTGTTCCTTGTTTTGGGAAGACGCCGTCATGAGCTCGTTTTGTTGGGCGAAAGTGGAACCAGCCATCGTTCAATACTTAGTGAGTACAATATTGATCTGATCGATCGCATGCTGGGAATCGTCACCACGGGTGCGGTTGTGGCTTACAGCTTATATACCTTCCTGGCCGAAGGCCTGCCGGCGAATCATGTCATGATGCTAACAATTCCATTCGTGCTTTATGCTATTTTTCGCTGGCTATATTTGATCCATGTCCGTCATGAAGGCGGCGCACCGGAAGAGATCGTGCTGCGTGACCGTCCTCTACAGCTATCCGTTATATTGTGGGGAATTGTCGCCTTTATCGCCTTATACATACTTGCTTAAGAGTTGGAAGGCTTGATTTAATGAGTGATGGAAAAGTAGTCAGCGCTTCAGCCCCAGGCAAGATCATTCTTTTTGGCGAGCACGCGGTTGTTTACGGCCGACCGGCAATCGCCGCCCCGCTGACGGATGTTCGGGCAGAGGCTACGATCCGCTCTACCGCAAGTGGAGGCGTTCTGCTCGTGGCTCCGGACCTGGGTTTTGAGCAAAATCTGCGCGATGCAGAGCCGGATGAGGCGCTGGCGTTAACTGTGCGACAAGTCCAGATCGCGGCCAGCCTGGAGCGGCTGCCGGATATGCGGATCACGGTGGTTAGCAATATACCAATCGCCGCGGGTTTGGGAAGCGGCGCGGCGATCACCGCGGCGACGACGCGAGCCCTGGCGCAGTTCCTGGATTTGGATGCACTTGCTTCGGATGAGTGGGTTTCAGATCTCACTTATGAAGTGGAGAAGATTCATCACGGGACGCCCAGTGGAATCGATAATACCGTGGTGGCTTATGAACGGCCGATTTACTTCGTCCGGCAGGAGCCGCAAAATCTCATTGAAACCTTCCATGTGCCACGCTCTATGCACCTGCTTGTTGGCGATACTGGGATCAGCAGCAGCACAAAAGAGGTTGTGGGCGACGTCAGGCGCTCATGGCAAAAAGAGCCGCAGCGCTTTAATGCCTTGTTTGATGGATGTGGTGCTTTGTGCGAGGCGGCCCGCCAGGCGATACAGGCGGGTGATTATAATGAAGTTGGGCAGTTAATGAACCAGAATCACACTTTGCTTGTTGACATGACCGTTTCTTCGCCGGAACTTGATCGACTGGTTTTGGCAGCTGTCAAAAATGGCGCTTTAGGAGCTAAAATGAGCGGCGGCGGCCGTGGGGGTAATATGATTGCCCTGGTTACGGCCGAAAATACAGAGGTTGTTCAAAAAGCCCTGCTTTCTGCGGGAGCCAAGAGTGTCTTGCAGAGCGTCATCGGGGTTTGAATCGCTGAATGATGAGTTGACGATGCCGTAAATCGCCCTTTGAGTTATGATTGCGGAATCACGTTGTGGACAAGAAAAAAGGCTGACCTGACGGCCAGCCTTTTAAGAATAAAGCCACAAAGCATCTTTAACCTTTTGCATAGGTTTTTAGACAGCGTGTGCAGATGTATTTGCGAACTTTACGACCATCTTCATAGAGGGTCACTCGCTGAATATTCGGCCGAAACTGTCGTTTAGTCTTTTTCTGCGAGAAGCTTACATTGTGGCCGGACATTGGTCCCTTGCCGCAAACTTGACATTTAGCCATAATTTCACCTTATCCTGACAAACTAAAAGCGACCGCAAGACGGTCGCCCAAATTCGAAGTGAGCAAGGTGTCATTATACATGAACTAAGTTGCTTTGCAACCTTGTACAGCAAATAATTAAGCTTGATTTTAGGTGGATTAGTTTGTTGTTTTTGGAGATTAAATGCCTACAAAAAACGAGACCCTTGGACAGGTTGATATTTCACCTTCAGCAATCGCTACGATAGCGAGCTATGCAGTCAACCAAAGTTATGGCGTCGTGGGAATGGCCAGCAAGAATATCGTGGATGGAATTGCGCGATTGCTAACTCGAGACAGCCACCGCGGAATTGATGTGGCCATCGAAGATGATGAAATCGTGATTGACCTTTATGTCATTATTGAGCATGGTGTGCGTATTCGAGCGGTAGCTGAAAGTATCCAACACTCAACCAAATTTCACGTGGAGAAGGTTTTGGGCCTGCCGGTACGGGCCGTGAACGTTTATGTACAGGGACTGCGCTTAAGCAGCGGGGACAGCGCTAAGGATTCAAAATAAACGGCGAGCGCCTTTTCTGCATGTTATATTCGCCTATTGAGGAGAGAGGAATTTGACACAGCATAGTTATTCTGACGCCACGGTCAGAAGCGAAAAATGGCTTCGCTGTAATGGCTGGCAACTTAAAAAACTAACGAATGCAGGGTTAGTCTGGTTAGAACAAAACCACCAACATGTCAACTCTTTGAATGTATTTCCGGTCCCTGATGGCGATACCGGAACAAATATGCTTTTGACGATGCGATCGGCTGTGGCCCGGATTTCTGACAGCAGCGGTAATCATGTTGGAAATGTGGCTGCAGAAATCTCGCAAGGCGCCCTCATGGGGGCACGCGGAAATTCGGGTGTTATTTTGAGCCAAATCTGGCGTGGATTGGCCAAAGGCTTAAAGGGAAAAGAGATATTCGACGCCCATGATCTCGCCGAGGCTTTCCAACAGGCCTCTGACACGGCCTATAATGGGGTAATGCGCCCGGTTGAAGGGACCATCCTCACCGTGATTCGCGAAGGAGCGGAGGAAGCCGCAGCCGCCGTCAAGCGAAGTAGAGATTTGCGCTTTGTTCTTGAAAAAGTCCTCGCACGCAGCAAGGATGCGTTAGCACGAACCCCGGATATGCTGCCGGTTCTTAAACAGGCCGGGGTTGTGGATTCGGGAGGTCAGGGTCTAGTCTATATTTTTGAAGGGATGCTGCGTTATGTCTCCGGCCAGATGCATGAGCTGAGTGAGATTGAGGGACAATATAGAGAAGAAATGGAGCGCATGGAAACCGCCCAAGAACTGGCTGCTCCCGAGGATGGGCAAATAGAAAACCCTTATGATGTACAGTTTATTCTCATGGGTGATAATCTGAACGTTATTGAGGTGAGACAGCGAATCGATGCCATGGGAGATTCTACGGTGGTGGTGGGAGATGAGCAGACGATCAAGGTCCATATCCATGTGAAAGATCCCGGAGAGCCACTGGCTTATGGCGTGAGCCTGGGAAAGATAACCGACGTTGTGGTTGAGAATATGCAACTGCAAATGGAAGAGTTTATTAATGGTCCCGCACAGACAAATGGCGGTAACCGGTTGGGCATGGGAACGGTTGATGCAGGACAAATTGGGGTTGTCGCCGTTGCGGCCGGAGATGGATTGGCGGAAGTATTTAAAAGCCTGGGCGTGTCCCATATTGTGAATGGCGGACAGACGAATAATCCAAGCACCGAGGAGATTTTCCAGGCGATCCAGGATTTGCCTAATGACAAAGTCATTGTCCTGCCCAATAATAAAAATATTCAACTGGCCGCTGAAGCAGCCAGCAATCTCAGCCCAAAATCGGTCGCTGTCGTGCCCACGAAGACGATCCCGCAAGGTTTCGGGGCAATGCTGGCCTTCCGGCCGGATGGCGATCTGGAACATACGACAATGGAAATGGATGAGGCCGCACAACAGGTTTTAACGGGCCAATTAACGCGGGCGACGCGATCGGTAACCATAGATGATGTCGACGTGCAAGAAGGGCACATTATTGGGCTGGTTGACGGCCGTCTTTGCTCTTCGGGACCTGAAATTGAGGCTGTTTTACACGATGTGCTGGAAAGTATGGATGCGGCGAACCGTGAGATAGTATCCATTTACTATGGCGCTGATGTGGATGAAGAGGAAGCGACGGCCGTAGCGGAGAAAATCGAATCGATCTATGAAGATGTTGAAGTTGAATTACTCCCTGGCGGCCAGCCGCATTATTTCTATATATTAGGGGCCGAATAAATTATCTTCCTAATAACTCGTTTTCCCACCTGATGATTATGCCCATTGAGCCAAGATGACCATTCGAGTTCTTGTTGACAGCACCTGTGATGTCCCACCGGCACTCGCGGAGGAATTGGGCATCGCCATCGTGCCGGTGTATATCAATGTGGGTGATCAAAGTTACCTGGATGGGGTTGATTTAACCCGCCATGAGTTCTATGAGGACCTTCCCGGGTATAATGCCTTTCCAACCACCGCCGCACCGGCTCCCGCTGTTTTTACAGCCGCTTACCAGGCGCTGGTTGATGAAGGGGCTACGGAAATCATTTCCGTGCATCTGGCAACCAAACTAAGCAACACGCTTAATGCGGCGCGTCTTGGATCGTTCGATGTTGAAGGTGCCGAGATCATGATGTGGGACAGCGAGCAGTTAGCTCTCGGATCGGGTTTGCAGGCGATAGTTGCCGCAGAAGCCGCTGCGGATGGCAAGTCTGTGCCGGAGATCATGGCAATGCTGCACGAAAAAAGAGAGAAGACGCGTATCTTCGCGATGTTGGACACCTTGGAATTTTTAAGACGCAGCGGACGGGTTAGTTGGGCGGAATTTGGTCTGGGAACGATCATGCGCATTAAACCGATTGTGCAGGTTTATGCCGGTGAAGTGACGGTGATCGAGAAGGTACGAACTAGCAAGCGCGCGCTGCCGCGCCTTGTGCAGCTTGTAGAATCATATGGTCCGATTGATAGAATCGGGATCGAGTATGCCGGGAATTTGGAAACGGCCGAACGTCTGCGCCAGGAAGCGCAACATCTTTTCACTCCTGGTTCAGAAATAAATTTTATGGAATTGACCCCCGCCATTGGCTCCCATGCGGGACCTGGTGTGGTAGGTCTAGGATTTATAGCCAAGTAACTATCTATGACAAGATCTTTTTCAAGTTTGGAACGCGTTTTAACTTTAGAAGCACAGCAGGGTTATCAGGATAAAGCTGTCGTCGGCGGCATTCGCCAGTTCGCGGCCTTTTGGGTTGGACAGGCGCGAGAGGAAGCGCAAGACGAGGCTGACAAAGCCCTTGTAGAGCAGGTTGCCGAGGTTCTGACTTCATACGGCAAACTGCACGGAGTGGATGCCAGACAGAAAGCGGTTGATGGCCTGTTAGCCAGCCTTGAAAGGCGCCAAAAACGCCTGGCAGATACTTCGACAAAACAGGAAGCACCAAGGCCCAAACAGACGGCTGATAGACCCCAAAAGGCACCTCCTCCACCCAAAAAGGAGGTTGTTATAACTTCGCGCGAGGAGGAGGAATCGCCGGAGGAACTGTTTGATGAAGAGGCTGAGTTCGATGAATCTGCGGAAGAACCTGTGAAAAAATCCGTAGAAGAATCTGCGGAAGAATCCGTGGAAGAACCTTCGATAGAGGTAGAACCGGATATTGAGGGTCTCAAACAACCGGTTACCATCCTCAAGGGCGTAGGGCCTAAAATAGCGCGCAAACTTGAGAAACTAGGGGCATGGACTATCTACGATTTGCTCTATCTTTTCCCGCGGCGCTACGATGATTACACGTTGATGAAACCGATTAACCGCCTTAATTATGGGGAACAGGTGACTGTTATTGGGACGATCTGGCAAACGCGCGCTAAACGGATTCGCGGTAACCAGACACTTGTTCAGGCGGTTGTTAACGATGGGACAGGCTCGGTGCAGGCGACCTGGTATAACCAGCCCTGGCTAACCAAACAGCTGCCGGCCGGGATGCAGATCGTATTGAGCGGCAAAGTGGATCAGTTCTTGGGTCGTCCGGTTTTTAATTCACCGGAATGGGAACCTCTTGAATTGGAACCTTTGCGAACCCGACGCATCGTACCGATTTATCCGCTTACAGAGGGGCTGGGATCCCACCGAATGCGCGAAATTATGGATGCGGCCGTCTCCTATTGGAGTATGCGTGTTCCGGATGCCTTGCCCGAGTCTTTACGGCGGCAATTGAAGCTTTATAAATTGCCCCAGGCTTTGAAGCAGATTCATTTTCCAGACAATCAGGAATCGCTCCAAAAAGCGAGAAAAAGGCTGGCGTTTGATGAATTGTTCCTGCTGCAGTTAGGCATGCAGAGCCAACGACGCCAGTGGCAGTCCCGTTCCGCAGTGCCCGTCGTCACACAACCTGAACAACTGGCCGAGTTTCTCGATCTCCTCCCCTATTCCTTAACCGGGGCGCAGGATCGGGTGGTCAAAGAAATTTTGAGTGATATGGCGGCCGATGTGCCCATGAATCGCCTTTTACAGGGCGATGTGGGGGCGGGTAAAACAGTCGTGGCGGCTATGGCCATGTTCGCGGTAGCCAAAAATGGTTTACAGGCAGCACTCATGGCGCCAACGGAAATCCTGGCCGAACAGCATTATCAGGGACTTAGCCAGTTATTAGTCTCAAGCGGCCTGAACCTGGCCCTGCTTACAGGCAGCACAGCAGCCGGCGAACGATCGGAAATTTATGAAGGACTGGCTGATGGGACCATTCAAATCGTGATCGGGACGCATGCTCTTATTCAGGATGCGGTAAACTATCATAATTTAGCCCTCGCTGTGATTGATGAGCAACATCGATTTGGTGTTGAGCAGCGCGGCGCACTGCGTGAGAAGGGGATCCAGGATGGCGACAAGGCCAATCCACACCTGCTGATCATGTCGGCGACGCCAATCCCGCGAACGCTTGCTCTCTCTCTTTTCGGCGATCTGGATTTGTCTATTCTGGATGAAATGCCGCCAGGACGCCAGGAAATAAAGACCCGCTGGCTGCGCGCCAGCGAACGAGAGCGCGCTTATAATTTCGTTCGCAGAGAAGTAGAAGAAGGGCGCCAGGCTTATTTAATTTTTCCATTGGTAGAGGAATCGGACAAGATTGATGCAAAGGCGGCCGTTGCCGAATATAACGTGTTGGCGAATGAAGTGTTCCCAGATCTCCAAGTTGGTCTGGTTCACGGCCGTTTGAAATCAGATGAAAAAGAGGCAGCCATGCGGGCCTTTTATGCGGGAGACTTGAATATTCTTGTGGCTACCTCCGTTATCGAAGTGGGTGTGGACGTACCAAACAGTACGGTTATGGTTATTGAGGGAGCGAATCGGTTTGGTCTTGCACAGCTCCACCAATTTAGAGGACGTGTAGGTCGCGGCGAGCACCAATCTTACTGCATATTAATTGCCGACGAGAGCTCCGGAGACGCGGAGAAACGTCTCCTGGCGCTTGAAGAAACCAATGATGGTTTCCTGCTTGCGGAAAAGGATCTCGAGCTTCGCGGGCCGGGTGAATTCTTTGGCCAGCGTCAGAGCGGGTTACCGGAGCTGCGAATGGCCTCCCTGCTTGATCTTTCCCTGCTGGAGATGGCGCAGAGAGAGGCCAGTAAACTTTTCGCAGATGATCCTGATCTGTCACAGCCAGAGAACGCGCTGCTACAGGAGCAGCTTGCGCTGTTCTGGGAAGAAGCGAGTGACGTAAGCTAGGCAGTGTTGTATAGGTATTAGAAGGAGATTGTTTTGAAGATTCGCGCTGTATATCCTGGGACGTTTGACCCCGTTCATTATGGTCACCTTGATTTGATGTCTCGAGGAGTGTTTTTATTTGGCGAACTCGTTGTCGCGGTTTATGACCACGTACGGCCGACGAAATCAGTGCTATTCACGGTTGAAGAACGCGTGCATATGATTGAAGAGGCGCTGGGTCCTCAGGACAGCATCACGGTACAGTCATTTAGCGGACTGCTTGTGAATTTTATGCGCGAAATCGATGCCCGCGTCATTGTTCGTGGGCTGCGAGTCTTTTCTGATTTTGAATTCGAATTTCGTACTGCTCTGGCTAATAAACGCCTGGCATCGGAAATTGAAACGGTCAGCCTGATGGCTCGTGAAGAGCATACTTTTTTGAGCGGCTCAACAGTGCGTGAAATTGCAGCTCTACGGGGTGATGTGACCAGTATGGTTCCTCCCAATGTCGCTAAAGCCCTATATGCGCGTCTTCTCGGCGAAGAAGATATTGGTTATGATCCCCCGGAGCCGCTTCGGGATTGAGTTCCTTATCACGACCATTGCACTTCGCGTTTCCTCACTTATAATTAACAGGAGCGCTTAATTTCTGTCTAATACCCAGGCGTTTTTTTTGAATATGTTATGCAGACAGCCTGATATAGGAAACAAATATGGAAATACAAAATCTGGTTGATCGGTTAGAGCAGTTACTCAATGACAGCACACGCATTCCTTTGAGCGCCTTCCTGATGATAAACGAAGACAAGATTTATAATATCGTCGACCAGCTGCGTATTACCGTGCCGGATGAAATTAAGCGGGCCAATCGCATTGAGAGTGAAAAAGAACGCATTCTGGCGCAAGCCCATGAAGAGGCGGAGCGTATTCGAGAACTGGCTAAACAAGAAGCGAGCGAGCTTGTAAACCGGGAAGTAATCACCAGTGCAGCCCAGCAGCGGGCCGATCATCTCCTGGAAAGAGCGCGGCGGGATGCACAATCGTTGCGACAGGAGGCTGATCTCTACGTGGTCAGCGAATTGAATAAGTTAGAGGAAGACCTTATTCGTTCTCTGGCGGTTGTGCGTAATGGCCTGCATCACCTGCAGGTAGGCGGTCAGGAGAATGCTGCTGAGGATGAGCCTATCGAGGTAGTTGATTCTAAGGAAGTCGGCAGCGAATAAACCGTCCTATAAGCGGACCATAAATGGTTTTATCGGATACCCTTTTACCAATCAGCCTGGCTGAAGAGTAAATTCCCCATTTGATAGAATAAGTTCATCCCGTTCCATAACACGGCTGCGAAACAAGATGCGGGTATCAGATTCTTGCCACATCTCTGTTTCTATGGTTTCCCCTGGAAATATGTGGCTGGAAAATCGTGCTTTTATACTCTTGAACCGCTGCGGATCATTGGCAGCGAAGGTTTCTAAGAGCGTCCGGGCGGCATAGCCGTACGTACACAGGCCGTGCAAGATAGGGCGTGGATAGCCCAGTAGTGCTGAAAAGCGGGTGTCGGCGTGTAAGGGATTGCGATCGCCGGATGTTAGGCGATAGAGCAGCGCTTGATTGCCGGTCGTTTTTTCACGGGACACGCTGTCGGACGGCCGTTCCGGTGGGTTATTGAGCCGACTTGACGGGCCACGGTCACCGCCGAAATTTCCTCTTCCGCGCACAAAAAGGGAAGCTTGATTGAAGGCGATAGGCTGTCCATCCTGATCTGAACTGGTGATATCAACAATGATCAGAGCGCCTGAGCCTTTGTCATAGATATGGCTGATCGCGGCCTGGGAGGTGATCGTGGCTTGTGCGGGCAGCGGCCGGAATAGTTCCAGGTAGTGCTCGCCGTGCAGTACCTCCATCAGGTTCAACTTCTGGCCGGGAATTGAACCGATTTGTTCCATCGTTTGTAATGGAAACGTGACGGCGAAGGTAGGAAACGTTTGGAAACCGGAGGGGGAGAGCTCGTAGGTAAATTTCAGGTCACTTTGATTCAGGGGGTCTGTGGATGCGCCAATGGATAAAGCGTACAGCGCCGCGTCTTTTTCATTATAGGTAGATGTCGTTGTTTGAAAACGATATCCGACGGCATCGAGCAGATTCGTTTTTTGATCTTCTTGGTCCACTTTCGTTCCCCTAATTCATCGAATTAGACCTAATTCAAAGAATTAGGCCTATTCCCTCAAT
Organism: Promineifilaceae bacterium (SeqCode); assembly: GCA_046259485.1. Lineage (GTDB taxonomy): Bacteria > Chloroflexota > Anaerolineae > Promineifilales > Promineifilaceae > JAACFF01. The sequence goes on along the minus strand of JBJYWP010000018.1, from coordinate 34,542 downwards.
TTGGGATTGTTTGCATGACGATCCTTATCGCGTCTGGTCTTTTTGGCCAGATTCTTTTCCAATGCGTCGGTTAAGTCGATATCCGTCTGATTGGCCAGGCAGATTAAAACGAACAGCACATCGGCAAATTCATCAGCTAGATCGTAGTTCTCCTCGCCTGCTTTGAAGCTCTGATCGCCATAGACGCGGGCCATGATCCGCGCGACTTCTCCAACTTCCTCCATCAGCACGGCAGTATTTGTTAGTTCAGAGTAATAGCGAATGCCTATTGTCTGGATCCAAAGGTCAATTTTTTCTTGAAATTCTCGCAGTGTTTGATCAGCCATAAGCAGCTCAATTGGGCCCAAAACGTTTTACAAGAAGGTAACCAATAATTAGTAGAGCAAAGCCTGAATAAAATCCACCTAACACCCCGGCGCCTAGCAGTAAAGCTGGGCTGAGGCTGTGACTGGTGACGAGGGAAATGATCATGGCAATCACTCCCAGGAAACCAAGAATGCCGCCGAAGTAGAGCATGCAACCGGGCAGATTATTCGCGTTTTCCTGGTTATTTCTACGCCTGCTTAACAGGTAATCGACTAATCCGCCGATCCCTGCGATTCCAAACCCTATTGCGAGGCCTATGAAAAGAAGTGATGAATTTGTCTGCAAATTGGTAACCTTGGGCATTATTCAAAACAAGGTTATTTTATTGTACCTAATTTATCATGATGTATCACGAATGGAGTTAAGCTACCGGATAGAAGTGCCATACTCCTTCTTTTGTTTCGCGGCGGATCGATCCCTCGATGTCCAGTAGATCCAGATAGCCGACGAGCATCCAAAGGCCGGTGAAACGGAATGCGGCCGGCTGGTGTGAGTACATCTTATCTAGCAGTTCAACGGGAGTGTGATAACCGGCCTTTATCCAATTGAGGCACTCGTCTTTGCGGAAGTGAATGCGTTCTCGTTGGCGTTGAATAAGCGCACGGTGATTGCCGAAGGGACGGCCGTGTCCCGGAAATACTGTCTCAACCTCCAGCGCCTCGAGTTTATCCAGTGATTGTAAAAACAGGGGCAACGCCGGCACCCGGTCCCATGATCCATCCGGGGGGCTTTCCACGACCGGCGTCGGCGTGGTGGCTAAGAGCATATCGGCCGACAGCAGAAGATGATTTTGCGGATCATAAAAACAGGTTTGCATACTGGCATGGCCTGGTGTATGCAATACCTGCCAATCACAGCCTCCCAGCTGCAGTCGATCGGTAAGACCAAATGGGTGAATACGTGAGGAGAGTATTGGATAGGTCTGATCATTCATGGCTTCGAATCCAGCTTGAGCCATTTTTATTGTTTCGGGTGCCAGGCCGATAGAGGGAAGAAAGAAATCACGGTAATAAATATGCCGCTGATCAGAATAGTGACTCTCTTCCGCAAGCCAGGGTACACCCAACTGCGAAATCCAAACATCGGCAGCGCTGTTAGCGGTTATGGCGCCGGCCTGGCCATAATGATCTACATGAGCATGGGTTATGATGACGCGCGAGAGATCGGATACGGTCAGGCCGTGCTGTGCCAATCCATTTTCCAATGCCAGCCAGGCTTCATCGCTTTTGAGACCTGTATCAACCAGAACCGGTTCCGGGTCTGTAAAGAGATAAGCATTTACAGACCCGACCTGTAGACCGGTAGGAAGTTCTAGACGGAAAGGTTCCATTTCGTCAGGAAGGAACTCCATTCTCTCCTGCAGTCATAGAGAGCCTATTAATCAAAGTATTTCCATTTAGGCAGAATGATATAACCCACGATAGCGAAGGGAATGATATGCGAGAAAGCATACATGAGCGATCCGGTGGCGATTAAGCCGAGAGCGATAGAAGCGAGAGTCGCCCCCAAGTAAAGATAATAGCCCCATTGTTTCCAGGCCCATAATCCGAAAGCGGCGACGATATCGGCGATGGCCGAGGCTGCGGCGACGGCTATGAACCAGGTCGGAAGGTTGTCGGTCCGAAAGCCATTTTCCCCGAGGCTTACAATTAGCCCAAGCACGCCACTTATGCCAACGAGAATAATGGCAATGGTTAACAGCCAGCCTCTTTCCGGTTTTTGAGCATGAGCTTTGCTAGTGTGCGCCTTGCTGCTATATGTCTTTTTACTATGTGATTTACTCATTGATAAAACTCCTGATTCTTGCAAATTAATATGACGCCTGCAGGATATTGTTCACATATTTCTTGGCGAACAAATCCTAACTGACGTTGCTGATCTATTTTCTCTTGGTTTATGGAATAATGCTAACCAGGTGTCTCCGCCGCAATCCAGGAGAGTTCCTCATCCTCTTCTCTGGCCAATGAGAAATCTAGCTTTTCCAGCACACGAATAGAGGCGAGATTATCCTTCTTTGTGCGCGCGATTACCGCCTGGCATGCGGCAGCGGCTAATGCCCAACCAACCAGGGCGCGGACAGCTTCGGTTGTATACCCCCGCCGCCGAACAGCAGTGTCGATACCATATCCAATTTCAACAGTACCATCGGGTTCCGGTCCGCCTTTGAAACCAATTAACCCGGCGCCGAAGGATTTGTCGCGAATAATGACCAGCCAGTAGGTGTTCCACAAAAGCTGCGGTAAAGAAGTCGCGGTTGTATTGCGAATTTTAGCGCGGATAGCGCGGGGGACAGGCTCAACCAGGATATTGCGTGATAGATTAAGGTGAAGGGCTGCTTCTAGCTGTGTGGTCCGGTTTAAATAATGGCTCAACTGCGCCGGATTGAGCGGCAGAAGGTCCAGGCGTTTTGTTTGCAGGATCTGCGCTCTAATCTCACGAGTCCAGGTTACCGCCAGCCGCTCGGTTTCCTGGCAATAGGCGTGTTTGCCCTCTATGTAACGCGTCATATCGTTCGCGAAACGCGCTGCCAAGTCTTCTTTTAAATGGCCGTAGGCACTGCTTCTTTGGGGATGGGCGATTAAATAATCGCGGAAGCTGAGATGGCGTTCGATTTCCGGATCGAGTGTTTGCCAGGTATGCACATGGCTAAACCTTTTCCCGGCGATTGATTTGGGGAAGTATCGGCGGCGAGGTAGACCGTATTCACCATGCGGTTCATAACCCAGGCCGCGCATGTGCTCATTATAGGAATCTACAGCCTGGATATCCCTGACTTCGAGCAGTAAATCGATTACCGGCTTAGCAGGAAGGCCGGGCACGGATGTGCTGCCAATGTGGTGGACGGCCAGGGCTTGATCGCCAAACACGGATTTTAGAAGAGCGGCTTCCTGGCGGAAAGCAGCGACCCAGTGAGGATCATAGGCCGTGACCTCAACACGGCGCTGGTTGGATGGCATAAGATTTCTTTTAGGGTTTCAAGATAAGAGAGTAGCGTCTCGAAGTTAAATTATAATCCTAAACCCCAGGCGTATTCGAGATTACCAAAGTTCTGGCCCATTGTGCCGTAAGTGATCTCCTTTCCGGAAACACGGCCGTTAAGATTGGCCATACGGAACATAAATTCATTGTAGTTCCAATGGATCTCCGCTCTGTTTCCGAGCACCGGGCGATCGATATAGTTACAAGCATGGCCGTATGTTTGAGCCAGAAATGATAAGGCGTCTCCTTGATTATTGCTTACCCGGACATCGAACTGCGGGTAAGGGCCGAGATCATAAAGCGGCGTGATGCTCGCTTTATTGAAAATGATCTCTTCAGAAGGGCCGGGCCAGTCCCAAAAAGCTTTGGCAGCGATGGGCAGAGTCATTTGCTCAAGGCGTTCGCTTTTAAAAAACTTGTACCCTTTGCGCAACAAATTAAAGCCGACATAGGGAATATAGGCCGAGAACATGGAACCGTCAGGGAATAAAGACCAGATCCATTTCCATGGGAAGAGGGGTACATTCACACACGGCCGTTGGAAATAGCAAATCCCCGATAGATGTTCGTTTTTGCCTCCCAAATTGAATTCTCCTTCGAAATTCATGCGCCGCCAGGCGATGAAGTGTGTGCCGCCGAGCGGTGTGTCGATATTCATCGATTCATGAGGCGAGGAGTTTTTGGAATCGAGGTCGCCCCAGGCTTCAAAATGAGCTGAGCCATTAGGCCCTTGGACGATTGTCTCCAGCGCCAGGGGGCGATTTTGGGAAGCGCGAATCTCAATGCCGTGTCCGGAACCTTCGCCCGAATTTGACCAGCTGCGAATGACTTGATCATGTTCGGATAAGACAACGGAAGCGGCCTCGTTGATAATATCTCCTTGCACGCCTTCGCTGTCGCCATACCAGCCAACGTTCAACGCGTGAAATTTATCGACGCCGTCGACGATGGGGCGGTTTAGGTCAATTCCGGGCAGCCAGATATCGTTCACACGGATGCGTTCCCCGACCCTGGCGGCGATGGCGAGCATGATCTGCTGCGGCCCGTATCCCTCTTCCGTCTTGGGAAACAATAGGAAGAACCACCAGGAAGATGAATTGCGGTTTTGCATCTCCGGCATCTGCGACCAGATTAAATTGTATACACGCTGATTCTCGATGTTTGTTCTGTATGTAGTTTGTGATGCCATCTCTCTCCCCTAATTGTCCGGCGTGGTGATTAAGGTCATGCTTCTCCTAAAAATTTTCGTATCAAGCTGCTGATCAAATCGGGTTGTTCGTATTGTAAAAAATGTTTCGGCCCGGCTATGAGTTCGAAGTGCGCATTGACCATGCGCTTCGCAAACCGTTGTCCCTGTTCGACCGTGAACACAGAATCATGATCAGAGAACAGGACCAAAGCCGGGATGTCCCATGATTCTAACTGTGACAGGATTTCCTTCAAAATTGAATAGTTGGGATGCCGGGAATTGTTGGGAATCATGCGTGGGAAGGCGGCAATACCCGCGCGTGTCGCCCAATCATGGTTTGCACGGCCGTAAACTGCCTGATCGTGCGGGTCCATAATGGCCACGCCCAAACGCTGGAAAAGGCCGCGATCTCTTACCAGGTAAGAGAAGAGGCGTCTGGTGCGCAAGAGAATATGGAAGGGCAGCCAATAATGGGGCAGGATTTTCACCGGCGCTTCAGTCATTGTATTGAGCACAATCACCTGCCTGAAGCGGTCGGGATATTGTACGGCCGCTCCAAAACCGATTGGACCGCCCCAGTCATGACCAATGACAGCCAGATCGCGCAAGTCGAGACGCGTGATAAATTCGGTCATCATGGCGATGTGCCCGGATAGAAAATAGGCTTCTTCCTCGACCGGCTTATCAGACATACCAAAACCCATCAAGTCAGGCACGATGCAGCGGTAGTCTGGTAAAAGATGACGCATCAAGGGCACGTAAACATAGCCTGAAACAGGATTGCCATGAACCATCAGAATGGTTTTAGGCCCGCTTCCCTCGTCGAAGTAAGCAAGGCGACGGGAAGCGATTTCTATGAACCGGGGTTGGTAAGGGAAATCGGGTTCATAAATAGAAACAGGCACGGTAGAGCTGTCTAGTATCTGTTCCGTTTCCAGGTCTTGCGCCGATGTCATCAGCGCTCGCTAAAGATCATGTTCGTTTGTTTTTCCAAAGGTTCTTCAAAGACGATACAACTGCTGCCACCAACGCCATCGCGGCTTACAGCCTTTATTAACCCACGGCCAAAGGCGGCATTGAGAGGGCTGCTTTCAATCGAAGCCAGGCGCGAGACGCGCTTTACGTTTTCGGAGACAATGCGATTCGCTTCTAGCTTGACCATTTCCGGAGTTAACTCGCTGTAATGTTTCTTGATCATGCGATCAAAGATAAAGTGCGATTCCTGCAAGCCAATGATGTAATCCTGGTAAAGCTTACCAACCTCCTGCGGCGAATCAATAATGCGCGAGGCTATTCGGCCGGCTACGATCGCCGCGCCGACACCGGATGCAGAGGGAAACCATACCTGACCATATGAAGGCCCGGCCAGCAACCAGTTCTGGCCATAGGCGCGATCGTAGAAGAAATACTGCTGGTAGGGGATGGACATCAACCTGGTAGGATTTGGGAAGTACTCGCGATAATTAAGGCCGCGCCGGGCATAAGCCTGTGCCAGAAGATCCAGGACCTCTTCGTCCGGGCAATCATTGTCGCCCCTGGGCATGCTGATGCCCGCAGAGACGTAGGACCCAAGAGGAATGAGCCAGGAAAGGCCATTGATGCCGTCGAGGTCCTCGTAGAGGCGTAAGATGTTTGTGGCATGGAGCCATTCCAAATCGAGTGTATCGCAAAGGGGAGCTTCACCCTCGGCGTGATAATGGTCGAAGACAACACGCTGCGGGTCACTGATCGTTTTGAGCGGGATATTTAATGCTTTGCCAACCAGGCGGACGTGATTTGTACAATCGTAAACATAGCGCGGCTTCAATACCTCGCCATTGTCGAGGTGGATTTCTTGAATCCTGTCCGTGGCTTCGTCGTACTGAAGGTGGTTTACTAAAGCTTCGATACGCTGCATGTAAGGACTGGCGGTCACACGATCGTAAAAAGCCGCGTCGAAACCCACGCGATCGACATGGATAAACTCGGGGGGAGAATCGAATCCCAACAGTTTGAGGCCGACGATGCGATTGAAATTCTGGCTGAAATCACAGGTCGTTGCGTAAGTACCTAAGAAGACAGAAATCCAGGCTTTGCGATAATAAAACTCATCATATTCAGGATAGTATTTCAATAATTCGAGGGTGCCCGCGGGATCAATAGACTCGCCCAGGCGGGGCAGGTTGTTCGGCTTGGCGCCGATCAGGATGTGGTTGATTTTATCTCTGGTAAGCCAATCGCTGATGGCCATACCAGAGAGCCCCGAGCCAATAATAACCGGTAAATAATCTTTGCTTTGCAACTTTCCTTCCTCCATGTCTTTGATCAGGCCTTGAACAACAACGACATCAGCATACGATTCCACGCATGCTTAGAATTTGAAATTCATATTGTATCATCGGTGTTGGTGATTCGGCATGTAACTTATACGACAAATAGGAGATGGCGGAGGTGTTTTAATTTGCCGATCATTTATCCTGTGCAGGTTTAGGCCATAAGTACTCGTGGAAGTAGCAGTAGGTTTTAAAACCCAACCGCCGGTACACGGAAACGGCCATGGCCGAGCTTTGCAGCACTGCAAACCGACAACCACGTTTTTTTGCTTCCGACAGCGCGGTTAGCGATACGGCCGTCCCGAATCCCCGCCCGCGGAATTCAGGCAGCGTTGATATGTTGTAGAGGCCTGCTACACCGGCGTCTATGTAGATGGATGATGTAGCTACCAACTGCCCGTCAAGGAATCCCATGTAATTGACCAGAGGACCGCCCGGACTATAGTCCATCGCCAATGCCTGTTCGATCATGGGTTCCACCAGGGCTTGCGGTGTGTCGAACGCCTGACAGAGTGTAAGTGCGAAATTTTGTTGTGCGGCCGTTCCCTCTGCCGGTTCGATTATGAGATCGACCGAAGAGGCTTGATCAACCAATTGGTTTAAATTCATGGCCATGCCGGTAAGTTCGCCATGGTGGACAAAACCGGCGGAAATCAAATGACGGCCGATTTCCGGTGGGGTTGATGAGGGATTTACCCACCAAAGTAAGGGGAGATTGCGTTCAGCGTAAACCGCCTGCTGCCTGGCAATGATGTGGTCCACATTGTCCGGCGAGAGCCGTGCTCGCAGATTGATATTAAACGAAGGGGCGGGGACATCGCTTATAAACCATAAAAGGTAGGGTTCGTCATAAACTTCTATCCGCGGCCACCTTCCTAGTTGGGTGGTTCCAAAAGTGCAGAAATTCTCTTCGATTGCCTCGATGATCAGGGAGTCATCCGCGTCTTGCACTATCTTGTCAGGCATGTTTAAGGCTATCTATTTTCCATCAGCGCCGGCGATGACCACGACATACTCGCCGCGAATTTCTTCTTCTTTGAGGTTTGACAGGAGTTCGGAGAGACGGCCGTAGGTCATCGATTCGTAGAGCTTGGTTAATTCATTGGCCACAGCAGCTTGACGATCGCCAAAGACTTGCAGGGCGTCTTCTAAAAATGCCTTCAGCCGGTATGGACTTTCATAGAAGACCAGTGTGTGCGGAGAATCCTGGTCAATTTCCAGAAAGCGAATCCTCTTGCCGCTTTTACGAGGGGGAAAGCCGCGGTAGGTGAAGGAATGGGCCGGCAGTCCGGAGAGCACGATGGCCATAATGACGGCCGAAGCACCGGGGATCATGGTGATGGGGAGCTTGTTATCGACAGCAGCGCGTACGAGGATGTAACCGGGATCAGCGATACCGGGCGTTCCCGCGTCGCTGACCAGAGCAACATCGTGGCCCTCTTGTAATAAGTTTAGAATGCGGTTGACGGTGCGATCTTCATTGTGCTCGTGAAAAGCTATTTGTGGTTTTTTGATTTCGAAATGCTTCAGCAAACGGCCGGTGTGTCGTGTGTCTTCACTGGCGATGAAGTCAACAGCGCGGAGGGTTTCTAAAGCTCTTAGAGAGATGTCGTTTAGGTTGCCGATAGGCGTGGCGACCAGATACAGCACTTGCTAATCTCACTCTTCCCAGACCATGTTGGCGCCGAGCGCCTGCATGGCCTCAACAAATCCAGGGAAACTATCATGCGCACATTGTGCGTTAATAATGGTTGTGGGGCTTTGGGCAACCAGTCCGGCGACGGCCAGGGACATGGCCAAGCGGTGATCGTCGTGGCTGTCTACCTGCGCACCTTGCAGGTGAAGGGGGCCGTGAACCGAAAAACCATCCGCTTTCTCGTCAACCGGCACAGCCATCTTTCTTAGTTCGCCGGCCAAAACGCCGATGCGGTCTACTTCTTTTACGCGTAATTCGGCCGCATCGCTGACTGTACTTATTCCGGCGGCCTGAGTCATGGCCACGGCTAATATCGGGAACTCGTCAATGCCGCGCACCACGTCTTCACCGTGAATATCGGCGGCATGTAATTCATCGAAGTGGACGTGTAGATCGACGGCCGGTTCGCCGCCGGTCTCACGTTCGTTTTGAATGGAGAACTGCGCACCCATCGCGCGCAGCATTTCTAATAACCCGGTCCGTGTGTCATTGGCGCCGACATTGACCAGGGTGATTTCGGAGTGGGGGACGATGGCTGCAGCGACCAGGGGAAAGGCGGCGGAGGAAATATCTCCAGGCACCGTCAGATCAAGCGGCTTTAATGACGCTATCCTTTGGGCAGGAAGGGTGATCCAGGAGCCGTCGCTTTGCAGGGGGACGCCCATGGCGGCTAACATGCGTTCTGTATGGTCGCGCGCGGGACCGGGCTGGTAGACGCGGGTCTCTCCCGCGGCATAAAGACCGGCAAGCAAAATGGCGCTTTTAACCTGAGCGCTGGCGACGGGCATCTCGTAGGTGATGCCGTGCAGGGCGGCCGGTGTGATTTGCAGCGGGGCACGGCCGTTGTGACCGGCAATCTGCGCCCCCATCAGGACTAAGGGATCGATGATGCGGCGCATCGGCCGTTTGCGAAGTTGTTCGCTGCCGTCAATGATTGAGGGAAAGGATTGGCCGGCCATTACACCGGCCAAAAGGCGCATGGCCGTGCCCGCATTTTTGCAGTTTAGGGGATTAAGCGGAACTTTTAATCCATTTAACCCTTGACCCTCAATGCGCAAGTCCCAGGCCCAGGTCTCTTTTTGATCAACTTCAATAGGCACGCCGAGGGCGCGGGCGACTTCCAGGGTGGCCAGGGTATCCCCGGCAGGAAGCCAGTTGCGAATGTGGCTCACGCCGCCGGCAAGAGCGCCTAAAAGGATAGCCCGATGGCTGATAGATTTATCGCCCGGGACAAAGATGCGCCCACGCAGCGGCTTTGTCTGGGGCGATACGCGCAAGGTGCTCATCGCTAGACGGCTTTGCGCCGCGTTTGCGCCATGTGGGGGACGGTCTTTCCGTAAGTGCGCTGACGGTGAACGCGATCATGATCGTATTCGTGCGCTCCGGATTGTATTGGCTCGTCTGTGCGCTGTGGATCCAGGCGGGAAACAGGAGGACGGCCAGCTTCCTGTGCTTTTTGCAAAGCATAGTGAATGATCAAGTGGCTGTTCTCATCCACGAATTCGGCTAAGGTCTGGCTGCTGTCTGCGTCTTGCTGTGCTTCCTGGGCCGCTTGCATATAGGGAACCAGCCCGTTGCTTTCCTCGCCGGGTAAATAGGCGGCGACGGTGCTGAATTCAATCTGATCAAAGACCGGAACCAGACGGATTAATATTACCTCACCAATCTCTACATTGCCACGGCCGCTTGCTTCATAGACGGAGAATTGTTCTTCACTGAAGACATCTTGCAGTTCCAGCGTCTGGCCTTGATAATCGCGTAGTTCATACCCGCTCGCCGGGCCTGCTTCCTGCCAGCTCTCCAGAAGTGAGCGCTGCATCGGTGTCAGCGAATCAGCGAACTCTTCTGCATAAATATCAAGAATGCGCGATCCGTCTTCCAGGCGATGGTCGAAAACAAACCAGTCTAAAAAGCGCAGCGCTTCAAATTCACTCATCTCACCGGCGTTGCTCGCTTCGTAGTAATTGTCCCAATAGATGGGAAGTGCCTTATCAAATTCTGCCGCAAATCGTTCGTTGCGGGCAAAGCGAGATAATTCAATCCGTAAAAACCGGGCCGCCTCGCCCTGCTCTCTTTCTTCGCGTTCTTTGGCTAAATCGATTTGTAGGTGGCACTGCTTATATTTTTTACCGCTACCACAGTAGCATGGATCGTTGCGCCCTGGTTTGGCCATGACATATCTCCGAAAATTGAAATTGCGCCGCCTTTGGCGTTCTAAAGGCGTTAAGCTTCGTTATTATATATTCACCGGCGCAGCAGTTCAATGAGGGGGACGTTTTTTCTATGGTTACGGCTTGTTAAACCGGTGGTTGCATGAACATTTAGAAAATGAATCGGTATTTAAGGGCCGCACAGGTTGTGGCATCCATTTGTAGGGTAACCTTCAGGTCGCCAGGAAGTTGAAGAGGGGGAGCCCCTTCACAACCTAAAGGATGTGCTACAATTTTGCCCGTATTTGATTGACCAGCTGTTGTCGGTTTAAAAAACCAACATTCATCAAACCACTGACTGCCTATGGAAAAGTAAATTGAAGCTCATTTCTTAAGTGCAAGGGCCGTTCCTACGAATAAGAACGGCCCCGGGTTTTATGATTTAGGAGTATGAGTTCTAGAGGGTCTAGGGTGTAAGCGTTTCGCTTTCCACCTTTTCATTCGATGATTTTGTACGGTGCTTAAGCCATTCGTAAATCATGGGGACCACGGAAATTAAGACGATACCGATGATCGCGAATTCGAAATTCTCTTTGATGATTGGAATGTTGCCGAAGAAATAACCGAGGAAAACGAATAAAGCCGTCCACAAGAAGGCGCCTATAACGTTGAAACTCAGGAAACGGCCGTAACTCATGGTGCCCACACCGGCGACAAAAGGTGCGAAGGTGCGCACAATGGGTACGAAGCGAGCCAGAACGATCGTCTTGCCGCCATGCTTATCATAAAACTGCTGTGTTTGTTCAAGATATTCGCGTTTCAAAAAACGAATATCCTGCTCAAAAACACGTGGTCCGATTTTATTGCCGACCCAGTAATTAACCGTATCGCCCAAGACGGCGGCGGCGAAGAGCACCAGCCACAAAACAAAGACGTTGAGCGATCCGAGCGCGGCGAAAGTGCCCGCCGCGAAAAGTAAGGAGTCTCCGGGCAGGAAAGGGGTTACTACCAGACCGGTCTCGGCAAATATGACGAGAAAGAGGATGGCATAGGTCCAAAGGCCAAAACTCTGAATGATTTCATTCAGGTGCTGGTCAATGTGTAGGATGAAATCGATAATAAGTTGAAAAATACCCATCAGGAAACCTTCCTGCTATTTTGTTTCTAAATTCCTTACAACTGCTCTTTCTTCGAGCGCCGGTAATTAATTTTTAAACCTCTTATATAAAGAAACTGCCACCAAGTGGTGACAGCCTCTGTCTATTCGCAAAATGTACCTTTCTTCTCGGGTCTGGTCAAGCGGGCTCATGAAGCTGTAAATGCGTGCAGGAATCGTTAATAATCAGCTGAACAGAGTTATCGCCGTATCATTTATGGTAAACTTGATGCAAGATTGCTTGATTCAAGGAAGCTAGATGACGATAAGAGAAAAACGGCCGTTTCCGGTATCATCAGAAGTGGTCATGCGCAGTGCTCTATTTGCGCTGGCTAACCTGAATGCCAAGCTGCAAATTTATAATGAGGAGACCGGAGTCATTGTAGCCACGGTCACCAAATGGCTGGGTGTGCAAAAAGATGAAGTAATCGTCAAAGTACGTCGATTTGACGATACATCAATCCTGGAAGTAGAGGCCCCTGATGCCCAGAAAGCCCGGGAAATCCTCTCCCAAATCTCGGCTTATGTCACCGATGGTGCGGGCAGAGTACAGGCTGATGCGACGATTCAATGGGTTGATGTCACACGCCAACGAGAAGGACAGGCACGCCGTCGGGAACTGGCGAATAAAGCACGCTCAATTTTGCCCGGCCAAAGTACGCCGGAAGAGACGCTGCCCGCCGTGATCGATGCCCAGGGCAATGAAATTATCCCTGCCGGTGAGGAAGCGCCCGCTTCGCTTATCCCTATCCCCGAGAATCCGGGCGTACTGGTTAAGAATTATCAGGATAAGGTGATCGAACTCAAAGTTGATCCGGTTGTTTTCGCCGACCGTACCCCTTACCTCGAGGTGTGCCAGGCCTGTTCGGCGACAGTCATGCGCGGCAGCAAATACTGTAGTTCCTGCGGACGGCCGCTCACGCTTGAGGCTGTGCAGCCGGACCTGCAAGAGGGAGCTCATAAGTCTTCAGGCAGCAGTTTGCTAGCGGGTATTATCGCCTTTTTAGCTTCGCTGGTGCCTTTCTTGATCTTGATTTTGCCCCTGGTTATCGGCGGGGTAGATGCTTCGCTGTCTTTCCTGGAAAAACTCGACCAGTCATTGACGCCGTTAAGGTTGGTGCTCAGTGCTCTGTTAGGGGTCTTGCCCGGATTTTTATTCGGCTATCGCGCCGTCACGCAGTCGCAGCAGGCCGGCTGGTATCAAAACCTGGACGCGCTGTTTGACCAACCGGGACGCCTGCGCTCGCGGACCGGTCGTGTCTTGGGTTGGATTGCCATCTACATTTCTGCAGCCTGGATCCTCTTTATCCTTGTGGCTTTGCTATTAGGTTAGTGTCTCAGGCGACAGGTTGGTTATAATCCGAGCTCTTCTCAAGCGCTAACCCGAAAGACCACGTTCAAATAAAAGTTTTCAATACCGAAACTGTCTAATGGCACCTGGATGAGGTGATTGTTGACGATTCCCGGTGGGAATTCCAGCGTAACAGGTAATTCACCGCTGATAGACCCGGTTCCGTGGCAGCGCGCGCATTCAAACCAGCCAATCCCGCCACGACCTGCGCAGAGCGGACAGGTGAGCTGTGCCGGTACAAAGAGACGTACTCGCCCGCCGCGAAACGCCTGCGAGGGTGTGATCAGGATCTCCACATTTAACCCGTAGAGAGGCTCCATTTCCGGCCGAGAGGGAGTATAGTTGCGCCAAAGCCGGTCAAATAATTCCTCAAATGAGGGGCTAAAGGTGTGGAAAGATCTGCTTAGTGAGAGGTCATCCAGGTGTATTGGTTGGTCCTCGGGGATCAACGGTTCGGGCTGAATTCCCCCCGGGCTAAATGGTTCGGCGCTGACTTTTGCACTTCCTGAACGTGGCCTGATCGGCCGATGTCCCCGATCGTAGGCACTACGCCTTTCAGGATTTCCCAACACGGCGTACGCTTCTTGCAGATCCAGAAAAGGCCTGCTGTCCTGTCCGTAGTAATCCGGATGGAGGTCTTTGGCAAGCCTACGAAACGCCCGTTGGATCTCATCCTGGGTTGCGTCTGAATCAACACCCAGGATGAGATAGTAGTTTTTCCTGATCACTAGACAGCCTTGACAGTAATCTTACGGGTCTGTGCTTCCGGCGCCTTGGGCAGCTTTACGCGTAAAACGCCATTGCTAAGACTGGCTTCGATGTTGTCGCGGTCGATTTCGTCCGGCAGGGTAAAGCTGCGCCGGTAATCGCCAACACCATATTCATCGTGTACCAGCTCATACCCTTCAGGCTCGGCTGCGTTGGATATGAAGCCATTGATAGTTAGGATATCTTTATCCAACGTGATATCAATGTCTTTATCGGCAACGCCGGGCATATCGGCCAGAATGACAATATTGTCATTATCACTATAGATGTCTACCTGTGGAATATAAACACGAGAGGCACGTGTGCGCTCGGCGCCTTCTGCAACTTCTGCTTCTTGCTTCTGAGTTTGTAGTTCATCAGCCATCGTAAATCTCCTTGTGGTCAATAGGTCAGTTATCCGCGTGTCAGTAATCAGGTGATACCTGATCAGTCAATTAGTTCAGCCTGATGCCATTACCGTAATTTGCCTCGGCTTTTCCGCTTCGGCTCGCGGCAGGATGATCCTTAAAGTGCCATTTTCGGCCGAGGCCTCGACCTTGCTGGTGTCTACCGAGTATGGTAGTTGTACCGAGCGGCTGAATTCGGCACAGTAGCGCTCACGCCGGTGATACTGTGCCTCCTCGGGCAAATTCTCAGGCGAACGCGAACCATTGATGTTTAGGGTGTCGGCGGTAACAGAAATATCGAGATTATCAGGGGACACGCCTGGCAGTTCGGCGGTTACGATAACGCCTTCTTGTTCATTGGCCCAAACATTAACGGCGGGGAAATGTGCAGCCCGCCCTCGAGGAAGATATGGGGAATTCTCAAATAGGCGGTTCATATCCCGCCGCATTCTTTCAAATTCTCTCCAGTTGAACGGTTGTCGAAACATGATTATTACTCCTTATCGCTTTGTTAGAAGTGTTTTTGGTCGGCTCATGACCATCATTACTTATGGATCAAAAACGTAAGAATAACGTTAACAAGGGGGCTTATTTCCCTTTTTTCTTAAGCGAGAGAATAGGAGTTGTGATCGCCTCGATGAGGGCTATTGTAAGTTCTTGGGAACTGCCGGTGAGGCGAGTTCGATCAGGGCTGCGCAATCAGGACCAAATTGGTGTCGAGTTGTTGGTCGCCGCGGATTAGGGAGAAAGTTACCTCCTCGCCTACTTGAGTGTTGAGCTCGAGGTATTCAGAGAGGCTAGTCCAGTCGGTAACCGGCTGATCGTTAACGGTCGTGATGATATCTCCTCCGGCGAGATACCGCCGGTTGCCGATGACAAGTTCAGTGTCCGCACCGTGAATGCCGGCGGACATTGCCGGCCCATTTTGGTAAAGCTGGGCCACCAATATGCCCTCCGTTACTGGTAATTGCAGCCGGTCTGCCAGGTCAGGCGTGATTGAGTAGCCTAAAAGGCCGGTCCAGGGGTGCGGATAAGTTCCGTTTTCGATCAGAATGGGGACGATGCGTTTTACCGTGTTTACAGGAACGGCAAAACCAATGCCCTGCGCGTCTTCTTGAATGGCCGTGTTGATGCCGATCACCTGCCCACGCGAATTAAGCAGCGGGCCGCCGGAATTGCCGGGGTTGATGGCCGCGTCGGTTTGGATGACGTCAAATATGACCGTATCATTCTCCGCTTGTAACGGCCGTCCCAGAGCGCTGACGACGCCTGTTGTCAGTGTTCGATCTAGTCCGAATGGATTGCCGATAGCAATGGTTCGCTGCCCCACATGCAATTCATCGGACGATCCCAGGGATAAGGGCTCTAGATCGGGAGAAGTTTCCTCCAGGGCTAAGACAGCCAGATCATTGGCCGGATCGGCGCCGATGACTTGCGCCGGAAGTTCCTGGTTATCGGAAAACTTTACTGAAATCGTATCGGCGTCTTCAATCACATGAAAATTGGTAACGATATGGCCTTCATTGTCGTAGACAAATCCTGATCCGGTGCCTTCCTGGGGCATGGGGCCATAAAAGAAATCCACAGTGACCAGGCGGGAAGTGATATGAACAACAGAAGGACCCACGCGATCGTAGAGATTCGTTACCAACTGCTCTTCGACATCGAGCGGCTGCAGCACGTCTTCGCCCAGCGGCGTTGGTGTCGCGACAATTATGATGGGCGATGGTGTCGGCATAGAGGTGGCGAGAGCCTCTGACGAAGGGGGTGATTCGGAGGTAGGCACTGATCGGGCACACCCGAATAACAGCGGCAGTAGTAAAACAATCCAACTGAATCGCAAAAGTTTGTTTTTCATGATCTTCCAACCCGGGGTAATAAAATTTCCCCCACCCCTTTCTAAGTAATCTCTCGATTGTGCCGACGTGGGCGTGTTACGTCTCTCCCAGGATAAAGATGGTGCCAAAACGGCCGGTTTTACCTTTCTCAGCGCGATGGGAGAAGAAGAGGTCCGTGCGGCAGGCAGTGCAAAGCCCTGACTGCTCTATGGTTATAACACCTGCCCGTTCCAAATTGCGCCTGTTGGCTTCCGGCAAATCATAATGCGGCCGTCCACCATTCGGCTGTTTGATCAACAATGACTCCCCGTCTTCAAAGGCTTCCAACACGCTGCTGATCAACGGCTCGCCCACTTCGTAACAACACGGCCCAATGCAGGGACCGATAGCCGCGATCAGATCCGCGGGATTGCTGCCGAAGGTTTCGGTCATCGCCCGTACAAGCGCGCCGGGTAAATCGCGCGTTGATCCTAACCAGCCCGCGTGTCCCAGTCCCATCGCCTGTTTTTGCGGATCATACAAAAATATCGGCGCGCAGTCGGCGAAGTTCATGGTCAAGGCGCAGCCGGGTTCGTTGGTAATGATGCCATCGGTATAAGGAATCCATGTTCCATAATCTAGATGTGAAACACGCGCCACGTCCGCGCCATGCACCAGATGAGCATGTACGACGCTGTCAGTATCACGGCCGAAAAGGCCGTAGGCGATACGCCGATTGGCATAGACCCGATCTTTTTCATCAGGGACGGAGACGCTTAAATTAAGCGAATCAAAAGGAGCCGGGCTGACGCCGCCCTGCCGCGTAAAGATGGCCTGGTGCAGCCTGCCGGAATTGGGTAGATTTTTGAACTGCAAATAAGGGAGGCCGTATTCATCTTTGGCAAACAGCATAATGATTTTAGAACCGCCTATAACCTGGATTGAGCATGGAACGATATTACCAACATGGAAGTGACATGCCAATGCTGCCAAGGATTGACCAATCTCAACCTGGCCGACAGGTACTCTCCCACATGGTTGATTTTGTGTTATCTTATCACGGTGCCTGACAGCTTTCCATAATCATGTTATAATTCTCGGGGCAGGAACATTTGAGCTATGGCACGTAAGAGTAGCGGAAGCAAAACAAAGCAAACGAGCAGTTCGCGCAAGCGAAGCAGTTCTTCGAGCAGGAAGAGCTCGACTAAAAGCGCGGACTCGGGCCTCAATACGCCGCAAAAGGCGTTGATCATTGGCGTTTCTACTATTTTTGTCGCCGCTATTTTTGCGCTGAGTTTATTCGCTCCTAACCAGGGGCAGCTTACAGCCTGGCTGTCCGATATGATGCGCCAGGCCATGGGATGGGGCGCGTATTTAATTCCGCTGATCGCCGCCGGAATTGGCCTCTATCTCGTATTGTGGGGAATGGAACAGCCGCCCAGAGTACCCATCTACCGCCTGCTTGGTGGAGGTGTTCTTCTCATCGTCTTTGTTGCTTTTGCCTCCATGGTCTTCTTCATGCGCCAGGAAGGAATGGCCGACTACTGGGAGGTGGCTCGGGCACAGCAGGGTGGTGGTTATTTTGGTGGCCTGGTGGCCACCGGATTGACCCAGTCGGTTGGTAATCTTGGCGCGATTTTTGTTCTGGTTGTGTTTGGTTTCGTCGGCGCTATACTGGTCTCCGGTCTCAATCGTCATGACATGAGCCGCTATCTCAAAGCGTTGTTGGTTGAGGAAGAAGTAGATACATCCGGAGAAGCAGCGCCCAGACCAGATATCCGCGTTAATCCTGGCCGCAGCCAGAGATCCCAGGCGGTCCAGTTGAAGCTGGTACCAGATGAAGATAATAGTAAGAACACGGCCGCTAAATCGACGCCAACTTCGAGCAAGCAGCCGGCGAAAAAAGAGAGGAGTCGAATCAGCCTGCGCAAAAAGAAGGAATATAAGCAAGCCAAACCGAGAAGTACTCCTGTCCGCGAAACCGCTGTAACCAGTTCCGGTTCAGCAGACAGCGGCATGACCTGGGTTTTGCCCATGGTTTCCGAAATTCTTGAGGCAGGGACAGACCTCGATGTAAACAACGCCGTTATTCGCGAGCAGGTAGAAATCATTGAACATACTCTTGAGAGTTTCGGCGCTCCGGCGACGGTTGTCGAAATTAACCAGGGACCGACAGTAACCCAGTTCGGCGTGGAACCGAACTATATTCAGATGCGCAGCGGCCGTCAGACTAAGGTCAAAGTAGGCAAAATCGCCGGTCTGGCCGATGATCTGGCGCTGGCATTGGCTGCTAAATCGATTCGCATCCAGGCACCGGTGCCAGGCAAGAGCTACGTGGGTATTGAAGTGCCTAATCCTTCCAAGACGCTGGTTTCTTTGCGAGATGTGATTGAGTCTCCCAACTACCGCCAAATCAGAGGCACATTGGGCTTGGGCCTGGGTCAGAATGTTTCCGGCGAGTCGATTGTCGCCGATCTGGCTACAATGCCCCACCTGCTTATCGCCGGCACCACCGGTTCGGGTAAATCCGTGTGCGTCAACAGCATCATTGCCTGTTTGCTGCTTAAGAATACACCGGATGATCTGAAGGTGGTCATGATCGACCCCAAACGCGTGGAGCTGACGGGCTATAACGGTATCCCTCACCTGGCAGCGCCGGTTGTAGTGGAGATGGATCGCGTGATCAGCACCCTACAGTGGGCGCTACGCGAGATGGATCGTCGCTATGAGGCGTTTGCGGCTGTGAAAGCACGCCATATCGATGAATATAATAAGAAGATCAGCCGCCGGCGAGATGCCCAGAAGATGCCTTATATTGTGATTGTCATTGACGAGCTGGCTGATCTGATGATGCTGGCCCCGGAGGACACGGAACGATCGGTTACTCGCCTGGCGCAGATGGCACGGGCTACGGGCATCCATATGGTCATTGCGACCCAACGGCCGTCGGTCGATGTCGTAACCGGTTTGATTAAGGCCAACTTCCCGGCGCGTATTGCCTTTGCCGTTGCTTCCGGTACGGACAGCCGGGTTATCCTGGATACCACCGGCGCTGAACGACTGCTGGGCCAGGGAGATATGCTTTTCCAAAAGCCGGATGCGCCGGCTCCACTGCGCCTTCAGGGCTGCTTTACCAGCGATGCCGAACTGGGAAGATTGATCGCCTACTGGCAGACAGCGCGACGCCAGAATCTTATTAGCAAAGATGCGGCGCAGCCAAAGGGTACTGCGCAACCAGGGGGTGCCGCACAGCCAGAGAGTGCGGCGCAAAGCGACAGCGCGGTAACTGAAACCAGAGGGCAGACTACAACCACATCTTCCCAAACACCCGCCGCCTCGCCGGGAGCTGCGAATGGGTCCTCTTCTGACAGGCAAACGACCCCGGCTGCGACTGAAAATCCAACCGAGACAAAACCGGCGACAAATAATTCGGCGTCTTCGAACAGGAAAAAAACCCAGAAGAGTCCACCGGACAAGACGTCTACGAAATCGACTAAATCAACCCAAGCAAGCGCACCGGAGCTGCCACCGCAACAACCTCTGTGGAAGGCTTTGCAGGAGGAGGCGCAAAAACCGGAATATGCAGATGAATTGATGCCTGAAGCGATCGCCATGGTGCGCAAATTGAATAAGGCTTCTACATCGCTTCTTCAACGCCGCTTTCGCATTGGCTACACACGTGCGGCGCGCATGATTGATGCCATGGCGGAACAGGGCATTATTGGCCCGCCCACAGGAACCAGCAAGGCACGCACCGTTTACCCAGCCGGTGATGGTGAAGAGACCCCTGTCGCCGAGGGTGAAGAGTCGAGCGATTAATACCGCCAATTAGAAACCCCCATTCATGACGAGATAACAGATAGTGGCTCAATTAGAAGGACAAGAACGCGCCGACTACGTGCAAAATATGTTTGCGCGCATAGCCGGGACATATGATTTAATGAACCGGCTGATGACCGGTGGGCAGGATGTAACCTGGCGGCGCTATGTCATTCATAAGGCGCAGCTGCCGGTAGACGGCCGATTACTGGATATCGCCACGGGTACAGGCGAGATCGCCCTGGAAGGGCTGGCCCTCGTGCCTGGTTTGCAGGCTGTCGGCGGCGACTTTACCGTGGAGATGATGGAAGTGGGCCGGCAAATTCCCGTGCGGCAGGCCATTCGCTGGGTTGGAGCCGATACGCTGGCGCTGCCTTTTCCTGATGATTATTTTGACGCCGTGACCTCCGGTTTTCTGATGCGCAATGTGATCGATGTGCGTAAGGCCTTTATGGAGCAGATGCGAGTTACGAAGCCAGGTGGACGGATCGTCGTCCTCGAGTCCAGTCCCCCAAAAAACAATTTCTTACGGCCGTTTATCCTGCTGCACCTCAATGTTGTGATTCCCACGCTGGGTAGGTTGGTAGCCGGGGATGCAGCCGCTTACCGTTATTTACCGGACAGCACGCAGCAGTTTCGCGATCCTGAAACCCTGGCGGACATGATGCGCCAGGCTGGTCTTGAAGATGTCAATTACCAGTTGTTTATGTTCGGCACCATTGCTGTGCACAGCGGCCAGAAACCACTGTGAAACGCCTGATCTGCCCAGTTTTTCTGACAACAACCTTTTTATTTAGTGTCTATGGGGAAAAGCAAATTTCCGCGGTACTAGATAACCAGGTGGCGGAAGCCACTCCTTGATTTCTACGTTATACTCCAGGGGTTATGACTACGAACCTGGAAGATAAAGTCGCCATAGTCGCCGGGGCGGGCAGCGCGCGCGGAGCGGCCATTGCTCTGGCCTTGGCCCAAGCCGGGGCGCGCGTGGTGGTCAATGACATTAACCCCGATCGCGCCGAACGCACTGCCGCGGCCGTTCGTGGAGCGGGATATGAATGCCTGGCCATAACGGCCGATGTTGCCAACCGGTTTCAATGCGTCACCCTCATTGAGGGCGCACGCGAGCAGTGGGGCCGGATCGATATCCTGGTCAATCATGCGGCCGTGCGCCCGGTCGCGCCGATCCTGAAGATGGACGAATGGGCCTGGCAGCGCTGCCTGGATGTGAATTTAAAAGGTGCTTTTTTTATGAGCCAGCTTGTGGGGCGGGTGATGGCTGATGAGAACCAGAAGCGAGGAGGGACGATCATCCATATTGGCGCGGAACCTGTCGGTGAACTCCCAGAAGTAGGCGCTGCTGCTTACGCGGCCAGTAAAGGCGGACTGGCTGCATTTTCCCGCCAATGTGCTCAAGAATATGCCCCATTGGGCATTCGGGTTCATTTTATTCAGCCTGAATCGGCCGTTGATAAGGATCAATCAAACAGTGAAGATGGTTTGGTACAAACCGTTCTGGAACATTGCTGTAAGTGATAGATGCTAGACACCGAGAGATTTGTAGTCATTAGATTTTCCTTCACCCCCATTTACAAATTGGCAGAAAGAGTTTAAAATGCATAAAGTACAAACTTTACGTATTTTACATATTTTGCACATTTGTGAGGATCCAAATGGAATCTTTTTTTCATGTTGGTAAGACTGAGTTAGCGCGCCAAACGCGGCAAATCATTCGCGCTGCGCAACGTGGGCAAACGATAATTATTGAAAATCATGGCCAGCCGGAAGTAGCCATCATAGATATTGTGGATTACCACATCTTACGTGCCTTGGCCCACTATCACGCTCGACCATCACAACTTAATAAGGCCAAAAAGTTAAGTGATGAGGTGGTTAAAGATTTGTCATCTATGCAAGATCGTTTCGACCTTGTCCTGGCTTATTATCTGTCCGAAGAAATCAGTCTGGGCCGTGTCGCTGAATTGCTGGGAATACCTTGGCTAGATTTACGAACTCGATTTTTACGCTTAGATGTTCCGTTGCGATCGGCACCCAATGATTTGAATGGAACTCAGCTGGATGTGGACAATATCAACAGCTGGTTTGAAAATCGTTGAGTCTAAGATGCCATACCTCAAATGAATTCAGGCCTTGCCCTTTTAGAGAATACCGTGCTGACTAACTTTGCGCTGATCAGCCGAGCAGATCTTGTTTTCAACCTTTGCGAATCTTCATGCGCAACCACTGCAGCAGTGATCTCAGAATATAAAATTGGAGTGGTTGTGCGTGGACTACCTGCAGACATATGGCAGCCCCTTAAGTGCTTAACTTTATCATTTGAGGAAAAAACTTTGCCGAGCAATTATCACTTCGTTTGGGGGCGGGGGAACGAACTTGTATTGCCGTAGCCGTTCATTGACGATGTCTTTTTATTACCGATGACGCCGACGCAAGATCTGTTGCGCAGTATTATGATGTTCCGATAACAGGAACAATTGGCATTTTAGTTGTCAATGTGCGCGAGAATTTTTTAACTCTGCCTGAAGGAAACAAATTGCTTTCAATGATGATTGCCTGTGACTATCGCTCCCCGGTCACAGTCCTTGATCAGCTTATTTAGGAAGTGCTTAATAAGGTAATAATTCCTTCTCGTAACTCCTCTTCTTCAATCGCACTGTTACCTAGATCCCCCATTGCTGTTAGCTGTTCCAAAGCCTCGTTGTATTTTCGCTTGCGCAAATTACCGGCAATTTCCTCATACGCGCCAGGCGGCAGATCTCCCAGGTCCATATCAAAAAGGAACGCGGCCACAGGCAGTAGTTTTTGCGCCTCTGCCTGCTGCGGCCCTTCAGGGAAATTATCCGGTAAGATATAGGCCTCAAAGCCGCGCCCTTTGGCGAGATGTTTGCGCGCTTGCAGCAGGCGCTGGTCGGGGTCGCTGCTGCCGCTGATTTTCGGGGCCGGAGGCTGCCCATCCAGGGCCTTGTTGACAAAGCGTTTTACCAGACTCCCAGGGCGTGCGCCGACGAAGTCATCAACCACCTGGCCATTGCGGAACATTTTTACTGCCGGAATGCTTTGAATCTTATAATTTTGAGCCGTACGGCGGTTGTGCTCCGTATCTAACTTAGCCAGTATAAACTCGCTATGGGGATCGAAGGCTAGATCCTCAAGCGTTGGTCCCAGGACTCGGCAGGGACCGCACCAGGCCGCTCAGAAATCAACCAACACGGGTGTTTTATGCGAACGTTCGATTACCTGGCGTTTAAAGTTCGCGTCCGTCACATCAATGACCACCCCAACTCGCGGTTCGCCCTTGTCTTTCTTGAAAAAACTAAAGAATCCCATATTATTCTTCGCTTGATTTTATTTTGTCGTAAGATCGACCCAGATCAGTGCGTCGATGAGGATTAAGTTTAGCACGTTTATCCCCTTTGGTGGTTGGGATGCATCCTCCGACGTTAAAACAGATCGTTTGGTTTAAGGTTATAGTTTAGGTATCAAATGCAGCAGATTAGTGTATTCGACATGATGAAAATTGGAGTGGGTCCATCCAGTTCGCACACGATGGGCCCCTGGCGGGCCGCGCAGCGTTTTCTAGAAGAACGGAGGATGGATGGGACATTTAGTGAAATTAGGAGGATTCGCGTTGAATTATTCGGGTCTCTGGCGAAGACTGGTCTGGGTCATGGGACGGATATCGCGATCGTGATGGGGCTGTGCGGTGAAGATCCGGCTACTTGTGACATATCCTTGATCGATGTTCAGGTGGGGCGGATTCGCGACGAGAGGGCGATATGGCTTTTACAAGAGAAACTGATTGACTTTGATCCAATAGCGGACCTGGTTTTCCATTTCGATCAAGCACTGCCTTACCATCCGAACGGCATGCGCTTTACGGCCGTTTGCGTCGGCGATATTTATGAAGCGACTTATTATTCAATTGGCGGTGGTTTTGTAGTCGAAGAAGGGGAAGCTCCTGAACAGGCCTTGAGTAACCCACCTTTTCCCACCGAGTGCGGCAATGACATCCTGGGCCACTGCTTGGAGGAGGGTTTTCCGATTTCACAAATGGTGCTGGAAAACGAAAAGCATTGGCGCAGTGAAGCGGAGGTCCGCTCAAAGCTGCTGGGCCTTTGGGATACGATGACCGAGTCCATGTACCGCGGCTGCCATACCGAGGGGGTTTTACCGGGTGGGTTAAATGTACAGCGGCGAGCGCCTAAAATGCACGCGACACTGATTCGTGATGACGAACATTATCAGAACCACAGAGAATGGGTAAGATGCATCCAGAGATACCGGTATAGTTTCCAGCGAATTGTGCGCTGGGTAAGTTGTTTTGCCCTGGCCGTTAATGAAGAGAATGCCTCGTTCGGCCGTGTTGTAACCGCGCCGACCAATGGGGCGGCTGGCGTCATTCCCGCCGTCCTGATGTATTATGTTTGCTTCTACGAGGCGAGTGATGAAGACATTATTCGCTTTTTGCTGGTTGCGGGAGAAATCGGGAGCTTGTTCAAGAAAGGAGCGACGATTTCGGCCGCTTTGGGCGGCTGCCAGGCGGAAATTGGCGTCTCCTCGGCAATGGCCGCCGCGGCCTTATGCGAGCGCAGCGGGGGAACGGTTGCGCAGTCGCTGATGGCCGCGGAGATCGCCATGGAGCACCATCTTGGCCTAACCTGTGATCCGGTTGGCGGCCTGGTTCAGGTCCCCTGTATTGAACGTAATGCCATGGGAGCGATGAAGGCGATTACGGCCGTCAGCCTGGCTCTGCAAAGTTCGCCGGAATACGCGAAGGTTTCCCTCGATACGGTGATTAGGACTATGTGGCAAACGGCAAAGGATATGAACGATAATTACAAGGAGACATCCGAGGGCGGATTGGCGGTGTTGATACCCGTTAATGTCAGTGAGTGTTGAGATGACCGGCACGGTTTGAAAAGCCCGAAGGTTTGGAAAATAGCAAGGAGCATAAATCTCATGGTCAAAGCAATGTGGAATGATGTTGTACTAGCGGAAAGCGAGGATACGGTTGTGGTAGAGGGCAATCACTATTTCCCTCCTGAAGCGGTAGATTGGCAGTATTTCAAAGAGAGCGCGACACACACAACCTGCCCCTGGAAAGGCGTCGCCAGTTATTACACCATAGAGGTGAACGGCCAACAAAATCGCGATGCGGCCTGGTATTATCCGCAGCCATCTGAGGCGGCAAGTCAGATAGAAAATTATGTTGCCTTTTGGCGAGGCGTGCGGGTGATCTGATCAAAATCAGAAGAAATTTGCGCAGTCGCGGCTAATAAATTCTCGCTTTGTCTGCGCAGTCAAATGCAATCAATGCCAGCTAAGATACTGGCAATGCCGGCTTCCCTCGATTTCGCAGCCAGTAAATCTATCTAGAGATCTCGCTCCATGCGGGATTTTTTGACCGGATTCCCTATTTAAAACCAGCACCCATTTCGTTATACTGTAGGTAGGTGAGCCAGATCACCAACGTGAAAATTAAAAAACTAACTGGGAAACTCACCTTTGTATCGATTGTTCGTTGGTTAAGGAAGGAACACATGGCCAAATTACATACGCTGCAAAACATCGGCCAATCATCCTGGCTGAACTATATGTGCCGTCCATTTATTGTGTCCGGTGGGCTGCGAGAATCCATAGAAAAGGGTATCGTGGGGATCACCGCAAGCGCTGCCGTTTTTGAGAACACTATTCGCAACGACGTGGCTTATGATCAGGATATTCGTATGCAGATTATGGCCGGAACGCCGACGACACGCATCCATGAAGTGCTCATGGCGGATGATGTCCAACGCGCGGCCGATATGCTGCATCCGATCTTCGAAGAGAGCAAAGGATTGGATGGCGTCGCCAGTTTGGAAATCAACCCCGCGTTAGCCGATGACTGTGTCGGTATCGTCGCTACGGCACGCCGCCTTCTGGCACGCGTCGATCGCGGCAATGCCATGGTTGAGGTCCCGGCCACAACGGCGTGTACGGAAGCAACCCGCGCCCTGACAGTAGATGGGATCAATGTCAATGTCACGCACATTTTTTCCGTTAGTGTGTTCGAGCGCATCGCCCAAGCCTATATCTCGGGTTTGGAGACCTATTTTAAAACGCACAGCGTCTGGCGTACAACGCCCACATCGGTTGCATCTTTTTCGGTCAGCCCCATTGACAGAGTTGTCGACGAGCGGCTGGAGGAGATTGGCCGGCCGGAGTACAAAGGAAAGACTGGGCTCGCTATGGCTCGCATCCTTTACGCTCGTTATAGGGAAATTTTTTCCGGGCCACGCTGGGCGGCACTCGCCGCGCGCGGCGCACGGCCGTTACGCCCCAAATGGACGCGGCTGGAGGCTTGGGATGAAGGGCGTCTGCTCACCATTTATGTGGATGCGCTGATTGGACCAGATACGGTTGTTACATTTACGCCAGATTTGTTGGATTCGTTCCTTGATCAGGGGCGCGTTGCCACAACTCTCGAACGGAATAGTGAAGAAGCCCAAAAACATCTGGAGATTATCGCCGACCTGGGCATTGATCTAGAAGAGCTGACAGAAGATTTACAGCTAGCTCATTTGCAAGCAGCTGATAAACAATATCAGGCTTTGATCGCCAGCGTTATCCAGAAACTGGTAACCGAGATGCCGGATTATTCATGATCATTGCCGGCAGCCGGGAACTTAATCTAAACTTACAACGTCAATAATGTAAGCGTGCGCATACGCTTAGGAGTTGTTTATGTCTGGAAAGTACCGGCTGCTGCTTGCATTCTGGAGCGCTTTGTTTTTTGTCTCGGCGCTGATCCTTTTCACAAGCGTGCAGTCTCTCAATATTGGCAGCGAGGGAAACCCGCCCCTGTTTCCAGAAGAGGGAACGGAATCGGGTAACGACGACCCCGGCGATAAACCTATCGTGGAACTGCCCGTGGATAGGGCCAAGACGCAATGGAGCCTGATCCTTTCTACGTTCTCAGCTCTCGTTTCCGCCGCGGGTTTTATGGCAACGACTTACTTTGCCATGCGTACTGATCGCCGCCAAACGGCAATAACCGAGCTGGAAATCCAGAAATTAGCCAATGAAATTGAACGCCAGCGCCTAGAGATCGATCAGATGCGCCGCGAGCTCAAGGATCAGAAAAAGGAGCAGCAGGAATAGATCCTTTTCTTCTGATACCTGACGGTGGACGCTGATTGTAAGCTGCGATATCATCCTGCCGCGGACTATCTTATGGAAGCGGCAGCAGGCACAAGCAGCGAAAATTGGAAACAAAAATCATGGCGCCTGATACAGGAAAATCCCTGGAGTATCCTTCTGGCCGGTGCTGTGATCATGTTTCTAGTGCTTCTGGTTTGGTCCACGGCCGTTCCTCAATCTTTCACCCGTCTATTTGAATCCCTGGAAAGTACGGACATCGACCAGGGGCGCATTGATACCTCACTGCCCGCGCCGCAGGGCGATTTTGCGCTTACCCAGACATTTGTCCCTCGCCATAATGGATTGAGCGAAATTGAAATCACGCTGCTGCGTTATGGCGAACCAACCGCCGGTGAAAGCGCTCAGCTTTGGCTGCAGCTGTTTGATGAGCAGGGTGAGTTGGTGGCCGAAAAAGAATTGCCGACGGCTTCGATCAGCCATAATCAAGTGGCAGCGCTGCGCACAGGACCGCTCAATGACTCCAAGGGCCAGCGATATACCTTAAAGCTCCTGGGGACAGCGGATAATCCGGTTTCCGCCTGGGGTTACAGCCTGGATGTCTATGAAGATGGGGCTCTGGCACAGATAGATACGACGACTGGTGAGGTGACAACTCCGGACGCGCAAGACCTCAGATTTTCAACGCGCTACCGGCTGACCTGGGCTGATGCTCTAAGAAACGTGGGGGAATCTGTTTATTATGAGGGGCTGCTCTTTGTACTGGCTTTGCTGCTGATTCCACTGCCAGGCGTTATTATATTGTTGGTGGAGCATACCTATAGAACCCGGCACATCAGCAGCGCCGGAGACGGCCGTCGCGTGACCTGGGACCCCGCAGCCTGGTGGGGCGCGGCATTGGCGCTGGGAGTTGCCGGGTGGCCCATCCTCTGGTCCCTTGTCACACTCGTGTGGGCGCACTGGACCGAATGGCTGCTGGCCTTAGTCCTGATTGCGGGCTGGGTAGGCGCAGCTGTTTACTGGTGGCAAGACCGAAGACAGCGGCGGGGATTAGACGATTCAGACGGCGACGATGTCAACCACCCGCCAATCATGGCTTCCTGGCATTGGGAACATCTCATACTGCTGACCATTTTGCTGGTGGGATTGGCCGTGCGCCTGGTGGCTGTGCGCGATACGCCGGTTTTGCCCTGGGTGGATGCCAGCCGGCACGCGTTGATTACGGCCGTTATGGCTCAAAATGGACGGACGATAAGCAATTATGCGCCCTATCTCCCCGTTGACCGCTTTCCTTATCACTTCGGTTTTCACACGCTGTCAAGTTCCTTGTTGATGTTGAGCAACTGGCCATTGGATAGGCTGTTGCTCTATTTAGGCCAGCTGCTTAATGCCCTGGTGCCTTTGACGATGTTTGCCGCAGTCTGGCTGTTGGTGCGCCAGCGCAGCGCCGGATATCTGGCGGCTTTCCTGGTCGCGCTTCCTTTCTTCTTTCCGGCGTACTATACAACCTGGGGCAGACTGACCCAGCTGACGGCCGTCCTGCTGCTGCCCCTCCTGCTGGCATTTACCTGGCAGCTGGTACGCGGCAGCACAGCCTGGATCGATCGCTGGTGGTTGGTAGGGATTTTGACCGCCGGGTTGTTCCTGATCCATTTTAGAGTATTGGTCTATTACCTGCCCTTTCCCGTGTTGGTTCTGTTGGTCAGCCGCTTTCGCCGCCTACGCCTGCTGCTGGCATCGGCCGTTCTGGCATTTTTGCTCATTCTACCACGGCTCCTCGATTTACTAGCCGGTACAAATCCTGTTCAGAGGCTTGGGCGTACGATTCCCGACTACAATACTTTTCCCAGCAGCTACCTGACCACCGGTTGGGAACAGGCTTTTCTAGTCCTCGCCGCTGCTGCATTTTTGTTCACGCTTATCGCCGCTTTGCGCCGCCAAGCCTGGGTGGTTTTACCGTTTGTGCTGGTTGGGTGGGCTGCTGCCCTGTTTGCCCTCCTCTCGATGGACCGGCTCGGCTTGCCCGTACCCTCGCTGGTCAACCTGAACAGCATGTATATCACGCTTTTTGTTCCCCTGGCGATTTTCCTGGCCGTGGTTTTCGGTCAACTGTGGGAATTGCTTAAGCAGCAGGGCTGGCCGGTTTGCCTTACGGGTTATTTCCTGGCCGGAGCCATGCTGGCCGCGATGTTGGTCTTTGGGGTGCGCAGCCAGGTCACGATGCTCAATCCACAAACGCTGCTGGTGAAGCCTGAGGATATGGAAGGTTTGCGCTGGCTTGACGAAAATCTAATGCAGGATACGTTGACGGCCGTCAACAGCTGGCGATGGTTGGGTGAGACCTGGGCGGCCGCTGATGGCGGGGCGTGGATACTGCCACTCACCGGCCTGGCGGTGACAACCCCACCAATCGATCATATTTACAATCCTGATCTATTCAAACAAGTCAGAGAATTTAACCACGCAGCGTCGGCCGTATCTGACTGGTCTGACCCGGCGCAAGTAGATTGGCTGCGTGAGCAAGGGGTAAGCCATATTTATGTGGGCAAGCGAGGAGGTTTTTTCGATCCAGCGAAGTTGAAAGCTAACCCGCAAACGGAACTGCTTTTCGACCAGGATGGTGTATTTATTTTCGCCCTCAATGAATAGGGGGTTCTTGCTTATAACGCACTGCGGCATTATAATCAAAAAGCCCGGAAGATAACGCACCCCGGGATATCATTGAGGGACATGGAGGTACTTAATGAATGTTGTTGTTTGTGTAAAGCAGACGCCCAGCACGACGGCCAATTTCAGCGTTGATAATGGCACCGTGAGTTGGGAAGACCCCGGCGGCAAACCGAACATAGTCAACCCATGGGATGAATATGCTGTCGAAGAAGCGATCCGTCTTATGGAGAACCATGGCGCCAGTGACGCCATTGCAATCAGCATGGGGGAGGCATCAAGTTCTGAGGCGCTAAAAACCTGCCTGGCGATGGGCTGCACAGAGGCGATCCTGGTTTCAGATGAAGCCTTTGCCGGATCGGATTCGTTGGGAACAGCACGTATTCTTGCCGCGGCGATAAATAAGGTGGGTGATGTGCAGGTCGCCTTATTCGGCAAGCAGGCGATTGATGCCGACAGCGGCCAGACGGTGGTCCAGGTGGCGCGAAAATTAGGATGGACCCCCCTTACATTTGTCTCGG
This sequence comes from Promineifilaceae bacterium (SeqCode), assembly GCA_046259485.1. Taxonomy (GTDB): domain Bacteria; phylum Chloroflexota; class Anaerolineae; order Promineifilales; family Promineifilaceae; genus JAACFF01. Next base: position 4,210 of record JBJYWP010000018.1, on the reverse strand, counting down.
CAATCAAAGAGATCGGTGACGGCAGCATTACCGTTGAGCGCCTGGTTGATGAGGGGAAGGAGATTGTGCAGGCAGCGCTGCCGGTTGTCATCGGCACGGTTAAAGAACTTAACGAGCCCCGCTATCCTTCATTTATGGGCATCCGCAAAGCGAGCCGGGCAACCATTCCCGAGTGGACGGCCGCGGACCTGGAGATCGATGGCGCTTACGGCCGTGAAGCGAGCAAGGTTGACTGGTCAGAGGTGTACACCATTCCAGCACGAGAGGGTGAGGTAGAAATTATTGAGGCTGACTCCGTTAGCGAACAAGCGGAAATTCTTGTCGAGAAATTGTTTGAGGAGAAGGTGATATGAGCGGGGTCTGGGTATTTGTAGAAAACCGCAATGGTGAAATCAGCCCCATTGCCCGGGAAGCGATCGGCGCGGCGCGGATCATAGCGGATGAGCTGGTAGAAGATTTAACCGGTCTGGTTTTTGGCGAGGACGTGGGCGATGTGGCCGATGCCGCTTTCGATCTTGGTTGTGATGAGGTGATTGGCGCCGATGACGCTACGCTCAAAGACGGCCTTGTTGAGGCTGTCGGTCCCTTGTTTGTCGCTCTGGCCACGGAGCATGAACCGGATGTGATCATCGCCGGTGCTTCGACGCGCGGCCGTGATTTAACTTCTTGGGTGGCTGCCGACCTCGATGCCGGATTGGTCTCTGACTGCGTGAGCTTAGAAGTTGATGGTGAAACGATTAAAACGACGCGGCCGGTTTATGCCGGAAAATTGTTGTCTAAGGTTTTTGTGACCGATGGCCCACAGGTGATCAGCCTGCGCGGCCGGGCATTTGCACCAGCCGAATCTACGGGCGGCAGTGGAACGGCCGATTGGGTTGATCCTGTCGTTGCTGAAGAAGATATTCCGAGCAAGGTGGTCGGCTTTGAAGAAAAAAGCGGTGGTGTGAGCCTGGTCGATGCCAGCATCATCGTCAGCGGCGGGCGTGGTGTTGGCGGTCCTGAAGGGTTTGACCCCGTGCGCGAACTTGCCGCTGTTTTAGGCGCCGCGGTTGGCGCTTCACGAGCAGCCGTGGATGCGGGCTGGATTCCCTACGAACACCAGGTCGGCCAGACAGGTAAGACGGTTAGTCCCGATCTGTACATTGCCTGCGGTATAAGCGGCGCTATCCAGCACCAGGCCGGCATGCGCACCTCTAAAGTAATCGTGGCCATCAATAAAGATGCGGAAGCGCCGATATTTAAACTCGCCCGATATGGGATTGTGGGCGATCTGTTTGAGGTGCTGCCCGCGCTTAATGAGGCTTTTAGCGAGCGTCTGGGCTGATGTTAATTTTTATTAAAACAGCCTGTTAACGGATATATTTAGCGTTCAATCGTTTTGAAGCGGTCGAACGCTTTTTTGTTATAATGCTCCCCATGAACTGGACGGCAATGCCAAAAAGCGCCTATGAGTGACGAACGGAAAGATTCGGCCGATCAAATTGATTTGGCTTACGAAGAAGGCGAATTATTACACGGCCGAGTGATCAAGGCCTTGAGTGGTTTTTTCACCGTTGATGGCGAGAAGGGTCCGATCATCGCCCAACTACCTGGGCGGCTTAAAAAAGAGCGCAAGGATACCGACATTGTGGCCGTTGGCGATTGGGTTACCGCTTTGGTCAATGAAGATGGAACTGGGACGATTGAAGAGGTCGCCGAGCGTGAATCCGTCCTCTCGCGTACCCGGCCGGTCGCTCGTGATGGGCGTCGCCTTTCAGCCGATCGCGAACAGGTTCTAGTCGCCAATCCTGATCAGGTTGTCATCGTCTTTTCAATCAAGAAGCCGCGCCCAAGCCTGCGCAAGCTGGATCGTTTTCTGGTTGTCGCGGAAATGAACGATCTCCCCGTCATTATTACGGTGAATAAAGTCGATCTGCTGGATCCGGCAGCGGAGGTTTCTTCCAGCGAGGCGCATGAAATGTTCCGGCTTTACGAAGACCTGGGATACCGGACCATTTACACGAGCGCCAAATCAGGAGAGGGTATCCAGGAACTGTCCGACGCCTTGAAGGATAAGATTTCGGTAATGACCGGATCGTCCGGCGTTGGTAAATCGAGCCTGCTGAACGCTATCCAACCGGGTTTGGGTCTGCGGGTGAATGAGGTCAGCGAGGCGACGGAAAAGGGATTGCACACGACACGCCACGCGGAGATGTTCCCCCTGGATGAAGGGGGATATGTGGTTGATACGCCGGGTATTCGTGGGCTGGCTTTGTTTGATATCGAACCGACGGAGTTGGATGCTTACTTCCGTGAAATCGCATCTTTGGTTGAACAATGTCGTTTCAGTGATTGTTCTCACCGCCATGAACCAGGCTGCGCCGTCCGTGCGGCCGTTGAGGATGGGCGAATTTCCGAGGAACGCTACGATAGTTACCTGCGGCTGCGCGAAGAACATGAGCAGCTGGAGGATGATTTATTTTAAAAATCGGTAGGTAAAATGGTCCAATTTTCAAAATCGCACCATTTTTTATTCCGCCAGATGTTCAGGGCCGAAGTGGGCGGGGAGCAGGCTGTAGAGAGTCGTCTCCAGTACATCGCCCGCAGCATCACTGAGCAGAACAGGAATATCCCCGGCGAACTCCACCATTACCTGGCGGCAGGCTCCGCATGGTGAGCCCCCGTTTTCGGTACAGATGGCGATAGCCAGGATTTCTCTATACCCCTCGGTTACTGCTTTGAAAATGGCTGTGCGTTCGGCGCAGTTTGATAAGCCATAAGAGGCGTTTTCAACATTGACCCCGGTCATGATTCGGCCGTTCGGCAGCAAAATCGCCGCACCCACGTGATAGTTGGAATAAGGAGCGTACGAATTGGCGCGCACAGCGCACGCCGCGGTGAGTAATTCTACTTTTTGTTCTTCTGTGACCATGCTCTTTCCCGTTCCTTATTTTATTTCCTACAAAGCTTCTGCCTCGAGGGAGGCTAAGGTTGATCCTCACCGGGGATCCACGTGAATGGCGCTAGCCGAGTGCCCTCGGGCAGAATGGCGTTTTCTATCTGTGCCTGTTCGACAACACAGCCATTCTCCAGCCGCGAATGGCGAATGATGGTATTAGGGCCTAAGACACAGTCTTCTCCAATCACTGTTTGACCCTGAAGATAGGTATTAGGCCAGATAATGGTGTCCTTACCGATGAGAACACCCTGATCAATATAAACGTTGTCTGGATCAATGAGCGTGACGCCCCTATCCAGCCAATAGACGTTCGCGCGGCGTCTAAAAGCTTTTTCCACCAGCACGAGTTCGCTTCGTGTGCCCGCACCAAGGGATTCATCCAGGTCCTCTATAGAGAGAGCCACGACGTCTCGTCCCTGGCTCACAGCCATTTCCACCATATCGGTGAGGTAATATTCTTGCCCGCTGCGAGCCTGACGTACCGGCAAATCTGCGATGTGCCGCCACAGCCAATCGCTGTCAAAACAATAGATGCCGGCATTTAATTCGGTAACGGCCAGTATTTCTTCAGTATTCGGCCGTTGACGCGCTTCAGATACCTCCACAATTTCAATGACGCCACCGTTATCGTCGCGAATGATTCGTCCAAAGCTGCTTTCAGGATTTCCTTCAACGCTCAGCAGGGCGATGGCGGCTCCTTTTTCCCGTTGTTCATCGGCCAGATGGCGCATTGTCGAAGCACGCAGCAGGGGCATATCTCCATAGGTTACCAGTACCTGATCGACCTTGCCTTGCAGAAGAGGTTTTGCCATTTGTGTCGCGTGACCGGTGCCTAACTGCTGCGGCTGGGCGACATAGCTCGCCTCGTCGCCAAATAAAGCGCTGACCCCGGTTTCTCCGGGCCCAATCACCATCACCGGCGGAAGATCGGCAATCGCGGCGGCCTCTTCGAATACATGCTGAACCATGGGCTTACCGCCGACTTCATGCAGTATTTTCTGTTTTTTTGACTTCATGCGTGTTCCCTGACCGGCGGCCAGAATCACAACGGCAAGTGACATGGATGAACCTCCGCGAGCTTTTCAGCGGTCAGTTTTCAGCCGTCAACTGTCGGTGATCGCTGATGGCCGGTAACTTAATGCTGAGCAGCAAAATTAAAAAAGGACCGAGGTTCTTATTCCTCAGTCCTTACATTAGCTGGGGCGGAAGGATTCGAACCTCCGAATGGCGGATTCAAAGTCCGCTGCCTTACCACTTGGCGACGCCCCACCA
>JBJYWP010000017.1:0-13592 GCA_046259485.1 Promineifilaceae bacterium (SeqCode) | reverse complement strand
GCCTGGATTACGCTTGTTTTTCCTAAATCTGGCCTGGTGAGATAATACCCGGCAGATGATGAATGGACTGATGAAGTTATTACGGCGGTACGGGCCTGATCTGGCGATATTGGCGGGATTTTTGATCCTGCCTTTTTTGCTTTACGCATCGGTGACCCTTGGCGCAAAGACGGTGCTGCCCGTCGATAACCTGTTTCAGTGGGCGCCATGGCAGCAATACGCGGCTGAATACGGTGCGGCGGTGCCTCATAACAGCCTGCTCACCGACCTCATCGTCGAGAATTACGCCTGGAAACGGTTTGCCGTGAACAGCTTCCGGGCGGGTGAGATCCCGCTTTGGAATCCCTATCTCTTTGCCGGCGCGCCTTTCCTGGCCAACGGCCAGCATGGCATGCTCTACCCCTTTAGCTGGATCTTCTTCCTGCTGCCGGCGGCCAAGGCTTATGGCTGGTATACGATTGGCCAGTTGTGGTTGGCCGGAGCAGCGATGTATATTTTCGGCCGTGTGCTGCATATGCGCCGCGGCAGCGCGGTCCTCGCGGGCTTGATTTATCAGGGCAGCGGCTTTCTGCTGACTAGCGCGGCCGTTTTTCCCATGATCATCGGCGCCGCGGCCTGGCTGCCTTTCCTGCTGGCTGCGCTGGAGAAGATCATCGATTTGGCCGTCAGGCGCTCCAACACAACACTGATCTGGATGGCCTTGGGCGCGGTTGCCCTGGGTCTGCAAATCCTGGCTGGACATATTGAAATTACCTATTATACCCTCTTAATCATGGCCGTTTACGCGCTCTGGCGCTTGATTTCCGTGGCTCTAAAAGCGCGCCAAAAGGAAATCGAAAAAGGGCAAGCGCATGAATCGTTCTGGCACACTGCCCTACGCCCGCTGCCGTGGCTGGTCGGACTCGTGGCTATCGGCTTGATGCTGGGCGCGCTGCAGCTCGTTCCTTTCTACGAAGTGGGCCAGTTGAACTTCCGCGAAGGCGCCGCTTCCTTTGCCGAAGTACGCGGTTGGGCTTTTCCCTGGCGGCGCATCATTACAATCTTGCTGCCTAATTTTTTTGGAAATCCGGCACACCATGATTATGTGGATGTTTTCACGAGGGAACGGATCGCCTTTTCCACCAATAGTTACGGCGAACTCAATCCGCAGGGCGCTTACAGCAGCGCCTGGGGATTAAAGAATTATGTTGAAGGGGGCATCTACCTGGCGATCTTGCCCCTATTTTTGGCCTTATTGGGCGCTGTTACTGGCTGGCGTGAGCGGATGGTGGATTCGAGGCGCTCGCAAACCCTTTTCTTCATCCTGCTCACGTTTTTCTCCCTGGCCTTTATTTTCGGGACGCCGCTGTATGCCCTGATGTATTACGGCCTGCCTTTCATTAACCAGCTGCACACCCCTTTTCGCTGGGTCTGGCCGCTCTCGCTGGCTGTCGCCGGATTGGCCGGTTTTGGCGTGGATTATCTGCTCAATTACCGTCCGGCGGAGAAAGGGACTAAGAACAGGTTCGACCTGGTCCATCTGCTCATCGTTGGAACGGCCGTTACCGGAGCGGCGATTATTGCTCTCCTGCTTTTCTCCTGGCTCTCTTATAACAGTATTGAGCCATTTGTTGCCAGACTTTTTCACGGTCTTGCCCTGGCCGACACGGCTTTTATTGATGCGCGTGCCTTCTACAGTTATGAATTTCCCCAAATCTTGATCCTCGGCTTAGCCCTACTGGGCAGCGCCTTGGTTTTCTGGCTCGCCGCACGCGGACGAAAAAAACTATTCTTATTTCTGGCGGCCTTGTTGATCCTGCTGGATATCTTCCTGGCTAATCGCAATTTCAACGCCGCGGTTGACCAAGATCTTCTGTTATTTAAGCCGCAAATGGTCTCCTGGTTGGAGAATCAGCCTGGACAATGGCGCCTGACCAGCTTTACGCCACATGGCGACAAACCTTTTAATGCCAATTCAGGCTGGCTCTACGATTTTGAGGATATTCGCGGCTATGATTCGATCATTTCCAAGCAGTTCACGGACTACATGACGGCCGTTGAGCCACAGAACGAACTGCTCAATAATCGCATCCAACCTATTGCTAACTGGGAATCTCTGAACTCACCTCTGCTTGATGTATTAGGCGTGCGCTACATAATCTCATCAGAGGCGATCGATCTACCGAAACTCGAGCAAGTGTGGCAAGGGGAAGGCGTGCGCATCTATGAGAATCTGGCCGCAGCGCCACGGGCTTACACCTTGCCGCAGACAGCCATGGCCGTTGTCGATGATGCCCTGGCAGCAATGAACGACCTTGATCCACGCAGTCACGTGGTTGTTGAAACGGCCGATGTCCCGCATGGTTTCAATTCAGGGAGCAAAATGGCGGTCCCAGCGGAGCTCGAAGCAGCGCAGATCGCCAGCTATCGCAATATTGAAGTCCTTGTCGATGCGCGGGTGGACGAACCCTCCTGGTTGATCCTGAATGATAGTTATTTTCCCGGCTGGAAGGCATATATTCGGCCGTTAGGGGAAGGCGAGGATGCAGAACAGGAAGTGCCGATTATTAGGGTGAACGGAAATTTCCGGGGAATGACGCTTGAGCCAGGGGCCTGGACAGTACGTTTCCGCTACAGTCCGGCTAGTTTCCAGCTCGGTGGGCTGCTCTCGGCGATGGGCGCGATCGTGCTCGTGTTTGCTTTTGGCGTTTGGGCCTGGGGACGCCTTTATAGGACTTCCACGGAGCTGTCCACGACACGCAGCATCGTTAAAAACAGCGCCCTGCCCATGAGCCTGAACCTGTTCAACCGCATGATTGACTTCGTCTTCGCCATGTATTACCTGCGCATCCTGGGCCCGGCCGATGCCGGACGCTACGTGGCGGCGATCACGACGGCCGGTTTCTTCGAGATTCTCTCCAATTATGGCCTGGATATCCTGCTTATTCGCGATGTATCGCAGGATAAGAGCCGCGCCAACTATTATTTATTCAACACGACGATCCTGCGCCTGTTGGCCGCCCTGGTAGCCAGCATCCCGATCCTGATCTTCATGTGGGGCACAAGAGTGACGGAAAACCCGCTGACGATCGAAGAAGTAGCGGCCGTACTGCTGATCATGGTCGGCATGGTATTCTCCGGCATGTCTAAAGGCGTTACCGGGCTGTTCTATGTCTACGAAGAAGCGGAAATCCCGGCGACGATGACAACGGCGACGACGATCCTCAAGGTTGGTTTAGGTGTCATCGTACTGCTGCTGGGTTACAGCTTTGTTGGCCTGGCGGCCGTTTCGATCGTCGTCAATATCATTACCCTGACGGTTTTGTTATTCCTGGCCACGCGCCGCTTTTCTCTACATGGCCCCTGGCGTTTTGATGCCGGTTTGCAGCGTGAGCTGATCCGCATGGGTTTCCCCTTGATGTTGATCCATCTCTTGCAGACGATCTTCATCTCCATTGATATTCTGCTGCTGCGGCTTATGCTGAGTGACGGTGAAGAGGTTGTCGGCTATTACCAGACGGCTTACAAATGGTTTAACGCTCTGCAGGTGATCCCCGCCTTTTTTACCCTGGCGCTTTTCCCGGTGATATCGCGCGAGATCAACAATTCTATCGAGTCGGCACGGCGCATGTATATGATGTCATTGAAATTGATGCTTCTCCTGGCCCTGCCGATCGCCGCCTATACTACTTTCCTGGCTCCCTTTCTAGTGCGCCTGCTCGGCGGCCCGCAGTATTTGCCGGAAGGGGCAATCGCCTTGCAAATCGTTATCTGGTCCATCCCTTTCGGCTGGTTGAACAGCGTAACCAATTATGTTCTGATCGCCCTGGGTCTGGAGCGCTTGCAGCCGCGGGCTTTTGCCCTCGCCGTCGGGTTCAATATCGTGGCCAACTTGATATTCATCCCGCGCTTTTCATATATCGCCGCGTCGGTAACCACGATTTTTTCGGAAATTGTGTTAATGGTTATTTTTGGCCATTACCTGCGGAAACGGATGGCGAGCGTGAACTGGTTCGAGTTGATGTGGCGCCCGTGGGCAGTGACCCTGGTTATGGTCGCCCTCATGCTCGCCGTCAGCCAGGCGCATCTTGTCCTGGCTTTATTGGTTGGTCTTGTGATTTATCCGGCCGGGCTTTGGGCTTTACATGTTTTTGGCGAGGATGAGAAAAGGGTACTAGCTGAGGTCTTACCGCAGTCGCTGGCGGCACGGTTGCACCTCACATAAAAAACGATGGACAGGGTAATTGCTTTCTTGAAAGAAGATCGCTGGCCGCGATGGGCGCATGTAGGCCATCCGCTTGCCTGGCTCGTCGTTATTTTGCTGCTATCGGCCGTACTGCGCATCTATGGCATCAACAATTTTTCACCACCGGGATTGGAGCATGACGAGGTCGCTAACTGGCTGATCGACCGGGCCATTTTGCAAGGGAATCTGGCCGTGTACTTCCAGGAAGCATATGGTCACGAGGCCGGATTCCATTATTTGCAGGCCGCTTTTGTTGCCCTGTTGGGCGATCACGCACTGGCTTTACGCCTGCCGGCGGCATTTGCCGGAACGCTGTTGGTGGCCGTGCATTATGCGCTTGCCAAACGCCTATTCGGCGTGACCACGGCCTTGCTGTCAACGGCCTTGATCGCCGTTTTGTTCTGGCCGATTTTCTACAGCCGGCTTGGCCTGCGCGCCATCAGCCTGCCCCTCGTTGCCGGGGTAAGCCTCTATACCTGGTGGAAAGCATGGCCGCCCGGCAAACAGCTTCCCAAAACAGAAAACCTGCTCTGGTTCGGCCTATCGGGTATCCTGGCCGGGTTGAGTCTCTACACCTATATGGCGGCCAGGGCGGTACCCATCTTTTTCGCCGTCTTTACCCTCTATCTGCTGCTCTTTTACCGGGAGCAGTTTAAGCTGCACTGGCGCAGCGTCGCCCTGTTCTGGATAGTGCTTCTCCTTACAGCGCTGCCCTTGGTTTTATTTTTACAGAATCATCCCAGCGCGGAGTACCGGATCTCGGAAGTGGATGCCCCGCTGCGGGCGCTGCTGGCAGGCGACCTGGCGCCGGTGTTCTCCAATCTTCTTAAAATAGGGGGGATGTTTGGCTTTGCCGGTGATCCTTTATGGCGGCAGAATGTGGCCGGACGCCCCGTGTTTGACCCGCTGCTGGCATTGTTCTTCTATGGTGGATTGTTCCTCGCTCTGCTGCGTTTTAAGGACTCCAGGTATGCTTTTTTACTGATCTGGTTAGGTGCATCCGCTTTGCCCAGCCTGGTGACTGTTGACGCCCCGAGTTCCATACGGATGATCAGCGCCCTCCTGGTAATTACCCTCTTTCCGGTTTTATTTATAAACATAATTGCCAGGTTATTCACAGATTTGGGCCCGTTATCCACAAAAACACCCTATCTGTTGGGTCTGGCCCTGGTAATGGCCTATATATGGTGGACAGGGGGAGCTATCTTCCAAACCTGGCCGCAAAACGAGGAAGTGCAGTTTGTTTGGCAGGCTGCTCTAACTGATATTGCCGCCTATCTGGATGAGTCGCCGGGGAGCGATCCCGTGTCCATTGGCGGCTGGTCGCCGGCGACATTGGATGTGCCGACGATGGCGCTCAGCATGCGCCGGCGAGACCTGGAGACGCGTTATTTTGGATCGGACTCGATGACCGAGCCTGTTTCCACATTAATTCTTCCCGCCTGGGGTGCTGCATTGGCCGAGGCAAGTGGAGCGGATACACCGGAAGTGCGTGTGTTTCGGCCGACTATTCGCGAGCTCTCGCCGGGCATCGAAGCACAACTGTGGCAGTGGGGAGCCGAGCCGCAAAACCTGGGCACTTTTGTTTTATACAAAACGGCCGTGCCCGCCGGCTTCCAAGTGCAGACTCCAGCGCCGCAGAGCTTTGATGAGCAGATCGAACTGATCGGTTACAGCCTCCCCGATAATCTGGCCGATTGTGAGGATGGCAAGTGCAGCGTCTTGTCTTATTGGCGCGTACTCGCACCGACAGATGAGCCGCGGCGGTTTTACCTGCATGCCCTGGCCGGCGATGAATTGGTGGCCCAGGATGACGCGCTGGATGCCCCATCTTTATGGTGGCAGGCGGGAGATCTTCTCGTGCAGGAGCATCATTTACCGCCTCTGGACGGCCGAAATATTGAACTGCGCCTGGGTGTTTACGATCCCCAAACAGGCCGGCGACTTCTAACGCCTGAAGGGGAAGACCATGTTTTGCTGCGAGGCCCCTAAAGGCAAGAATTAGGACAAATGGCCGTTTTCTGTCCCCTGGCATTATGGTAAACTAATCTCAGTCAAGGAGGCATTATGTCTAATCGTGATTACAATATCATTCTGGGTATCCTGATAACTATTGCCTGTATCATAGCCGCTGTCTTGTTGTATGTTGTTTATCGCGGATCTCAATCGGAATCCGTGACCCCCACAGCGGTACCGGCGACAGAAACACCCTTGCTGCCTGATGATGCCTGGCAGCGTATTCAAACTACGGGTATTATGCGCGCCGGGACTTCGGCCGATTATCCTCCTTTTGCTTTCCGGACAAATGAATTCACGTTGGACGGTTTGGATGTTGCCGTCATTAACGAAGTCGGCCGTCGCCTGGGCGTCGAAGTCGAGATATCGGACATTGCCTTTGAAGGCCTCAGCTGGGCTTTGGAACTTGAGCAAATTGATGTGGCTATTGCCGCTCTCTCGATCACGCCGGAACGCTCTGAACGCATCAATTTTTCCGATGTTTACTTTGTCAGCGAAGACGCGACGCTGGCCAGAATAGGAGCGGATATCCCACAATTTTTACAAATTGAGGAGATGGCATCTTTCCGAATTGGCGTTCAGCGCGCAAGCGTCTACAGTAACTGGCTTAATGAATCGCTTGTTGATACCGGATTAATTCAACCAAGCCAGCTGGTTGAGTATGATGACATGTCCTTCGCGGTACGCGATCTTCGCGAGGGACGAATTGACCTGGTGGTTCTCGATCTTCAACCAGCCCAGGTGGCGGCCAGTCAGGGCGGCGTCGAAATAGTCGCTCAGGGCCTCAATACACAATATTTTGGCATTGGAGTTCCGAAACAGGAACCGACCCTCCTGGCCCAGATCAACACCGTTTTGGCTGCTATGAAAGCGGATGGCACTCTGGCCAGTTTGATCGAGCAGTATACAGGGGTGGTGCCGCCAACTTTTCCCACAGTAACACCCACGTCGGCGACGGCGACCTCGATCCCCTTAGGAACTTCAACGCCGGTTCCCTGTGTTGATGGGATGGCCTTTGTTGAGGATATTAATCTTAATGACAATAATATGACCACTCCGCCGGTTCTAAGGGCCGGGCAGCCGTTTAGGAAAGGGTGGCGAGTCAGGAATACAGGAACCTGTACCTGGAACTCTCAATACAGGCTGACATATGATGGTGGCAACTCGCCCGCTTCAAGTATGGGTGGGTTACCTACACCCATTCAAGGCCAGGTACCACCCGGGGCTATTTATGATATCTATGTCGATCTGGTTGCCCCTATCCAACCGGGGATCTATCAGGGCTTTTGGGTGTTCCGCAATAATTTAGACCAGAAGTTTGGCAGCCGGCTCTGGGTAGGTATCGAAGTTCCTGCACCCCCGACGATAACGCCGCCGCCCACGCAAACGCCGGCACCGGGAATTTCTTTTACAGTTAACAGCACGAACATAAAGGCCGGTGAGTGTGTGACGTTTAGATGGTCTGTTTCCAATGTGCGAGCCGTCTATTTTTACGAATTAGGCCAGCCATGGCAGCAGCATCCAGTATCATCGGTAGGAACCAGTCTCGAGTGTCCGCCGGTCACCACGACTTATGAGTTACGCGTTGTCAAAAATAATGGCTCGGTTGAAGTCAGGCAGATAACCATTTACGTTCAGTCTGTTCCCGGTGCACCATCCATTGACCGCTTTACCGTTGATCCACCGATCCAAATAGAGTTAGGCCAGACAGTGAATCTTAGCTGGCAGGTCTCCGGTAATGTCGACAAGGTTCGTTTGTTGCGGGGAGATGTGGTTCTTTGGGATAATGCCCCGCTTAGCAGTACGATGGCGGATAGACCGCCGCAGGTCGGACAGGTTACCTACATTATTGAAGCGAGCGGGCCTGGTGGTTCAAACCGATCGACGCAGTCGATCACTGTTACCACGCCTTCCCCACCAACCAATACACCGGTTGTTCCCCCAACAGTACCGGTGATCACGCCGACGCCGACGCTGATTCCGCCGGCTATTATTTCATTCGCCCTGAATCCGGGACAAATTCAAACCGGTGAGTGCACCATGATATCCTGGCAAGTCGGCGGAGACGTCCAGCGTATTCGCATCTCGCGAAACGGGAATGTGATCCTCGATAATGCGCCTTATTCCGGAAGCCAACAGGATTGCCTGACTGCCGCTGGTTCTTATGCTTACCTCCTGGAAATCAAGGGGTCAAATGGACAAACAGAATCAGCAGACCAGACTTTGACCGTGATCGATGCGCCGACGGTACCCTCATTGGAGGGTACTAGCTGGACGTTGTATAGTATGTCTGACGGTGCTGGGAATATGGTTGTTCCAATTTCTGGTACAACCATTACAGCCTTGTTCGGTGCGCTTGGAGGTCTGTCTGGAACTGCCGGCTGTAATTCTTATTCAACAACTTATTCGAGCAATGGCAGCAGCATAAGCATTGGAACGCCTGCCGGAGGAGGGATGTACTGCGCTGATCCGGCCGGCGTCATGGATCAGGAACAGCGTTATCTGACCCTGCTTCCTCAAGCTACATCCTATAATTTGTCATCAGCATTCCTGATCATTAGCGATGCTTACGGTCGGGATCTGCTGCAGTTTATATCGCGAGAGCGATAGACTATTAGGAACCCGGTTTTTGGATCTTAGAAGCATTGGCTTTCCGCAAGGTAAAAAACCGGGTTTCTTTCTTTCGCATGAGAATGCGTAAAATCCACTAGAATAAAAGCGAACATTTGTGCTATAATCCCTCGGGTATATTCCACGCGCCTATTTAAGGCACGGCGAGGGATTTAAATGGTTGACTCAAAAGCATTTATCATCGTTGTCCTGGTTGTTGTCACATTTGTAATCGGCGGCCTTTGGACCTTATCCGGGGGAAGTGCTGATTCACCACCTACTGCCTTTGTCGCTGAGCCAGTGGTCCCATTGGACACTAACCCTGAACCGGTAGAGCCCTCTCCCACCGACGCACAAGGCGAGATCGATACTGCTCAAGATCATTTGCCCTTGATGATCCGCTGGTCTAACTGGCGACCCGAGTTTGGGCCTGCTTTTGTCTATGCCCGCGAAGCCGATTTAGAGGGGATGTTGGAACTGGATGGGCCGCTGGAAAAGATGGTTATGGTGGCTTCCTACGACGAGCTGGCCCGTTTAATGAATTATGCAAACGAACTTCAGGCAGCAGGCGTTACAACTGTTGGCTTCAATACGGAAAACGGGATGACGCCGGGGAATGAAATGCAAACCTTGAACAGTGCCGATCCCGATGTAAATATCGTTGCCCGCGCAGCGCGCCTGGCGTCCGAGCAGGGCTTTAAAGTCGTGTGGGGTCCAATCCGGGCAACAACGGATGAAATAAGTGACGGCGCGGTGTTGGCGATGATCGAATCTGGGATGAGCGGCTTGGCCATTCAGGAACAAAAGTTTATTGAGAACCAACCTGCCAGTGCGCGTCTGACGGCTGTCAATCGCACACGCGAGCGTTATCTGGCCCTGGCCAGCCGCGCGGGCCGGGATGATTTCTCATTTCACGTACAGATTATGCAGCAGCGCTGCCCCGACCTGAATAACTGTGTGCAATTTGTGGAGGGACTGGAAGCGATTCCTGTTGATTCGATCGCTATCTGGTCTAATGGTCCAATCCCGGTTGATTTTGTTGATGCAATTCGCGGGTAACCGACATACGGCCGTCCTGTTTCACAGTTAAAGGTTTTTGACACATAATGAAAACGCCCGACTCGTGGGGAAGCCGGGCGTTTTACATTTATCGGCCAGTGGGAGGCGATAGGCTAAGCATACTCTTCTATGGGCACGCAGACGCAGAATAGGTTGCGATCACCATAGACGTTATCAATACGGCCGACATAGGGCCAGAACTTGTTCTCACGCAGCCAGGAAACGGGATAGGCTGCCTGTTCGCGAGAATAAGGCCGGTCCCAATCATCGCCGGCGATCACTTCGGCCGTGTGCGGCGCGTTGTGCAGCGCATTGTTTTGGGGGTCGATTTCACCATTTTCAATCGCCTGAATTTCCTCACGAATCAGGATCATGGCCTCGCAGAAGCGATCCAATTCAGCCAGTGATTCGCTTTCTGTCGGCTCGATCATCAACGTGCCGGGTACCGGGAAAGACATGGTGGGGGCGTGGAAACCAAAATCCATCAGCCGCTTTGCAACATCATCGACGGAAACGAAATCCTTCAAGTGCCGCAAATCCACGATGCACTCGTGGGCCACGCGGTCGTTAATGCCGCGATACAAAACCGGATAGTAAGGCTCCAGTTTTTGGGCGATATAATTGGCATTGAGGATGGCAATCATCGTTGCTACTTCCAGCCCATATCGACCCATCATAGCAATGTAGGCGTAAGAAATCGGCAAGATGCTGGCGCTGCCCCAAGGCGCAGAGGAAACGGTTCCCAAAGACTGTTTGCCGCCAAAACCGAAAACGACAGGATGATCCGGCAGATAGGGTGCCAGATGTTCCGCCACGCCAATCGGACCCATACCCGGGCCACCGCCACCGTGGGGAATGGCAAAGGTCTTGTGCAGATTCAGATGGACGACATCGGCACCGATGACCGCTGGTGAGGTGAAGCCGACCTGGGCATTCATATTCGCTCCGTCCAGGTAGACCTGCCCGCCATTGGCGTGCACAATCCGGCAGATCTCTTTGATGTCTTCTTCAAAAACGCCGTGCGTAGACGGATAGGTGATCATCGTCGCCGCCAGGGTATCACGATATTTTTCAGCTTTGGCGCGCATATCTTCTACGTCGATGTTGCCGTTTTCATCACATTCGACAACAACCACATTCATGCCCGCCATGACCGCGCTTGCCGGATTGGTGCCGTGGGCCGAACTGGGGATCAGGCAGACATTGCGCTGGCTGTTGCCCTGCGCCTCATGATAAGCGCGAATGACCATCATGCCTGTATATTCGCCCTGGGCTCCCGAGTTGGGCTGTAGGGAAACGGCATGAAATCCCGTGATTTCTGACAGCCATCCTTCCAGGCGGCGGAACAGTTCCTGGTATCCCAAGGTTTGATCGAGGGGAACGAAGGGGTGCATGGCGCTAAATTCCGGCAGTGTGATCAACAGCATTTCGGCCGTGGCATTCAATTTCATTGTGCACGAACCCAGAGGTATCATCGAGTGGGTAAGCGAGAGATCACGCTCTTGCAAACGATGGATGTAGCGCATCATCTCTGTTTCTGATAGGTAACTGTTGAAAACAGGATGGGTCATGAAACTGCTGCTGCGTTGGTGAGGTCCTTCATAAGCGAGGTCGATACTGTCAGCCATTGCTTCCAGATTGAATTGATCGGGACCGGCGCCGAAAATCGCCAGGAGTTTTTTCAGTTCCTCCGAGGTCGTCGGCTCATCCAGGGCAACCGAGATGGATCCATCGGATTCATAGCGCAAATTAATGCCCGCCTCAAGTGCGGCGACCTTAATTTCGTTCTGGCGAAGTGGACCACCGGAAATGGTCAACGTATCAAACACCGGTGCATCATTGATCGTATAACCAAGTTCTTGCAGGGCAGCGGCCAAGATGGCTGTTAATAAACGTACCCGGCTAGCGATACGATGAAGTCCTTCGGGTCCGTGATAAACAGCGTACATGGAGGCCATGATCGCCAGTAGAACCTGGGCGGTACAAATGTTGCTAGTCGCTTTGTCACGGCGGATATGCTGTTCGCGTGTTTGCAAAGCCAGGCGATAAGCGGATTTACCGGAACTGTCAACAGAAACGCCAACCAGGCGTCCCGGCATGATCCGTTTGTAGGTATCCATGGTAGCCATAAAGGCCGCATGCGGACCGCCATAGCCCATCGGAACACCAAAACGCTGGCTGCTGCCAACGACCACATCAGCGCCGAATTCTCCCGGCGGCCGTAATAACACGAGGGCCAACAAATCGGCAGCCACGGTTACCAGCGCCCCTGCATCATGCGCGCGGGCGATGAAGTCACTGTAGTCAATAACGTCCCCATTGGTAGCGGGATACTGCAGCAGCACGCCGAATGTTTCGGAGCTGAAATCGTATTCCTCGTGATTGCCGACGATGACATTGATGCCCAGGGGCTTTGCCCGTGTCTGTACAACGGCGACGGTTTGAGGATGGCACAGCTCGGAGACGAAGAAAGTGTCGGCGGTGGATTTTCTCGGCTGTGCGCGCTGGCATAAGGTCATCGATTCTGCCGCGGCTGTTCCTTCATCGAGCAGCGAGGAATTGGCGATTTCCATACCCGTCAGGTCGGCGATCATCGTTTGGAAGTTAAGCAGTGCTTCCAGGCGACCCTGGGCGATTTCCGGCTGGTAGGGTGTATATTGTGTATACCAACCTGGATTCTCCAGGATATTACGCTGGATAACGGGTGGTGTGATGGTTCCGTAGTATCCCATACCGATGAAAGAACGGAGGAGGCGATTTTGGGCAGCGAGTTCTCGCAGCTCTTGCAGAACGGCCGATTCACTGCGTGATGGCTCCAGATTAAGCGGTTCGCTCAAGCGAATAGACTTGGGAATTGCTTCATCCATCAATTCCGCCAGAGATGATAGATTAAGGGCAGCCAACATATTTGTAACATCGTGGCTGCGCGGTCCAATATGGCGTTTGACAAAGCGATCGGCGGGCTTTAGCAAAGCATGGTTTGCTGAAAGCTCGCCTTTCCCATTATGGCTTGCTTCGATGATATCGTACGCCTGAAATTGTGGGGTAGTGGTGGTTTCAGTCATAGGTGGGTCCTCTAGGTGCTTATTCCCGTTCTTCACAATAGGCGGTATAAGCTTCCGAATCCATCAACCCTTCCAGCTCAACGGAATCGCTGATGGTGATTTTTACCATCCAGGAATCATAAGGCTTTTCGTTGACAGCCTCCGGCGTATCGAGCAGGCCCTCATTGACCTCGATGATTTCGCCGCCAACAGGCATCATCAGATCGCCGGCCGCCTTAACGGATTCCACAACGCCAAATGTGTCCCCTTGTTCAAATGAGTCGCCTACGCTGGGAAACTCAAGGTAAACAATATCGGAAAGCGAGTCCTGCGCGTAGTCCGAGATGCCTACGTAGGCCTCGTTCCCCTCAACGCGAATCCACTCATCGTCATCGGTATACAGTAAATCGGGCAATATTTTTGTGCTCATTTGGTTCTCCTTAACTTTTTATACCTGTCGATCAAAAAAGGACGCGTAGCAAAACATTGTTTTGCCAGCGTCCTCTGTCGTTTACCTGAGAGTTTCACCAGGCCTTAGCCCAGCTTGCCCCTTCGGTGCGTCCCATCTTGTTGTCAAGATCACCGCTTTCCAGAATGCACCTGTCCGCCCGGTCCTTTTGCCTGAGAGATTCACCTGC
>JBJYWP010000016.1:0-27513 GCA_046259485.1 Promineifilaceae bacterium (SeqCode) | reverse complement strand
CGTGTCAGGGGTGGTGGAGCTGTTTATATGCTTATACTCCATACTTAATTTAAGTATAATTAGCTTAATTATAAAATCCCCTCCAGTGGAGGCCCACGGTAGAAGATATTTTTGTTCTTCTGTCCAAATACTGCTACAGTCATTTTCAAAGATTGAGTTCAATTTAGAAATAAGTATTGGGAGAAGTAAATGACTGAACAGATAACGGCCAAGCGATGGAGTTTACAAGATTTATTACCTGAACCGGTTGAAAAATCACTGGAGGCGGCGCTGGCCGATCTTGAAACCAGGACTTCGTCTCTCGAATCAAGGCGCAGTTCGCTTAGTGATGATATTTCTGTTGAGGAATTTCTTCAGTTACTACACGAATTTGAAACCTTCGCCGACCTGATGACCCGCCTGGGCGCCTACAGCATGCTCTATTTTTCCGAGGACACGCAAAACAAAGCTGCATTGAATATGCGCGACCGCATCAGGGCTGCCCTAACGGCGGCGGAAAATCGCATTCTATTTTTAAGCCTGTGGCTTAAAGGATTGCCCGACAAAACGGCCGAACGTCTCATCGCCGCCAGCGGCGAATATCGCTACTTCCTGGAAGCGGAGCGCAAATTCAAACCGCACATGCTCCCTGAAAGCGAAGAGCAGATTATCAACCTCAAAGACAGTAACGGCATTGAGGCTATGATGGGGCTTTACGAGATGATCACCAGCAACTTCACCTATACGCTGGAGATTGACGGAGAAACGAAGCGCCTGACCCGCGATCAAATGTCTTCTTACTTCCGGCACCCCTCAGCCGACATCCGCGCCGCGACTTATCAGGAACTGTATAGGGTTTTTGCCGACAATAGCACGCTGCTGGCCCAAATCTACAACCACCGTGTCCGCGATATGCACAATGTAGGAGATTTGCGCCACTTTGAACAGCCCATCTCCCTCCGCAATCTGGACAACGATCTGCCTGATCATGTCGTCGATACATTACTCGACGTTTGCCGCCGGAACAACGAAGTCTTTCAGCGTTATTTCCGCCTCAAAGCGGATTGGATCGGTATGGACAAGCTGCGGCGTTATGATATTTATGCCCCACTGGCTACTTCCGACAAAGAATATACCTATGGCGACGCCGTGGAGATCGTGGTGAGCAGCTTCCGGCAGTTCTCTCCCCAAATCGCGGAAGCGGCGCAGCGCGTCTTCACGGCCGATCACATTGACGCTGAAATCCGTACTGGGAAACGCAGCGGCGCATTTTGCTATTCCCCTTCACCCTCCCTCACACCCTGGGTTTTCTTGAATTACTCCGGCAGGGCGAGCGATGTAGCTACGATGGCCCACGAACTGGGTCACGCCATTCACGGCATGCTTAGTGCCGGACATTCCCCCCTGACTTACCACCCCACTTTACCGCTGGCTGAAACAGCCTCTGTCTTCGCGGAGATGATACTGACCGACCGCTTATTAGATGAAGAGAGCGATCCCGCCGTGCGCCGTGACCTGCTCTCCGGAGCTATCAACCGCGCTTATTCTACCGTCCAGCGCCAGGCTTATTTCACATTGTTTGAAAAGGAGGCGCACCGCCTGATCGCCGGAGGTGGGACGGTAGACACTGTTTGCAGCGCCTATATGGAAAACCTTGGCGAACAGTTCGGCGACTCCGTAGAGTTGAGCGAGGAATTCCAGTGGGAGTGGATTTCCATCCCCCACTTCTACCGCTGGCCTTTCTACACCTACGCCTATAGTTTCGGCCAGTTACTGGTCTTTGCCCTTTACCGCCAGTATCAGCAGGAAGGTGATACCTTCATCCCCCGTTTTCTAAAGCTGCTCGCTTATGGCGGATCGGAAGCACCGGTAAAAATGCTCGAAGAAGCAGGTTTTGATCCCACCTCCCCCGAATTTTGGCAAGGTGGCTATGATGTCCTTTCAAGCATGATCGACACGCTGGAAGAGCTTTGAGAAAGCTAGTAAGAGAATCAGCGAACAGGTTTGTCACCATCTACGGCGAAGAGATTATTTTTGCTATACTTCAGCGTTGACAGCGAAGAAAAGGAGAAGAAAAAAACGGCCGTTAAAATGAGAAATATGAGCGATCGTAGTACGGGCATATGGGTCGGCATTGGATTGCTCGGACTTATGGTCGTCACACTTTATTTTGGGCTTCGCCAGCACCCAAGTTCATTTGATGATGCTTATATCACATATCGCTACGCGCGAAACATTGCCCTCGGGCGAGGTTTTGTCTACAACATCGGCGAGCCAGTACTGGGAACCACGACACCACTGTATACCCTTATACTCGCTGGGCTCTCAACAATCTGGGCTGATCTGCCCGTTCTAAGCCACGTTGTTGGTGTATTGGCATGGGTACTTTGTATTCCAACTACCTACGGTATTGGACAGACAGACGGGCATAAATTCGCCGGATTCATTGCTGCCTCAATTGTCGCCCTAAACGCTCTATTCCTTAACGTGCTGGGGATGGAGACCTCCCTATACGTACTCTTGGTGTTGTTGACATTTTATTTTTACCTTCTAGAGAAACCAATCTGGGCAGCCCTTTTTGCAGGCCTGGCATTCCTGATGCGCTGGGACGGAATTCTCGTTGTGGCGGTGTTACTGTTTGCGGAAATACAGAAACGCAAAGAATCGTTTCTACGAGCTGGCCTTGTTAGCGCGTGTATAATTATTCCCTGGCTGGTTTATTCCTATTTAACCTTTGGTTCCGTTTTTCCCAATTCCTTTTTTGCCAAGGCAGGACAGGGATGGAATCAAGAGTTAGGAGCCGCCGAGATCGGTTCATTTGCAAGGGGCTCGCTGTTGATCGCAAATTCAGCTTTCGCTGAAAACAGTCTATTTATTCTTTATCCCATCTTTTCCATATTTGGCATTTATTCTGCTTATCGCAATAGAGTCCGCTGGTGGCCGATTTTGCTGTGGTCGGCGGCGTACTTTGCAGGTTACGTCGCCGTAGGTGTTTTGCGTTTTGACTGGTACTACCCGCCACTGGTGCCCGCCATCGCACTCCTGGTAGCCGAAGGTATTACAACAGTCGCTGGTTTTGTATCCAGGCGTCTCGGATTGACGGCAGGACGAGTTGTCCTGGTAACTCTATTTTTTCTTTGCCTGATACCGAGTCTGGATTGGTTGCTCAACATCCAGAGAACCGAAATGACCGACTATTCCGCCAACTATGTCGAGGTAGGAGAGTGGTTGCGCGAGCACACACCGCCAGACAGTTCTGTAGCCTTGATAGAGATTGGCATCATTGGCTTGTACAGTGATCGTCAAGTCGTGGACACAATGGGATTAGTGAGTCCTGAAATGATAGGTCACCTGGAAGATTGGCTACAAACATTGCAGTTCGCCATAAACTATTACTGGCCAGATTATGTCGTAGCCTTAAGGAATACTGCCTGGGATGATATTGTCAACGAACCTTGGTTCGAAGAAGCCTACACTCTCGAAAAATCAATAGAAAAGAATCCCAAACCGCTACGCATCTACCGCCGACGTAGCGACTTCCCGCTGCACGACTTTGCGCTAGATTCACATCGCGAAGTCTGGTTTGACGGGGTTCTTTCTCTTCAGAATTTCCGAACAGTAGAGGATCACATTAAACGGGGGAACAACCTACACGTGCAGCTTGACTGGGAATCAGAAAGTGATATTGACACCGATTACCGACTGCAGTTCGATTTACTGGATGCTTCTGACGGCCAACGATGGCCAATAGCCAACAATCTTCAACCAATGCGCGGCGGCAACCCAACCCAACAATGGCTAGCAGGAGACTCAATTACGGATGACCATACCTTAACAATTCCGGATGATGTAACCCCTGGATTCTATTTATTGCAACTTGTCGTTAGCGGACAAGACGGTCCAGTTCCAATTACCGCTGCAGGGGGTGCACCACTCAGTCAAATTGTCGTGGGACCTATTCAAGTAGGCGACAGCATTGCGGATATCCAAGAGCCACTTTATCCAGTAAATGCATCCTTTGCGGAAAACGTGGACCTGATCGGGTATGACATGGAACTCAAGGGAGATAACAGCTTAGTCGTAACCGCGTATTGGCAAGCAACTGACGAAATTTCCAGTGATTACACCATTTTTGCACATCTTCTGTCACCTGAAGGCACGTTGGTTGCTCAACATGATGGTTCGCCGCCTTTACCAACTAGTTCCTGGGCTCCTGGAGTTCGAGTAATTGATTCCCATACGCTGGTGCTGCCTGAAAAACTCACAGGAAATGATTATCAACTCCGTCTTGGACTCTACCACTGGCCCGATTTAGCGAGAGTACCCGTTGTGGATTCCGGCTGCCTTGATGCCAAAGATCACACTCTGCTCGTAGGAATCATTTCTTTTGATGGAATAGCAACCCATGACAAGCCTGACTGCCAAAATTTGCATTGGATTGATGTCCGGGATGAGTGATGGCAGAAAAGGTGTTGACGGAATCTAACTTTGCTCAGAAACAAGACCGTTAAGCGTACATTTCTACGCTGTTATGCATAGTACTCTCCTTTAGAACGCAAATATCCACACACAAAAAACAACGCCCCTGCAAGATGCAGGGGCGTTTCTATGTTTGATAAAACGGGATCATTAATCCCAGTAATTGTTCAGACCAGTAAAAAAGTCGCTACAAGGAAACCTTAGACAAGACCGATCAGGCCCATCAGCCAGTACAGGAGCCAGTAAACAACGGAAATGGCGATGGCGGCAACGATCGCGCCAACAAAGCCATTCACCTTCATGCCGGCAACGAAACGGTCGGCGAACATCAAGACCAGAGCTGACACAACCAGGGTGATAATCGCTCCTACCAGTCCAGGGGCACCAAGGGAGATGCCTATAAGACTTAGTAACCAGGCAACAATCGCGCTGATAACAGCGATAACAATAGCCGCAATAATGGCTGCGCCATAGCTGCTGACCTCCATACCCAGGCCGAGCTTACCGACGATCCAGATCACAACGGCCGCAACAAGAAAAGCAATAATCAAACCAATGAGATATCCCATATTAAACCTCCTAAGTTAAAATCCTATATTTCTATATTTATGGTAAAAAGATAATCAATAGTCTGAACAATATAGCTTCGATCCTATCACTCTTAACACTTTTAGACGAAGTTAGATACGGATCGAAGCGGTGTGATCATACCATACACCTGATAAATAATACGCAAATCCATTATTAAAAGTTTCTACACCTCCGCCCTACCCTTGTACAAGACCTTCCATACGGCTATTATTTACTATAGATTGGTTCAATCTTGACCTTATTTTGGAGAGCATTTTGATTCTTGAAGATTGAACCAATCTGGCAGAAGTTTTGTTATATAATATTAATTATTATCATGTCTCGCGCTTGGTTTTTCAACATACCCACTCATGGACACATCAATCCCACCCTGCCGCTGGTGCATGAGCTGGTGCGTCAGGGTGATGAGATAACCTACTTCGCCGGACCACGCTTTAAAGAGAAATTACTGGCCACCGGCGCTAGCTATGGCGACTACGGCGATACTTACGCCTTCGAGCAGTCGCGCACCGTGGCTCACGCCATCCTACAGGGCAGCCAGCTGGCCGAAGCGGCAACAGCCCTTTTACCAGACGTCCTGGAAGCTGTCGAAAAAGAACGTCCCGACTATTTACTTTTCGATATGAGCGCGCCCTGGGGCAATATCGCTGCCCAGCGTTATAACATACCTGCCGTGGCCAGTTTCCCCCACCTGCCCTTCAACTGGCGAACCTTCGTCAGCGACCCCCGCCTACTCAAAAAAGGATACCGCAGCCTGCGCCCCGGCCAGGGTTACTACCGCGAACTGCAGCGCCAGACCTCTAAACTAGCTCGGGAACAAAAGCTGCGCAAGCCGTCAGAGATCAACGTGCTCTCCAGCACGGCCGAATTAAACATCGTCTTCTCTTCGCGCTATTTCCAACCCTTCCAAGAGAACTTCGATGATTCCTATCTCTACATCGGCCCAGTCATCCATACTGATCGCCCCGATGAGGGACTGGAAGCATTCCCCATCAACAAAAACGGCGGCCAAAAACTCATCTACATTGCCGTGGGCACCCTCTACCAGGCTAACATCACTTTCTTTCAACATTGCCTGAGCGCTTTCGGAGACGGCCGTTACGCCGTGATCATGTCCGTGGGCAAAGCGCATGATCCCGCCGCCCTTGGCCCCATCCCTCCCAACTTCACCGTCGCCCAATACGTACCCCAGCTGGACGTCCTCAACCAGGCCGATCTCTTCATCACCCACGGCGGCCTGAACAGCATCAACGAAGCCGTCATGGCCCTCGTACCCATGATCGGTGTACCCAACACCATCGAGCAGTCCGTCAACGCCTACCGTGTCGAACAGCTAAACGGCGGCCTCTACCTGGAGCCTCACAAGCTGACCGCCCAAAAGCTGCGCAGCGCCGCCGAGCAGGTCCTATCCGATCCCACTATCCCCCAGAGCCTGGCCAAAATCCGCCAATCCTTCCTCGACGCCGGCGGCGTGGAGACGGCCGTCGCCGCCATCCAACAACTAAAACAAACTCACGGCATCAAATAGATTGCGGATGTCGTCGCTGCGCTTACGGCGAATTTCCTCCTTCCATATCTATCCTTAAAAATTCAACAATTCAACGATTAATTATTCCACTCCCTCCCCCCTCTATCTCTATCTCCATCTCCATGCTAAAATCCTTTCCCATGGACGTAATCAACAATTTCCAGCAGCTGGAAGCCAGGCTGGAGGAAGCGCAAAGAGCAGCAACCGTTTCCTCCGACGCCTTTCGCAAGTCACTAACATCCTGGTGCTTATCCCCATCACTCATCGGCGAAGTACCCAAAGACCCTTTCAGCCCGGAGTACACGGCTTTCCAACTCGAATTTTACAAGCGCCTGGCCAACCAACCCTATGATGTGACCAATGAAGAAACGACTTTTGACTTCGACCATGTTCTGCAATGGCCCTATCCATACGGCACAAAGAGCGCACGGACGGTGGGAACGCACCTGCTGGGCTACGGCTGGCTGATCAGGACCATGAATCTCCCCTCCGAGTCGCGAATCCTGGAAATCGGCTCCGGATTCGGCGCCCTGACCGTTCACCTGGCCGCAATGGGCTATCAGGTAACCTGCCTGGACATCAGCCAATCCCTCCTAGACCTCGTCAAAGCGCGCACAGCCCATCTCCCAAAGCCCATCCACACCATCTGCGGCGACATGGCCACGACCGATTTAGGGGGTCCGTATGACGCCGTCATCTTCAACGCCTCCCTCCATCATTCCCTGCAGCACAGAGCCGTCATCCGCCGCCTCGATGCCATCCTCGATCCCGCGGGCATCATCGCCTTTACGGCCGAACCCGTCGTCCCCGATGATTCACAGCTGGTGCCCTATCCCTGGGGAATCCGCCTGGGCGGGCTCGGCATCTGGGCAATTTGTATGGAAGGATGGTTGGAACTGGGCTTTCAAGAATCCTACTTCACACAAATGCTGCGCCAAGCAGGCTGGCGTCTAAAAAGAGCCAACTTGGGCATCTCCGGCGAAACCGACGTCTGGCTAGCTCAAAAAACTCCATCTGTAAGCGCAGCGGCGCCATCCGCGTCACCAGCGTCATCTTTGGTCCAGCCCTATGAACTAGACCCCGAAACAGAACTCCTCCGCTTAACAAAACTGCTCGACGCCTACGAACAAGGACGTTTCATCCGCTTCATGAAATGGCTCAAAGGCGCTTAACGTTTGTCAGGGCGCCTGCCCAAACTCTCCCCCAACTCGCCTGATCAGGGATAGCAGCATCCATAATTTTTCTCAGTCTCTTTACCGGTAATATTAATTCCCTTGATGGCAAAACTGACCTCACGGCCGTTGCTGGATTGCGCATCCAACTCATCAGGAAGGAAGTAACCGGCTGCAGCCGCCAGCCTGATCACGTTCCATCCGCGCTTCAACTCGGCGCTAAAGGTAAAAGGCTGATCCTGAACAACCGGCTGATCCCAACTTTCT
This sequence comes from Promineifilaceae bacterium (SeqCode), assembly GCA_046259485.1. GTDB lineage: Bacteria > Chloroflexota > Anaerolineae > Promineifilales > Promineifilaceae > JAACFF01. The sequence goes on along the minus strand of JBJYWP010000016.1, from coordinate 19,497 downwards.
AGATCATTCGTGCGGATGCTGAGCAAGCCTTGCCCTGATTCGCCGGCGGCAGGATCGGGCGGCAGTGTAACTACCGTCGCTGTGATTTGCACCTGCTGCGGATAGGCGCTGTAAATATAAATATCCGCCGGCGATCGCGCCCAACGCACACGGCCGTCCTCCGCCTGCTCAAGATCATACCAACCCGTACCAAACAGGCCGCGCAAGTTCCTGTTTGGAGAATCCTGAACACGCCCGTTGATCAATAGATCGGCCGGTGCGGCAAAATAGTTGACCGGGATACTGGTCAAGGCTTTGTCCACGACCGGCAGGTAGGAAGCATAATCGGACTGCGGCGTATTATCTGCATAAGAGGAAACCGTCAAGGATACAGGTACGATCAGCGGGCTGCCAGCCGTATGGCAACCCTGGCCGTTCCGGCCGGCAAAAGCGATCCCCCCCAGACTATACTGCCCGTGAGTGAGCCTGCCGCTGTCAATGGCGAATGTGAACGTCTGCGAACTCATGCCTTCAAGCACCAGGTTCCCCAGATCAGGTTGTTCGCCAATTAAACTGATTCTTGTGGGCGTTATAATCTCCAGGGCTAAGTCTTTATCACCGCTGTTGACCAAGGTTAACTGCATCTGGATAGGCATGTTCTCCGTGATCACAAAATAAGGCGCTCTTTCCAAGGCGGACAGCCGCGCCGGTCGCAGCCCGCGCAGGAACTGCGCATCGGACCAATCCCATAGACGCTGCGGATCGCGGTCCACGTTTTCGACGATATTCTTGACCGCCCAATTCCATTCAATAGCCGCGCTCACCTGCGTGGCCCCGCGCCAATGGATGAAGAAGCTGATCGCCAGCAAGATCATGAACAAAGCGGAGAGCAGGCCGGCGCGGAAGGTCTTCAGGCCGGGAATCACTGCCAAAACGGGAATGAGGAAATAGCACAGGTAAGGCAGCATGTCCGTGAAAAATCGCGACCCGAAAGAATGTCCGCCGTACCAATGGGGAAAGGAGGAAATGACCAGCCAATGAAGAAATAGGATGGCGATCAAGGTCAGGTCCAGGCGCGTGAACTGGCCCTCCTTTATTTTCAGATAAATGCCGTAAACAGCAAACAGCAAGATCGGCGAATAAATCAACAATCCGCGCGCGGGGCTCAACAGATTGCCCGCCAGCGCCTCGGCGAAGGTCGGGCTTAACAGGTCCAGCCGCCCGGCCGCATAATAGGGGGCCAGCAAATTGTCATAGATGAGGAAGTTGGAGATGAGGAACGGGATGGCAATCAAGGCGCTCCAAAATAAATAGTTTAGGAAATAGCGCCGGTAAGTGATGAAAGCATACGCTGTGATCAATAAGACGGAGAGGCTGTTAGTCGGGCGGACGACATAAGCGTAGGCAAGTGGGAGACCGGCGAACTGCACCAGCTGTGGCTTCTTCTCCGCCGCCAGCAGGATATACAGCGTCAACGATAGCATGAGCACCGAGGGCCCGTGCTGCCATAGGGCGCGGCTGGCCGTAGACCACATGGAGGTGCAGAAAGCGAAGATGAAGACTAAAAGCAGCGCACGGGACCAACTTAAATAAAGACGGCCGGTCCAATAGATGACGACCGCCGCCGCCGCGGCAATCAAGGACGCGTTAATCAGCTCCAAATTGGCAGCGATCTCGTCACGGACCCGGCGCATATGTTCGTGCAGATCCAGGTGCAGCAGATAAGGGGCCAAGCGGTCGGCGATAAAGACCACGGGCACGGCCAGCAGCGGTGTTCCCAGCGGAAACGTCGATCGTAGATGGCCGCCGACCTCTACGCTGGCCGCGTCACCCGGCAGCGCAGCTCCCGGTGTGCTGTTGATCAAGTCCGCGTACTCATCCAGATTGGTATTGCCCTCTCTGATCACGCTCAGGGCTACGTAGACGGACCAGCGGGAATCTGAATAGGGTACCGTATCACGGCTGCTGCTGTAGACCGCAAAAATAGACAGAAACAGGAGTGCGGAAACGATCAGCTTTTGCAAATGATGTGCCGGTGCAGCGGACATGGCCTGGATTATCGAACCGAAACCGGTGGCTGTCAATCGTTCAGCTGCTTAAACAACTCCCGGTTGCGCTGGTGCAGCTGCACATAAACCTCAAAGCTGCGATCGTAGACCGCCTTGTTCGCCGGCCGCGGTTCGAAGGTCCGTTCCACGGTTATCAACGGTCGCGCATCGTGGAAAGAACCCAGCAAACCCAAACCGACGGCGCAGACAACGGCCGCGCCAATCGTGCCCGCGTTCTGTGCATTCTCCACCACCTCAATCCGCCGGCTGGTCACATCGGCCAAAATCTGTCCCCAGGCCGGCGACTGCGCGCCGCCGCCCACGAAGCGCAAGCTCTGCCGGTAGGGCACCTTCTTCTCCACGCGCTCCAGCATCCAGCGCTGGTGGTAGGCCACCCCCTCCAGCACGGCGCGCACCATCTCGCGCTTGCCCGTCTCCAAACCGATATTGAAAAACATGCCCCGCGCATGGGGGTCTTCAAAAGGGGAGCGGTTGCCGTGCAGCCAGGGCGTGAAGATCAGGCCTCCGGACCCCGGAGCCACACGCTCCACTTCCTGATTCAAGAATTCATATAAATTCTCGACCACGCCCACGGCGTCCATGCTGGGATTGCCGGCCAGATAGACGCCAATCTCGTCCAGGGCCAGGTGATCGCGCACCCACTGCAGGCAGCGTCCGGCCGTTTCCTGCTCGGCGATATAGTTATACCAGCCAGGGATAGCGCCTAGAATGGAAGCGATTAACCCGCCGATGTCCGTCATCCGTTTATCGACCGTCGCCGCGACCCAGCCCGAGGTGCCGATGTAAATGTGGGTGTCATAGAGGTCCAAACAACCGGCGCCGACAGCAATCAGCGACAGGTCACCCCCGCCGCCGAAGACGGGAATGCCCGGGACCAGGCCCAGTTCCTCCGCCGCGGCGGCCGTCAGCGCACCGGCCACATCCGTGGACTGGATAATCGGCGGCAGATGGTCGATATTCACGTCAAACAGCTTGCAGATCGGCTCCGACCAACCAATCCGGCCGGGACGCGTGTCGCACATAAAGGTCGCATGGGCCGAGTCAACGCCCATACTAAACACGGCCGTGCTGCGCAGGACGAGATAATCATTGACATCCAGCCATTTATAAAGCCGGGCGAACAGCTCCGGTTCATTCTCACGCATCCATTGGTACTTCCAGAGCGGGTCCTTAACGCTGGCCGAAAGGCCGCCCGTGATTTGCAGCGAGCGCAGTGTCTTATAAGCGTTCCAACCCTCGATGCGCGGGAAGCCATACTGCAGGCCGCGTTCCATCTGCGCCGTGGCCCGCTGGTCCATATAAATCATCGGCCGGCGCAGCACCTGCCCCCGGGCATCCACGGGCACAAAAGCCTGCATTTGGGCGCAAAAAGCCATCCCTCGAATCTGCGCCGGGTCAATTCCCGACCGGCCCATCACAACCCGCGTCGCCCGGCAAACGGCCGACCACCAGTCGCCCGCATCCTGTTCCGCCCCACCTTCCGCCGTCGTGTACAGCGGGTAATCGGCCAGCGCCGAATCAACAAGCGCAATCGCCTCCCCCACCCGATACAGGCAGGTCTTATTATTCGTCGTCCCCACGTCGTGGGTCAGGATGTATACGTCGGTACTCATAGTCGGCTCAGGTAGCCGCGCAACCCCTTGCGCGCCGGTCAGTCTCACTCTCTATCTCCTCCCTCTATCTCTATCTCCTGCGCCCGCTCGGCCATCAACGCCCTCAAGGCGGCTGAATCGCGCGGGTAGGTGAAATAAAAGAGAGTGTAAATCGCCGCGCAGAGCAGCCAGGGCACCGGTACCATCCATACCAGAGCCTGGGTTAAGCCGATACCATCCGCCAGCCATCCCGCGGCATAGGCTGCCAGGGCGGCGAACCCCACCTCCACAAAGAGGACCAGCGAAAAAGCTGAAGCGCGCAGTTCCGGCGGTGTGACGCCCTGCATCATCGGTTCTTTCGAACCTTTTCCCGACCAGCTGATCAGCAGGGCGGTAAAAAAGCTCAAAGCGACCATGGCCCACAGCGGCCAGCCGGCCGTCTGTGTGAACAGGATATAAGAAAGGGGGATGCCGGCCAGGATGGAAACCTGGCCTATAAAAGCACGGCCGTATTTCGGGCTGCGCACTTCCGCCTTATCACCAAGGTAACCACCCAGCACGTTAGAAATGGCCGTGCCGATGACAATGGCCGCGAAAGCGATCGTCGCCGTCTGTTCAGTCATGCCGCGATCATTAACCAGCCAGGTAATCATATACAGGCTCATCACTACCCAAGGCATTGAACCGGCCAGGCCCTGGGCAATAGCTACCCAAATCGTGGGAATGCGCAGCACGCTCATCATCTGCCGCAAGCTCACTTTATACTGCGCGGCTTCATCTTCCGTGATCTTGCCCGCCAGCTCAGGCTCAGCCGCCCCGCGCACCGGCTCTTCAACCAGCAGCCAGACAAGCAGGCCGGAGAGCACGCTGAATCCGCCAAGCAGGAAAAAGCCCCAACGCCACAATGCATCCGAAGCGACCATGCCCAGACCCACGGTGCCGATGACGATACCCAGCACGCCGATGCCTTCCAGGGTGCCCAATGCCCGTCCACGCTGCTGCGGCGGGTAGGCGTCGGAGATCAAGGAGAAGGTGGCCGGCATCAGGCAGCCCAGGCCGATACCTGAAATCGCCCGCAGCAGTAAAAGCTGCTCGTAATTCTGCGCAAAACCGCAAAGACCCGTCCAGATGCCCCAGACGCCTGTGCCCAGGATGATCACGTTCTTGCGCGAGTATCTATCAGCTGCGTAACCCCAGAATGGAGCCGTGATCGATTGCAAGACGTTGCGGATCGTGCCGATCAGGCCCAGCTGCGAATAAGAAAGACCCCACAATCCCTGCAGCGTAGGGAAGAGCACCGACATCGCCTGCCCTTCACCCTGGTCAATAAAATAACCGAAAGCCAGGGCGATCATCGTGCGCCAGTTTCGCTGTTTCTTCTCTGGATCCAGGACGGCCGTTTCTGCCATATAAGTTTTTCAGTTAGTCAGTGAGTCAGGTGGTTAGCTGACCGCTGACCCCTTCCCCAACTGCATCGTCAAAATATCCAAATAATTCAGGTCCAGGCGCCAGCGCTGTGGGAGGAAAGTACCCGGCGGGGCGAGGCTTATCAACTGCGCCATTTGCAAGGCCAGGTTTAAGTCACCGGCGATCTGCAGCTTCCCGCCTAAGAAAGCCTCCTCCGGCCCAATCAGGCCATTGATCAAGGCCAGCCAATCGGCGTCTTCGGCCGTAATCGTTACATCCGCGGTTTCATGGTATCCCTCCGCAAGCGACACCCGCCCATCCTCCGCCAGGGTTAGAAAAGCCTCATAGCCTTGCGCCCCTTGGATAGAGAACTGCACTACGGCCGTTTCGCCGCCGGCCGCGTTCGCCCCCAATCGCCCAACCAGGCCTAATCTATCGATTAGGGAGCCAAACCAATCAGCCACGCTGATCTGTCCAACCGTACTCTGTGTGCCCTTCTGCCAGCGCAGGGCGTCCCGGCCCACGTGCAGCACGGCAAAGCGCGGCAGAGGACCCTGCTCCACCTCGCGCTGGAAATTAAAAGCCTCGGCAGCCAGGGTAAAGGAAATCGCTTCGCTTCCATTATTATTCCAGAGCACAATTTCCTCTTCATCAGCCCGGCGTACGCTGCCGCGATGGAAGCCGCTGCCCGAAATCACTTCCACCAAAGCGCGGGTCTGCGCCGCGCTCAGCGAAAATTCATAGCGCGCCAACAGATTCAAATCTTGCACAATCGCCGGCAGCTTTTGATCGATACGCATCTTGACCCAGGAATCCATCTTAAAAGCCTTAAGCATCCGCCTGCTGGACTGCAGGCAGTAGGTTTGAGGCAGGTGTAACTCCTCTTCACCCGCGCTAACCGTAACGACGATCGTTTGCGCCGTCTTTTTCGCGGGCAGACCAACGATTAGGGAGTTTGTTTCGGCATCGTAAGTGGGCGTCAGTTCCAGCGCATGGCCGTCGAGGACAGCCGTCGCGAACACCCCTTCTTGAACGCCGCGGAAATGCAGTTCAAAGAATCGCTCCTGCGGCAAGAATGAGGCATCACCCGCTGCGGCGCCAATGCTCACCTGCCAGGATTCGGCCGACCAGGACTGGCTGATCGGTGTCAGGCAGGGAAGAAACTCCACGCCACTATCTGTAAGCGAAGCGGCGCCATCCGCGCCATCCGCGTCATCTGCTGTTAGCGCAGCGGCATCTTCATACAGATCAAAAACATTATCCGCCCCGGGGAACAAATGCACCGCCAGAGCCGCCGGGTTACCCGTGTCGCTCCAGCCGGCCAGCACGGCTAGGGGTACGATCGCCCCAGCTCTCGCAAAAACAGGGATATCTTCCAGCCCGCCGTAGACAGCGTGCCAGCTGCCTGTTAGTAATGTGGCGGCGCCTGTCGCGCCTCCCGGATACCGTTCAGAGCGAAAGAAATCGAACCATTCTCCCTCCGGCAGCCACACTGTCTGGCGGCTGAGACGCGTACCTTCATCGGCCTGCGATATAAATGGTGCGACAATTAGCTCACTGCCGAAATAATATTGATCCGGGCAGTGGTAAGCCGCTTCCCGCGTGGGATGGTCATGGTACATCGGCCGTATCAACGGCATGTGCTCAACATGGTTCCGCCAGGACATGGTATAGAGATAAGGAATTAAGGCGTGTCGCAGGCGCATCGCCGCTGAGGTGACGGCTTCCGTCTCCCTGTCATAGCCCCAGGGACGGCGCTCGTGGAAAGGATTATCGGTCGAGTGCAGCCTGAAGATAGGGCTGAAGACGCCGAACTGCACCCAGCGCGTGTACAGCTCCGCTTCTTCAATGCCGCCCATATGCCCGCCGATATCGTGGCTCCACCAGCCGTAGTTCACATTGGCCGCCGTGGCCGTGAAATAAGGCTGGAAAGCCAGCGATTCCCAGGTAACAACGGCATCGCCGGAGAAGCCGATCGGATAACGGTGATTGCCCAGGCCGCCCCAGCGCGAGAATACAAAGGGACGCTTACGGCTCCCGGCGCGGGCGAGGTCGTAGAAATGGAGATGATTGAGCCACCACAAGGGATCAAGACCTGCCAGCCCGGATACTGTGCCCTGCTGCCAATCCATCCACCAAAAATCAACACCCTGCTTTTCGTATGGATGATGCAGCAGTTCAAAATAGGCGCGTGTGAACTCCGGATCGGCGATATCAAAAGCAACAGGTGTCTTTCCATCTGCGGCCAGGCCTAACTGTTCGGCCATACCTTCATACTGCTCCTCATGCGGCCAGACGCCGTCGGCCGGATGCAGATTCAGAGCCGTTTTCAAGCCGCGGCGGTGCAGCTCAGCGATGAAGGCCGGCGGATCAGGAAACAGTTCGCGGTTCCAGGTATAGCCGGTCCAACCGCTGGAAGCGTTGCCCGTGTCGGTGATATGCCAATCCATGTCCACGATGCAGGTTGAAAGGGGTACGTCATGAGCGCGAAAGTCGTCCATTAGATCAAGCAGTTCGCGGTCCGTATAGGCCCAGAAGCGGCTCCACCAGTTGCCTAAAGCCCAGCGTGGCAGCAGCGGTGCGGGGCCGGCCACGGCGGCGAAGTCCTTTAAGCAGCCCTGGTAATCACGGCCGTAACCGAAGAAATAGAGATCAAGCCCCTCCCCTTCTCGCGTCGCCAACCAACCCGTCTCGTCAAAAACAAGATTCTCGCTGTCATCATACACGGCCCAACCCACCCTGGAGACCAGGCCTTGTTCGAGGGCCAGTGCGCCGTCCACATTATCCAGCGTGCGCGCCGTGCCCAGCAAATTGAGGTTATCAACCTCGCCGTACTGCCAGACGGTCCCCGTTTCTTTGAGGGTGATGGTTAGCGACTGCGGCATAAAGCCCTCCTCGCTCGTCTCGTAGCGCAGCAGCAAATAATCCGTCTCGATTTCTATACCGCCGACCGTTTCACGCAGCGCGAAATCCGGCACGGGCTGTCGCCGGAACCAAAAGGCCTGGCTTGGCCGGTCCTCAAACACGCCTTCCGCGCTATACTCTAAACGAAGCAGGCGCGGCGTCAGCACCGTAAAGCGCCAATCCGCCCCCTGCACCACGCTCCGCGGATCAGCCAGCGGCTCGAATTGAATATCAAACGATTGCGTATATATCATAGTAAGGTTCTCAGGTTGTCAGTGGGTCAGTCAGGCCATACTAAATACTGCTTACTAAATACTACTTACCTATACACCGGCAGCCAATCGCCATGAGCGGCGATCAGGTCGTCAACCAGGGCATAAATCTGATCCAGGTCTAGTTCGGCCGATGTGTGGGGATCGAGCATCGCCGCGTGGTAGATATATTCCCGCCGTCCGGTCAGAGCCGCCTCTACGGTTAAGGCTTGCACGTTGATATTCGTCTGCATCAACGCCGCCAGATGAATGGGCAGCTCGCCGATATGCACCGGCTGTACGCCATTTTTATCTACCAGACAGGGCACCTCCACGCAGCAGCCCTGCGGCAGGTTATCGATCAAGCCTTCATTGGCGACATTACCATAAATCACGCGCGGCACTCCCGTCTCGCAGCTGTGAATAATGCCTGAACCATACTCCTTGCTGCGCATAACGCTGATGCGCCGCTTTGGGTTCTCCAGCTTCTTGCGCAGCCTTTCCCAACCTGCGATCTGGTCTTCGCAGCGCGTGATGTATTCATCGAGGGGAATATTATATTTCTCGATCAGATCGGGCCTGTCGTGCTTGATGAACCAGGGCGTATACTCGCTGAAATGCTCGCTGGATTCGGTGACGAAATAACCGAGGCGCTTAAACATATCATAGCGCACGCGGTTGTAATCAGGCACACGTCCCTCCTCGATAACCTGGTGAATCAGGGGATGCAAATCCTGGCCGTCGCGCTCAAATTTGAGGTAGAAGGCCATGTGATTGATCCCCGCGCATACATAATTGATCTCCTCAACATCAACCCCGATGTCCGAGGCAATCTCCATCGCCGTACCCTGCACGCTGTGACAAAGACCAACCGTCTTGATTGAAGTAGCACGGCTTAGGCCTGAACGATTCAGGGCCCAGCAGTTCATGGCCATGGGATTGACATAGTTGAGATGCAGCACGTCGGGACAGACCGCTTCCATATCACAGGCCATATCGATCAGCACGGGGATAGTACGCAGCCCGCGCATGATGCCGCCGATGCCCAGCGTGTCGGCAATGGTCTGGCGCAGACCGTACTTCTTGGGAATTTCAAAGTCGACTACTGTGCCCGGCTTGTAGCCGGCGACTTGAATCATGTTAATGGCATAATCCGCCCCATCCAATGCCGCCCGGCGGTCCAGCGTGGCTTCGATTTTCGGGTTAGCCTCCAGATTCTCGGCGATCTTGTGGGCCACAACCTCCGTCGTGCTCAGGCGATGCGCATCAATGTCATGCAGGCTGATAATAGACTCCGCCATTTCGGGATAGCTAAGAATGTCGCCCAGCAAATTCTTGGCAAATACTGTACTGCCCGCTCCAATAAACGTAATCTTCGCCACAAGTACCTCCACTGAAGATAGAGTTTACATCTATCTCTATCTCTCGTCTCTATCTATTTCTAAACTCCGCCATATCGATAATGACATTGCGGTGGCGCGATTCTTCAGCAGCAAAAGCCAGCAGGTGACTCTCCAGGGAGGCACGCGCATTGGTTAGTGCACCTCCGCCCTTATCACCGCGAACGGCCCGTACAAAGGCGGCGACCACGCCAAAATCGCCCCCGCCGTGTCCCGTGCCGTCGCTGGTCGGAATTTTAACGCGCTCTCTGGTATTGGTGAGGTGATCGTAGATCTCGATCTTGCTGCGTTCCGTTGTGAATTCTCCCAAGAGCGTCGCCCGCGTGCCGTCATAGCGCATGGTCCGGCCCTCCAGATGGGAGTGGCCATGCATGAATAGAACTACGGTCGTACCATCCTCAAATTCCATATTAACCGTCTGGTTATCCACGGCCGTATTCTGACAATGATAGACGCAGCGGCCGTATGGCCCCGTCTCCAAGGCCTTCTGCCGTCCCTCCAGACTGAGGTCATTGGTAATCGCGGTCACCGGCCAGCCCTCGTTGCTCATATTCAAATAGATGCGCCGCGCATCAAATGGACAGATTTCAGCGGCCGGGCAGCCGTCGGTGCAGCGCATTGTAGCCCCCGGCGGCGCGTTTTCGGGGCGAAAGTGGCGTAGGGAACCAAAAGACTGCAGGCGCTTAACTGGTAAGCCCAAATTCCAGTAAAGGATATCCAGATCATGGCTGCATTTGGCCAGCACCATAGGCGCGGTGGCGGTCGTATCAGCCCAATTACCACGCACGTAGCTGTGCGCCATGTGCCAGTAGGCCACATTTTCGCGGTGCTCGACAGTGACAATATCGCCCAACCGCCCCGACTGCAAGATGTCGTGCAGCGTGGAGAAGAAAGGCGTGTAGCGCAGCACATGGCAAACCTGTACCAGGCGATCCTCCTCCTCCGCAGCCCGCACCAGGGCTACCGTTTCCTCCAGGGTGCCGGCCATCGGCTTTTCCAGCAGCATATCATACCCCACTGCTAGCGCGGCCATGCCCGAGGCATAATGCATCGGGTCCATCGTGCAGTTAAAGACGGCGTCGGCGAATTTAGGTAGGGCTGTTACTTCTTCCCAGGTCGCATATTGGTGCTCGGGCGGAATACCGTGTGCCGCGGCGAAGCGCGCCCGGCGCACCGGATCCGGTTCGGCCACGGCCACAAATTTCAATTCATCCGGGTGCGCCAGGGCATAAGGGCCGTAAGCATCCGCCCCGCGCAGCCCCGCTCCAAATAATACGGCCGTTATTGGTTGTGTCAGCGTCATAATCATCCTCGTTCAAGTGCGTCAATCTCGTGAGCCTTTGGTTCTTGTTATCCTGTATTGACTACACGAATTTTCCAGTTAAACCTTCTCCTCTGCAAACCACACTGGGATCAAAGTAAATAAGACCAGAATACCGGCAAAAATAAAGATCGCCGGAGTGGGGATGATGCCCGGCTTGCCGTCGACGATACCTGGATTGCCGAAGATCGAGGCGACAATGCCGCCCAACATGGCCCCCAGCCCACCGCCGACGCCAATCTGGAAAATGGTTGTATAGCCGGAAAATTCGGCCCGCTTCTCTTCCGGATACCAGTCCTTGCTCCAGGCATAGCTGGCCACCAGCCAGGAAGTTTGCCCACCCAGCCAGAAAATGGCGAAGAATCCAGACCAGACGGTGACATTAATTAACGCTGAACTGCCAAATAACGGCAAAGCCCCGGCAAACTGCGGCGCCAGGGCAAATAAAATCAGAAAAACCGACTCAATCAGGATCGAGGCCACGGCTACCTTTTTACGGCCGATATTATCGCTCAAGATACCCGCGGGAATAGAAAATACGATACCGCCGATGGTAATCGCCACCAGGACCAGAATCTCCACGTAGCTGACTGGAATTTGCAGGAAATGCTGCAAATAAATCAGCACAAACTGGAAAAAGACGTTGAAAGACATCATAAACAGGCCCATGGCCAGCAAGATGTAAAAGAAGTTCTTTTGCTGGCGCAGGAAATCGCGGTGGAAGGTTGTGCGAACGCGCTTGAATACCCCTATTTCATGATCGACAGGCACGCCGGAATCTTCGACGATAAGGCCGCCGATCGTGCCCATGACGATCACCAGCGCGCCGACGATCAAGAAGAAAATCTGATAGCCGGTTTCTTCAATCAGCCCCAGCCCACCGAAAGTAACCACCATAGCGATATACAGCCCCAAGCTGGCCATGCCCTGGGCCGTGCCGCGATTCTCAAGATTGGTGATATCGGTCAGATAGGCGTGGTAGGAGGCTTCATAAGCGGTGGCGCGGGCAAAGGACATGAAGGCATTAAGCAAGATCACGGCCGTTACCGCCAACCAGACGATAGTGATCAACTGCGTCGAGGGGAACAGGATCACGGTGATGCCCCACAGGATATACCCGGCCAGGATAAAGGGCCGCCGCCGCCCCTTCTGATCGGAAAACGCGCCCATAAAAATAGCCGTCAACGTGGCCACAACCGCGCCCGTCGCCACCATCAGGCTGACGGTGATCGGACGGGGCGAAATTTCATTGAAAAGAAACAGGTTAAATATTTGCGTTTGCACGCCCCAGGCCAGTTCCCCGGCGAAAGACATGACAAACAAAGCCAGCCAATGTTTGAATTTCATCCTCTATGCCGGCCGCTGCCCATTTAGCCGGACAGCAGCCGGCCTCTCCTCTTCCCTCTTAAACGCCTTCGACGCTGCTCAACACAGCCTCAAAGCGTGCAAGAGCTTTATCGATCACATCGTCCGTATCGGCCATGCTCGTATAAAGACGGCTGCCGGCCAATGAAATGATCCCTTCGACCATAAAGGCGGCGCCCATTTCTTCCATCATGAACTTGCGCGCCTTGGCCTGCGGCAGCGCCTGCGGGTCCATAATATCCAGCAGCATCACGCCGGAAGTTTCCAGGTGGACGATAGAGCCCTGGTTGTAGGTCACAAAAGGCAGATCATATTTATCGATGATCCCCTGCAAGCCGGCGGTTAATTTATCACCGACCAGCCCCGCCTTCATCGGCGCATCCGTGCGTTCCATCTCCATAATCGAAAAGTAACCGGCAGCGCTGCTCAAAGGATTGGCCGACAGGGTGCCGCCCACGTAAGCGCGCTCCTTGCCCGACTCCAGGCCCGCGGCCAGCGTGGCCATCACCTCGGCGCGCCCGCCCAGGCCGCCCGCCGCCGGGTAACCGCCGGCGACGCATTTTCCGAAGACGGTCAGATCAGGCTGCACATCGAAGTACCCCTGCGCGCCGCCCAAACCGAGGCGAAAACCGGTGACGACCTCGTCGAAGATGAGCAGTGCGCCAAATTCGCGGCACAGCTCCTGCACCTGTTGGTTGAAGTCGAAGTGAATCGGCCGTGTGCCGCTTTCCGGCCCGACCGGTTCCAGGATAACGGCCGCCGTGCCGCCGCGCGGGTCATTCTTCTCCAGCAGTTTGCGCAGTCCCTCCAGGTCGTTGGGGAAAAATTCCTGCGTCTCTCTCAGCGCCGCGCCGGGAATGCCGAAAGCCTCCATGGCTCCCGTGCCCGGGATATGCAGGCCGTAGACCATCTGGTCGCTCCAGCCGTGGTAAGCGCCGCCGACCTTGATCACCTTGCGCTTGCCGGTATAAACGCGCGCGGCGCGGATGGCGCCCATGACGCCCTCGGTGCCGCTGCCCAGCATGCGGAACATCTCGATGCCCGGCATATGGCGATTGATCACTTCGGCCAGTTTCAGTTCGTACTCGTGAAAGAGGCCGGTCACCGGACCACATTCGCGGATCAGTTCGATGATCTTTTCCTGCACCGGCTTGTAATTACTGCCCAGGACCGTGGGCCCGCCGGCCTGCAAAAAGTCGATGTAGACATTGCCATCCACGTCCCACATATAAGCGCCATCCGCCTTCTCAATGGCGATGGGAAAAGGGTAATTAAAGGCCAGATTATGCTGCACACCGCCGGGAATGAGCGTCTTGGCGCGGTCGGTCAGCTCCTTCGAGCGCAGGCAGCGGTTATTGAAATAATCCAGGTACTCAGCCATCTTCTCACGCCGAATCGGCCGCATCGGCTGCGCCACCAGCGCATCCAGCTGGGCCAGGATTTTATCCGTATCATGCCATTCGCTGATGGCGTATTTTTGTTCAATTGGCGGGGAAATCATGTGTCACTCCGTGTTACAGCTCTCAGCTGTCAGCCATCAGCTAACAGCCAGTGGGCTGACAGCTGAAAGCTGATCGCTGCCAGCTAATACTCTATCTCTTCGCCGACGATCTCAATCAGCGTCTGCATCTTCACCGCATCCGGCAGCTCGCCTTCGACCTTGAGCGCGCCGGACATGTAGGCCGCCTTGGCGTCCAGGTCCCCGGCAAAAATCTGCGCGGCGTTAAAGGCGTCCAGCTTGAGCACGAGGTTGGCATCTTCCAGCTCCCCTTCTCCGGTGCTGAATACACCATCTTCAATAACCAGCCAGTGCGGGCCGGCGCCGTCCAGAGCGAAATTCACGCGCCGCTCCCAGCCTTCCACCTCTTCTTGCAGCTCGTCAATCTCATTACCCATCTCGCAAAACAGAGTCAGGTAAGCGGGAATATCGGCGACATCAAACTCGCCTTCTTGAATCTTATCGTTTAATGCTTCTTTCAAATTTTGGTTGATCATGTTGGGGTCTCCATTAGTAGTTGGTCAGTATCTCAGTTGGTCAGTTAGTCAGTAACCAAGCAACTGAAACACTGATAAACTGATAAACTGAAAAACTTAACTCCGCGCCAGCCGCTTCTTCCGCCGCACTTCCTTACGCTGCTCGCTCTTGAGCATGGCGAAAATCGTCTCTTCACTTTCCGGGCGCAGGGTGGAAATCGGCCGTCCGCTGGTCATGGCGTAATAATAAACGCGGGCCACTTTCTCCAGCAGCAGCACGTTGAGCGCCGCCTTCTCCAGCGTGGTGCCCAGGAGCAGGACGCCGTGATTTTGCAAGATGTAGGCGTTGCACTGGTTATCCAGCCGGGCGGCGATGTTCTCCATCAATTCGGCCGTTCCGGACATGCCGTAGGGCACCAGGTCGACGCGGTTGCCCAGGTTGGCCACCTGCTCATCGAACAGGGCCGGAATCGGCTCGTTGATCAAGGTGAAGGTACTGGCATAAGGCTGGTGCGTGTGCACCACGCCGTTCACATCAGGACGGTTGCGGTAAACGGCTGTGTGCATGGCCATCTCCACCGAGGGCACGTGCACCGCTTCCAGGGGCTCCTTATCGAAACTGTAGATGCAGATATCCTCCTCGCTCAGGGCCAGGTAATCCATGCTCGAAGGCGTGATCGCCAGCGCCTCTTCCCCATCGATACGCACGGATACATTGCCCCCCGTGCCCACGAGATAGCCCTTTCGTGTCAGATCCTGGCAGGCATCCAACACCTGCTTTTTATATTTTTCATAGTAGCTCATAAAACTCTCCGCAGATAAAGCATAGCAAACTCTCCCTATATAATTCCCTATATAATAAGGAAGAGTGCCAACGGCCGTATCGGGCAAAAGGATGATCTTTTGGGAGGAGAGGGATGATCTCGGTTAAGCAAACCCATTAAGCGCAGAATTTTCTTCCCGTAGATTTGCATAGCGAGAATATCTTGCTAGATCATGCGTGGGAACAGAATGTCTTGGATATCTGTGAACCAGACCTAAATATTGAAGTATAAAGGAGGGATTCTGTTAACTTATCGATTGCGCTAAGAATGGGCTCAATGGTCGATCGTGCATCATCGCCAATTTCCGGCTACTATTGTGTCGCAAATCTCTCTACCCTAGATAACGCGAACACCTGACAGGCATCATGTAGTCATGAAGGCTGCCCCCGAAGACCTTGTTAGGTTGCCTGGGTTTTTGTGCTCTATCTTGAAACAGCTTTGGAGGATCAATAATGGCGGCAATCGATTCACTTACACCGGCAACTAATGCGATTTGGAAACGGTGGTTTACAGCACCTGCGGGTCTAACCAGAGGTGAAGAACGGGTTTACGCTACAATGGCAGTCGGTGCTCTTTCCGCCCTGCTGATACACGTTTTCTACATCTTCCTCTTCGCAAGCTGGGGTGTGAGGCCGCTGGCCATTTTCAACATATTCAGCGTAATTCTCTGGATGGCGGTGATTATTCTCCTAAAGCATCAACGCTTTGTGCTGGTATCGGTCTTATATACATACCGCTGTTTATCGTTTGGTATTATTACTACACATAGTTTTTCCCTCCACTGGTCACGGTACCGGCGCTGCAGCTGGCCTTAATCAATATCCTCAATATCACTTTCGCGTTCTTGTTGGTTGGCGGGTCCCTGATGTACCTCGTGGCCGAGACAGATCGCGCGAACAAAGCAAATGAAGATCTGCTTAACAATGTGTTGCCAAAATCAATCGCCGCCAGGCTTAGGAAGACAGAATCAACCATTGCCGACGGATTTCAAAACGCCTCTATCCTCTTCGCCGACCTGACTGGTTTTACGCGTCTATCCTTGAAGCTGAAGCCCGATGCGCACTTATCTCTTGCAGGCCAAATGAGAGAGTATCCAGTACTCTGTGTAAACTACTGATTTCATTGATCGACTTGTTCAGAATTGCGGTAATTCTCGCGCTGGTGATTTGGCGGAGTCATTCCCAAGGTGCTAAACTATCGTACCAGCACAGGAGGTGTTTTATGATCATCCATCGCGTCACGGCCGTCGCCCATCAAGACCAAACCGAAGATCTCGTCGAGCTGATGAAAACAGAAGCCCGCACCCTTTTCCAGATTTCCCGAATCTGCACAATCATAATCCCTGAGGAGGGTGAACATAACGTCGTCGTGTTCGACATAGATTTCGAAGACATAGCGGGACTTAATACGTGGCGGGCTAATATAGGTGCCCCCGACAACAAAGCGTTCTTTGAAAAATGGGAGAGCATGGTTGAAACCTATTCAGCTCAGGATTTTGTTACCGCTGGCTAACGAGGCTCGCGATATCACCCCCACGCATTGTATGATTCACCAATAAGAAAGCCCTTAGGGGGCATTTATGGGCAGGCCGCTTCATGCAAAAACTCGCGGCACTCCTCGTCGGTTAATGTTCTGGTAAGGCGGCTCTCGGCCAGAGCAATCAATTCGTCCAATGCCGGCGTATACGTGCGCACTGTACCATCCGCTCCGGCCGTGACCAGTTGTTTTCCGTCAGGAGTAAAAGACACGCCAAATACATTGCTCTGGTTACCATAAAGGCTGAATAATTCCTCTCCGCTTGCCACATCCCATACTTTTGCCAGCCGGTCAAAACTGGCGGATGCCAGCCGTGAGCCATCTTGATTGAACGCCAGGCGCACTGCCAGTCCGGCGTGTCCTGCCAGCGTGTGCAGCTTGCTGCCGGAAGCTATATCCCACAACGTGATTGTCCCATCTTGATCGCCCATTGCTAGCATGCGCCCATCCGGGCTGACAGCAATACCGTATATGTCTTTACCATCACCGGAAAAAGTGCGGATTTCCTCCCCGGTCTCCGCATCCCACTGGCGCACAAAATCATCATCACCGCCGGTGAACGCGGTGCGGCCGTCACCGCTAAAGGCCACGTTTGTTACTAATGTCGGGGCAGGATGGCCGCTAAAAGTTGCGATTTCCTGACCGCTGGCCAGGTCCCACACTTTAGCTGTCGAGTCCCAACTGGCTGTCGCTAGCCGTGTTCCATCCTCGCTAAAGGCCAATCCGGTCACCATGTTCATGTGACCGGGCAGGGTCATGGCTATGTTTCCAGACCCGCTGTCCCAGATTGTAACCGTGCCGTCCATCCCCCCACCCGCCAACTTCGTGCCATCCGGGCTGATAGCCAGTCCCGTAAAACCGGGGACGGCCTCATCGCCGCCGGTTAAGGTGCGCAGCAGGTGGCCCGTGCCGGCTTCCCAAATTTTCACTGTGCCATCCACCCCAGCGGAGGCGAATTGTCGGCCGTCCGGGAAGGCGACCACATTCCAGACAATGCCGTCGTGGGCGTGAATGGTCAGCAGTTCATGGCCAGGCGCGGCGTCCCACAGCCGCACGCTGCCGTCATAGCTGCTTGTTGCAATCAACGATCCATCCGGGTTACCCGCCACCCCGATAACGGTGCTGGCCGAGGCAGTCAAAGCCAGGGCCTGCTGGCCCGTGACGGGATCCCAGACCCGGGTGACGCCATCCTGCCCGGCCATGGCTAAACGGCCGTCGGCCATGAAGGCGACATCATACATGCCGGAAGTTCGGGAAAGGTTCGCCACTTCATCTCCTGTTGTCATATCCCAGATTTTGGCCCGACCGTCTTCGCTGGCAGCGGCCACACTGCTCCCATCCGGGCTGAAGGTAACGCTGTGAATAATGCCACCCAGCGTCGTTGTTAAGATTTGCGTCCCTTCGTTTGCATCCCAAAGCGTAACCACGCCTTCATCACCCCCGGTAGCCAGGAAACGACCGTCAGGGCTGTAGGCTATCGCTTTGGCGGGCTGCCCGTCGGGCGGCAGGATAAGCAGTTCCTCTCGCGCTGCCAGGTCCCACACTTTAGAAACCCCGTCGATGTTCGCTGCCGCCAGCCGCCGGCCATCCGGGCTAAAACTGATTTGCCCCACACCCAGGTTATATCCAACCGTCGTACCCACCGACTCCCCCGCCAGGGTAAACAGTTTATCGCCGGTTTCCACATCCCAGAAAATAACCCGCGTGACCCCGGCCGTGGCCAGCTGGTCCCCGTCCGGACTGAAGGCGAGACTGTTTCCAAATTCAATCCCTCCGTCTTGCAGCTGGAAAAGAGGCAGCCCAGTGGCTGTTTCCCAGATGGCGAAATCATCAAAGGCGCCAAGGCTGGCCAGACGGGAACCATCCGGGCTGAAAGTTACATCCGGCGCACCCCCCTCGTGCGGTGGCAGGGTTCGCACAAGATGCAGCTCCGGCAGCGCCTGGCGCAGCGCATTGCGTGCTTCCAATGTATCGGCTTGCTCCAATGCGGACAGCGCCAGCAAGGCGCTGCGTTCCGCATCCACGTCTAGATTGGTTACGGCCGCTGCCGCCAGTTCACGCGAGGTAGCCAGCTTTTCCGCCTCGACTGCCCGCTGGCCAAAAATTAATGCCGCCAAACCTAGAACCAGGCCGATAATCAGGGCTGCCCCCAGTAGCACCGCCCGTCGGCGCAGCCGCCTGTTGGCCTGGGTTTGTTCTTCGGCGCGCGCCCGTTCTGCTTCGGCCAGCTGGCGCGCCGCTTCCAGTTCCCGCTGACGCTGTGATTCTCGCTCCCGCGTCTCATTTTCGGCCAGAGCCTGGGAAGCATCAAGGAAGACGCGCTCACCTTCATTCAGAATATCGGGATGAGTTGCCGCCCATTCTACTGCCTGTGCCAACCGTGCTCCCCGGTAAAGAATGCCGGGATCGCGTCCCAACGCCTCCCATTCCTGCGCTGCTTCGGTGAGATGGCGGTGCAGCCGCAGCCCTTCACGGTCTTCTTCCAACCAGCCGCGAAGCGTCGGCCACTCGCGGATGAGCGCTTCGTGGGCAACTTCCACGGCGTTTTGGTCGGTGGTAATAAGGCGCGCATCGGCTAGGGCACTGAGCACCTGGTGCACTGCCTCCTGGCCGGAGGAGCAGGCCTGCTCCTCCGGCCAGGCCTGCTCCTTTGGGCAGGAGAGCAGTTCGTCAATGCTGACACGACGGCGGGTATCGGCCTGGGTATTATCGCCGCCCAATTCGGTCAGGCGCAGGAAAATATGGCGTGCAATTTGCCTTTGATCGCGGTCTAGCTGGTCGTAGAAGACGGATTCGGCCGTTTCAGCGATAGCCCCACGTACGCCGCCGGAAGCGGTATAGCCGCTCAGGGTCAGTGTACGGCCGCGCCGCCGTT
>JBJYWP010000015.1:0-13976 GCA_046259485.1 Promineifilaceae bacterium (SeqCode) | reverse complement strand
TCTGTCTGTAACAGCGAGCGCACCGGCGGGTTTACGATGGCTCCCGGCGCGAAGATAGACGACGGTGTTTTTGATCTGGTTATTGCTAAAGAAGTACCCAAGCTGGTGTTTTTGCAGATGCTTGTACAGCTGCTGCAAGGCAAGCACACAGAACATAGAGACGTCATCTTTACTCGCGTAACGGAAATACGGATCAAGACTGATCCGGGTACACCGGTACACGCCGATGGTGAAGTGTTTTCTACCTCTGAAACAGAGTTCACTTATTCACTGATGGCTGGCAAAGTGACTCTTTTATCCCCATAAAAAAGCGAGCTGATGAGCTCGCCGAATAAAAAATATATGATTCAATCCCCGCCATGCCGTGTGAGATCTGACATTTGAACCTGCATTCGCAGGTGGGGCACGTTCCGAAAGGACTCTGCCTGGCCTTAAAGGCTACTACATCCCCTTTACGGAAATTAGTACCCCAATTTAGTGGCGTTGGCTCAACGCGAGAAGCCCATCACGCACACAGCAGGGTATTGAGATACTAACACAGTCAGAGGGGGTGGGCAAGCAACTTTGAAATTTTTTAGATTCAGCTGCCGCCCCCGTTTTGAAGGAAATCTTGTTCTGTTTTGAGCGCTGCCAGGAGCTTTGATGCATCCTGTAAATCGGGCGTGGTAAAGCCTTCAGTAAACCAATTGAAAACATCGCTCAATAGGGAATTGGCCTCAGGTAGGCGACCTTGCGCCTTGTAGAGTTTCGCCAGACTGATTGCTGCTCTTAACTCCCACGACTTAGCGCCCTGCCGGCGGGCAATAGTGATCGCCTGCCTATAAGCTGATTCGACAACGGCCGTTTCCGCAGCCATTCTTTGCAAGAGATTCCCCTGAATATGGTAAAGCTCTGCTTCGTAAATACGCTCATCGCGCTCTTCGACCCAAGAAAATGCTTCTTCAATTGTTTTCAAACCTTCCGCTACTTTCCCAGCCCGGAATAAGGCTTGAGCCAGTAGACCAAGCATGACTGAGTGCATGATGCGCATCCCGGTTGCCCGCCAGGCGGCAAGTGAATGCTGCATTTGTTCGAGTCCTTCATTGATCCGGCCGCCGGCGACCAGTACAAAACCCTCGTAAAACCTGCCCTCTACCTGGAAAAGACCGAACTGCTGCCTGTCGGCGATCTCCAGCGACCCTTTGAGGTTACTCCCGGCAGCCTGAAATCTGCGTGCAAGAATGTGCATGATGCCCGCACCCACTTCCAAAGCCGTGGTTTGTGAAAAAGGGTGGTCGAGCAAGTTTGCCAGATTGATTGCATCCAGGCTTTTTTGCTCCGCCTGTTCCGGGTATCCTTGAATCCACAACACCAATACTTCCCAAACCAGACCGTTCACGCCGGGATCGATGCCAAAGTGCATGAAGAGGGCGTGGTGTTGGCGAGGGTCATAAAAGTCCAGCAATTTATCCAGGTGTTCACGGCAGGGTTCAAATTCACCTAGTTGGGAGTAATTAGCGGCCATGATCAGGCGCGAGAGAGCCATTTTCAACTCGTCTTGCAAGTTCTGGCCAATTTTGAAATTTCGCTGTCCAAGGTCCAGGCTCTTGTGGTACCTCGCGGATGTCATGTAATAAGAACCAAGAGCGCTCTGCGTGAAAAAAAGCTGGGTTGTTTCACCTACCTGCCGGCTTAACTGGTAAGCCCTATCGTAGATATCCTGAACTTCTGCGGCAGCGAAGCCTTTGAGGGCATGGAGCGGCATGGCCAGACCCATCAACAAGGTTAGCTCTTGCTGTTTGCGTTCCGCTGAAACAGGGAGTTTTTGCAGGGCGGCCAAACCTTGTTTATAAAAAGAGACAGCCTCTTCAGCAGCGGACAGTTTCCAGGCACGGTCCCCTGCTTTCCGGCAGTATTCAATGGCTTTCTCCCATACGCCCGCTTCCTGATAATGCCAGGCTAACTGGCCGAATATCGCAGCCAGGTCCTCCTCCTGCGCGCCATAAAATTGTTCGAGGGTATCTCCAACAGCTTCATGTAAACCGGCACGTTCCACCGGATCTAGATCGTTATAGAGATAATGTTGGATGAGAAAATGCTGGAAGCGGTAACGGGAAAAATGCTGGTGGCCGAGTTGTTGGCGGCTTTGGGCAGTGACCAGGTAATGCTCCCGGCTTAGATCGCCGCTCAGGAAGCTTAATGTTTCTTGTTCCGATGTGTTTTGGATGTGGGCTATAACTTCGGCCGTGAAAGATTCCCCTTCTACGCTGGCTACTGTTAATGCCGATTGACAATCAGGCGGCAAACGCTTGATGCGGCCGGCGATCACGGCTTCAACACGGGCGGGCAAAATCTCCCAATCTAACTGTGAACTCACTTGCCAAAAACCCGCATCATTTTTTACCAAATCGCCCCGTTCGCGCAGTCCATTCAGGAGTTCAACAGTGAAGAGGGCATGCCCGCCGGTTTGGGAGAATAAGCCGCGACGGAATTCTTCATCCAGCTCGTTTGGTTCGCTGTCGAGGAGAGCATCGATAAACGGCCGTCCCGCCGCCTGTCCTAAATCTAATTGGTCATGGCCGTAGATGCGCTGAAACTCGTTTATAACGCCTTTCAGCGGGTGCATATCGCCATTCAGGTCAGGCCCAAGGTCTTCCGGGCGGTAAGCGCCAAGGATTAGGATACCGCGCCCTTGTAAATGCTGTCCCAGATGGAATAGAAAGTTTAGAGAGCCCTGATCTATCCACTGCAGGTCATCGAGCCATATCAATAGGGAATGTTCTTTGGCCAGTGTTCCCAGTAGCTGCAAGAACTGTTCGAAAAGATCGGTTTGTGAGAGCGCGGCCGCCATCTCGCCCGATTGCACCCATTGTGATAGTTGATCTAACCAGGGAAGATTACCCGGCCCGAGGCTGTGAGTTCTCGCCTGGGCGCGCCTCAGCAATGCGGCCGCGGATACGAAGCGATCGAGGAGCAAACGGCCGTCTTCTACTAAAAATTGGATCGATTGGGGCAAAATGGACCAGAGCCGCCGGGCATGGTCTGTGCTGATGTCGCCGGCTTCCCAGCTTGATTCCACATCGGCGGTCAGCATATTGGTGATTTCCAGAAAAGGTTGATAAGGATCGCCTCTACCGGTGTAGGCGCTGCATTTGCCCCCGGCGACCAGCAGGTTGGGTTGTCCGGCCATGGCCTTACGGGCAAAAGCATTTAATAAAGCTGTTTTCCCGCTGCCGGCTTCGCCGTTAATGAAGGCGACTTGACTTTTCCCGGTAATCGCCAGTTTTAGGAGATCATTCAACTGGCGTAGTTCCTGATCCCGAGCGACAAAGAGGGATGGGGCAGGATCGACTGTATCTTGCGAAACAAATAGTGGTAAAGGCGTTTTGGCAGCCTCATCCGGCCAGGTTTGATCACGGATGCGCTCGTATAGGTTTGTGGTAACGGCCGTTGGCGGCACGCCTAATTCTGTTTGCAGCATTTCGCGGCAATTTTCGTATTGTGCCAGGGCGGCACTGCGACGGCCGTCTAGAGCCAGGAGGCGCATCAACTGCCGGTGAGCAATCTCGCTCCATGGTTCCCGGCTGACTTGCGAATGAGCAAAGACAATTGCTTCCTCGTACCGCCCTCGCTGCTCATAGCTTTTCGCCAGCAGCTGGAGGGTATCCATCATTTGACGCCGGTATAGTTCTCGTTTGACCAGCATCCACTCTTCAAAGGCGATGCTTCCGGGAATAGAAAAACCGGCCAGAAAATCCTCACGATATAAGGCGACATTTTTTTCTAGAAGTTCGATGTTTTGCTGAAATGAGTTGCTATGCGTTTGTTGATTCTTGACAAAAAGGTCTGCGTCTAGGAAGTAATCGCTTTGAGCATTAAACTGAATCGTCTGGCGAGTCACAAGGAGATAAGGAGGATGGCCATCGTGATCGCCGATAATCTGGCGCAAATTAGCCAGGGCGTGACGTAAATTGCCACGCGCGGTTGCTTCCGGCATATCCGGCCAAAGCAGCGCGGCCAGCTTTTCGCGCCGGTGCGGTTGATCCGCTTCGACGGCCAGATAGGCCAGCAAGGCACGCACCTTATCTGATTCAAACCCGGATACCTGCCTTCCACCGGCAGTGACCTGAATGGGACCGAACAAGGAGATCGCTAACTCCGGCATCACTACCCAACCTCAAAATGGAGCACCATCCTACACTGTACCAGACATTGTAAACTTTCTGGCTGGTGTTGGGAAGTGCCTTTTGTCATATAAGTCTCCACGATTTCCACACGTTTGATTTGTATACTGAATGCGTGTCGTCTGGGGGGAGAATTTTGTGATAGCGATAGTATGGTTTGCGATTGTGGATAAGGCGGAATTTTTCAGGGAGGAAATCTGATGAGTGGTGCGGGGGAGCCATATTTCTCCTATCTATTGCGCTTGTGGTTGGTGGAAAACCAGGAGGGTTGTATATGGCGATGCTCGATTGAAAATGTACAGACCGGTGAACGGCAGGGTTTCGCCAGTCTGGAGTCATTGTGCGATTTTTTGCGCCAGGAGACCGGGCTTCTGCCGGATGATGAGTTGGAAAATGATGAGTTTGTGTCTTGAAAGGTTGATGCGCCGGATGGGCAATTGGCCTGGAGGAGTTTTACGATGAAACGGTTATTGCTTGTTTTTATAGTGTTCATGATTGTACTCTTGGGATGTCAGAGCGGGGCGCCGGAAACAGTTGTAGAGGCTGAGTCTACGCAGCTGCCGCTTGCTGAAGCACAGGAGCCTACAGAGGATCCAGAGACTGAACCATCTCAAATGGCGACCGAAGAGCCGCAGACGGCAGTCGTGGGACCTGTTACGGATGAGCAGTTGTTTGAAGCAGTCTCGGCCGCAGACGCCGCCGCTGTAGAACAACTTCTGGCTGCGGGAGCCAACCCTGACGCCATTAAACCTTCAGGTTACCCGATTTTAAAGCAAGCTGTCCTGGACTCCATAAAAAGCCATAACACAGAGATCGTTACCTTGCTCGTGGAAAACGGGGCTGACGTTAATCAACTTGATGGTGGAGGGAATGCGGTGTTACCTCTGGCAGCCGGCGCTCGACAGCTTGATGTAGTTCGACTTTTCCTTGATGCCGGCGCGGACGTCAATGGGACATCGACACTTATTTTAACCGACGTGGGCCCTCTGGCAGATGCGCCGGCGGTTATTCATGCTGTTGTTGGGAATACGATTGAAGTTCTTGAGTTGTTAATCAGCCATGGTGCCGATCTTGATAAAACCGAGACAAGTTCGAATAAAACAGCCCTGCATATCGCAGCCACTCTTGACCGCGCAAAAATCATCGAGTTGCTTCTGGAAAATGGGGCGAATCCTGATCCTCCAGGAAATAAAAAACCCCTGCATTTCGCCTCCGAAATTCATAAAGTCAAATCGGCGCAGGCGCTGTTGAATGGTGGTGCTGATCCGAATGCGCAAACAGAGGCCGGAAAAACACCTTTGATGTATGCGGTCTCTCTGGGTAAGACCTCCCAGTTTGGATCGACCGGTATTGTCACCCTGCTCCTGGAAAATGGGGCGGATCCCAATTTGACGGACGAGAACGGGAAAACCGTACTTCATTACGCAGCCGCTGGGATTGAAAAGGATGAAGCAGTTCGAATCCTGATCGAGCATGGGGCGTCCATTGATCTCCAGGACAATTATGGCAACACGGCTCTGCACGTGGCTGCCAAAAATGGTCGAATAGAGGTCGTCTCCACGTTGATCGAAGAAGGAACTTCACTGGATATGCAAAATGAGGAGGGTCAAACCCCTCTTGATGTGGCCAAGAATGAACCGGTTATCGAGCTTCTGCAGAAAGCGGCGAGCTCAGCTCCGCTGACCGAGGGATAGAATTTAAATTCACCCATCTAAGAGTTATTACAAAAGGGTGCCGCGAACCGGCGCCCTTTTCATATAAATTAACCTTCGCTGACTATCGCTTAGAAATTGTCGTGCCTGTTGTTATAAACCTCATGAGTCTTAATGAGGTAGCCGTATGATCACGAATCCGTTTAATAAGCTATTTTCTTCCCGGCGTAAGGAGGGTCTGACTATTGCTGAGGTCGGGCCGGTTGTCTGTTTGGATGGGTTGAGCAAATCCTTTGTGGAAGCGGACCAAACGCGGGTGGTTCTGGACAGCGTGCAGTTGGAAATTCAACGCGGTCAGTTTGTAGCGCTGCTGGGGCACAGCGGCAGTGGCAAGAGCACGCTGCTTAATCTGATCAGCGGCATTGAACGGCCGAGTTCCGGGCATGTCTCTATCTCAGATGTGCCGATTACGGAGTTGAGTGAAAGGGAACGCACCCTTTTTCGACGTGACCACATCGGGTTTGTCTTCCAGTTCTTTAACCTGATCCCTATGCTAACGGTGCTGGAAAATGTGACTTTGCCGCGAGAGCTGGCCAGTGACGAGGATGGGCAAATAGAAGCCGCGGCAATGCGCCTGTTACAACTGGTTGGTATGGAGGATCGCCGCGATACCTTTCCTGATAAACTCTCCGGCGGCGAGCAGCAGCGGGTGGCCATCGCCCGTGCGCTGGTGCACGATCCGATGCTTGTCCTGGCCGACGAACCGACCGGCAACCTGGATGAAAATACGGGCGAGCAGGTTCTTGACCTGCTGCTTGCCCTGACCAGGCGGCGAGGCAAGACGTTGATCATGGCCACCCATAATCCGGAAATAGCGCGCATGGCCGATCGAATTGTGCGTGTTCATGACGGCCGTCTGCAAGACGAGACGCAACTACAGTTTGTCGAATATGCCTAAGAATCTTCAGAGGGTGTCCAACGCTCCTTTATGGCGCCTTTCCTGGCGGCGTCTGCGCCGACGGCCGATGCAGACCATTTTGCTGATCATCGGCGTGGCGATTGGTGTGGCCATGATGGTCTCCATCGACCTGGCAAACGGATCGGCGCAGCGCGCTTTTGAGCTGTCGACTGATGCCGTTACGGGACGCGCGACCCATCGCATTTTGCCCGCCGGGGCGGACGCTTTGGATGATGAAGTTTATTTAAATCTGCGGCAGGAACTGGGTTACAGGCTTTCTGCACCAGTCGTTGAAGGCTATGTCCTGGTGGAAGAGTTGGGTGGCTTACCCATGCGCCTGGTAGGTATTGATCCTTTCGCGGAGCCCCCATTTCGCAGTTATTTTGACAGTGGGGGTGATCTGGAATCGATTATGGCTTTTTTAAGCGAGCCGGGCGCGATTGTAGTTTCTGAAGAAATCGCCGGCCGTTACGGCGTAACCCTGGGCCAATACGTAACCCTCGATAATGCCGGACAGAGAAATTCGGCACGCATCGTTGGCCTGCTGAAAGCAGACGATGCGGTTACGAGTCAGGCGCTGGAAGGCATCCTCTTCACGGATATCGCTTCGGCGCAAGAACTTTTTGAAATGCAGGGACAGTTGAGCCATATCGACCTGATCGTCGAAGATGAAGCGGACCTCAAGCTTATCGAAGCAGGCCTTCCCCCCGGCGCGTTGGTTGAGACGGCCGCTTCTCAGCAAAATACGATCCAACAGATGACGGCCGCTTTCCGTCTGAACCTTTCGGCTTTGAGCCTTCTAGCCCTGGTTGTAGGTATGTTCCTGATCTATAACACGGTTACATTTAGCGTCATCCAGCGCCGCCCCATCTTCGGCATCCTACGCAGCCTGGGCGTTACCGGTGACCAGCTCTTCCGCCTGATTGTCGGAGAAGCCTTTTTCTTCAGCTTGATTGGGGCATTGCTGGGCGTTGGTTTGGGAATCATACTGGGACGCGGCGCCGTGCGCCTGATCACGCAAACGATTAATGATTTTTATTTCGTGGTTAACGTCAATAACCTGGCGATCCCTCCTTCAACGGTGGTTAAGGGCGTCCTGGTTGGTGTCGTAGCGGCTGTTTTTTCAGCGCTTCCTCCGGCGTTGGAAGCCGCGCGCACAGTACCAAAAACGACGATGCAGCGTTCATCCTTAGAAAGCCGCGTGCGTAAAATAATGCCCTGGTTGTGGCTGGCCTGGCTGATCCTAACGGGCATAGGCGTCCTCTTTCTGGCCGTGCAAGGGAACCTGCTGATTACTTTTGCCGGTTTATTTGCCGTGCTGGTGGGCGCGGCGCTGCTCACCCCGCCATTGACAATGGTTTTGATGCGCCTGATTGCCCCGCTAGGAAGCCGCTTGTTTGGGGTATTGGGGCATATGGCCCCCCGGGACATCAATCGATCTTTGAGCCGCACATCCGTGGCTATTGCCGCCTTGATGACGGCCGTGTCGGTGATTGTCGGCGTCTCGATCATGATTGGTTCTTTTCGCCATACCGTGGTGCAGTGGCTCGATCAAACCTTGCAGGCTGATGTCTATATCTCGCCGCCCACGATTACGGCCAACCGTGTAATCGGCACGCTGCCCCTGGAAGCGGTCGCTGAAATTAGAGCGTGGCCAGGTGTTGAAACCGTTGTCACCTCCACCAGCAGTGAAGTATATATGCCCTCGTTCGGCCGTAAAATACGGCTGATAGCCGTGGATGGGGACGTGTCGCAAGGGGAACGGCCGTATGCCTGGATTCGGGATCCAGGCGCCGATCCCTGGGTTCAGCTGGAAAATCAGGAAGGCGTCGTTATATCTGAAGCCCTTTTTCTCAAAGAAGATTTGCCGATTCCACCCCCGCCGGTGGTGATGCAGACCAATGAGGGGGAGAAGGCCTTTCCGGTGCTGGCCGTTTTTTATGATTATTCTTCAGATCAAGGGTCCATATTTATCGATAACGACGTTTACGCGGATCTCTGGCAGGATTCGAGTATTGCTTCAATGGGTTTGTTTCTGAAACCCGGTTATACGGCCGATGAAATTGTGGCGGAACTACAGGGGCATTTCCAAGGCCGGGAGGATTTGCTGATCCGTTCCAATCGCAGTTTGCGCCAGGGATCGCTGGAGATATTTGACCGCACGTTTGCCATCACAGCAGCGTTGCGCCTGCTGGCGATCATTGTAGCCTTCATTGGCGTACTCAATGCTCTCTTAAGCCTACAGCTGGAACGAACACGAGAATTTGGGGTCTTGCGGGCTACGGGGATGACGGTTGGCCAGCTGTGGGGATTGACCTTGTTGGAGACAGGCCTTATCGGCGCGACAGCGGGGCTGCTGGCTTTACCGGTGGGTTATGTCCTGGCCTGGATTCTGGTATACGTGATCAATGTCCGTTCCTTTGGTTGGACATTACAGATGCAGCTCCAACCGGCCGATTTTATAGCGGCTTTTGCCATAGCTGTGCTGGCGGCCGTACTTGCCGGGATTTATCCTTCTTTCCGTTTGGGAAGATTGACGGTCTCCACGGCGATTCGCGAGGAATAATGGGTGTAGCGAGATGAGACGGTTCCTTCTTATATCTTTGCTGCTCCTTGCGGCAGCTCTGGCTTTCTTTGTCTGGTGGCCTTCAGATGCCGGCATGCCCGCCAACGCCTCGTTGGAATCCTTGCTGGTGGATGATGGCCGGACTTCGGAAGCTTATGCGCGGGCCTTGATACCCGGCGCGGTTGAATTTCCGCGCGATCTGGGAGTGCATGAAGATTATCAGACGGAGTGGTGGTATTACACCGGCAATCTTCAAACAGAAGGAGACGATGATTTACCGGGAAGAGAATTTGGCTACCAGTTCACGATTTTCCGGCGCGCCTTGCGGCCGCTGAGCGAGGTTCCTGAGGTAGACGACCCATCCGCCTGGCGCAGTAATCAACTTTACCTGGCCCATTTCACAATATCCGATATTGAAGGGGATGAATTCTACGTCTCTGAAAGATTTAGCCGCGATGGAGCAGGCCTGGCAGGTGCGCAGTCGACACCCTATCGCGTGTGGTTGGAAGATTGGTCGGTGGCCGAAGCAGGGCCTGGCGAGGTGCGCATTCAGGCTAAAAGCGATGATGTGACCCTGGATATTACACTTAAGGAAACATTACCGCCGGTATTGCATGGCGATGGCGGACTCAGCCAGAAAGGGCCGGAACCGGGTAATGCTTCCTACTATTATTCCATCGTGCAGCAGCAAACATCGGGACAGCTGGCTATCGGCGAAGAACGTTTTGATGTGCAGGGTTTGAGTTGGATGGATCATGAATATTCGACCACTGCTCTAAGCCCCGGTTCAGTGGGCTGGGATTGGTTTTCGCTGCAGTTGGAGAATGGCGCCGCGCTGATGCTGTTCCAAATCCGCCGGGAGGACGGCACGATCGAACCTTATTCCAGCGGAAGCTTTATTACCGGCGACGGCACCGTGCAAAGCCTGAGCCATGACGCCTGGCAGCTCGAAGTGCTGGACACCTGGCAAAGCCCGGCCAGCGGAGCCGAGTATCCCGCGGGTTGGCGCCTGCGCATACCAGCTGTTGATCTTGAGTTGGAGGGACGGCCGTTGATGGCCGATCAGGAGCTGCGAGTTTCGACAATTTATTGGGAGGGAGCGAGCGAGTTTTCTGGGTCCCTGGCGGGAGAGCCGGTCACGGCGCAAGGGTATGTAGAAATGACCGGCTATGCTGGGATGGCCCCGCCTTCTTAATCATCGTCCCCAAAATAGACGATTTCTCGGCCGGCCAGTTTATCTTCAATACGCTGGACAACGATGTCCAGATGGTGCGGGTTTTTTACGAAGTTGAGATCGGCGGAGTGGATCGTCAAAACGGGGCACAAGTCAAAAGAATCGAGCCAATCCCTATAAAACGCCTCTAACAATGATAGATAATCAGCGCTAATTCCGCTTTCCATTTGCCGTCCACGTTGGTTGATCCGTTCCAAAAGGACCGGCACCGGCGCTTCCAGATATAAGAGGAGATCGGGACGTGGTAAATTCCTGACAACCAGGTCGAATAAGGTGCGGTAGGATTGGTAATCACGCTCGTTCAGATTGTTCATATGGTAGAGGGCGCGGGCGAAGATATAGGCATCTTCGTAGATACTACGATCAGCAATTGCCGACCGGGGGCTGTTGGCCAGAGCCAGGTGCTGTTCCGCGCGATGGCCCAGGAAAAATACCTGCAAGTGATAGGCCCATTTCTTCATGTTGCCATAGAAATCGGAAAGATAGGGATTGTCGACGACGGACTCAAAGCTCGTTTCCCAACCCAACCGTTCTCCGACCCGCTCAGTGATTGAAGTCTTGCCGGTTCCAATATTTCCGGCGACAAGAATGAGACGCTTGGCCATCGGTTACTCCTGGAAAACAGCTTTCAGCCATTAGCTCTCAGCCGTCAGCTGAAAACTGATGGCTGAAAGCTGACAACTAAAAAGGCAATACACTGCCGATGCAAATAGCGAGTAAGAGCACCAGCAGATAGATATTGGATGAGATAAACACTTTGCGCGCGTTGCGCGGTGATGGATCTTGAAGCAGCTTTATTGACCGCCAGAAAAGATCGGCCGTTATCAGAACAACGGGAATCAGGTAGGACCAACCTAAAAAAGGCAGTGCCCCTAGGGCCAGGCCGGCAATGCCCGTGGGGATCGTGTGTACCATGATCCAGGCTGCCGCACCGCGCGGGGAGGTCCTGGCGGGCAGCATGGGGAAGTCCGCTCGCGCATAGTCATTACGATATAGGAGAGCCAGGCTCCAAAAATGGAAAGGGGACCACAGGAAGAGGATGAGCGCCAGGACTAAGGCCCCAGGCGCATTCCACATGCCGGCCGCGGCGCTGCCGGATAAGACGGCTGCGCTGCCGGCTATGCCGCCGATCACGACGTTGAGCAGCGTGCGTGGTTTAAGCCAGATTGTGTAGATGACGACGTAGATGAACGCGCCGGCCAACAGCCAGAATGTCAGGGGTGGGTTAAAAGAATAGACGGCCAGCGAGGGGACCAGAATCAAAAGTAGTCCGATAACAGGCACCCAGCGCGGGTTTGCTATCTCGCCTGTGACCAGTGGACGGCCGCTGGTTCTGACCATTGAAGCGTCTGATTTACGTTCCCAGTACTGATTAAGGGCCGATGCTCCAGCGGCAGCCATGCCGCCTGTAAGCCAGGTAAGCAAGAGGATGTCTATCCCCGGCCATCCCTCAGAAGCCAGAAAAGAGCCGGCTGTGGCGGCTACCAGAAGCAAAAAAACGACGCGCAGCTTAAACAAAACGACAATGGTGTCCAATTTGGCCCGCCAACCCTTTTTGACTGTAACCGGTCTGCTTTCACGCACGGTCGTTGTCACGTCAGCGCTTCCATGTTCCGAGAGATTGGATAATGACATTCTTCTTATTCCTAATTGGATGATGCTCACCGGTCAAGATTGTAACAGGCATCAAGATCGGGAACAAAATTTCTATCCGCGAAGTTCTTTTGCGCGCAGTTTAGCGTTGATGAACTCCTCATGCGTGACATTTAAGCCTTGTTGCACCAGGCGAATCTCTTCCGTCTCGTCGAACGAAACGCCATCATCAACACCGGCGATTAAGAAGAGCGCGACCAGGAATCTACGCCGTTCTTCCAGTGTTGTGCTGGTCGCGAATTCACGCGTCATGCGATAGTAGTCATAAGTGAGGCCCAATGAGGAGACAGCGACGTTGGCAATAAAAACGGCCGTGTCTTTATCCACTTCCCAGATGTCGGCGATGATCTGAACCATTGTCTCGAATTCGCTCTCACTGACGACTTCATCGACCTTGGCGATGCGGGCCATGAGCCCTCCAGCCAGGCCCAGCTTGCGCAGTTCTGCATCGGAAAGATCGAGCGAGCGACCTTCTTCCTGCAATATCCTGTTCGTTTCGTAGTAAACCTTATTCTTCAGGTAATCATCAAAATAAGCGTCTCGATTAGGGGCTTGGGCGACGGCGGCCGAACGGCGGGAGAGAGAACGGCCGAGCAGGCGGTTAAGACCATCAAGAATACCGACGTCAGTTTGGCGCACAGCTTCAGAGATCTCATTGATGACTTGTTGTTCGTCTGTTCCCGACACACCATCTGCAAGAGCCATCTGCTGCAAGGCGTTTAGAACGTACTCGCGCTCGGCAGGCGACTGAATCGCATCCTGTAAATCGGCCACAAGACGCGCTCGTTCATCCGCCCCGACAGGCGCTTCAATGTACATTTCCAACATCTCCCACTCCTGCGCGCTCAGTTGAACGTTTGGCGCAGAAAGGTGGAAAATAATGTCTTTAAGACAGTTTTGTTCCTCAATTGTAATCTCGCCATCAGCCCAGGCAGAGGCGATTAAAACCTTTGCCAGGGTCAGCATGCGCGTACGGTCGTCAGCCATGAATTCTTCTCCAAAAGTCCGGTTTTGTCCCTTTCATTCGATTCGTTTTAGCAGGACAGCGTCCCATTTAGTCAGGTTTGCCATGGAATTGTAGCAATGTTTGGAAGAAGCCGCCTTTCCTGGTGCGCTTACATAGGCTAAAATTAAGCTCTGTGTACAATTAACGCCTTACCGCTCACTATTTCGCGCTCAAAGCGGCGAAAATGGATGGGCGTTAAACGACCATAAAGTACACAGAAGAAGGAACTTATGGAAGACGGCAACGATTCATATGGCCTTATAATTTCATTGATGATTGGCGTTGCTCTGCTTGCGGCTTGCGGCATTGTCAGCTTTGTTTTGGTTTTAATCGGCATCCTCGCCCTTTAGCGCTTACTGTCAGCTTTTCTGATCCAGCGGTATAGTTATTCGACTCCCTAACACGACGATAGAGCGCACCACACCTTCAATTGACGTCCCGGCTAACAAATTAAGCGTCAGACTTAGAGTCTGAATCAACAACTCTTGGCTATCAAATGTATTTACTTGTCGCTGAAAAATGGATAGCGTTGAAATTTGTTTGATGCCCCCGCCTGGACTCGAACCAGGGCACCCGGCTTCGGAGGCCGGCGCTCTATCCTCTGAGCTACGGGGGCATAAATTTGAACCTGGATTTTTCCATAGCGCCGGGTAAATGTCAAATGGTCTCACCGGCATTTTGGAGAGCCAGGCGGTTGATAATTTACTCGACGAGTTTGTTAATTATTCTCTCCCGGTTCAGGCG
>JBJYWP010000014.1:0-9224 GCA_046259485.1 Promineifilaceae bacterium (SeqCode) | reverse complement strand
TCCAGGGCGACATCGGTTCCCGCCGCACCCATAGCAATGCCTAAGTCGGCCGTGGCCAGGGCAGGCGCGTCATTGACGCCATCACCGACCATGGCCACGGGTCCATATTTTTCGCGAACCTGATTAACGACAGCTACTTTATCTTCGGGTAAAAGCTCGGCGTAAAAGTCGTCAACACCAACCTGGGCGGCAATTTGTTGCGCTACTACTTCATTATCGCCGGTCAGCATGACTACATGCTCGATACCTGATTGGTAAAGATCACTAACTACCTGGGCGGCATCCTCGCGCAGGACATCAGCAAAGGCGATGACGCCGACAATGGCGGCGTGCGTATTGTCGTCATCCATGTGGGCAACAAGGACGCTGGTTTTGCCCTGTTTTTGCAGATCCATCACGATTACGGAGGCTTCTTCAAATCCGGCTGTGGAGATTTCAGCGAAATAGCGCCGGTTACCGATATGTAGAACACGGCCGTTGACAGATGCGCGAACTCCTTTGCCCGTCGCAGCTTGAAACTCAGAGGCTACGGGGAGCGCCAGGTTTTGATCTTCGGCTGCTTCAACCACCGCCTGGGCCAGGGGGTGTTCGGATTTTGCTTCGACGGCCGCGGCGATGGACAGGAGCTCATCCTGATTTCCTGACCAGGCTTGGCAGATTACGACATCGGTTACCTGCGGCTTGCCGATGGTCAATGTACCGGTTTTGTCGAAGGCGATCACTTTCATTGTGGCGGCATTTTCCACATAGCTGCCGCCTTTAAATAAGACGCCGCGTTTTGCGCCGTTGCCAATGGCCGATAGCACCGTAGCCGGCGTGCTGATCACAATGGCGCAGGGTGACGCGGCAACCAGAATGGTCATCGCTCGGTAGAAAGATTCGCCCGGGGCTTCTCCGAGCAGTAACGGGGGGATGAAAATGGCCAGCCCGGTGAGGGCAACGACAGCTATCGCGTAATACTGCTCATATTTATCAATGAAACGCTGGGTCTCCGCTTTTTCGCTCTGGGCTTCTTCTACCATCTGGATCAGGCGGGCAATTGTCGAATCTTTGGCCATTTTTGTTACGCTAACTTCTAAGTAACCCTCTTTATTAATCGTACCGGCAAAGACCTGTTCATCCGGTACCTTATAGACAGGCATGGATTCCCCGGTGATGGCTGCCTGATCGACTGCACTTTCGCCAACCAATACGACGCCGTCTAAGGCGATGCGTTCGCCCGGTTTGACTAAGAGGTGATCGCCAATGACGATCTCCTCGATGGCCAGGACCAAATGCCGGTCTCCGCGCCGTACTGTTGCCTGGGTCGGCCGTAATTCCATCATGGCCCGAATCGCGTTGCGCGTGCGATCAAGCGCGTAATCCTGCAAGACATTGGAAAGCGAGAAGAGGAAAAGCAGCATCGCGCCTTCAAAAGGCTGGCCGACAAGGGCTGCGCCAATGGCAGCCATGATCATGAGCAGGTCGACGTCGATTGTCCTGGCCTGTAATGATTCGAGTCCGGCCTTTAGCCCATAGTAGCCGCCCGTGGCATAGGCGAGGGCGTATAGAGCTGGTGCGAGGTAAGGGGGTGCTCCGGTCATTCTCTCCACAAGCCACGCGGAGATCATGGCCACGAAAGTAATGGCCGTGAAGACAGCCTGCAGGTTTTCGAGCGACCAATTCCAGGCATGACGCAGACCCGTTTCTTCCTTTTTGGGGGCTGTTTCGATGGGAAGTTCGGCGGCGGAGGGCTCAATATGAATGCCCCAACTTGATACACTTTCGGACAGTTCGGCCGGTGAAATAAGGGCATCATCGTATTGGATGCTCATCACACCTCCGGCATAACTGGCGGTTGCTCGCCGCACCCCGGGAATTTCCTGTACCTGCCGTTCAAGGGCCAGAGCGCACGACTCGCAGGCGCGGCCGCCGCGCTTTCCGAGCCGCATCGTGCAGTTGTTCCATCTTTCATGCAAGGTGGGTTCCAGTGTTGAGGCGATACGGTGAATGTCTTCCTCGTTGATGCGCGAAGCGTCGAAGTCGAAGCGAACCTTTTCCGCTTCCGTATCTAATTCGACATGGACAATGCCGTCTTCGCCTACTACAGCTTCGTCAAGAAGCTCAAGGCAGCTTTGGTCGTGATCTTCTAAGTGTCTTTGATCCACAGAACGCGCTCCAGGGTTGCCGATCGTGCTTAAAATATTATACATAATGATTATGGCAAAACCTTACGGCCAAGATTATACCAAATTTTTATGAAGACAAAAATAGTTATTTAGGTTAGTCGTAAATATAATTTAACCTTGGTTAATTTTAACGAAATGAAGGTGATTCTCAAGATTTCTTCCATAGTGAAGGTGTTAGAAATTCTGTTGGGGAATGGATGTGTTTGATGCCCTAATAACGTTACAAATTTTTTAGAGCTTGTTCGAGTTGGGGTGCCCAGGCAAGTAGTTCTTCATCTTGATACCAGCGGGCGGCCACCTGCAAGCCTAGCGGCAGACCGTTTGAACTGGCGCCGGCGGGCAGCGTGATCGTTGGCATACCGGCATGCGTCCAGGGAAGGTTCATGACCGGATCTCCCGTGCTTTGTAGACCTTTTGGAGCCGGACCAACGGCCGAAGGGGACAGCCATAAGTCAATGCCATATTTGGCCATTGTCCTGTCAAGCTCATTGCGTAAGATTGTTTGACCCTGGAGCGCAGCTTGCAGCGTTTGTTGATCGATTTGTTGTCCTCTTTCGATCAGATCGGCCGTTTTGGGATGATAGAGGCTGCTGTTTTCGGGATACCAATTCTCATGGGTCTGGGCGGCCTCGGCCGCGACGATTTGGTTGTGACGCTCGTAAATGTTGTCGAAATCGGGCATAACGGGCACGCGTTTGACGATGAGGCCCGACTCTTCGAGAAGCCGGCATGCGGCTGCGAAGTGATGCAGCGCTTCTTGGGAGGCGCGGGCCAGGTAGGGGCCATCCGGTATGCCCAGCACGGGTTTGGATTCGGCCGTAACGGTCCGCCATTCTTTGCATAGTAATTGGACAACGATGGGGACATCGGCGGCCTGGGATACGAAAAAGCCGATGTGGTCGGCTGAGGGAGAGACGGGAATGACGCCCTCTCTGCTTATGCGATCATAGCTGGGTTTGCAGCCTACGACGCCGCAAAAGGCTGCCGGGCGGTTGATTGAGCCTATGGTTTGCGTTCCGAAGGCCAGAGGACAAAGCCCGGCGGCTACGGCAGCCGCGGAACCACTGCTGGAACCGCCCGGCGTGTATTCAAGATTACGCGGGTTGCGGGTTGGGCCGGGGGCGAAATAGGCGAATTCAGTGGTTACCGTCTTGCCGAGAATGAGTGCGCCGGCTTCTTTCATCCTGGTAATCGCCGCTGATTCGGGGCCTTGGAGTAAGCTGCTGTCTAGTTTGGTTCCGGCGTGGGTAATGAAACCGTCAACGTGAAAAATATCTTTTGCGCCTATGGGCAGACCGAAAAGAAGCGGCCGTTCCTGGGGCATTGGATAGCGCGCCAAGAGCTGCTCGGCTTCCTCCCTTAAGCGGGTGAAGCGTTTTTCTTCAGGAATAAAAGCCTGCACCTGCGGTTCGTAAGTGTTGAACCGCTCCTGTAGTTGATCCAGGTAGTCCAGAAGGGGGATTTGCCCGCTGCGTAGGCCGGAAGTCAAGGTCTGTAGTGATTGAGTTTGCGGGGGTGGCATGAGGGGGATCCTTTGTAAATCGAGGTAGATATTAGGATGGGGACATGGCACAGCGGAAGCCGAGGTTGGCGCGGGTTACCAGAGGATCAAAAGAGTCGCGCACTGTTACGGTAACCTCATCTTGGGCGGACAGCCAGGAGCCGCCACGTATGACTTTGAATTCTCCTTCCAGAGGGCCAAGGGGGTTGGTGTCGACTGAATCCTCGTAGGCGCGGCGGTTGTACCAATCGTTTACCCATTCCATTACATTTCCGGACATGTCATAGAGACCCAAGGGGGATCTGCCGTCGCTGTAGCTGCCCACGGGCGCCGTATCCTGGTAACCATCATCGACTGCCGCGTCTCTAAAATCGCGGGGGCAGTTTTCATCACAGAAATTCAGGCGCGTCCCATCAAAGGCGTCACCCCAAGGATAAAGTGTTTTCAGACCTTCGACGGGATCAAATCCCGCGGCTTTTTCCCATTCCGCTTCAGTTGGCAGGCGACCGCCGCGCCATTCGCAAAATATATCGGCATCATACCAGCTTACGAAGATGACGGGGTAATCGTCGAAGGTGGAATCTCCATAATAAGCTGGATGATAAGTCGCGTTGGGGCTGTCCGGCGGGTCGCAAACACCAGCCTCAACGCATTGGGCATAAGCGCCGTTTGTGACTTCGGTCTCATCGATAAAATAGGTGTCCAGTCGGACCAGATGAGCCGGTTTTTGATCGTTATCTTCGCTTTCATCATTGCCCATGCTGTAGATGCCGGCCGGAACATAAAGCATGCGTGAACCGGTATCTGTGATAATTGGCTCAGGCGTAGGCGTGGGGGGATCAGTCGGGATTGGAATCGGCGTCGCGGTTGGAGCAATTTGTGTCAGGGCGGCGACAACGGCCGATTGCAAGGTTGCCGTGGCGGCGGCATCAGAAACTTCATCGGGGCCGCCAAAGTTGAGAACGCCGAAACCTACTCCAGCCAGAATGATGACCAGAAGCAGTCCCAATAAGCCGAAAATAGTTCTCCTTTCCATCTGTCGCCGGCGACTTTGCGGCAGGCGCGGCGGCGAGGCGACATTTACGTTATCAGGCGTCCGGCGCGGTTGGTTTATCTGAGGTTCGCGGAAACCTGCAGGGCGATTAAGTGCGGTGCTGAAATCCTTCGCCGAGTCGTAGCGCGCGTCCGGGCGCAGCGACATCGCGCGCGAAGCTACCAGGGATAAATAGGGTTCTACATCCGGGTTTACTTCGCGAGCGGCTGGCATTGTCTCTAAACCGCTTTCACGACTTAAGGCCTTGGGCGGGACTTTGGCGCATAAGAGCGTATAAAGCGTTGCCCCCATGCTGTAGATGTCACTTGCTGGTGTGACCTCGGTCTGGGCCTGCTGCTCGGGAGAGCCGTATCCCGCTTCATGCGGCCGTATGCCCAATCCCAATAAGCCGCTGTCGACTAAAAAGACTTCTCCAGTAGGTGTAACGCGAATATTTGCGGGCTTGATGTCCAGATGCAGGGCATTTCGCTCGTGAAGGTAGGAAAGAGGACGGCATGCCTCTTGCAGGTACTCGATGATCCTATCAGAGGGCAGGGGGCCGAATTGGTCCAGAAGCTGCTGCAAATCGACGCCGCCGATGTAGTGACTGACCAGGTATTGGCCCGTGTCACTCAAGGCAAAATGGTCCACAAACTTAGGCAGCTGGGGGTGGTTGTAGTTGCTAAGCCGCCGCGCTTCCTCGCGAAACCTCCTTTGGGTTTCTACGGTGGGATCGAGATATTCTTTTATCGCCACTTCTTGCTGTGCGCCATTATCATAGGCACGATAGGTGGCGCCATAAGGCCCACGCCCTAATAAACTGACGATGCGGTAGCGTTTGTTGAGTATTTCCCCAGGTAGTAGCGGCATGGCTCTTTGAAGATTCTTACCCTTCCTGCGAGTCAAATATTCCCATTATTTCGCTTTTTCTTTTTCGCGAACAAATCACCATCAGGTGATCACGTCTATTGTAGCTGAAAGATTGGAGCCAAGAAACTGCCTCATGGCCGGGATTAATAGTGCTGTGCTAATCGATAGGATACAGGAACGCTGATTGAGTGGATGATCTGATGGTATAATGCCCCCAAATTCGATTGGATATTTAACAATGCATTAAGGAGAACAATGCCTCAAATATACAACGATCTATCTGATGGCCTATGGCGAGTCTATCGTCGCTCCGATCCTCCTGAACCGTGGGAATTGTATGACGGCAATTTGCCCTGGAATGACCCTGCGTTTTCAGAGCGCATGCTGCGTGAACATCTAGATCAATCTCACAATGCAGCTTCAAGAACACATGAGGAGAGAAAAAAGGCGTTGGATTGGTTATGGGGGAAGCTCGATCTGCAAGCCGGCGATCACGTCTTGGATTTTACTTGCGGGCCAGGGCTCTATTCTGTTGATCTGGCCCGCAAAGGATGCCAGGTGACAGGGATCGATTTCAGTCCGGCTTCTATTGCCTTTGCACGATCGCTGGCCGTGGAAAATAATGTTGAGGATAGCTGTGAGTTTATTGAGCAGGATGTCCGTGAGTCTGTTCTGCCGGCAGATACTTTTGATGGCGCCTTGTTCATCTACGGGCAAATGGCCGTGTTTCGCCGTGAAAAAGCCCAGGCTTTGCTGGCGAAAATCGCTGCCAGTCTGAAACCCGGTGCGAAGTTAGCCGTTGAACTTTTGATTCAGGATCGCGTGGATAAGCAGGCGAGCACATGGTGGTATACGGATGACAAAGGGTTGTGGGGTGAATCGCCGTTTCTGCACCTGGGTGAGCGTAACTGGCTTGAAGAAGAGCGGATATCCGTTGAACGCTTTTACGTGATTGATTTGACTACGCAGGATATGCTTGAAGTTAACCTGTCCGACCAGACTTATGCTGTTTCGGAAATGGTCGATATGTTCAAACAGGCGGGTTTCACGCATGTCGATGTTTATGAAGCCTGGGACAACATTGATCTATACGATCGTGAGGAATGGGTTGTTTATATCGCCCAAAAATAATGCTGAAAAACTTTCGTGGTCTTTAGGTTCAGGCTGGTTTGGTGAACTATTTGTTTAGAGCTCGAAGGTTTAGTTGAAGTTAACGTTGTTCACAAGCAGTGGTGTACAATACCATTCATAATAGCATTACACAATTACGTGTGAGAGGTGAAGCATGAAGAAGGATAGATCATTAACCCTGGTTGTCCTCCTGGCCCTTCTGGTCGGGGTATTGGCGGCCTGTTCGGATACGGGAGAACAACCCACCAGCGAACCGCCGACCGGTGAGGCTTCTACGGAAGAGGCCGCTGCACCGGCAACAGAAGTGCCAGCGACGGAGGTGCCGGCAACAAGCGCCCCTATCCCTGATGACAACGAATTGGTAGAAGCCCCTGATCAGGCATGGATGCGCATCCAGTCGGATGGCATTATGCATGTGGGGATATCGGCCGATTATCCACCATTTGAGTATTATAACAGTGAGTTCCAACTGACGGGCTTTGACGTCGCCCTGATTCAGGCGATTGGGCAAGAACTTGGCCTCATTGTGGATATGACGGATATCACTTTTGATGGGTTGGGTGATTCCTTGCTGTCGGGACAGGTGGATGTGGCGATCGCAGCGCTGTCAATTACGCCGGAGCGTGAAGCTGCCGTTGATTTTTCCAATGTTTATTATATTGGTGAAGATGCGATCCTGGCTGCAAACGGGTCGGATATCACAGCCATAAATGAGGTGGCCGATCTCGGAGCGTACACGCTGGGCGTCCAGGCCAGCTCAGTCTACGAAGATTGGGCGCGGGAAAATCTTATCGATACCGGCCTGATGCCTGAGGAGAATCTATTTGTCTACGCCAGAGCTGACCAGGCAGTGGAAGACCTGGTCGCGGGACGTGTACAGCTGGTGATGATGGATAAGACGCCGGCCGAGGTTGCAGAAAGGCAGTTTGATGTCAACATTATTGCCTCCGGCCTGCATCGCCAGCGCTTTGCTATCGCCTTGCCCCAGGGTGAGGATACATTACGCAATCAAATTAACCAGGCGTTGACTAATTTGCAGAACCAGGGTGTCCTGGCGGATTTGGCTCAGGAATATTTAGAACTCGACGAGATCCCGCCGATCGAGGAGGTCACTCCTCCCGCGGATGAAGAAGCCCCGGTAGTTGTTGGCTGCACCGATGCTATGGCTTTTATAGGTGATTTGAACCTCGATGACAACAATATGCAAAGCCCGCCGGTGATGTCGCCGGGGCAGGCTTTCCGTAAAGGTTGGCGTGTTAAGAATATCGGTACCTGCACCTGGAGCAGTGGCTACAGCCTAAATTATGTCAGCGGTAATGTCTCTGCGGCACAGATGGGCGGCTCGACCGTTCCCGTGAGGGGACAGGTTTTGCCCGGCCAGTCCTATGATTTCTGGGCCGATCTTGTGGCTCCTACATATCCCGGTACTTACCAAGCATTCTGGGAAATGCGCAACGATATGGGTGAGCCATTCGGCCAGCGTGTTTGGGTTGCCGTTACCATACCCGCGCCGGCGACCCCGGTTCCCGTACCGACGCAGACACCGTCGCCGACCATAAGTTTTACTGTCGATCGCACCTCCATTCAGGAAGGTGAGTGTGTGACCTTCTCCTGGAATGTTCAGAATATCCAGGCAGTGTGGTTCTATCCCGATGGGCAGAATTTCAACAATTATCCTACAACCGGGGTTAACAGCAGTACCCAATGTCCGCGCACGACGACGACTTATAACCTGCGTGTTTTGAACACGAACGGATCGACGGAAATCCGGCAGATCACGATATTTGTCCAACCGTCAAACACGGCGCCGAAGATATCGTCCTTTACCGTCGCTCCGCCTTCGATCAATGCCGGCCAGTGCGTCCAGGTAAATTGGCGCGTGGAAGGTGATGTCAACAACGTGGTCATCAGACGTGATGGTATTGTGCTGTGGGATGGCGCTCCCCTCGCGGGAACGACGAATGATTGTCCTTCTAACACGGGCATTGCCCAATACAGTATTGAAGCTTCCGGTCCAGGCGGTACTGCTCGCCTTCAGCAAAACGTCAGTGTTCAATAAAATAACGCACTGAGTGACTTACGGCCGTCCTCTGAGATTAATGTTCAGTGGACGGCCGTTTTCTTTATCTGACAGACCGGCGGATTTTTCGCTATAATTATCAAAACAATAGATAAAAGGTATGTGTCCCGGTCTGAGGGTGTTGTTTTCGACCGAATCAAGGACCATACAGATCCCGCCTATGCAAAAAAAAGTTACAGAAATTGAATACGCACTGGAGCGCATTCTGCCGCGAGTGGCTAAACCGGGCCGTTATTTCGGCGGTGAATATAATCAAATCGTCAAAGATTGGGAGAGCATTGACTTCAAAGTCGCCCTGGCCTTTCCTGATATTTATGACCTGGGGATGTCTAATCTGGGGTTGATGATTCTGTATGATATCGTCAACAAGCACAAGAATTTACTGGCGGAACGCGTTTTTAGCCCCTGGACGGACATGGAAGCGATCATGCGCCAGGAAGA
>JBJYWP010000013.1:0-1810 GCA_046259485.1 Promineifilaceae bacterium (SeqCode) | reverse complement strand
CTGGTTTGATTGGGACAAGGTCAATGAAGAGCAAGGACTATTGCGCTTTGTCTCCGGCTTGTTGCGTTTTCGCCAGAAAAGTAAGCTCTTCCGCCACCAATCTTATTGGGCTGGACTCGGCGGAACAAACATTGTCTGGCACGGCGTTCACCTGCAGCAACCCGATTGGGGTGATCAGTCGCACAGCATCGCCTTTGAGCTATTTAATCTGGGGAGCGGTGACGTGCACGAGCATCTTTACATTATGCTTAACGCTTATTGGGAACCGCTTGACTTTCAACTGCCGGACTTGTCGGCGGGACTGTGCTGGGCACGTCTTGTTGATACATCACAATCATCTCCAGCAGATTTTGCCGAACCGCCGCTGTCACTACCAGAGAGTCAAAACAGCTACACTGTAACAGCGCGATCGGTTGTTGTTCTAATCACTCAAAACATAAGCCATGGAGGCAGTAAGATATGATTCTAATCGTCAGAGGAATTGTTTGGTATGGTTTCTACTTATTCTTGTTATTGCTGCCACTTTTAACAGCAGCTTTATCCAATCCAGGGCGTGCTTCGCAGCCCTTTCTTGTTGAGGTGGCAGTAGGGGCCGGCTTTATTGGTTTCTCGATCATGAGCTTGGAGTTTGCGCTCATATCGCGCATTACTGCCGCTGCACAACCATTTGGAGAGGATGCGCTGCAACAATTCCACAATACAATGGGCATAGCTGCCCTGGGTTTTGTGCTGGCTCACCCTACATTGCTCATCATTTCCGGCTATCCAGCAGCTTGCTGGCTGAATCCCTTTTCCAGTTGTGCCAATATCGCTACCATCACCGCATTTTCTGCGGTACTGCTATTACTGTTGCTCATCATATCCTCCATCTGGCGTAAACGGTTGGGCATCCGTTATGAGGTCTGGTACGTGGCCCATGGCATTTTCGCCCTCATTGTCATCTTTGCTGCGCTGGTACACATTTTTTTGATCGGCCGTTACACGTCCACTTTAGAAATGAAAATCGTCTGGGCCTTGTATGCGGTTTTAGTCCTGGGCCTGATTAGTTGGTACAAAATCTACACCCCTATTCGCAATTGGAACCGCCGCTGGGAACTGGTAGAGAATCGTCAGGAATATGGCGACGCGCACACCTTGGTACTAAAGCCAGAAAACCATGATGGATTCAACTTTAAGCCGGGTCAATTCTCTTGGATCAAGAGCGGTCGTACTCCCTTCGGCATCGGCCAACATCCCATCTCCATGTCCTCACCTGGCGATGTAGAACCATCCGGAACAGTAAGCTTTACGATCAAGAATTTAGGGGATTGGTCGGGCCAAGTGGTGCCCAATTTGCAGCCAGGGGAAAAAGTGTGGTTGGATGGTCCACATGGAGTTTTCTCGATTGATAGAGAGCAAGCAATGGGATATGTCTTTGTCGGTGGTGGTGTGGGGATTACGCCGCTTCATTCCATGATTCAGACGATGATCAAGCGCGAAGATAACCGCAAGGTATTCCTATTCTACGGGGCGCGCTCCTATGCCGAAATGACTTTCCGAGATGAGTTTGAAGCGCTGCAGCAATCGAATGAGTTGAATTTCACTTTTGTCCCCGTTTTGAGTCATCCTGAAGATGATTGGCGGGGTGAAACAGGATTTGTGAACGCCGATATCATGAAAAAACATATGGCAGACTATGCCAAACAGTATAAGTTTTTCAAATATTTGATATGTGGGCCGCCGGCTCTGATGGACGCAATGGAAGAAGCGCTACCCGCCTTGGGCGTCCCACCCGAGAATGTATTAACCGAACGCTTTGATATGGTTTAAG
>JBJYWP010000012.1:0-3621 GCA_046259485.1 Promineifilaceae bacterium (SeqCode) | reverse complement strand
CATGGAACCTTCCTAAAGTGAATTAACCCAGAAACTATAAGCCAGATTTGCTGCCAAAACCTATCCAAAGCAAATTCAAAGCCTTATTAAAGGCCTAATCTGAGGGTATATTCATTCGCCAACCACCCTTAATGAGCGCCGAGCAGGCCGGTGACGAATTAATCCT
This sequence comes from Promineifilaceae bacterium (SeqCode), assembly GCA_046259485.1. Taxonomy (GTDB): domain Bacteria; phylum Chloroflexota; class Anaerolineae; order Promineifilales; family Promineifilaceae; genus JAACFF01. The sequence continues at coordinate 3,455 of JBJYWP010000012.1, read as the reverse complement.
TACTGCATCTGGCCGAGAACCGTCATACTTCCACTGCCAAGAGCGACGTCCAGTAAACCCACGTCCGCGGGCAGCGAGTTCATAGCCTGGCCCAGGCCTACGTTAATGCCGGTCTCCAGGACAGAGAGCATCGAATCGGGTACAGGGAACATGCCTGCTGAGGCGTTCAAAACCTGGAAGTGCAGACGGCCGTCAACTACATCCGGCTGCAGCTGCGCGGTCAGCGGCAGTCCGATAGGCTTGGTTACATCACCGGTTACGACGACATTTTGCGGCGTGAAGCTGACCTGCACGTTCTCTATTCGCGCCTCACTGTTTTCAAAAGCTGCCCCCTGCGTCGCCAGATATTCCGCCAAATCAGCGTCGGTCATGGTGATTGTGAAATTGCCGTTGGCGTCGGGCGAAATGGACGTCAGTTTACGTTCTAAAGAAGTCGCTCCGGTCGCAGCCCCATCGCCCTGCGGCAGCCTATCGCCGGCCACCGCCGTAGATACTATATCATCACCCTGGAGAACGGCCGTTGCCGCAACCTGACCGGCCTGGTCGGCTATGGCGCCTGCTGTTGCGGCAACATTCGCCGCCCGGGTCGCCGCGGCAGCGATCTCTTCTTGAGATATATTGACATCCGGCGCGCCGATTTCCCAGGGCAATTCCAGGCTAAATTGACAGGCCGTTATCGACAGCATCAGGAAAACTATAAATAAAACAATTCCTTTTCTTTTCATTTCATGAACCTCATAAAAGCCTTTCAGGCGGTCAGGTAATCAGGGGTCAGCTAACCACCTGACCTCTGATTACCTGACTCGCTATCACTAAGCTGATCTTACTACGCTTCTTAATTCTTCCTTTACGGTTTTTACCCACTTGACCACCGATCTAACCTCGTGTAGCATTCTTTATCAAACATCTAGACGATTATTTTGCGAACATTTATGTGATTGGCACTAGATAGCCCTTTTTCCTAACAGAAACATTAGTAATGAAACCAACTGCCCTCACTGCACTTGCCTTAACCCTTCTCATGTTATTAATGGTTCTGCTAGCAGCCTTCGTATTCGTACTCCAGGGTCAGGTTTCACTGCGTGGGGACCTGGCGGCCGAAAAACAAACCGTTGATGCGGTTAAAAAGGAGCAGGCGACTTTAAAACTCAATCACTCCGCGCTTCAAGAGGAAGCAACCCGAACATCCTTCGAAAAGGCAACGGCCGCTTCAGAAAGTCTCGTGCTCACCGAACAATTAGCCAATACGGACGAACAGCTGGCAACCCTGGAGGCGAAATCAACCTTAATATCCGAGGCGCACGATCAAGCCCTTGAATCAGTGGACTTTTATGAATCCTTCGGCCCACTGGTCAAAATCATCCAACCCCAGTCATTCGCGGAAGTAAACGTGGGCGAGGAGTTGAGCATCATTATCGTAGCTGCCGACATGGTCGGTGTGGAGGCGATAACGATCAGCATCGATAACGAACTGCTGGATACCCCGCAGATTATGCCGGATCAGGTCGTTACCATGGAGCAAAAATGGATCCCGGAAAGTTCCGGGCAGAAGAGGATTACGGTACGAGCGGTAAACAATAACGATATCACCAGCCGGCAGTCGGCCGAATTGATTGTGCTGGTACGAACGCCTACGCCGCAAAGTACACCCACACCCACGGCCACAGCGACTGCTACGCCTGTACCTTCACCGACGCCGTAGATTTATTTTTTTATCAGGCATAATTAGTGAACCGGCGCCGGATTCCAAGTATAATGTGGGCATTATCTTGCACAAGAATAGTGGAGTTAGCAGATGTCATTGAATCGTCAACCAGGACCTATGAACGAAAACGCGCTGCAGATGCTGCGGGAAAAAGAGCTTAAGAAAGGGGCTGATGTAGTGACGGCCGATGGGGTATTTTTGGGCAAGGCGGTGCGTCTTTATCACCGCGTGGATGAAATCGATCCAGAACTCAAATTGTATGCCGCCTACTTGGGAATCTCCAATTTGAAAATGGGCAATCAAATCTTCATCCCAGTTGACTTTATTGCCGACTACGATCCCCAAAACGCGCAGGTCACCTTGACTGTGTCGAAATCTGCAGCGATGAGTGAAACCTGGGATCGAGAACCCACTTTCATTGCCGGCCGTCGCGATACGGTAGAAAATCTGCCGCTCTAGCGTAAGCCGCTAAATTTAAAAACTAAGCTGGAATTTTCGATTTGGGCTGCCATTCCTGGCAATTGATAAAGCTTATCCGCCCCGTCCGGCCGGCGTCCAACCGGGCCGTCGTTCTGAAGCCGGTTTCTTAGCCATCCCCGCGGATCGTTGATCTTTGGCGATCTTCTCCAACATAACCTGCATCGTAAGCAAAAATTCCGGCTTGTAATCCACGGCACCACAGACATCACATTTGCTGGCCGGGGCATTGGGAAGAACGATCATATGCGTGCCGAACATCCTCATATAAGGCAGTGTAACGGGCTTGCAGCGACCAAAACCACATTCATCACATGGTTCATCAAACATAGACTTTCCTCATATAACCCGGTCCGACCATCAATCTAGTCCGCTGCCTGGGCGGAATGAGCGACTTCCCCCCAGTCCGCAGGAGGCCAGTAGACAAATAATGCTTTGCCTAACAAGTTCTCCTCGGGCAAAAATCCCCAGGAATGAGAGTCGCTCGAATTATTGCGATTATCCCCCAGGACGAAGTATTCACCGGCAGGAACAGTCCACTCCCCCGTGTAATTAGGTGCGGCGGCAATATAATGCTCAGTGAGCTCTTCGCCGTTCACCGAAACGGATCCATTCTCGATCGATACGGTATCACCGGGCACGCCGATGACCCGCTTAATCAAGTTAAGTTCATTTCGCGGATGCTGGAAAACAACGATGTCGCCGTATTGGGGGTCATCGAGTACATAGCTGAGATTATTGATGATAAGATACTCACCATCCAGGAGCGTAGGGGTCATGCTGCTGCCGTCGATTCGGTAACGGCCGATGAGGCTCTGCACTAACCAGAAAATGAAAAAGGTAAGCAGCAGGGTCTCCACAATTTCGCGAATAAAGACCTCGGGAGGTTGGCGATATTCGGATTGCTTATTTTGCTCAGCTGCTGTCTGGAAAGCCTGTTCTGGTTCTTCTGGCGATATATTGGCTGGTGCCATTACAAAGTTACCTTCACATTTTCTGATTCAGATTCACATCTTTATCAAGGTGCGCTTCTGAACCTCTAAGCGGCGATTATAAACTAGCGAAATTTGCAGCGCAAACAGCTTTCACAGATAGTTCAGCAATCCTCATGAAGCAAAAAACGGCGGCCGGTCTCGGATAAGGGCGCGCTTGCTCATGTTGTATTATTGACCCTGACCATGATATAATTTGACCTCTCATGGGCCATTAGCTCAGTTGGCAGAGCAGGTGACTTTTAATCACTTGGTCAGGGGTTCGAGTCCCTTATGGCCCA
>JBJYWP010000011.1:0-34701 GCA_046259485.1 Promineifilaceae bacterium (SeqCode) | reverse complement strand
GCGATCACCGTGTCGGCAACGTTCTCTTTCGTCACCGGAATCGGCGTCAAAGCGATGAACGGAATGTCGTTCGTGCCGTTGTTGATCGTCACGCCGTTGGCCAGCGCTGCCACATCCTCACCCTTGAACAGGGCTATCGCCGCCGCAGCCGCTGCTTCCGCCTCAGCCTTGATCGGCTTGTACGTCGACATCGCCTGGTCGCCGGCCAGCACATGCTGGATGCCGCCTACCGTCGCGTCCTGCCCCGAAATCGGGATGCCCGCGTCGCCCGGATCGATGCCCGCGTTCTTGAACGCCGAGATCACCGAGTTCGCCAAGCCGTCATTGGCCGCGAATACGCCGGTCACATTGTTCTCCGCCGCGGTCAAAATCTGCTCGAAGATCACCAGCGCCTCCTGGTTGTCCCAGTTCGGCACTGCCTGCTCGGCGACCAGGTCCCATGACCCGTCGTCAAAGTGCGGCTGCGCGTAGCTCGCGTACCCTTCGCGGAATAACGTCGCGTTGTTGTCTGTCGGTGCGCCGTCCAGCAAGACTACCTGCGGCGTCCCTTCCTGCGCGTCGATCAGGGGTTCCAGAATCTGGCCCATCGCCGCGCCTACGGCCACGTTGTCAAAGCTCACATAAGCATCCGCTCCAGGTCCTTCAATCGTTAGACGATCGTAATCGATGACCTGCACACCGGCATCTCGCGCGCTGGCGATCATCGCCGCTGCGGAACCGGAGTCCAAATTCACTAACAGGATGACCTTCGCCCCGGCGGTAATCGCCTGCTCGAACTGCGTCTGCTGCGTGCGCGCGTCGCCTTCGGCGTTGACGATCTCGTAATCGATGCCGGCCGCTTCAAAGGCTTCGCTGAAGTAACGGCGGTCGTCCGTCTCCCAACGCGCGGAGCTGGCGCTGTCGGGTAGGAGCACCCAGATGCTGCCTTCACCCATCGCGGCTTCATCCGCAACGGCCGTAGCAGCGTCTTCAACGGCCGCTTCGACGGTGGGAGCCGCTTCTTCGACGGCCGCTTCAACTGTCGGCGCTATTTCTTGCACGGCTTCCTGAACTTGACCATTACCGCAGGCGGCCAAGATCAAGCTAAAAACCAGAAGTAGGCTGAAGAGCACTAACTGCCAAATTCTCAAATTCTTCTTTCTCTTGCTTTTCATTTTGATCCTCCATGAAAAACGTGGGATTGCTTGAAACTCATTCAATAAATATTCTTGGGGGGAGCGTATGGTAATCTCTTGTTGTAAGGGCTACAAAACCTCAGCTCAACTCTTCCTCCACAAGAACTCAACTATTATCTATTCGATCAATCACCTCCTTTTTCTCTGATTTACAAGTTCAGGCTTTACGAGCCTTTTCAACAACAATTTCATCGCGCCATTTATATCGCTGTTTGTTTTACAAGCGTGCTGGCACGTATAGTAAGCTCTGGTCTCACCAGGACCTCGCCACAGTCCTTTACTTTCTTTTCAATGCAATCTAGCAGCATCAAAGCCGCCAGGCGTCCCAATTCTTCACGGGGGACATGGCAGGTGGTAAGCGCCGGCGTAACAATTCCGGCCATCATGATGTCATCAAAACCGGCAACGGCCATATCTTCGGGAACATCCAGTCCAAGTTCATTACAGCCTCTAAGCGCGCCTAATGCAACCAGATCATTGTGGCAGAATAAAGCGGTCAATTCCGGATGCGCTCCGACAAATTTTTGGGCAGCTTCCTGACCATGAATGTATGTTGGGGTACAGTGTCTGATCCAATCGGGATCGGGTTCGATATCAACTTCCGCCAGGGCTTTGTAGTAACCTTCCAAACGGCGGGCGCCGCTGTAAGAATTGGCCGGCCCTGTTAGAAAGCCAATGGCCGTGTGACCCTGTTCTAGTAAATGCCGCGTCACCAAATAGCCGCCCAAAACATCGTCAACCAAAACAGCGGGAAAGGATCGCCCCTCGAGCTTCCGGTTAACCAGAACAACGGCTTTGAATTGAGCAAGCGCCTGGCGCAGGAGATCATCCGTTTGCCGGAAACCACAGACGATCACGCCATCAACATAGCGCTCGTCAAGCATATGCAGGACCTCAACTTCGCGCGAGACATCTTCGGCCGTGCTGCTCAAAAGAACGGTAAACCCTCGCTCCGAGGCGACCTGCTCAGCGCCGCGGGCAAGAACGGAGAAAAATGGATTGGAGATGTCGGGAACGACCAGGCCTATGGTCGCGGTGCGGGCTGTTGCTAAACTTCTAGCAATGTGGCTGGGCCTGTAACCAATTTCGTCGATGATTTTTTGAACGCGTTCTCGCGTGGCATCGCTGACATCAGGCCGGTCATTAATGACGCGCGAAACTGTCTGGTAGGACACCCCTGCAAGATCAGCTACATCATCAATAGTTACACGCCGGCGGCTCATCAGCAATTTTTATCATGGGAAATAATACAAAGAGCGCAAAAATGTGAGCGCTCACGAAACCGTCTTTGGATAGGATACTTGAGAATTTACCGCTTGTCAATATACTGCTGAATATAGGCCTAAACGCCATTTTCATCATGGCCGGTGATCTCGGCTAAGGCGATCTCGGCTGCTATGGTGCAACGAAAATCGCCACACCCAACATCGATCGCATCGCTCACGAAGGTATGCGCTTCAGCGACGCTCACGCCGCCTCCGCCCTGTGCACACCCAGCCGTTACAACGTGCTCACAGGACGTTACTGCTGGCGCAGTCCGCTAATACAGGGCGTCTTGTGGGGTTTTAGCCCTCCTCTGATTGAAACGAGCCGAATCACCGTTGCCAGTCTGCTGAAAGAGCACGACTATGCTACGGCGAGCATCGGCAAATGGCATCTGGGTCTGAACTGGACTACGACGGACGGCAGTATAGCGGAGCCCAAAGGCAACGGCCGAAACATCGATTACGCGGCTCCATTAACAGGGGGTCCAAACAGCCTGGGCTTTGATTACAGTTTTAATATAGCGGGGTCATTGGACATGGCGCCTTACTGCTTCATCGAGAACGGCCGTGTCGTGGACATCCCCACCGTCGAAAAAGACCCCTACAACCCGCAGCAGCGCTCCGGCCTCATGCCGCCAGGGTGGCGAGATGAAGAAGTTGATGTTACTTTCGCCAATAAAGCGGTGACCTGGATTGAAGAACGCGCGCGGGAAGATCGGCCGTTTTTCCTTTACCTCACTCCCTCAGCGCCGCACCGTCCCTGCATGCCGCCCGATTTCATCAAAGGGGCCAGCCACGCCGGCCAGCGCGGTGACATGATCATGCTCTTTGATTGGCTCGTAGGACAGATCGACGAAACCCTGCACCGTCTTGCTCTCGCCGAGGACACTCTCTTGATCATCACCAGCGACAACGGAGCCCAGCTTACAGACTTTTACGGAAACAGATGGGGTCATAGGCCAAATAGCGATTTAAGAGGCCAGAAAGGCGATATCTGGGACGGCGGGCATCGCGAGCCCTTTATCGTACGCTGGCCAGGCCAGGTAGAGGCGGGCAGCGTAAGCGATCAGTAAGTTTGCCTGGGAGACCTGATGGCTACCTGCGCGGCAATCATAGGCGCCGAATTACCCCCTGATGGCGGGCCGGACAGTGTCAACATTCTTCCCCTATTGCAGGGTAAAGAAGAGGTAGTGCGCGACACGCTGGTGCACCATTCCGGCGACGGCATGTTCTCCCTACGCCGTGGGGACTGGAAACTCATCGAAGCCTTGGGTTCCGGCGGTTTCAGCCAACCCGCGCGCATCGAGCCGCAACCAGACGGTCCCTCCGGCCAGCTATATAACCTTTCTGAAGACCTGGCCGAACAAAATAATCGCTGGATCGAGGAACCGCAGATCGTTAAGGATTTCAGTGCCGCTTTGAATGGTGTCATTAGGTCAGAGCAGCACTGATAAATAGTACGAGGCCGTGCTATTGTTTTCGAAACCAACTGCACGGCCTTTTGTGTGGTGATACCGGCCCCTTAACTACTCAGAAAAATCGGTTTCTTCAGGTCAAGGAGCCGGCCTCACCAGCTAGCAATAGCCCTTCATAATTCAAGGACATTTGTCACCCATTTGGATTACAACCCTCACTATTTTATCTCCGCTCGATCCGTTACTGTATCAGGTGGAGCCCTCCTACCCAATACGCGTTAACGTTACCATTGGAGTGGAGGTTAAATCGTATGTGGACTGTTCCGCTATTTATTATACTTGCCTGTTTAACGGCATTTATGGCTGTTCGTTCGCGCCAACTGCTGATTTCCGCGTTGTGGCTGGCCTGTACCAGTGCATTATTAGCAGTTGCTTTCTACGCCCTTGGCGCGCACCAAGTCGCGGTTATTGAATTGAGCGTTGGCGCGGGGCTGGTAACCATCTTATTTGTTTTTGGCATCAGATTGCCGGGGAAGATGCCATGTATTCACGAACCGGACCCTCGCTGCAGCACTGTTGGCCATCATCCTGGGGCTGGTCGGCTGGCTGATACTGCCGGCCTCCAATCCCGCCGCTGCAGCAGAAGAACCATCCTTCTCTATCATGCTCTGGCAAGAACGAGGTCTGGATGTGATGGTCCAAATTGGTCTCATCTTTGCGGGCGTGATGGGTATCTTGGGCATCCTGGCCGAGACGGAACCAGGACGTATACGCGTCCCGGCTCCCGAGCTGGATGGCGAAGTGGAGTTATCGGCCGTAATAGACGCCTCAGTAATAACGGCAAAGGAGTCGTAAAAATGGTCACAATCATGACAGTCGGTGTAGCCGCGATGATGATTATTCTCGGTATCGCCCTTTACGGCCTGCTGACTTTACGCAAACTGCTGCAAATAGTGATTGCCTTGCAGCTTTTAGTCAAGGCTGCCGTGCTTGGATTGGTATTTGCCGGCAAAATAAGCGGCCAAATCAACCTGGGCCAGAGTCTTGCCGTCACTTTAATCGTCGCCGATACAATTGTCGCCGTCATCGGTCTGGCCCTGGCGATCCAAATCAAACAGCGCATGGGTACGCTGGATGTTAAAGCATTTTCTACGTTGAGGTGATGAGCTTGACGATCTGGCTAATCTTAATAACAATTTTAGGTCCCGTGGTAGGTGCCGTGCTGGTCTGGCTGGCCGGGGATAAACGGCCGCAGATCCAAAATGGTCTCGCCGTGCTTTTTTCCTTAATCTCCGTCGTGGCCGCCATCGCTTTACTGCCTAAGGCAACGGCCGACACGGTCATCAGTTTACCTGCCGGCCCGGCTTATGGATCAATTACCTTTATCCCTGATGGTTTAAGCGTTTTCCTGGCTGTGGTGGCGACAGGGATCGGCTGCCTTGCCGTCATCTTTTCGGTGGACTACATGCGCGATGCGCCACAGCTCGGCCGTTATTATTTCCTGGTCCTATTCTTCATTGGCGCTATGAGCGGCCTGGTATTAACCGGCAGCATCTTTGTGATGTTCTTCTTCTGGGAAATCACCGCCTATTGCTCCTACGCCCTGATATCTTTCTATAACGACGATCCCAAGGCGGTGCGTGGCGGCATGAAGGCCCTGATCATCACCCAGTTCGGCGGCATCGGCCTGCTGATCGGTGCTTTAATTGTCTTCGCCTACCTCGGCGATTACCAGATCGACTCGCTGCTCAGCCGCTACGGCGAAATGCCGCCGCAGATATTATCCCTGACCGCGTTCACCTTCTTGATCGCCGCAATGGCTAAATCGGCCCAGGTTCCTTTTCAAACCTGGCTGCCTGACGCGATGGAGACTCCCTCACCGGTCAGCGCTTTGATTCACGCGGCGACGATCGCGCCGGACTGGCTGTCATTCGCGCCATCCGCGATCTTCTTCCAGACCTACCGCCGCGTTGTCTCCTGCTCGAAGTTCACAATGCCCCGGAAAGTTATACAGGGCCCATCCGCCGCTTTGAGCCCGACCTGGTGCTCTTTGTCGATGTGGCCTGGCTGGGCGAAGCGGCGGACACGCTGGCCTTGATCGAATGGCAGGATACAGCCGGTCTCAGCGCCTCAACGCATACATTTTCACTACACCTGCTGGCAAAATTCCTGAACCACGAACTTGGCTGCGACGTGCTGCTGCTGGGCCTTCAGCCACGAGATATGGAACTAGGGTCCTCGCTTTCGCCGCCGGTAGAATCGGCCGTGTCGGCCGCGGCAGCCGGATTGGCCGACCTGCTGGCCTGAGCATCTTCGATTCATACCTTTTGCCGTTTGTAAAACCAAATAATTATGGCAATAATGGTCAGAAGGATGAGCCCGGCGGCCACAAACAACCCAACCATGGTTGCCCTGAATAAATCCACCCGCGGTCCAACACGCTGCCCTGGCAATAAGCGCTCATTTTCGGTGAGGACATAATTTGTAATCGCCCAATATTCATCCTCGGAAAGATCGCCGGGGCGCTGCGGTGGATGGGTGCGGCGGAGATAGGCAAAAAGCTCTTCCGCCGGTACGTCAGAAAACTGGTTAGCTGCCGTAGAGATGATCGCGGGCACGTCATGTGGAATGGGAAATCCCTCGTCTCCTTCACGACCGGCATGGCAGCCCTTGGCCCAACAGTTCTGATGATCACTCACCCATAGATTGCGAAATTCCTCTGTAAGACCTTGCCCTCTATCCCCATGACAGGTCATGCAGTGCATCCAATAAAGATAACGGCCGTGTTCATACTGGGTTGGGTCCGCAGGTAGGGCGGGTTCAGCCAGCCGGTCAGGGTTAAGGGAAGAAGGTTTGATGGTCGCTTCGTTGAATGCATCCTGGTTGCGTGCAGAGAGGCAGGCAAACAAAACTGTGCATAATATAACGAGTAAAGGGGCCAAGCCAAAAGGGGAGGAAGATAATCGATAGCCACCAGCCAAAGAAACAAGTTTCTTCATTTGCTCCCACAGCACCCACAAGTCCTTCCAGAGATTTGATCTCTGAGATAGGAGTGTAATTATGCCTTCAGACAGTTAAATTATACCATGACCGTGATGCCTCAAGACGTCCTATGTATGCTGAATAGAGCGCCAATCTCTTGTCAGGAGATATCCAATATTCTTGCTACTACTGCACCTTATTTTCCCGATCTACTTAAACTTCTTCTCCCCCGCCCGAATCGGCACCTTCAACCAGTTCTCGGCCGGGGGAAGGGGACAGCTGTAATACTCGCTGTAGGCGCAGTAGGGATTGTAGGCGTAGTTGAAGTCCACCTCCAAACGGCCGTCGGGCAGATGGCGCAAACCGGGACGGTAGTTGTCCATATATCGCCCGGCCCCGTAACTTTCCTGCTCGCTGGTCACGTCGCGGAAGGGCAGGAAGAGTTCTTCGCCATAGGGATCGCTGTAAACGGTCAGGGCCGCCTCTTCGCCGTCAACCTGGAAGGTAAACCGCCCCCAACGCCGATAGCGCCGCTGCTCGCCCGTGTTCGTAGTCATCTCCATGAGCGGCTCATCCTCGGAAAAGCGCTCAACCTCAACTTCCAGGTTTAAATCATCGTTCTCGGGAAAATATTGCAGGCCTTCGAACACATCCCGCTGCTCATTATCCAACGGAGATTTGTTGTGGAACTGCATAAAATCATCAACTTCAACGCGGAATTGGGCGAGTTCGTTCATGTGTCTGAGAATCCTTCGTTATCTTGGAGCATGGTGTAGAGTGGCAGAGTAGCTAAGTTGAAAAGTTATAATAATAAAGAGGCAACGATAACCTAACGCTTCTGATGGCCTAAAGCTGAGGGCTGACAGCTGATAGCTGACCGACTAACCCGCTGACAGCTAAATTAAGGCGGAGAGGGTGGGATTCGAACCCACGGTGACCATTCAGGCCACAATGCTTTTCGAGAGCACCCCGATCAACCACTCCGGCACCTCTCCGTAATTGGTGGACGATTTGTTAAATCGCTTTAGAGATTTTCGTCGCGTAAGCGACGAAAGAAACGTTGTAAAAGGTCACCCGCTTCCTCGGCCAGAACACCGGAGGTTACCTGCACTCGATGGTTGAAAGCGGGTTCGCTGAGCACCTCGATCACCGTCCCGTCAGCGCCAAAGCGCGTGTCCGGTGCACCGTATACCAGGCGCTGCAAGCGGCCCTGGATCATGGCCCCGGCGCACATCGGGCAGGGCTCAAGCGTACAGTATAGCGTAACTCCAATGAGCCGCCAATTGCCTAATTTTTGCGCCGCCTGGCGCAGAGCGATCATCTCCGCGTGGGCTGTGGGGTCCTGATCGCTCTCCTTGCGGTTAAAGCCCGCGCCTATGATCTGGTTCTCATAAACGGCAACGGCACCCACCGGCACCTCGCCTAATTCATATGCCTGCCGGGCCTGCTCCAGGGCCAGACCCATCCAGGCTATATCCTCCTGGTCAGCAGGTTCATTTACCGCTTCACCGGTCCATTCTTCTTGCATCTGTCTTAATACTCGGTGGTCTAGAAATCTTCTTAAACAATGCCTCAAAAATATTCGAAGTCGCCGAAATTATAACACAATGGAACCTTCTCTTACCTTCCGGCGTCTGGATAAGCAGGAAGGCATACGATTAGCATACGTGGTGTTGATCCTGGTGAACGTTTGCCCACTTTATTTACTATTACTATTGAAATATGATTGTTTATTCTGATATAGTGTGATTAGTATACTGGTTGTAAAAAGCAGTGTAGGAGGCAAAATCGCCAACAACCAGGAAGGGATGGGATAACCCTTTAAGCAAAACACTGCAGGAGAATTTGATTCCCATGAGTAAAACTTCTTTTTTACGTTCCCTTGTCATGATCGTTGCTGTTGTTTTTCTTCTGGCGGCCTGCCGTCAAGAGGAAGTAGCAACACCAACGGCCGAAACGGCCGAACCCACGGTTGAAGTCGCCGAACAGGCGGCCGAAACTAATGAGCTGCCGCAAGAATCCGAACCGACAGTGGAGCCAGCCGCAGCCGAGCCTGAACCTACGGCCACGGCTGAGCCCGAACCGCTGGTAATTGACTGGCCGCCGCAGGTCGTGGCCATCGATCCCGCCTCCGGTGAAGAAATGCCCACAGACAGTGTCTTTACCATCCGCTTTGACCAGCCGATGGACCAGGGCTCAGTAGAGGCGGCCTGGGATATTGAACCGGCGGTAGACGGCCAATTCGAATGGCCGCGGTCGGATACGGTTCTGTTTACGCCACAAAAAGATCTTCAGCGCAATGCCCAGTACCGGGTGCGCATTGAAGAAAGTGCAGAAGCCACAACGGGTATGGCTCTTCAAGAGCCGTTCGAGTTCATGTCCACAACCGTCGGCGACCTGGCGGTCAACCAGTTCATGCCCGAAGATGGCACCGAAAATGTGGGTACGGACGGCGCGGTCACGGTGGTTTTCAATCGTCCCGTCGTACCTCTAACAAGTTCCGGCCAACAGGCGGACCTGCCCCAGCCGCTGACACTTGATCCCGCAGTTGAGGGGGAAGGGCGCTGGGTATCGACCAGCATTTACCGCTTTGAACCCGGGGTCGAGGGTTTCGCCGGTGGGACGACTTACCGTGCAACCGTTGAGGCGGGTCTGACCGACATCACCGGCGCGGAGCTGCCGTCATCTGTTTCCTGGCAGTTCACGACCCAGAATCCAGATGTCCTGATCGTTTCGCCGCCGCACGAGGCCTTGCTCGTTCCGCCGACACGGCCGATTTCAATCACTTTCAATATGCCCATGGATCACGCCAGCACGGAAAGCGCTGTCTCTCTCAACCCAGGCGCAGCTTTGGATTTTGAGTGGCAGGAAGATGATCGCCTGCTGGTAGCCACGCCACAAGATGCACTGGACCTGGATACTGAGTATGAACTAACTGTTAGCCAGTCAGCCCTATCCGCCAGCGGCCAGGCCGGCCTGGACAAAACCAGCACGACCACCTTCACAACCGTGCCCTTCCCGGCTGTCAAACAGACCTATCCGGCCAATGGCGAGGAAGTCAGTCCCTGGCAGCGCGGCGTATCTATTGAATTTGTCTCGCCGATGGATCCGCAAACGCTTGAAGATCGCCTGATTATCACTCCTCAACCCGACAAGGTGACCTATAACTATTACGAATGGATCGACGAGTTTGATCCCACTAATTCTAACTTCAGTCTCAATGTTGATTTTGAACTGCAGCGCAACACCGAGTATGAAGTAATCATTCCCGGCGATGCTGCGGATCCACTCGGCAACACACTGGGCGAGGATTATGTTTTACGTTTCACTTCTCCTGGGTTTTCGCCCGTGGCCTCGTTCAATCTGCCCGACCGATTGGCCCAGTTAAGCACCAGTTATCCCACGGACGTTGATGTCATTCATCGCAACGTGTCAGAGCTGACAGTCAATCTGTACCAGCCGGAGAATCCTGTGACCGATCTCGTACAAGTATTCCAGTACTTGGATGATCAACCGTTGCCGTCTCCTCTGCGCACCTGGAATATACCCCTGGACACTGCTCATGATGAGGTAGGCGTTACAACCGTATCCCTGGCCGATGGGGAAGTTTTACCGACTGGTGTTTATCTTCTGACCGTCACCGCGCCGGAGATCAATTCCGATTCTACCTATTGGCAAAAACAACGTAACCTGTTGGTCGTTGCCGACACCAATCTTACCGTCACCGAAATGCCCGATGAAGTCCATGTCTGGGTCACGGACCTGGAAACCGGCCAGCCGGCCGCCGGGAGAAATGTTGTTCTCTACGACTCAGAGGGCAATGAAATTGGTGAAGCGACCAGCGACAGCAATGGTTTTGCCGGCTTTGATTACACACCCAAAGAAGACTACATGACCGGCGTCACGGCCGTCAGCGGTGAAGCGGGCCAGCCGGGATTTGGCGTAGGCGCCAACAACTGGACCGGCGAAACGAATGTCTGGCTACTAGATATCGATTATGGCTATGGGCCGGAAGCCCCGTTGTTCAGCTATCTTTACACAGACAGGCCAATTTACCGCCCCGGCGACACCGTCTACTTCAAGGGTATCCTACGTGAGAGTGATTACGGCCGTTACAACCTGCCGGAAAGTCAAACGCTGACCTTAGGTCTCTCCGCCTTCTCCTACAGTTCGGATAACAATCTGGATGAAACTATCGAAGTCGAGGTCGATGCTCATGGTATCTTCTCCGGCGAGTATGTAATACCGGAAGATGCGCTGTTGGGCACATACAACTTCTATAGCAACGACCAAGATCTCAGCCTCTCGCGAACCTTTACCGTGGCCGAATACCGCAAACCGGAATTTCAGGTCACCTTGACCTCCGATAAAGAGGAAGCGCTGCGCGGTGAGGCGGCGGAGATGAACCTGAACGCCGTCTACTTCTTCGGTGGTTCCGCGGCTAATCTGGAGGTGCAGTGGTCCATTTTCGAGATGCCATTCACGCCGGATGTTCCTGGCCAGAATTATGCTTTCGGCGATCAGGCCAACTTTAATTACGTCGATTACGGCTTTTTCGGCGGTCCGGGAGGCGGTGTTTTCGGCACATACGTCGATGGCAGCACCGCAACCACGGATGAGAACGGAAACCTGACGATCTCTCTGCCCGCTGACTTATTGGACGAAAGCGATGAAGGCAGCCGTAAAGTGACGGTTGAGGCGAGTGTCATCGACATCAGTAACTTCCCGGTGACCACCAACGCCAGCATCATTTTCCACGCTGCTGATGGCTACGTGGGCGTCAGACCTGCTGACTTTGCCCCGGCAGCCGGCACGGAAACGGCCGTCGATCTGCTCACAGTTGATTGGCAAGGGCAATCTCTGGCCAATCAAAATGTAGAAGTGGTCTTCTACCAGCGTGAATGGGAAATGACGCGTGATGATGAATTCGGTATCTACCGCACGGTCTGGGAACCCGTGGACACAGAAGTAGCCCGCGAATCCGTAACGACAGATGCTAACGGCCAGGGCGAGGCCAGCTTCGTCCCCGAAAGTGGTGGCAGCTACATCGCCGTGGCCACGCTGACCGACGGTGGTGGGCGAACGCAGTCGAGTTCGATTAACCTGTGGGTCGTTGATGAGGATTTCGCCGGATGGCGCAGCGATCCCAAGCAGCGTACCATGGATATGAAAACGGATCAGGATGAATATCAGGCTGGTGACACGGCTCAGATCCTGGTGCAGTCACCTTTCTCAGAATCGGTCAATGCCTGGATGATTATCGAGCGCGGCAATCTGATTGAACAACAGGTCGTCACCCTCGATGGCGGCAGCACGGTACTTAATGTGCCGGTTAAAGCCGAATACGCGCCGAATGTCTATGTCTCAATCGTGGCTATCAAACCGGTACAGCGTGAGAGCAGCAGCAATCCTTATGCCGATATTCGCCTGGGGATCGTTGAACTGCCGGTAACGCCGGACCAATTCGATCTGCAAGTTACGCTCACGCCGCAAGAATTATTCTTCGAGCCGGGCGAAACGGCCGTGTATGATGTCCAGGTCACAGATCAGCAAGGCAGTCCGGTCAGCGCCGACTTCTCACTGGCCATGGTTGACCTGGCCGTCCTGACGCTCAAGGAAGACAATGCGCAGCCTATTCTAGAAGCTTTCTACAGCCCACAGTCTTATCGCAGCCAGCTCGGCAGCGGCCTCTTCCTCTCCGGTGAAGGACTTGAAGTTGAAGTACCGCTGGAAGGTGGTGGTTTTGGTGGTGGAGGCGGTGGTGAGGCGGCCGAAGCGGCCGTCGCCAAAATCGATGAAGGGGAAGATGAAACACGTTCAGAGTTCCCCGACACCGCATATTGGGAAACAAGCGTGCAAACCGATGCCGACGGCCGGGCCACGGTAGAAATCCCTCTACCCGACAGCCTGACAACCTGGCGGCTTTCCAGCAAAGCGGTCAATGATGAAACCCAGGTCGGCCAGGGAGCAGCAGACGTCATCGTCAGTCTGCCGCTCTTGATCCGGCCAGTCACGCCGCGCTTCTTTACCGTCGGCGATGTCGTGCAGCTTGGCGCCGTGGTTCACAATAATTCAGGTTCAGATCTTGAAGCAGCCGTCAGTCTGGAAGCGGATGGCCTGACCTTAAGCAGCGATACGGAGCAGGTAGTGACCATCCCCGCCGGCAGCAGCGAACTGGTACGTTGGGAAGTGACCGTCGAGGATGTACCTTACGCCGACCTGACCTTCCGTGTACAGGGCGGCGATTACAGCGATGCGACCAAACCCACCCTGGGCACCGGTCCGGACAATATGATTCCTGTTTATCGCTACAACGCGCAAGACTACACGGGCACGGCCGGAGAACTGGATGAAGCAGGCCGCCGCGTAGAAGCGGTACTGCTGCCGCCCAATGTGGATCCGCTACGCGGTTCAGTCGATATCAAATTCAATGCTTCGCTGGCAGCGGCACTGCTCGACGCCTTGGAAGTGCTCGAGAATCAAGATATCTCACCCGCATGCCCTCCGGATGTTACAAATCGTCTGCTGGCCAATGTGGCCACCGATCAGGCCATTAAACAGCTCAATCTCGACCGGCCTGATTTGGCGGAACCACTGGCGGAGCTCATCCCCACGGATATCGCTACGCTGGAAGAAACACAGATGCGCGGCGGTGGTTGGGGCTGGTGTTTCGATAATGATGCCGATCCCTGGCTGTCCGCCTATGCCCTCCTGGCTCTTTCCAAAGCGGATGCGAACGACTATGCGGTAGACAGCGCAGTAATCGAACGCGGAACATCCTACTTGCAGCGCCAGCTGGAGGATATGGAAGATATCGCCGATCGCTGGGAAGCGAACCGTCAGGCTTTCTTCCTTTATGTAATGGCTGAAGCAGGTGAAGATGTCACCAAAGAGGTTGATGCCCTGATCGACGATCACCGTGGCCTGCTCGACCCGTACGCCAAAGCACTGCTGCTCCTAACCTACGATACCCTGGGTTCCGGGGCTGCCAATCAGGAAACGCTGCTTGCCGACATCAACGACCAGGCGGTCGTCAGTGCCGGCGGCGCGCACTGGCAAGATGCGCAACAAGATTTCTTGAATCTGAGCAGTGACATCCGCGGCACGGCGATGGTCATCAATGCCCTCTCTCGCGTCCAACCGGACAACCCGCTGGCGGCTCCCGCGGTCCGCTGGCTGATGCTGGCGCGCACGGCCGAAATCTGGTCCACCACCCATGAAACAGCCTGGAGCATCTTCGGACTCAGTGAGTGGCTGGCCGCATCGGGCGAGCTGGACGCCAACTACGATTATCAATTAAACGTGAACGGCACACCTTTCGCCAACGGGACCTTCAACAGCGACAATGTAGCTGACACCGAGGCCCTTGAACTAGCGATTGACAATCTGCAAGTGGAAGACACGAACTTCTTTGACTTCCAGCGCGGTGAAGGCGACGGCCGTCT
Organism: Promineifilaceae bacterium (SeqCode); assembly: GCA_046259485.1. Lineage (GTDB taxonomy): Bacteria > Chloroflexota > Anaerolineae > Promineifilales > Promineifilaceae > JAACFF01. The sequence continues at coordinate 20,419 of JBJYWP010000011.1, read as the reverse complement.
TTATTACACCATGTATCTAAACAGCTTCATCAGCGCTGATACAGTGGAAGCGACCAGCCGCGGTGTAACGGTCGAGCGCGCCTATTTCGATGCCGCTTGCGACCCGCAGGAAGAAACCTGCGAGCCGATCACGGAGATCGAAGCAGGCCAGCAGGTGCGCGTCGAACTGACAATCGTTGCGCCGAACGATCTGCTGTACGCGGTCGTCGAAGACCCGCTTCCAGCCGGGGCTGAAGGGATCGATCCCAATCTGGACATCAACAGCGATAGTCTCGCCGGTGGTGTCACACGCGTGGACGATCCCAACCTGTACAGGTATTGGGGTTGGTGGTACTTCAACAATATCGAATACCGTGATGAGAAGGTCGTCTTCCTGGCCAGCTTCCTGCCGGCAGGTACTTACCAATATACCTATACCATGCAGACAACCATCCCTGGCGAATACCAGGTAATGCCCGCAGTGGGTTACCAGTCCTTCTTCCCCGATGTGTTCGGCCGTTCTGATGGTATGGTGTTTAACATCACGGAAGGAGAATAAATAATTCTGAATCGTTGAATTGTTGAATGTTTAATCGCATTCAACAATACAACAAACGACTACCATCTGCGCTTTTCTGCGTGATCTGTGATAATGTCTGTTTGTAACAAATAGATAGGTCAGAGATTGCGTAGAATGGCGCAGTTTTTTTATTCAGCACGATTTAGGCAAATCACATGACAAGGAAAAGAGGTATGAACAGTCACGAACTACATCCAGGCACGCTGGCCGTTTGGGCAGGCGAAGAGAAAGATTTTTGGCAAGGAGCGACCCAGGTTCCGGTTGTGCACAGCGTCGCCTTCGGCTATAAGGATGTCGACCAGTGGCTGCGTGTCGCCCTGGGAGAAGAAGCGGGTCATATTTACGGCCGTAATACCAATCCCACTGTCCACGCTTTCGAGGAAAAAGTACGTATCCTGGAAGGGGCGGAAGCAGCCACCAGCGCCTCAACAGGCATGGGCATTATCAGCAGCGCTCTCTTTACTTTCCTCTCACCAGGCGATCGGGTCGTGTCCGTCAAAGACACCTACGGGGGGACGAACGTCATCTTCACTGAATTCATGCCTCGCTTCCAGATCGATACTGCGCTCTGCGACACAACAGACCACGAGGCAATCGAGGCTGAAATCGCCAGGGGCTGCCAGGTACTCTACCTGGAAAGTCCCACCAATCCCACGGTAAAAGTCGTCGACCTGGCCCGCCTTGCCCAGGCCGGGCATGAAGCGGGGGCTGTTGTCATCGTCGACAATACCTTCGCCACACCTATCAATCAGAATCCCTTACAGTTGGGCGCTGACCTGGTTCTGCACAGCGCGACCAAGTTCCTTGGCGGGCACGCCGACGCTCTGGGCGGTGTCATTTGCGGCTCCAAAACATTGGTCGAGCAAATCTATCATTTCCGCGAGATTAATGGGGCGACGCTGCATCCCATGGCCGCCTATCTACTACTGCGGGGGATGAAGACCTTGCAGCTACGAATCCAGCGGCAAAATGATAACGCAATGCAGATTGCCCGATTCTTGGAAAGTCAACCGGGCATTGAAAAAGTCTTTTATCCCGGTCTGGAATCCCACGAGAACCACGAGATCGCCCGGCGGCAGATGCGCGGCTACGGCGGAGTCCTGAGCTTTATCCTGGCCGGTAACAATTTTGACACCGTGCGCGAATTTCTTCCCCGGCTGCAGCTTGCCCACGCCGCGGCTAATCTTGGCGCGGTGGAAACAATCGCCGGACCGCCGGCAACAACAAGTCATGTTGAATGTACGTGGGAGGAAAGGGAAGCAATGGGCATTCCCGAAAGTTTAATTCGTTACTCGGTCGGCATTGAGGATCCCGAAGATTTAATCGCCGACCTGGACAGGGCTTTATCGGCCGTGTCTTAATCCAAAATGACACCCTACATATTGCGCATCAGCAGGCGCAGGTCATGGACAATATCCTCTACAGGCGTGCCATAAGCAAAGGAGAGCTGGTAGTTGCCCTGGGGATCGACAACGAAAACCCGCGCCGTGTGATTCACCAGATAGCCGGAAGCCTCCGTCCCTTCTTCCTTTTCGTAGAAGATGCCGAACCCTTCTCCGGCGGCGTCAATTTCCTCTTTAGTTCCCGATAAACCAACAAAATCGGGATGGAAATGAGTGACATACTGCTCAAGTTTTTCCGGCGTATCCCGCTCCGGATCGACGGTGATCATCAACACCTGGATATTTTCTCCAGCATCATCGAGTTCGCGCTGGACCTTGGACAATTCGCTGAGCGTCGTGGGGCAAATGTCGGGACAGAAAGTGTAGCCAAAATAGAGCAAGACGATCTCGCCCTCGTAGTCGCTCAAATGAACCGTTTCTCCGGCGGCGTTTTTCAACGAAAAATCGGGTGCGGGGATCGGCGTGGGCATAAACGTCCCTTTGAACTGCGATGGATCCAGTTCACGGCTGCCGCAAGCGGCCGTCGAGACCAGGATCAAAGCGAATAAGATGGCGAGAATGATTCTTAATTTCATTGTTTTGTTCTCTTAAGATTGAAAGATGCCAGCTTTTCTTTTGGAAACGATTGTTGCCGGCATCTTTATCTTCTAACGCATTAATTCATTAAACCTGTGCCGCGCATCTCCATAGGCAGTGTGAAAAGATAAATGGCGGCGACAGCGATTCCTAACAGTAAAAGCAGCCAGGGGAGTTGGGCCGCGAAAGAGGTCTTCTCGCGATTTGCGATGTCTCCGAGAACCCAATAACTACCGGCAAAACCAATAACTATACAAAGCACCTCCAGGGGCAGCAGCCAGGGAAAAGGTACGATCGCGCTAAGCTGCCAGTTCGGCGTTTCACCCAAAATCGAAATGCCATGATCAAGCACGAAGCTCTGCATGGCTGGGATGATCGCCAGGGCGCCGGTAAGGAAGTGGAAGCTGTAGTGGGCGAGCCAGGTGGCAAAGGCCAGAGGAACTAAAATCGGCGTAAATTTACTGAAGCTGACGCGTAGGGGTTCGGCCGATCCGGCTATGGCGCGGCTGAGCCAGGCAGCAGAAAGACCCAGGATCAGCGGCAGCAGGATATTTAAGACGAAGAAAATGATCAGGAGCAGTAGGGCTTCGTTTGTTGTATTCAACAGACCGGCCAGCCAGGCGGCCGTCGAATAAACAGGCGGCGTCATACCAAAGGCGTTGCTGAGCGCGGAGAAAGTAAAGAACCAGACCAGAAAGCTCAGGTCCCAGCGATGCGGCCAGGCAGCCGGACGGCGCAGTTCGCCCAACATCGGCCGTACTGGCAGGGCTACGTTTCCATACGGGCAGGCGCGGGCGCAGTCAAGGCAAAGCACACAGTCCATATTGCTGCTCACCTGTGGCGGATATAGTTCCGTGCCACAGCCCAACATTTGCCAGCTTCCGCCTTCCGTGCAAGCGCCGCTAACACATTCATGCCCTTCGCAAGTGCGGCAGACATCCTGGTTGAGGACGGTGATTTGCAGCGGTGAAACGGTGCTGCCGATAAAGTTGAACGTACCCAGGGGGCAGACATACTTACAAAAGGGAGACTCGCTAAAGAACATCTCCAGGATAAATGCGCTGAGAAAATAGGCAATGATGATCCAGGCCGTTAACCAGGGACTGGCCCAGATATCAAGCCACTCGTAGAGGAAGAAATAGAAGAAGAGCACCGCGAGGGCCAGCCATTTATTGCGCAGGGCTCGCGGCCAGCGCCGCCCGCTGATGCTCCAGCGGCGGGCCAGCGAACGGGGGATGGTAAAGGGGCAGTTCATGCAAAAGAGGTTCCCCGCAAAAAGCAGGGCCAGCATGACAAATCCGCGGTACTGCAGCCAAACGATATTGGTGGCCAGATTTTCTTGGGCCAGTTGTGGGCCGGTAAAACCATCATAGATGATCAAAATGGCTACCAGCAGCAGGAGAAGCTGGCCCACCAGCCGGCCATAACGCCAACGTAGAAAACGGCCGATACCCGGCCAGTTTAAGACATCACTCCGCGGAGGCGGTTGGTACAGGGCTTCCTTCGAGGTTGTCATCGGTGCATAAAGCTTCATCTTCAGTGAGAACAGTAAGGTCAAAACGCTCTTTGGCTCGTGTCCCGTCATCGAGCGTAGCCTCCACGGTTACCACCCAATCCCCGGCCATTGTCCATTCAAAGGGCACGTTATAGTACCCCTCTTCATCACCCCCTTTGACCTCAGCCAGAACGGGCACCATCCCCGCGTGAGTCATATCGCCCTTGACTGATAGAGCGGCGTCACTTACAGGTTGTCCGGCAAGATCGGTAACTCTAATCACCAGCCGTGATTGGCCCACAGCAGCTGGAAAAGGAATGGCTGTCAGATTCATCTGGACGTTTGATGAGGAGGCATTTCTACTTTCGCGGCTGCAGCCACTCCCTAGCAGCAAAACCACGGCCGTCGCCAGCAAAACCAGCGTTTTGTACATTACCTGACAATTATAATGCAGTCAGAAAAGGGGACCAACAGCTTGCTTAGAGTGGTCAGTGTTCATCAACATCTTTGGGGCGATATCGCAATAAATTTAGCCATTTCAAATCTACGCTCGTATAAAAAAGAGCGCCTTCTTTTGAAAGCGCTCTTCGCTCTATGTTATGGAGTAGGAACGGCCATTTAGCGAAACAGCGCGCGGACGATAATCTCGCGCTGAATCTGGCTGGTGCCTTCATAAATCTGATATATCTTAATGTCGCGCATCAGCTTCTCAACCGGATATTCAGACATATATCCATATCCGCCGAAGACCTGCACGGCGTCGGTACAAATTTTCATCGCGTTATCAGCCGCGAAGGCTTTGGCATAAGCCGCGGCCGTCGTGTTCTTGCTGCCGGTATCGACCGACCAGGCCGCTTTCCAGACCAGGAGGCGAGCAGCCTCAATGCGCATCGCCATATCGGCGATCATGTGGCCTATCGCCTGGTACTGCCAGATTGGGCGGCCCATAGACGTGCGCTCCTTGGCGTATTTCACAGCTTCGTCCATCGCCCGCTGCGCCACGCCGACAGCTCCGGCGGCGACGGCCGGCCGGCTGTGATCGAAGACCTTCATGGCGTAATAAAACCCCATGCCTACTTCACCCAACAGGTTTGAAGCGGGAACGCGTACCTGGTCAAAAATCACCTCGGCCGTATCTGACGCATGCTGTCCTAATTTTTCGAAGGGTTTGCCCACGCTGACGCCGTCCCAATCACGTTCAACAACGAAGAAGCTCATCCCTTTGTGGCGGCTTTTGGTATTGCGTAATTCGGGATCGGTATAGGCAAGGACGGTATAAAAGTTGGCGTTTGTAGCGCCGGTAATGAAAGTTTTATTGCCATTGATAATGTAATCATCACCATCTTTTTCGGCCGTCGTCAGAATACCCGCCACATCTGAGCCCGCTTCCGGCTCAGTCACGCAGTAAGCGCACAACTCGCCATCGGCTATGCGATTCCCATATTCCGTCTTCTGCTCTTCAATGCCGGCAACGAGAATTGGCAGCATGCCCAGACTGTTAACGCCAATCGCCGTGCTGATGCCCGAGCAGCCCCAGGCTAATTCCTCATTCACAAGGCATTCTTCAAACATACTGAGGCCCAGGCCGCCATATTTTTCGGGCGTATTCATCGTCGTCAGCCCCATCTCCTGAGCCTTGCGAATCACCGGCCATGGATACTCATGTGAAACGTCGTAATGTTCGGCCACGGGGGCGATCTCATTGCGGGCGAAATCACGCGCCAGGTTCTGGATCATTTGCTGTTCTTCATTCAAGGCAAAACCGAAAGAATTTTCGCTCATATTCAGGCTCCTATTTGAGATAGTCAGAAATCGATTGTCAGCGATTTCCGCTTATTAATAATCAGTCTGTTTATTGACCTTCTTCTATTGAAACGGTTACTTCCCCATCCTCCTCGGCCGTTTCAGAGTCGGATTTCTCGGCCAAAGGTACGTTTGCTGCCTGCTCGGGATCGGTGTAAATCGCCTCCAGCTGCGGGAAGTCAACCAGTAACGCGTCGCCGCTTTGGAAAGCATCCACAACAACCTCGCGCGGAATAAACGGCCGATCCGCCAGCGGTCCGCTAACAAAAACACGCGAAAGTGAAAATCCGGAGATGGCGCCCAGCTCATCGAGTATCACGTCATCTATAGCAGCCAGCTTGGTGCCGCCGGGAGTGCGCGCTTCCTTCCCGTGCAGGTCGGACAGGCGGCGCCATTTATCACTTTCCGGGACCGCTTTGGTTGTTGAAATTACATCAGGGCTTTTTACTAAAATAACGTCAATTCCAAATAAATTGATGTATTCCGTGGGGATGATCTTATCAGTGCGGCGGATGACGCCTTCGCTGCCCACGTATAGGCCAGCTAACTGCGTTAAATCCTGATTCACGTAAAGATCTTTCGTACGACCAAGAATCTGCCCGTCAGACACACTAATAATAGGCTTGTTATCTAGATCTTTGCCGAATCGCATGCGCTATTCTCCTTTGTAAGTTACGCCCGTGTATGACACGAGGCTTGTTTGTCAATGACCGAAATCGTGAGCTTGGTTCGATGGGTTCAGCTTAAATTATAGTACGGGTTATTGGAAGGGTAAAGCGCCATGAACATGCCAGGTCATGAAACCATATGGAAAGAATTCAAAGCAAGTATCTTACGCAACCGTTCAATAAATTCACTCAGCATCACGGCCGTTGCCCCCCAAACTTTATGATCCTGGACGGTGAAAAAAGGGACCGCTACTTGAAAATTACCAAAATCCCGTGTCTCTTCGGCCCGCGATGCGGGATCGAGCAGCGCAGCCAGTGGTGCTTCAATGATTTCGGCCACCTCACCTATTGAGGCTTTAAAAACGGGTCGCTTTCCGTTTTGGAACCAGGCTACGTAGGGATGGACTTCGAAATCTGATGGGGGGATATAAATTGGCGACAGCGCGCCCAGCACTTCTAACTTAACCGAAGGAACACCGACTTCTTCCTCCGTTTCCCTTAACGCCGTCTCCAATAAAGATTCCATTGGCTCATTCCTTCCCCCCGGAAAAGAGATCTGGCCGGCATGGGAAGTGAGATCATCCCGCCGCCTGGTTAAGACGATGTGCATATTTTTATCTTTACAGTAGAGGAGCAGCAGCACGCCGCCGTAGCGTGGTTCACCCTCCAGATTTAACGGGCGGGTCATCCTACGCGTGGCCGGAGCCATCTTTTTATGGGCTCGCTCGACGTCAAAATCGACCATTTCGAGCGCCTGTTGAATCTGTTTGATCGTTACGGACATTTTCTTTACGCTAAATCTTGGCAGGCAAGGACGGATCGGTTTCCTGATCAACTTCTTTAGAGAGGAAAAAGTATCCTTTCCCACGTTCGGAGGCGATATATTCGTGACGAGGTTCAGCCTGGTCGTTCTCCAGCTTGCGGCGCAGCCGGTGGAGATGGACGTGGAGTCGATCTTCAAATGCCGGCTCATTCGGCCACAAGCGGCGCAAGATATAATCTGTCTGCACTACCTTGCCCACATTGCGCATCAGAATATAGAGCAGTTTGGTTTCCGTCGGCGTCAAGGAAACGGGATTGTTGTTGACTAAAGCTTTGCGTTCCGGGAAATTGATCTGTAACACGTCATCAACAAAGGTTATAGGCGTCGAAGGAAACTCCCACCGCCCCATCCGTTGCAAAATGCGGTTCACCCGCGCGACGAGTTCTCCCGAGCTAAAGGGCTTGACAATATAATCTTCAGCATGTTCTTCCAATCCCTCCAGGACGGTCCCTTCATCGCTAACAGCAGTGAGCATGACCACGGGTAGGTCACTGAATTGATGGAGCGCATGGCAAAATTCAAAACCGCTGATGCCCCCCGGCATATGGAGGTCCACAATCGCCAGATCCGGCATACCCTTATTGGTAATGCTCTCTAGCGCTTCTTCACCGGATGTGGTCGTGACGACGTCATATCCGGCGCCTTTCAGCGTGAACTGAACGATACGTAATGTGTAGGCGTTATCATCAACTGCCAAAATTGAGGTTTTTTTGTCTGCTGGTGTGATCATAAAAAAATTATATCTCAAGGTAATAACAGCGTCTTCTCAAAGGCCTGATTATTCTGGGACAAATCATTTTATGCCCTTGTTGAAGGTGCTCCAGACACAATACGCCATCTCCGGGGTCAAGAAAAGCATGAAACAGTCATCAAAATTGCATCACTAAGCGACGCATCTTATACTTCCATCTTGGATGGGAAAATAAATTGGGGCAGCCATCATAAAAATGAAACTTGCCATACATAATTCCTTCGATAAAAGCGCACGAAAGCCGTATGGTTTGCTAAACTTGTTTTTAGCAGTCATGCTGTTATTCCTCGTCGCCTGCGGGAGCAGCGACAGCACAAATAGTGACACGTCAAGCAGCCAGCAGACCATACAAAACAAAGGTTCAGACACCCTTGTCAATGTGGCTCTGGCCTGGGCCGAGGCCTATCACGAAGTTGAGCCGGACGTATCCATCGCTGTCACGGGTGGCGGTTCGGGAACCGGCATCGCAGCCCTGATCAACAATACAGTCGATATCGCTAATGCCTCCCGGGCCATGAGTGAGGATGAAATAGAGCAAGCTCGCGCCAAGGGTATCGAACCGGTAGAACACGTTGTGGCAATTGACGCCCTGGCGATCATCGTCAACCTCGAAAATCCAATCGAGAAACTGACTATCCAACAGCTGGCGAATATGTATACCGGGAAAATCACCAACTGGAATGAGGTAGGCGGCAGCGACGCCCCCATCGTTCTCCTTTCCCGCGAAACCAATTCCGGGACCCATGTATACTTTCTAGAGGAAGTAGTGCGCCAGGGTGATGAAGAAAACACAGACATATTCGCCCCGCAAACTCTGCTTATGCCCTCATCGGTTGGTATTACCAGCGAGGTGCGCCGCAATCCAAACGCTATCGGCTATGATGGGTTGGGTTACGTGGATGCAGAACATGAAAAGATCATCGCCATCGCCGCCGACAGCGATTCGGACTTTATCATGCCCACCGTTGAAACTGCTTCAGAGGGGGCATATCCACTGGCGCGTGATCTATACATGTATACAGCCGGTGAGGCCAGCGGCGCGTTGGCGGATTATCTGAACTGGATTTTAAGCTCCGACGGGCAAGACATTGTGGCCAGTCTAGGATTTGTGCCGCTGACGGAAAATTAAACCCTTCGTAATTTTCCGGGTATCATATTCCGGGCGAGGTGCTGCTGATATCTGTCGCCTAAGGGAAGAGAAAAATTTATGGGTGTAGGAATTTCACAATCAGATGGCCAAACGCCGGACGTTCTTACGGCCGGACAAGGCGCCTCGCGAAGCTTATCCGAAGTTATCATCGAGAATCTGATTCGTCTTTGCGGGATTTCAGCCATTCTCATCATCACGTTGATTTTCGTCTTCTTGATCAAAGAAGGGATCGGCGCTTTTAAAACATTAACTATTTGGGAATTCCTGGGATCACGCTGGTACCCGATCGAAGGCTTGTACGGCATCATGCCCTTACTGGTTGGGTCGGTACTGGTAACGGCCGTAGCCATTGTCATCGCCGTCCCCCTTGGCCTGGCGACGGCGATCTTTCTGGGCGAGATTGCCCCCACATGGCTGCGTGAAATCCTCAAACCACTGATCGAGGTTCTGGCCGGCATCCCTTCCATCGTACTCGGTTTCTTCGGCTGGCTCGTTGTCGCGCCGATCATCCAAAATTTGGGAGCACCCAGCGGTCTAACAGCCTTTACCGGAGCCCTGATCCTGGCCTACATGACCTTGCCGACAATTATCAGCATCACGGAAGACGCTCTTTATGCTGTTCCCAAAGAATATCGTGATGGCTCGCTGGCCATTGGGGCGACGCAGTGGCAAACCATCTGGCGCGTCGTCATCCCGGCCGCGCGCTCAGGCATCGTGATTGCCGTCATGCTGGGCATCGGCCGTGCCATTGGGGAGACGATGTTGGTGCTCCTGGTTACCGGTAATGCGGCCAATATTCCTGAAATCGGTTTAGGGATGTTATTCCAACCGGTGCGGACAATGACAGCTACCATAGCCGCTGAAATGGGCGAGGTCGCCCAAGGAAGCCTACACTACAGCGTCTTGTTCGCTATCGGCATTGTCCTCTTTGTCATCACCGGGGCCATCAATTTATTGGCCACCGTCCTTGTAGGCGGCGGCAAGCGACGCAGCGGGGGCCAAATATGAGCCGCCAACAAACGCAAATTATCGCCCGAATCCTCTTGACGATCACCGCGGCGATCGCCGTTTTGCCCATTGTTATCGTCATTGTGTTTCTCTTTATTAACGGGCTCAAAGCTATCAGCTGGGAATTTTTAACCCAGATGCCCAGAAACGGTATGACCGAAGGCGGCATCATGCCCGCCATTTTAGGAACCGTTGTGTTGACACTGGGCACTGCAATCGCTGCCATCCCTCTCGCTGTCGGCGCTGCCATCTATCTGGCCGAATATGCTAAGGACACGCCGATAACGCGGACGATTCGTCTGGCAATTGTGAACCTGGCCGGCATCCCCTCGATTGTTTATGGCCTGTTCGGCCTTGGCGTTTTTGTTCTCTTTCTCGGGTTTGGCACATCGATTGTTGCCGGGTCGTTAACTTTAGGCTTGATGACTTTACCGGTAGTTATCAGCACCTCAGAAGAAGCGATCCTGGCTGTTCCCCAAGAATTCCGCCTGGTGAGCCTCAGCCTGGGAGCGACGAAATGGCAAACTATCCGCAATCAAGTCCTGCCCCATGCTCTGCCCGGCATTATAACCGGCGTCATTCTGGGCCTGGGTCGCGCCGCTGGTGAAACGGCGCCCATCTTATTCACCGTCGCCGCCTTCTATCTGCCGCAGCTGCCAACGTCAATTATGGATCAGACGATGGCCTTACCTTACCATCTTTATGTGATATCAACGCAAGTTCCCGGCATGCCTTTGGATATCCAGTATGGGACAGCACTTGTGCTTCTCTTCTTTGTGCTGACGATGACCCTTATCGCCTCTCTTTTCCGCACGATCATGCGCCGCCGGCGTGTATGGTAGGCTGAAGACAATGACCAAATTAGCAATCAACAACACGAGCTTCACCTATGCGGATGGTACGCAGGCGCTGCGGAATATAAACCTCAATATTCAGCCTAACGAGCTTTTTGTTATTTTTGGACCATCGCGCAGCGGCAAATCGACACTGCTGCGCCTGCTCAACCGTCTTTCAGATCTTGTTGAAGGTGCGCAGAGAGAAGGGAATATCATTTTTGACGGCCAGGATATCTTTGCCCGCGAAGTGGATGTAACCCGGCTGCGGCGCTTAATCAGTATGGTCTTCGCTATCCCTACTCCCCTACCCGGTACGATCTACGAAAACATGACCTATGGTTTACAAATGGCCGGTATGAAAGATCGCACCACGCTTGATGAGCGTGTAGAACGCGGGCTCCGCCAGGCGGCGCTGTGGGATGAGGTCAAAGATCGTCTTCATTGGTCTGCGTTCGCCCTATCCGGCGGCCAGAAGCAACGTCTTTGCCTGGCGCGCAGCCTGGCCCTGGAACCTGAAGTGGTGCTTCTGGATAACCCAACCTCAGGGTTGGATCCAATTTCCACGGCTACAGTAGAAAATTCTCTCAATGAATTGAAAGAACAATATACCATCATCATGGTCCCACACAGTGTGCAGCAAGCCGCACGTGTCGCTGATAGAGCGGCCTTTCTTTTAGACGGCGAGGTGATTGAATGTGGTAACAGCCAGCAGATATTCCTCGAACCGCAAAACGAGCAGACTCACGATTACGTCACCGGGCGTTTTGGATAGAAGAGAAAATGAACTACAAAATTGAAGTAAATAACTTCAACTTCTATTACGGCGATTTTCAGGCCTTGATTGACCTCAATTTACCCATTCCTGAAAATCAAATCACGGCCTTAATCGGCCCATCCGGCTGCGGAAAGTCGACATTTCTGCGCTCGCTCAACCGCATGAATGACACAATTAAGGGGACGCGCGCCGAAGGTGAGGTGCTGCTCGACGGTAAGAATATCTATGATCCCGATATTGACGTCGTCGAACTGCGGCAGCGAATTGGCATGGTATTCCAACGGCCGAATCCCTTTCCCCAATCCATCTATAACAATGTCGCCTATGGACCGCGCGTTCTGGGAATGGACAAGCACGGCGACCTGGATGCCATGGTGGAAGAGAGCTTGCGTGGAGCGGTGTTGTGGGAAGAAGTACACCACCGCCTGGGTGATGACGCCTTGAGCCTGAATCCCGGCCAACAGCAGCGCCTCTGTATTGCCCGGGCAATTGCCGTCAAGCCGGAGGTCATCCTGATGGATGAACCCTGTTCCGCGCTCGATCCGGTAGCCACGCTGGCTGTTGAAGAGTTGATGCGCCAGCTCTCCTACGAGTACACAATCGTTATTGTGACTCACAATATGCAGCAGGCCGCCCGCGCCTCGGACTGGACCGGCTTCTTCTGGCTCGGCCGTCTGGTAGAATTCAATACTACCGAAAGACTCTTCACCGATCCCGATGCCCAGCTAACCGAATCCTACATCACCGGCCGCCAAGGTTAAATTTAAAAACCAACCCTACAGGAAAAGCCCCCAGGTATACTCGCAGTTACCGAACCCTTCTCCCAGGGCTTGCGGATCAATCATCTTGCCGTTAATGACTCCTTCCAACTCGGCCATGCGGAATGGGTATTCGTTGTAGTTAAATTTAGAGTTCCAGCGTCCCCCAAAAAACGGCCGTGTCAGGATATACTGCAAATGACTATGCGGGACAGCCTGGAAGCGCATGAAATCGCCCTCATCATTGCTGCATTCCACGCTGAAGGCGGGATATGGATCGCCGGAATGCCGCGTCACCTTTGCCTTGGTAAAGTGTACCGCCTCGTCCGCGCCCTTAGGGTGAAAAAAGCCGGCATTATTTATTGGCAGGAAAGCATCTTCCAGCGGGGCGCGATACACATCATCCTTTCTTCTGAGCATATGCAGCCCGGCGTAAGCGATCGTGCAAGAGAAAACACTGCCGTCCGCAAAAGCTGCGAAAACCCATCGCCAGGGGAAGAGCGGCACGTCAAAAATGACGCGCTGGAAGTAGCCGATCCCTTCCACAAACTCGCTGCCGCTGGGAGACGTGATCTCCCCGACGAAATGCATATTCCGCCAGGACACCACGTGAAAACCGGCCAGTTTGAAATCATAGTCGTACACATAGCCCGGCGAGGTCGTGTCGGAACTCGGATCCCCCCAGGCTTCGAAACGGACGCCGCCGCCACCGCTGCCGTAAAACTCGCCCAGCATGCCGAACGGCTTATCGCCATACGCTCTAAAAGAACCGCCATACCGACGGCCGTCCTTCCCTTCTTTCCAGCCTGAAATCGATCCGTTTGGCGACAGCACTGCCGGGGCGCTGTCATGAACCAGTTTCTTATACGTCTTCTGACCATCAAAATACCAGCCGAGAGCAACGGTATTCAGGTGTTCATCCTCACCGACCATATGCGGTGTGCGATTGAAACCAGGATGTCTGCGCTCATTTACGGTGAATGTATCGCCGGCCATGCAGTTCAACGAAAACATAGCCTGCTTGGGACCGTATCCCTCCGCCTGCTTGGGCATAAGCATGACATACCACCAGACTGAGGAGCTTTTTATTTGTCTTTCGGGGAAACGCCGCCAGATGAGATCAAACCCTTCCCGCTGATTCGGCCGTATGGCCAATTCCTTATCAACCATAACAAAAATCTTCTAAATGTAAGTTCTACTTCCTTCGTTCATCTACCCACGGCCGCCGCCGGGGCCGTCAGTATTCTAGACAATTTCCTGAAAAATGCAGGATCACGGCGCGAACGATGGATCTCCCCACTAACAATCACTTTCCCTTCCGTTCTTTGTATAATCCTCTTTTCCCCCAACAAAACCTCTGATAAAGTATCCAAGAAGAATCCTCCGCGGGGACGGCCGAACGTGGTGTTAGGTCCGGGGAGCGGTGGATTCCAAGGGATTACCTGGTCGTGACCATCATTTATTGGGCCTGCGGCTGGCTTGCCGGCATCTGGACAGCATCTGTCCTGGAACTGCCGACATCATTGTGGATCGGTCTGGGGATACTAGGGCTGCTCACGGCCGTTTTGCTGCACCATCAATCTATCCCATTCGCCACTTTCGTTATCCTCTCGGCGGTCGCTCTGGGTGCGGCGCGCTTTAATCTCAGCCGCCCGGTCATCGATCAAAACCACATCGCTTTTTACAATGGTTCGCAAGAGGTCGTTGTCAGAGGTCTGGTCGTTAAAGCACCCGACATCCATGAGACCTTTCAAAATCTAACCCTCGATGCTGAGAGCATCCAACTAGGCAATAATGAACCACGACCTGTCTCCGGCCGTATCCTCATCCGCGCGCCACGCTTGCTGCAAGTCGAATATGGCACGCGCATTGAGGCCTCAGGCGCGCTGGAAGAGGCACAAAACTCCGGCACCTTCGACTATCGCGGATATCTGGCTGATCGCGGCATCCTGGCCGTCATGAATGGGCCCTGGCTCATGCAGATCGAAATCGGGGCAGGCAGCCCACTCATGCACTTCTTGCTGGCGGTTCGCCAGCGAGCGCAAGAGAGCATCAACACCATGCTGCCGCAGCCCCAGGCGGCGCTCTTATCCGGCATTCTCCTCGGCGACGATCACGCGATCCCAGAAAATTTAGCAGAGGATTTCCGTACTACGGGGATGACACATATCATCGCTATTTCCGGTTTTAACATGGCTATCATCGCCGGAATATTAATCAACAGCGGAAAACATATCGTCGGCCGTCGCTGGGCTGCTTGGATTGCCTTTGGCGCTATCGCCCTCTATACCATCCTTGTCGGCGCCGAAGCATCCGTCGTTCGCGCCTCGATAATGTCCGTACTCTTCATCCTCGCTGCTACATCACTCGGCCGTCCCACCTTCACTCCCGCCGCCCTCTTTGCAGCCGCGTTCGCTATGACTTTAATCAACCCCCTTATCTTGTGGCATGTCGGATTTCAACTTAGTTTTGCAGCGACAATGGGTCTCATGCTTTATGTTGGACCGTGGCGCTTGGGGATTCGAGAATGGTTACAACCCCACTTTAGTAGAGATGTGACAAAAAAAGCATCAAACATCCTCACGGAATATTTTCTAACCACAGCAGCGACATTAATCATGACCCTACCGATCATCATCTATAATTTCGGCTTCGTTTCTCTAGTGAATCCATTGGCGAATCTGCTTATTTTACCGGCTCAGCCCGGCGTCATGACCTGGGGTGGTATCGCGACAGTCGCCGGTATAATCTCGCCGATCCTGGGCCAACTTCCGGCCTGGATCGCCTGGCTTTTTCTCACCTATTCAATTAAATTGGTCGAAATTCTCAGCACCGTGCCCCATGCAACAGCAAATGTGTCTTTATCGCCCATGACCCTGGCAAGCTTCTATATTTTCATCATTATGATCACCTGGATTCGTGGTCAACCGGTTGAAGAATCGGAAAAAAGCCGGCTGCACCTGGACCGGCAAAAGATCCGTTTTTTACTCACCGGCTTTGTTTTCCTGGCCATCTTGACTACAGCATGGTTCTGGCAGCGGCCGGACGGCAAGCTGCATGTGAGCTTCCTCGATGTCGATCAGGGAGACGCGATCTTGATCGAATCGCCGGACGGCCGTCAAATGCTGGTGGACGGCGGGCAGTATCCCAGCCTGCTGCTCAGCCGCATCGGCGAGCAGCTTCCCTTCTGGGACAAGCACATTGACCTGGTTGTGGCCACGCACCCCGACAGCGATCACGTCGCCGGGTTGGCCGATCTCTTCACCAGTTACGAAGTTGGTGGGGTAATCACCAATGGCTTGCACGAGGAATCGGGCACCGGTTATTTTGGCCTGCTGTCCGCGGCTGACCAGACCGGCACACCAGTCCGCGGTATCAGAACGGGAGAGGTGATTGAACTCGGCGAAGATGTTGAGATCGAAATCTTGCACGCGGGCGAGCTTCCCGGCAGCGACGAGGACAACGACGAGTCAATCGTTATGCGCCTGGTCTATGGGGACTTTTCACTGCTCCTCACGGGTGATGCGGGAGTGCCGGCCGAACAGATGCTGATCAGTAATGGTGCAGATGTGCAGTCGGCCGTTCTGAAAGCAGGGCACCATGGTTCGAACACGGCCAGCAGCAGCGAATTCTTGCAGGCTGTACACCCGCAAATCGTGATTATTTCCGGAGCTAGTGAAAGATACAATCATCCGCACGAGGAAGTCTTGCAGCGCATTGCTGAAACAGGAGCGGCCGTCTGGCGAACGGACGAGTCAGGCACAATCGAGATTATCAGCGACGGCCGAATGATCTGGAGTAACCTGGACGGCGACAGCGCTGGACGTCCCTGAGTCCTTTGCATTTGAGAGAAATAAACCTCGTTTTGAGAAAACCCAAGTCTGTGTTTACAATTTGACCACAAGTAAGCTCTATGAATATCAGGCTGATGAATATGCGCAAAACCCGTTTCCTATGGCTTATACTAATCTTTGCCTTGTTCGGCTGCGCTCAAGACTCTGAACAACCAACTCCAACCACGACGCTGGCTGTTGTCGACCTGGCGACGGACGAACCGGCTGCTAGCCCAACGCCTGAGCCAACCAGTACGGCCATGCCCAAACCGACGGTCACGCCTAAACCCACTCCGGTTATCCCGCAGATCACGGTAGAGAACCAACCTCTGACCGAGGAAGGTGTTCTGGTGATCGACTCCGTCACCAGCACTGATCCAGGCTGGGTAGTCTTGTTTACCGATGACAACGGTCTTCCCGGTTCCGAATTAGGTTTTGCTCCTGTTCCGGTAGGTCTTTCAGAATCAGTTAACATCACCATCGATCCCCGGGCCGCCACCACCACCCTGCATGCCAGGTTGCATGTAGATGCCGGCACCAGCGGGGAGTTTGAGTATCCGGGTTCGGATATGCCGGTTGAATCCGCCTCAGGAGAAGTCGCAGAATCTTTTACTGTCGATTTCGAGATGCCTCTTCCCCTTATCGAAGTCTCCGATCAGGACATCTCCCTGGATGGTGTGGTAACCGTCGACGAAGTGTTCGCTCTGGAACCCGATTGGCTGGTCATCCATACTTATGAAGATGGCGTAATCGGCCGTGCAATCGGGCAGACACCTGTTGAGGAAGGCCAAAGCACCGATTTGCAGGTCCCCATCCGCTGGCGCGACGCGACGGTCGAACTAGTCGCTGTGTTACACAAAGATCAAGAGACTCCCGGTGGTTTTGACGCTGCTCACGATCTTCCGGTTCTGTCAGGGAACGAGCCGGTGACCGCGCAGTTTACGGTGCAGTTACCACCGGATATCTTTATCTACGACCAGCCAATAATCGATGATAAGCTGATATTTGAACGCGTTGTCAGTGCAACGCCGGGATGGCTGGTCATTTACAGCGCCAATGACGACCAGCCTGATCGCATCATCGGCTCCGTAAAAGTTGCCCAAGGCATCAACTACTTACTGGAAGCAGAGGTTGCCGGAAACGCGGCCACGTCCCAACTATTCCTACAACTGCACGAAGAAACAAACAATCCCGCAGAATTTAACTTCCCTGTTGCCGATCCGGTAGCTACATTTGATGGCCAGCCGGTCCCGCCAACCATGGTAATAACCAATCCGGGAAACTATCTCATCACCACCGACCAAACTCTTGGAGAAGAGAATGAGGTAATTATCCCTTTAGTCGTTACCGATCTGGATACCTGGGCAGTCATCTATACGCAAAACGAAGAGAGGGGCTTAGGCGAAATAATCGGCAAGGCATGGCTTCCGGCAGGGATTAATCGCGATGTTCGGATCGGGATACCCGCCGGCATGTCCGGCCAAACATTACTGGCCGTCCTTCACCAAGATACTAGAAACCCGCGGGAGTTTGATTATCCAGATGGTGATGATGTGCCGCTTCAGCGTAACCGGCAAATTATTTCCTCGCCATTTTTACTCGAAGAACCGCCCGAAACGGACGCTTTCAATCCCTAAATCCCCCCATCCCCAAGCCGGTCATTATCCGTAGTCACTTAAAACGGAAAACAACAATTTCTGTAACAAACTAATCAGTGATCCCTGGCCGGTAAAAATTCACGCGTTTTTTATGCGCCGTCTTTCTCCATTTCACGGGGCATTCATGTAATTACCCCTCAATTTGTGGCAACATTTTTATGAGCACATAGTTTTGTATTGTTATTGAACAATATATTGTCCTTTCAACATATTGTCCTTTCAACCCTTCGGGGAACGTGACAGCATCTTTTATGGAGGAAATATGAGATGATAGCGGAGAAAAAAACTTCACTTAGAAGTACTTTAAATACATATTTGGTTTATTTAAAAGGGGGGCGTCCACAGATGAGCAAGTTGAGAATTGCTATCATCCTGACTCTAATCCTGGGTGTTGTCGTTTCGGTTGCTGCTTTTGCAGGTGGATTCGCGGTTGTAACCTATGAAGATACGTCGGCAAAGATCGATCAGCCGGTAGCTGTGGTCACCGCGCCTCAGTTCATTTATAACGGCGACTTTTCCATTTGGACTAATGGCTATCCGGACGGCTGGAATGTGCCTACACCGGTGTTGAGCCCCAATTGGGAGGTTCATTTCGCCAGCATGGACTATACAGAGGCCGGCAGCAGCGACGGCTTGAATCCTGCGGTAGGCTATTTCTTCCGCACCGGTTCATCCGGGTCGCAGTTCGCGGGTATGTCTCAACAGGTTAACCCTGCTTTGACGACAGGCGAATATTGGGTCCAGGTGCACATTACAGCCTGGGAGCATAATGTTGAGAGCGCATACAACAGCGTCGCCTGGTATGGGTTTGGCGATTCGGCCGATCCAGCTAGCGTGACAGAATGGCGCGAGTTGTTCCCAGACACTTACGTTTGCGACAATGGGGATGGACAGTGCAATCATCTGGGCCGCAAAGAAACGGTCCTGATTAATGAAGGTTCGTATCTCCACCTCTGGATGGGCATGAAGTTCCCGGACCACAACGCCTGGACAGTATTTGGCGTTGACGATATCTCAATCACCGACTTCAGCGACGGTATTAACGTGGATGTCACCGACTTCACGGATGACGGCGACGTCTTCTGGGACGAGACAGCTCCTCGTTAAGTAGTTCGAAAAAGAATCACCTAAATTGAACACGGGCCGGATCCTGCGATCGCCAGCAGGCCGGCCCGCATAAATTTCGCAGCCCTACAAGGGGGCAGGTATCACCATGGCTAGACTCAGATATAAAAACAAGTGGCTAATATTCATTCTGGCAGCAGCCCTAATACTAATGGTTGTCAGTGCAGCAGCTGCACAGGATTCCAGCCCATCAACGGATGATAGTGATGAAGCTGTGGAAATGGTCTCCATAAGCGGCACCACATTCGAAATGGGTGAATCAGCAGAGGTTATGCTTGACGAATGCGATCTATTTCGGACAGGGTGTGAATTATCCTGGTTCAGTGCATCGCAGCCCATCCATACAGTTGAACTTGATCCCTTCTCCATCGATCTTTACGAAGTCACAAACAAAGCCTTTCTAGAATTTATTAACGAGCTGGACTCAATTCAAGGTGGCTGTGATGGTGAAGATTGCGTTGGCTTAGACGACAGTCAAATTAGATTAGATGGCGCTGATCTCTACACGGTAGATGAAGAATTAATGGACCATCCGGTAGCCGGCGTAACGTGGTATGGCGCGAATGCTTTTTGTGAATGGCGTGACGCGCGTTTGCCGACGGAAGCGGAGTGGGAATTGGCAGCAGGATGGAATTTTGACAGCGCTGAAAAACACCATTACCCCTGGGGTGATGAATTTGATGGCAATATTACCAATTTCTGTGACGTGAACTGCAAAGAGCAGCAAGCCAACCCTGATTATGATGATGGCTATGCAACAACCGCGCCGGTCGGCAGTTATGAAGACGGCCGTAGTTCAGCGGGTCTTTACGATGTGGCCGGCAATCTGTGGGAATGGGTGAGCGATTGGTACGACACAGAATATTACGAAAATTCGCCTGGAGTCAATCCGACCGGTCCGGCTACAGGAGACAATAAAGTCGTGCGCGGCGGCTCCTGGTTTGATACCGGCAATTTTACCAGTACGATTGTGCGTTTTCCGGCTCCTCCCGAGGAATCGGGTGACAGCATCGGTTTCCGCTGCGCATCCGACACAATTGATGAAGACGCGCTGATAGGTACCGGCATTGAAACTGCGGAAGTAACAATCGAACCGGAAGAAACGGCCGAGCCTGAAGAAACAGTCGAGGCTACCGCCACGGCCACCAAGGTGCCTACGGCGACAGCAACGAAAACACCAACGGTTGAGCCGACAACA
>JBJYWP010000010.1:0-3204 GCA_046259485.1 Promineifilaceae bacterium (SeqCode) | reverse complement strand
TCCTATCCAACGATGCCGGCATCACCGTTCCCTTCCCGATTGGAGGCATCTGCACCCTACCGCAAGGGTAATTTGAGAAACGAGGGATGGGATTGACAGTAAAATTATCAATCCCATCTCCGGCCTAGAGAAATGAAAGCGAGGCTCTCATTGGAGAGCCCCGCAAGCTTTCCTATCCAATCAAATCCTAATAGTTGATATCCACGTGGCGCCGGGTTTCGGCCGATTCCAAAATGGCATCACAGACAACGGCCGCCTTGTAACCGTCCCTAAAAGTCGCCCCATGGGGCCCAATTTCTTTATCATTGACGATCGCATCCAGCAGGTGGTTGATCTCATGCACAAAGGTATGTTCCCAACCGATCATATGCCCTGCTGGCCACCAGTTTTCCCAATAAGGATGGTCTGGCTCGGAAACCAGGACATTGGTGAAGCCGCTTGTCTGCGGATCGCCGTCCACCCAAAAAACATCCAGCTCGTTCATGCGCTCCAGGTTGAAGACGATCGAGCCTTTCTCGCCGTTAATCTCGAAACGATTGTAATTCTTGCGCCCACCGGCGAAGCGCGTCGCCTCAATCGTGCCCACGGCGCCGTTCTCAAACTCAACCGCGGAAAGAAAGGCGTCATCAACATCGACGATCCATTTTTCTTCCTGGCCATCGACATCCCGTTCCTTGATAAAGGTTTTGGTCATGGCGGCGACGCTCTTGAAATCACCCACCAGGTAATGCGCCAGATCAATCACGTGCGCACCCAGATCGCCAAGCGCGCCGCTGCCGGACACGCTCTTATCCAGCCGCCAGATCTTGGTCGTGCCGAAATGGGGCATGATCCATTCTTGCAAATAGGTCCCGCGGAAATGGTAAATCTGGCCTAAAGCACCGCTGTCAATGATATTGCGCGCCAAGCGAATCGCCGGCACAAAGCGGTAGTTAAAGGCCACCATGTGCTTCACGCCCGCTTTTTCGACCGCGTCAAGCATGCGCTTGGATTCTTCGGCCGTTCGTCCCAGCGGTTTTTCACAGAGGACATGCTTACCCGCCTGCGCGGCGGCGATGGATGGCTCAGCGTGTAAATTATTCGGCCCGCCGTTATCGAAAAGCTGGATATCAGGGTCCTGGACCTGCTCGCGCCAGTCGGTGAAATACTCTTCATAGCCGTAGCGGCGCTGCGCCTCCGCTAACGCTTCTTCATTGCGGCCGCTGATCGAAACCAGGCGCGGGATGGCCACCGGGGGATACATCATATAGGGAATCGTTCGCAAAGCATTGGAATGAGCCTTGCCCATGAATGCGTAACCCAACATGCCCACGCCTATTTCGGGAACATCCCCGGAAGCGGTCGGGCCGGCCATTGACGTAAATGATTGTGATTTCTTGCTCATTTCATCCTCGCAATTTAATTTTCCGGATGGGAATGCGCTGGCATCATTAACGGTAAATCAACTGGTCAAACAGATTTTCGCGCAGGCCCAGCAGGTGATCGCGCATGATTTGTTCCGCCCTCTCACCGTCACGCGCGGCAGCGGCCTCGGTGATTTTGCGATGATCGGCCGTTCCCTGCCGCAGCTGCTGGACCTTTAATTCATTTTCAAGGTCCGCATACTGATGGATGCGGTTGCGCATTTGTAAGGCCATTTCGCCTAACAGCTGGTTGGGACACGCAGCGGAGATCGTTTCATGCCACACTGAGTCCGCCTTGGCCCATCCCTGTCGATCCTCCGCTTCAAGCGCTCCCTCCATATGCACCACGCAGTTCCATAAGATGGCGATTTGCTCGTCGCTGATATTTTCGGCCGTTAAGCGCAGCATACCCGGCTCTAACAAGAGGCGAATATAAAGAACATCTACGACATCCTTAAAGGAACGGTCGGCGATACGCACCGCGCGGCCGGGGATAATCTCCACCAGCCCTTCCTGGGACAATTTTTGCAGCGCTTCGCGCACCGGCGTGCGGCTAATACCCAGCAGTTTAGAGAGTCTGTTCTCCGAGAGCGGTGTGCCGGGCGGGAGGTTGGCATTGCGAACGGCATCCTTCAAACGCTCATAAGCAATCTCGCGCAAAAGGAGTGAGTCCGCGTCGCTGTAATCCGCTTTGTGGTCGAGAATATACTGTTCTAAAGCATCCATTTAAAAACCCACCCATTAGCATACTTACATGCCATAAATATGCAGCTTGTATACAGACTGTATAGCAGTATATGAGCCTGATCTGGAATTGTCAAATAGAGGACACTCATAGTCGAACGTCGCCTACTCTTGTATACTTAGGCGCTTGGAGAAAACTCAACTTTAAACTATTTGACTGAGGAATAAAGACAATGCGAATAGGCTTCATCGGACTTGGTATTATGGGCGGCGGGATGGCCGCCAACCTACAAAAATCCGGCTATGACTTGATCGTCTACAATCGAACGGCCGAAAAGGCACAGCCTCTTGTTGCAGCGGGAGCGGAACTGGCTTCCTCCCCTGCCCAACTGGCGGAAGAGGTGAATATGCTATTCACCATGCTCGCCGATCCCGATGCCGTACTGCAAACCGCCCTGGGGGAAGAAGGCTTCCTGCCCCACCTGCCCGCCGGTGCACTGTGGATCGACTGCAGCACGACTAATCCCTCTTTTGCCCGCCAAATGGGCGTTCAGGCTAACGCGCGCGGCGTGCGCTTCATCGATGCCCCGGTGGCCGGTTCCAAGGAACCGGCGGCCAATGGCGAACTGACTTTCTTCGCCGGCGCTGCAGAGGAAGACCTGGAAGACTGCCGTCCGGAAATGGAAAGCATGGGCCAACACATCTTCCACGCCGGAGCAGTGGGGATGGGCACATCCTTGAAGGTGGTCTTCAACCACCAGCTGGCCGTGGCCATGGCCTCCTTTGCCGAAGGCGCGGTCCTGGGCCAGGAGCTGGGAATCGATCGCGATATGCTTTTCGATTTTCTGTTCGCCACCCCGGTAGTCGCCCCCTTTATCCAGAACAAGCGCTCGAAAATGGAAAGCGGGGAATACGATACGGAATTCCCCTTGAAGCTGATGCAAAAAGACCTGCACATGGCTTCCATCGCCGGCTACGAAAGCGGCGCTGCCTTGCCCCTGGGCAGCGTGGCTAAGGAAATTTATCAACTGGCTATACGAAGCAGCTACGGCAATATGGATTTCTCCGCTATTTACCAGTTCCTCTACGAAGAATGGGATGTGGATTAGTATTTAGT
>JBJYWP010000009.1:15816-28806 GCA_046259485.1 Promineifilaceae bacterium (SeqCode) | reverse complement strand
TGAACAGCGATATTTTGAAAGGTAACTGGAAACAACTGAAGGGCGAGATCCAGAAACAGTGGGGCGAGCTGACGAATGATGATGTGGATGTCGTTCAGGGTAATTATGAGAAGCTGGTCGGCCGTGTTCAGGAACGTTATGGCTACGATCGCGAAACGGCCGAGAAAGAGGTCAGCGACTACTTTGACCGCATGCCTACGCGGTAAGGGTTTTTTCCTTTAATTAAAGATTTGTGCAGCCGGGCATCTTAGGATGCCCGGCTTTGTTTAGATCGGGGAGCGAAATATGAACTTGCCTCAATAATTCCTCGAAATATTGACAGAATCGCCCGTTATTTGGTACCATCATTATGTCAGATATGATATAGGGGTGGGGTATGACACAACCTAATAAATAAGCCACTTATGATTTTGCATGGGGAAATAAAGACCCCACCTATGTCACGAGAGGCAAGAATAGAAACAGGTTTTTTATTGCGACAATTACAAGAGGGCGTTCAATTATCCTTACCACATTCACGGCCGATGCCAGAAATAGGCAAACGCTGCCATGAATTGCGGATCCAGGATAAGGATGTTACTTGGCGAATTATTCACCGGATAGACCCAGATGCAATTGTTATCCTGGAGGTGTTTGCTAAGAAAACAAATAAGACACCTAAGAAAGTGATTTCAACCTGTCAGAGAAGATTGCGATCTTATGATTCATCAAGTTGAGCAAGGTCTAATCATGAAAAAAGAAAAAAAACAACGCCTTAAAGAAAGCGGCTGGATAGAGACAACGCCCCAGGAATTTTTGGAACTGACGCCGGAAGAAACCGCTTATATCGAGCTCAAACTCCAACTCAGTCACAGCCTCCGGGAGCGGAGAGAGATGTTGAATCTTTCACAGCAGGCATTGGCGGAAAAGCTTGAATCCAGCCAATCGCGGGTATCTAAAATGGAAGCGGGTGATCCGACTGTCTCTCTAGACCTGCTGATTCGTTCTCTGCTCTCTATGGGGACTACGCCTGCAGAACTTGGCCGAATATTCGCAGCTAACAGTTAGCTTGCTTTTGGAATTGAGGTTTTACCACTAATTTTGCCAGATCACTATCAGTCAGGATGCCTCCATTTGGGAGTTAGCCCGAAGTTGGAGTCTTTGACTGCTTACTCTGCTGTATATTGTAAGGGTACGGGAAATCACAAATACAAGCGCATAATGAAGCATTAACGAGAGGCGATTATGAAGCGTGGGCGTTTTTTTCTTTTTTTGTTACTGCTTGTACCGTTGATGGCGGCGGCCACGGCTGCCGCCCGATACAGCGTTGGCCAGGAATCAGATTTTTATTCCTACCTGCCGTTTGTTGTCCAGGGCCGTGAACCGCGAATTGTCAGCTTTGAGGTTGAACCCAGTACGGCCGATCCCGGGCAGACGGTGACGCTTTCCTGGGAGGTCGAATTCGCTGACCAGGTTGTTTTAACCCGATACTGGGATTTCCGGCCGGCCGAATGGTGGGAGAATTTGCCTCTTATAGGCACGCAAACTTATACGGTTCCCGATGCGGAGCGCAATCCGGTTTATTACACGCTTGATGCGTTCGACTCGGCGACCGGCATTCACGTGGCGGACGGCCTGGTTATTACCGTCACCTGCCCCGATACCTGGTTTTTTAGCCCGCCGCCTGACGGCTGTCCCAGCGCACCTCTTGACTCCCCGGCAGCCGAGCAAGCGTTTGAAGGGGGCTACATGATCTGGGTCGGCGAGCAGGATCGGATCATCGTCCTTTTTGCCGACGACAGTTATCCCAAGGTCAGCAATCATGGTGACGATTGGGACGGCGGCGCTATCTGCGACCTCGGCCCACCGCCGGAGGGCCTGTTTCATCCCGTGCGCGGCTTCGGCTACCTCTGGTGCACCGATCCGGCAGTTCGCGAGCGGCTGGGCTGGGCGCTGGAACCGGAAATAGACTACGAGACCATCTTGCAGACAACAACCATGGTGAAATACAACCACACTTACCTGCGCGCGGCCGATGGCAATGTCTGGCATCTACTCCCGGAGTCCAGCGGCTGGGAAAAGATCGTGGTTACCCCGTAGGGCGGCGTATGCCGGGTTAGCGGCGGCGCAGAGGGCGGTTCGCGAACCGCCCCTACGGGCCTTGAAGGGTTTGCAGCAGGTCGTAGGCCAGCAAAGCCTGCTGCGGTTTGTCCTGCTGGTTCCACCACCAGCTGTAGGCGGATAGTTCGTCTTCGATCTCCGGTAGGCCGGTGAGCAGGGTTTCGGCCGTTTGCGGGTCGCCGTTCCATAGGGCGCTGTAGCCGAGGGCTTTGCGAATGCCGCGATGGTATGGGTTGAGTTCGTAGGCCCTGCTGAGATAGGCGACGGCCGTTTCGAAATCTTGACCGGCGAGGGCGATCAGGCCCAGGCGGTAGAGCGCGGTGACGTTTTCCGGGTCCAGATTCAGAGCGGCCTCGAACCGGGACCGCGCCTCGCCCAGCTGGGCCATCTTCGTATCCCCCTGCCACACATTCTCAGGCCACTGCGCGTCCAGTTCGACTTTGGCCATGGCCACGGCGCCGCTGTTGGCCTGCCAGGCTGATTGTAAAGGACGGTGGAAAACGGCCGCTGCTAGGACGCCTATGATCAGCGCGGCGGCCAGGATCAGGGCGGCAGGCGATAGGGATAGGCCGGCTATTTTGACCCGTGCCGGCTGGTAATGCGTAATCGCCGCCGTGATACCGCTTAAGGCGAAGAGCAGCAGCAGTCCGGCGGTCGCGTACAGGGGATCGTCGACCAGGCCGTTGAGAACAAGGACGGCCAGCGCGGCTAGGAGCGAGCCGTGCAGCAAATCGTTTTCAGGGACGGCCGTTAGGGCATATTCGAATCCGGACAGGAGCCAGAATGTGATCCCCAGTATGGCCAGGAGGGCGACGAGTCCGGCCAGGCCCT
The DNA here is from genome assembly GCA_046259485.1 of Promineifilaceae bacterium (SeqCode). Lineage (GTDB taxonomy): Bacteria > Chloroflexota > Anaerolineae > Promineifilales > Promineifilaceae > JAACFF01. Next base: position 25,875 of record JBJYWP010000009.1, on the reverse strand, counting down.
GCTCAAGGGCGATGTCGAGGAAGAGATTGTGGGCATGCTCGAAGAGGAAGACAGGCGTGATTTGCGAATACTGCGAATATTGGCCGGGAAAGGAAGCGAGGCCGCTGCCGGTGAGCGGATAATCACGGATCAGGTTGATTGTGTCCAGGCTCAAAGACAGCCTGTTCACGCGGCTCGGGCCCGGCAGTTTCGCGGCCAGGCCGGCCGGTCCGCCGGGAGTGAGCAGGATGACGGCCGTGGCGATGAGTAACAGCAGCAGCAGGAGCGAGAGGAAAACGGCTCTGCGGGAATAAGCAGCGGACCGGCTCAAGCGGCGGGCGGCCGTCCACAGCAGCCAGATAAACAGACCGCCGGCCAGGGCCAGCCAGGCGGATCGAGACGAGGTCAGCAGCAGGCCAGCGGCGGATAACAGGCCGGCGAGGATCAGGAACGCGGCGAGCAGCCGTCTACCTTGCCGCAGCGTATAGAGTGAGGCGGCGGCCAGGGTGGGGATGAACATCGCCGCCAGGCCATCGGCTAAACTGGGCGGCAGGGCGGGCATAGTGAAGGGCATTCCCGGGCGAAGCGCGCTCCAGATTTGGGCCGCTTTTTGCAGGCCGCCGAAATAGGCCGGCTGGGCAATCCAGCTGTTGGAGAGGAGAAAGTAAAGGGCGACCAGGGTGCTGAGAAGGCCCATGCCGCCCCAGACCGGCCAGATGTTTTGCGGCGGCTGTCCGGCCAGGGCGTAGAAGAGCAGGATCGCGCCGGCAATGAGCCACAGTTTGGCCCATGCCGCCGGGCCGTTGTAGGCGGTCGCGGTTCCGATGACGGCCGTGATCAGGAAGAGCAGCATGAACGGGTCGAAGGGGGTTCTGGTGATGGGAAAACGGCCGTTGAGGATGCACGCCGGCCAGGGCAGGAGAGCGATGATCAAGGGCCACCAGCCGATGCGCCCTCCGGTTCCCGCCCACAGCAAACCGGCGATAACCACGCAGATGAGGTCGGCAAAAGCATACCAGCGGCTGTCCAGGATGCTTTGGGCGCTGGGTTGGGAGGGATTTATCGGCTTCATGAGACTCTTCAAAGAGATGCCGCCTTTTGAAAAGATGGCATCTCTTTACGCCGGACAATTATACGCTTTTTTAGCTCTGAGAGCGCCGCCTTGTCCTTGTAACAAATACAGATCCTCATGTTAAGACTGGCCGTAACTTTGCTATGACACTATAAGAGTGTCATGTTTTACCTCCTTAGGTACCCAGATGCGGCGTAGGTAAAAAAACAGCCAGATTCTATGTCGCATCTGGGGGCTGCCTACCCCCAACTCAAAGCAACGTGCGGACAAATAAAAGGACGCGGACTAGAGCGGATGAAAGCGGATAAATAACTGTTTTTCAAGCCTGTCACAACGTGACAGACCTCGTCAGCTCCGACACAATGTGTCAGGCCTCGTCCGCGTCCTTAATCTCCTAAATCCCCGTTATTCGCCGCCTTCTCCGCTGTTCCAGACTGGTATGCCTTCGGCCGTGCGCAGCTGGATCGTCTCTCCGGTGGTCAGGTTGGTCAGCCAGTTCACTTCCATATGTTCGGTTGATTCGAAGCCTTCGAACTCGACCTGGTCGCCGGGCGCGATGGGGATGCCGTTCTCGGTCCAGAACCAGGGCGGGCCTAACATCGCTTCGACGATGGCGCTGTCGGCCGTGATCACGGAGAGCATATTGCCTTCGGCCGTGACCACGTCGCCCTGCACATAGATCGTTGGGCCCTGTTCGGCCTGGTTGGCCTGATCGGTTGTCGTGTCCGTGCTGTCCGAATTTTGCCTCCAGGCCGGGCCGCCGCCTTGACCTTGACCCTGGCCTTGTCCCTGACCCTGACCCTGACCTTGTCCTTGACCCTGGCCCTGCCCCCGGCCGGGGCTGACCGGGTTTTCAGCGTCAGGTGTGGCCCGCAGCCACGGTGGGCCGCCGCCCTGCTCGGTGCCGCGCGGGTTTTCGACCCAGGTGGCGGTCGGCTCCCAGGCGCGGATGAAGTCCACCAGCGCGGCCAGCTCGACGGCCGTGAAGCGGTCGCCGAAGGCGGGCATGCTGGAGTTCGGCCGTTGGCTGCCGTTGATGATCGTGCTCGTGATCTGCTCGTCGGTCTTGTTGGTCAAGAACTGCAGGCTGTTCAAAGCCGGGCCGGTGCCGCCGCTGCCGTTATCGCCGTGGCAGGAGCTGCATGTGCTGTTGTAGATCGTTTCGCCCAGGGCCAGCACTTCTTCGGGATTGTTGAGATCGATTTGGATCGGCTGCGGAGCTTCTAATTCCAGACCCTGGGCTTCGATGACGTCCCAGTTGTGCAGGAAGGAAACCAGCTTGTCGATCTCTTCGGCGCTGAGGGTGTTCTTCCAGCCGGCCATGGCCGTGCCGGGCACGCCTTCGCTGACGATGCGCGCCAGTTCGGCCGTGTCCCGCGTGCGCAGCTCTTCGGTATTGAGCGGCAGGCCGAGGTCGGAGCCTTCGCCGTTGATGCCGTGGCAGACGGTGCAGTTATTGGCGTAAAGGCTCATGCCTTCGGCCCAGATATTGCCTTCGGGGCCGAGGGCGGCGATCTCTTCCAGGAACTCTTCATCAACTTCAGGCACGGGCAGCGTGGGCGGGATCATGCCTTCGGCGGCGGCCAGCTCACGCACCTGCGACCAATCGACGTAGCGGATGAGGGCCACCAGCTCCTCGATCTGGTAATCGTTAAAAATACCGCCTTCATCGCTGTGCCAGGCGGACATGGTGGTGTCGTAACGGCCGCGGGCGATGGTCTTGAACAGGAAATCGTAATCGGCCGTGCGCAGGCCTTCATTATCCAACCCAGGCGTGGCGCCGATCCCTTCACCGGCCGCGCCGTGACAGAGGGCGCAGTTCTCGACATACATAACGGCCGCATCGGAAACAAATTCCTGCCGCAAATCCGTCTGCGCCTGGGCCATGCGCTCGGGTTCCAGCACGGCGTAAATGGGCAGGACGATTACCAGGAGCAAGAGTGCCAGCAGGCTGATGATTTTGTATCGATTCATAATAAGACCTCAAGCGATAATAAGACGCAACTAGAGCGGATGAAGAAAAATTTTCAGCGCTCGTCAGCTCTCGTCCGCGTCCTAAATCCTTTCTCTGAGCAATGCCTATTGGCCGGCATAGGCCAGCTGCTCGGCGGCGAAGCTGTCGCGCGATTGAATGGTTCCGGTATCGACCAGCACCTGGCCGTCTTCAATGGTCACCGGGAAGGTGTCCAGGGCGCGCGGCGCAGGCGGGTTTTGCACATTGCCGACCATGTCGAAGCTGGACGCGTGGCAGGGGCAGAAGAATTGGCCCTTGTCCGCTTCCCATTCCACCGAGCAGCCCAGGTGGGTGCAGCGCTGGTAGACAGCCAGGAAACCGCCTTCCGGCGCGCGGATCAGATAAAAACGGGAACCAGGAAAATGGACCACCGATCCGGGCGTGAAACTATCGACCGCCCCGGCATCGACCACCCCGCCGAATTCCCCTTCCAGGGTGCGCGGTTTCATAAACAGCAAACTGGCCCCGCCGATCTCCAGAACGGCCAGCGCGCTCAAAGCGCCCACGCCCAGTTTGAGAAAGTCACGTCGTGTTACTTGGGAGTTTGATTGGTTGTTCATTTTTGAGTATCTCAGTTTTTCAGTATCTCAGTTTTTCAGTGTTTCAGTTTTTCAGTTGGTCAGTGCGTCGGTAACTGACTAACTGATGAACTGATGAACTGACAAACTAATAAACCAACGCCATATTCGCCCCTCTGAAGAAAATGCCGATGAGGGTTAGGATGACGAAGCTGGTGATGACGAAGGTGAAGAGGCCGACTGTGGCCTCGCTGCGGTTGGCCCTGGCGACGACGCGCATGGCGAAGTAGATGGCCAGCAGGCCGGCCAGGGTGAGTAGCAGGGGCAGCAGGCCGTTGGAAAGGATCGTCGGCCATTCCGGCAGCATGCCCGGCAGGTCGATCCAATATTCATCCAGAAAGACCAGCAGCGGGGTCAGGATCGCGGCCAGAATCACGCCGAAAACGCCCGTGATTTTACCCACTTTGGAACGGAAGTAAATGCCGATGTCTGATTCATCCTTGTCCCAATAGGGAATGAAGACGATGGCCAGGAGGATGACGCCGGGCAGGATCACGGCCGCCAGGGGATGCATGTGTAAGAGCAGTTCCTGCAGGCCCATGAAATACCAGGCCGCCTTGGCCGGATTCGGCGGATGGCTGGGATTGGCCAGCGCCTCCAGGGGCGCGGGGACCAGCATCGCCCAAACGGCCAGAAAAGCGATGAGTATGGCCGCGGCCAGGAATTCCTTCTGCACCAGGTGCGGAATCGTGGTCAGGCGCTCGACGCGCTCCGTGGGTTTACCCTTTTCATCCAGCTCGGGCAGCGGCTGCGAGATGCCGCCGTCTTTGCGCACTTTCCAAAAGTGGTAGGACATCATGACGATCAGGAGGGCGGGTAAAACGGCCACGTGAATGGCGTAGAAATTGCGCAGCGCGCCCTGTCCCACTTCCGGACCGGCGAGCAGTAGGTTGCTGATGCTGTCACCGATGAGCGGGATGTAGCCGAGCAGGCTGGTGCCCACGGTGATCGCCCAATAAGCCAGCTGGTCCCAGGGTAGCAGGTAGCCGGTAAAATTAAAAGCGACGACCATCAGCAGCAGGATGATGCCGATCAGCCAGTTGGCCGACCGTCCCTGCTTAAAGCCGCCCGTGTAAAAAACGCGCAGCAGGTGCAGGAAAGCGGTGACGACTAATAAATTAGCCGACCAATGATGCAGGGAGCGGATCATCGAACCAAAAAACACCTGCGTTTCCATGTACTGGATGCTGGTGTAGGCGCGCTCGACGCTGGCGTCGTAACGAAACATCAAGAGCACGCCGGTCACGATCAGGATCAGGGCCAGAACGGCCGATAAGCCGCCCAGCCCCCAGGTATAGGACCATCGCAAAGCCGGTGCGGGCACTTTAGTGGGGTGTAAATGCAGGATCAGGTTATTGGCCACGGCGCGCATCCGCCCGCGATCATCCACTCGATCCGTATAAATAAGTCGTTCCTTCCAACTTCGGGGCAAGTTTTCAGACATCCTTATAAACTCCTTCTTTAGCGGGCCGGCTGACAGCTGACAGCTGACCACTGATAGCTACTATAGCGGGGAGTTGTGAAGAGGATGTGAAAGGGAAGTGGGAGCAGTGTGAAGAAGATAGAGGGGAGAGATAGAGATAGAGGGAGGGCCTCTATCTCTATCTCTGTCTCTATCTCTCAAGAGTTAGCGGCCACTGCTTCGAAGTATTCGGGCAGTACGGCCGGAACCCAGAGGGTTACGCCTTGGCCCTGATTGCTTTGACCGCTGAACTGCCAGACGGGCAGCAGCAGTAAGGCCGTATCCTGCCCGGGCACATCGGCCGTTTGGTAGAGGGTGAAGTAGATTAACTCCGCCTCATCAACAACCACTTCTGAAATAGGATCGGGTTCGGGGCCCGGCGTGGCCACGGGCGCCTCGGGCCACTCGATTTTTTCGGTTATGCTGTTCCAGTCCAGCAGCGGGTGGTCCGCGCCGGCATCACGCTGGGCCATGACGCTGACGTAAACCTCCTGGCCGTCCTCCAGGTCATCGGGAACAGCAGGCAAGATGAACGTCTGGCCCGTGATGCTCTGCAAGACGCGCTGCCCATCTTCCTGGGTCTGCACCGTTCCTTCAATCGTTTCGTAATTGACGATATCCACCTGTTCCCAACCCGCGACGTTCAATACTTTGGCGCCGTCCACGCGATCGGCCGTTCCCCAAACATGGAGAACGTCCGCCAGGTGGGCCGCCATTTCCGCCAGCTGATCTTCGCCGGCGGCCATGGTGAAATCGCCATACATCAGGCGCAGCCCGCTGCCGTCGGTGGCCTCATAGACGACCGGGGTCATGGACAGGTGCAGTTCCTGTCCCGGATCGGAGACCGGCGCCCAGGATCGGGGATTGACGAAGCCCTCGATCGGCCCTTCCAAAGCGGGCTGTAAGGGCCATACCTGGTAGCGAATGGTTTCTCTACCCGCCGGCTGCTGGATCTGCTGCCAGGCCATTTCGGCCGTTTGCAGCGGATAATTTCCTAATTCCGTGATCTCGCGCAGGGGATGGTAATCGAAATAATTCAATTCCCCATCCTCATTGAAAAACATATTGAATTCATTCTGGTTATTGGGGATGCCGTCGATCACGCGCTGTACCATGACCACGGAATCATCAATATCCGTGATTTGATAAGGGAAATCCAGCAACCCCCACTCCTGGAGCTGCCCTTCCACCAGCGGCGCCAGCTCGGCAAAGGTTGGCGGGTTATTGTAATCAACGATCACACTGCGGTCTTCGAGGGTGACGCCGTTATCGCTGAGATTGAGGATGCGGCTGCCCTCAAAGGTCGTGAAGATTGAAAATTGATCTTCGCCATCCGCCGGAGCGAATTCCGGCGCGATCTGCTGCACGTATAATGGGCCGCTAAAGCCTAAATTATCGGCGATAACCCGCGCTTGCGCTTCATCCATCAGGCCGAAAGTATGCTCCTGAACGGCCGCTGTTTCCGGCCCCTGCGGCAGATCCGCGGTCAGGGTGAAGACCGCTTCGCTAAATGGGTCCTCTTCTCCGCCGGGCAGCGGATCGCCAATGCCATTGCTGTTCGCTTCCGGGAACGGCGGCAGCAGCGGCAGTCCATCGGCATGTTCCTGCGCTTCTTCGGTGGGCATGGGCGGCGCGGTTGGTTCAGGTTCCTGCCCCGGTTGATCGATCGTGGCCGTTGCCGCCACCTCCGGAGTCGCCGTTTCTTCCCCACCCGTTGCATCGGAAGGGGCTTCCACTGTTTCAGCTGTTTCAACAGTGGGCGCAGCCGGCGTTAAAAGGTCCGCCGCCTGGTCCGCCTGCGGCTGGCAGGCCGCCAATAAAAACAGGATCAATAATAGGGATAAATATTTTATCTGTCTCATGATGATTCGTTTTCCTTTTATGTCACCGGTCTGAGAGTATATCTATCGCCGCCGGTTTTCCAGTTGTGTTCACACCACATTATAGAAGGGATACCGTTTGACAATCGTTTGGGGAGAGTACATAGGAAAACGATTGTATGATAAAAATTTCATGTTATAATTAACATCTATTTACGTCCGCACGATCTTGCAGGTAAGTAGACAGGCATGAGCCCTGCGAAATTGATAGAGTGCCTGCTTTCTTCTTCGGAAGTTTATGAATCAACAGATACAGAGGGATAAGATCGTGAGTGAAATCAGCTCCTCTAAACTAACAATTCGTTTGCTTGGCGGGTTTCAAATCCTGGACGGCGATAAACCGATCAGTGGTTTTAACGCCGACCGGCCGCAGTCCCTGCTGGCTTACCTGCTGCTCCATCTCCATATTCCCCAACCACGGCAGCACCTCGCTTTTCTACTCTGGCCGGATTCCACGGAGAGCCAGGCACGGACAAACCTGCGCAACCTGCTCCACTGTTTGCGCTGTTTGCTACCCGATCCGGACACCTACCTGCTGGCAGATAACAGGACGGTACAGTGGAATCCCGAGGCATCCTTTGACCTGGACGTCGCCCAGTTTGACCGGGTGCTGCAAGCGGCGGCCCTTGCCGGTAATAACGCGGCGATGCGGAATAGCCTGGAAACGGCCGCTACAGTCTACGGGGGCGATCTGTTACCCGGCAATTACGATGATTGGCTGATCCTCCTACGCGAGAAAAAGCGCCAACAATACCTGGACGCGTTAGGGAAGTTAGTGACCCTGTTCGAAGAGGATGGAGATGTTTCTTCGGCGCTGCGCTATAGCCGCCGCCTGTGGCAGCAAGATACGCTGGATGAGCAAACGGCTGTTAACCTGATGCGCCTGCTGGCTATGAACGGCGATCGCGCCGGCGTGCGCCGCGTTTACCAGATCCTTACCACCGGCCTGGATCACGAATTGGGTCTGGAGCCGTCAGCAGCGACCCGAGAAGCATTCACAAAGTTTTTGAACAGCGAGTCAAACCCGGGCGCGGCTCCCGTACCGCTCACACCGCAAGGATGGCGCCCACGCCCCTTACCTATTCCGGTTACCCCCTTGATTGGGCGGGAAAAAGAATTAGCCGATATCGCCGAACGGCTGGCTAATCCCGACTGCCGGCTGCTGATCCTGGCCGGCTTAAGCGGCATGGGCAAAACGCGCCTGGTCTTGCAGACAGCAATCGCCCAGCAGGATGTTTTTGCCGACGGCGTCGCCTTCATCTCTTTGACGCCCAACGAATCGACCCACTTCCTGGCCGCCGCGCTGGCCGGCGCTTTGCAATTAAAGCTTTCCTCCGCGGAGGATGACTGGGCGCAGATCCGGAACTTCTTGAGCTCTAAAGAAATGCTCCTGGTTGTAGACGATGTCGATCATCTGATCGCAAACGGCCGTAAAAACAGGTTCGAGGACCTCCAGGAGAGGTTTGTTTCCCTCTTGCAAGCAGCCCCGCGCCTCAAACTGCTGGTCACTTCGCGACAGCGGTTGGATTTGATGGGCGAATGGCTGTATGAGATTCAAGGATTGGCGCTCCCGGAAACGGCCGTAGCCGAGGAGCTGACCAACAACAGCGCCGTCCAGTTATTCCTGAGCAGCGCTCGCCGGGTTGACGGCAATTTTATGCTTACCCCTGAGGACCTGCAGCCCATTCTCCAAATCTGCAATCTGGTCGATGGGATGCCATTGGGCATTGAGCTGGCTGCTTCTTGGGTTCGCCTGCTTTCCTGCGCGGAAATCGTGGAAGAAATCAGGCGCAACATAGACTTTTTACGGACGGAGACCCACAATCTGCCGCAGAGACATCGCAGTATGCGCGCTATCTTCGATCAATCCTGGGATCTTTTACTGCCCGAAGAAAAAGAGGTCCTGGTCCGCTTATCCGTCTTTCGGGGTGCCTTTAGCCGTAATGACGCCGAGCAGAAGGCGGGAGCCAGCCTGGCTGCTCTTGCAGGCTTAGCCAACAAATCACTCATTCACCGCGTGGATGCAGGCCAGTTCAAGCTCCACAACCTGGTTCGCCAATACGCGGCGCTGCATCAGTGCCGGTATGATGTCCATCGCTCCAGAACCCTGCTGCACACTCCCCGCCCGCGGCTTAAGCGCCTGGAAATCTCGCCGCAGAGCGTCCTCTAAAAGGAAAGAACCCTAAATACGCTTAGGCCGAAGTCTATGCTTAGGCCTGCTCCAAATCGCCGTTATAGTTTAAGACCGCGAGTAAATCGCCGATCATAATATCGCGCTTGCCCTGGCGGCGTAATGGGATGTTGGTATTTACGCGATAAATATTGACCCGGCCGTTTCGTTCGCGATCGATATACCCTTCACTCTCCAGATCTTTAATAATGCGCATGACTGAACGTTCGGTAATGCCTAATTCCTTGGCTATTTCTCGCGCTGTAATCTGATCTTGTTGTCCGATCAGCGCCAGGACCGCGCCGTGATTGGTAATAAACGTCCAGCTTGTCATTTCTTCTTCTCTTAGGGATCATTTCATTCAATAAATTTCATGCCAATGATAGCATGCAACCAGGTTATTTACGTGCTGTCCGGCCAGGCTACTTCTAATGCATGGCACAGGCCTCGCGACATCCACCCGTAGGGCGTCCCCGGCGCCGGGTTCAGGATCTTCAACTCCACGGGTTCAGCGCCCGGGCCATGGTAGTACAAAACACGCACGAAGACGTTTTCAAAGGAAATGTCAATATCTCTGATCCAGCCGCTGTCCTGCCACCCCTCCTCGGCGTACCAGCTGGCCAGAACTTTGCCGCCGGTTTCCTGCACAACATAGAGTCCACGTGTGGCGGCGTGACCGCTGACCTCAAAGTTGATGCGTACGCAGGAGAGTTTACGAGGTATGTCTGTGACAGTTGGGGGTCCTACGGTCAGGGTAACCGTGGGAGGGGTGCCTGTCGTGGTAGCCGTCGGCGTCTGCGTCGGCGTTTCTGATGGTCCGGGCGTGGCTGACGCTGTTGGCGTTTCCGACGGTCCGGGTGTGGGCGATGCCGTCGGCGTTTCCGACGGTCCGGGTGTGGGCGAT
>JBJYWP010000009.1:6760-15716 GCA_046259485.1 Promineifilaceae bacterium (SeqCode) | reverse complement strand
CGGTCCGGGTGTGGGCGATGCCGTCGGCGTTTCCGACGGTCCGGGTGTGGGCGATACTGTCGGCGTTTCCGACGGTCCGGGTGTGGGCGATGCCGTCGGCGTTTCCGATGGTTCAGGCGTGGTGGTCGGTGTTTCCGTGGGCGTAACCTGACCTTCGCAGCGGGAATAATAACCGCCTACGCTGTCCCTGGCGACAAATGTCAAATTGCCGTCGTGTGGGATAACAAAGCTACCGCTGAAGACCATACCCTGAGTGACGGTTTCAATCAGTTCACCGTCTAACCTGAATTCATTTATGCGCTCGTCAATGTCGTCATCAATGCCCGTATACATGAAGATGCAGCCGGCCTCAACAGGACCGAGATCTTCAATGACATCCCACTCGGCCGGCGGCGCCTGGTTGGCATTTCGTGAACCCCAAACGCGCTCGCCCGTCTGGGCTACATAGGTTGGCCCAAATTCAAACTTGAAGTCGAAGGGCAGCGTCTTAACAATGAAGTTGTCGAGCGGCGTCTCAAAAGTGCCCGGCCCTTCGCCCAGAAATACCAGTTCCGGCAGCGCATCCGCCCTGGCAGATCCAGTCATCGAGATCACGACGATACCCGTTAACAAGATGAAGAACAGTACTACGACGCTAAATTTCCTCATGATATTCTCCAAAAAGTGACGATAAGATGATTATACCACTTTAGGCGTTTGGAAATCGTTTGAATTAGCCTTAAGTGGCGGCTTTTTCACAAAATATCAGGAACGTTTTCTCAAACGTTTGTCAAGCGATTCGCGAATATACTTTTTATATCAAATCCAAATTTGGATAGCTTAGGAGGTAACAATGTTCAATAAAATTCTCTACAAGCGATCAACGAAATTGATCATGATCGCACTTGTCTTGCTTTTTACTATCGGGTTAGGCGGCCGGACGGCCGAACTGCGCGCCGCGGATGAAACCTGGCGCGCACGTTATTGGAATAACAAGTCCATGTCCGGCGATCCCGTTGTGGACCGCCAGGAGAAAAATATCAATCATGATTGGGGCGAGGGCAGCCCGGACGACAAAGTCCACAGTGATGAATTCTCCGCACGGTGGACGCGTGTCATAAACTTCCCCGCCGGGAACTATCGCTTTACGGCAACAATGGATGACGGGATGCGCGTCTGGTTGGGAGAGACTTTGATCCTGGATTCCTGGTACGACAGCCAGGCCCACAGCCAGATGGTCACAAGGTATATTCCGGCCGGCGAGCAAAGGGTCAAGGTCGAATATTATGAAAACGGGGGCGATGCCCAGGCGAAACTGGCGATTGAACCGCTGTCAACCGCTAATATCGTCCGCTGGCGCGGCGAATACTTCAGCAACCCGACTTTATCAGGCTCCCCCACCCTAGTTCGTAATGATGACCAGATCAACTTCGACTGGGGCGGTGGGTCGCCCGCGGCCAATATCCCCGCCGATAATTTCTCCGTCCGCTGGAGCCGCACGGTTAATCTCGACCAGGGGCGCTACCGGTTTACAACCGCGACGGATGACGGCGTGCGCTTGTGGGTAAACGGCCGTTTGTTGATCGATAAATGGTTTGACCAGGCGCCAACAACATATAGTACAGAGATCGATCTCCCTGGCGGACCGGCGGAAATCCGCATGGAATACTACGAAGGCAGCGGCGGCGCATCGGCCAGACTGGAACGCACCCAGGTTTCCGGCCCCAGCGCAGACAACAGCTGGCGCGGCGAATATTTCAACAACAAGGATCTCTCCGGCAGTCCCAGCCTCGTGCGCAACGATGCCAACATCGCCTTTAACTGGGGCAACGGCTCACCCGGTCCGGGAATCAACACCGGGACCTCAGCCCACGCAGCCAACGGCGACCGTCGGCGGTTCACGCCTTAATTTCCGCGAAGGACCCGGCACGGCCTTCAGGATTTTTCAGGTATTGGGACAAGGCGATCGCCTGACGATGCTGGCTCGCAACGAGGCTAACACCTGGGTTCAGGTGCGGGCGCCTAATGGCGCGTTAGGTTGGGTCTACGCGCCGCTGCTGCAGACCAGTGTGCCCATCGCCGGCCTGCCCCTGGCAGCAGGAACGGGATCAGGTTCAGACGGATCCGGACCGACAGCGACGCTTTCCAACGCCGCCTATGTGCTCAACGTTCGCTCCGGGCCGGGGATCAACTTTGAGTCCGTCGCCAAAATTCAACGCGGAGAACAGGTGCGCCTGCTCGGCCGAAACGCCGCCAGTTCATGGATCAAGGTTCAACTGGCCGACGGCCGTCAGGGTTGGGCCAGCGGGGCCTACCTGATGAGCAGCACTCCCTTTGCCGGCCTCCCCATTGTGAGCGGCTAAACCCAAGATAGAGAGGGGAGATAGAGATAGATGCTCTATCTCTATCCTCTATCTCTATCTCTTGACTCTATCTCTATCGGTCAGACCCCAACGGCCGAATGAGAGCCGGTAGAGCCAGTAATCGCCGGTATTGCCCAGCAGGTTGCCCATGCGGATCATGGTTAGAACGGTTTCAATCGCTTCTGCGCGTTCCGGGCCGTAGGTATCGACTAGCTTCTGGTGGGCGGCGGGATCGGGGCGTCCTTCTGATTCAGCCCAATGCTGCGCATACAGGAGAGCGGGCAGTTCCTCGGACGGCGCGTCGTCGATCACGCCTTCAAGCATCTTTTGCAGCTCCTCATCCGGCAGCCCCGCCTTAAGCGCTTCCTGGGCGTGATAATAGGAACAGTAACGGCAGCCGTTAACGGCCGTGACCGCCAGCATGAGCCGCTCTCTTAGAGGAAAAGAAACGAGATCACCCTGCATAGCGCGGCGGACCTGTTCCCTGTTTTTCAGCGGAAAGCGCACATCCCGCCACAGATCTTCCAAACTGTGATAGGCGCGCCTATTGAACTTTTTCATTTTATTTTTCCCAGCTCGTCAGGCCTCAGTCCATAAGGATGAATTACCCTATTCGCACAGGCCTCTACAACCTGGCTAACAGCAGTTTGCTACTCCGGTCGCCATTATAGCAGGATAAGAGAAAAGAGAGTCTCTAATACCCTACTCGCTTTTAAAAAACTCAAGAATAAGTTCATTCACCTGCTGCGGCAGCTCCGCGGCCATTAAATGCCCGGCGTCGACGATCTCAACCTGCACATCGGGAATATCCTTCACCAGATCCCGGGCCGCTTGTGGATCACCCACCAAATTATCCTTTTCACCAAAGACAAACAGCACCGGGACTTGTAGGCGTTGGCGCTCTTCGGCCGGCAGCGGAAGTGGCGCGACCTTTTGGGGAGTACTTTTACTCATTAACAGGTGGAACCATTCGCCGAAATCTGCTTCCAACACATCACTGTCACTGAAAGCCCAGCGAAACGTCCGCTCTTGAATTGGCCTGAGTGGAAAGAACTGGGCCAGCGTGATGCGCATGATCGACTCCGTCGCCCCGGCGTAGCCCATCGGCCCCAGTAAAACCAACTTCTCGACCCGCTCCGGAGCAAAAAGAGCATAGTTGCTGCCGATGAAACCCCCTTCGGATGCGCCGGCGACATACGCTCTCTCTACCCCCAGTTTATTCGTGATCTCCGTATATAATCGGGCCTGATCTTCGCCGGTTTTTAAAACATGCTCCATACTGCGGAATTCACTCTTCCCGGCGTCGCCGATCAGGTCGATGGCATAAGTGCGGTAATTTTCACTCAACCCGGCGACATTATATTTCCATGACCAGCCGCTCACCCCCGATGCATGCAGCAGCAAAAGCGGTGGCGCGTCTTCCGGCCCGCTGACAATGACATGCACCATGCCGTATTCCGTATCTAGAAAAACATCCTCGTAAGGTACCGGCCACTCTCGCATCTTTTCGTCATAAATCGCCATAAACTGCGCTTCCACTTCCGGAGAAACATAGATGGAAGTGCTAGAACGGCCGACCAGCAGCCAGGCAAAGATGGCCATCAAGACTACGATCAGGACACCACGTAAGAGCGGGTGCGGCGAAAAACCGAAACTATTTTGCATGATTGAAGTCATCGGCGGTAAAAAAAGCAGCACTAAAAGAAAGGTCACAAACGCCGCACTCCAGTTCTTTAGCAGCAGCATAGAGACCGTCAACAAACCGAAGAGGATGGCTAAGATCCATCCCAGAGTTACCCAAACGACGCTCATTTTTCTCCTCCCAGCGGCGATTCTTGCTGCTGATTAAGCCAGTCATCCAGCGTGATCGACGGCGCGCCCAACAATTCATTGGCTTCCGTTGGATCGCCCGGCTCACCGACTTTTTGAAAATAGGCCATCAATTCGGCAAAGAATCCCAATGCCATATTACCGGAAGCCTCGGCCGTTGCCCGGGCGACGTCAATCGGCATTACCATCACTTCCTGGATTTCCGGGTAAAAGACTTCACAATAGCGCTCCAGAGCCTCCTTCATTGTGATTGCTTCCGGGCCATGAACATATAAGCACTTGCCCACGGCCTTTTCAGATCGATAAGCCCTGGCAGCCATACGGCCGAAATCTTCCCCAGCGAACCAGTGCCAAGGCATTTGCCGATCGCCAACGAGCATGGCTTGGCCGTTAATGACAAAACGCGGCAGCTGTTCCATAGGCCATGTGGGACGAAAAATCGTATAAGGCACCCCGCATTGCCCAATCGCTTCCTCCGCCGCCAGCTTTTGCGCCGTCATCGCAAACCAGTTATTCTCCTCCCGGACTGTCGAGCCGGAGACATAGGTCACATGTTCCAGGCCCAGCTTGGGGGCCAACACGGCCACATTTTCGGCGCTGATCTGGTCCGCCGGGCCGCCAACGCTGATGTGCGCCCCATAACAGCCTTTCAGCGCTTTTTCCAGGCTGTCCAAATCCGTAACATCCCCCGCGAACAGTTCAAATTCTTCACCGAAATGCTCTTTGCCCTTCACCAGGTCGCGAACCATAATCCGCACCTGGAACCCCTCTTCCAATAAATGCCGGGCCACAAACCTACCCAGCATGCCTGTCCCACCGATTACCAAAACTCGCTCAGTCATTGTTATCACTCCTGTTTTCAGAATTCTTTTAGCTGTTGATGATTAACTGCTGTTCAGCCGGCCAATGCAGCACCAGCAGCCCGACCAGGACGGCCAGGTCCACCGTAATCGCCCCGGCTTTGTTAAACCAGGAGGCAAAGGCATTCCAGAAGAGGATCACGCCTATCAACGAAATTACGGCCGACACAACAGCCAGTGGGCGCCACCATGCATAAGGAACGCCCCAACCCAGCAGCGCCAGGGCTGCCAGCAGAAAGCCCACAATTGCCGCCAGCCAGATAATAATTCCCACGACATTGGCCGCCTTCTGGCCGATCAGGTTCGTCAACAGCCATGAATAACTGTTCCAGGTTGGACTGGCATCCAGGCCAAGAGCCGGAAGAATACACATGATGTGGCCAATACCATGAATAAAAAACACAATCGCAATTAACCATGTCAGTTTGCTCATCGTTACTCTCCTTAGTTGACAATCATCAACGGGTCACTCGTTACAGGTCGTGGGCAGCTGTTGGACTGCGATTAATGGCAGTCCCAGATCACGAATACGCATCAAAACCCCATGCAGGGCAGCCTGGTCCGCCAGGGGGCCAAAAAGGATCGTTTCATCGGATCCCTCGTAGCGCATCTGCATACTCCCGAAGGCAGAACGCAATGATTCATCCAGGCGGCTCTTCACGCGGATCTCGTAAAAGTTCGGTCCATCACTATCCATCTCGAGCGCTTCCTCACTTGCATCTAGGATAATTTGACGGCCGTATTTTGTAATCACTCAAAGGGGTAATCTTGAAATAGAGCTGGTAGTTACACCCTTTTGGCGAGAGCATTGGATATGTTGATATAATCCAGACTGCGAGTTTGTCGAAAGAAACTGCTTTAGTGAAAGGAGGAAACCATGGTCTTGAACACGTTGGGCAACCTAACTTCCAAAAGCAGGGCTGAAAAGATCGTCTTTGCCCCCCTTACAATCTTATTGGCAATCTGCTACTTTATCGTGTCAATTTCTAAAACATCATAGCAGGGGGCAGATTCGGGAATCTGCCCGGTTCCCCGATCCCTGCCCCTAACTTACAGCAGGTCTAATTCACGCGCGCGGGCCACAGCCTGCGTACGGCCGTCGACCCCCATCTTTTCATAGATATGGCTGCTGTGCTTTTTAACCGTGTTCAGAGTCACTGTCAACGCCGCGGCGATCTCCTTATTTCGCTTGCCTGCGGCGATCAACCTCAACACTTCCATCTCTCTTTCGCTCAGCGGCTCGACCAAACCACTCCGCAAGCCTGCCCGAGGAAAAAGCGACAGCAGCCGGTTGGCATACGGTTGTGGAGCGCGGCCTTGATCCCTTAAAATGCGTACCAGGAGCCCCAGGTCCTGATCCAGGTGAGAGGCCAGAATCTGTGTCTCTATAAAAGCAAGCACGGCTTGTTCAGGAGCAGAGAGATTCATTCCCTTCTCCAGGCAGGTCAGGGCTTCCTCCCGTTTTTCCATCACTTCTAAAGCCAGCGCCTTTAACAGCGACATCTCTACGACGCGCGTCAGGCGAGAGGCGCATTTCTGCTCCGCACTAGGCACCACTACATCGTACAGCGCGAGAACTTCCGGCCAATCTCCCTCGGCTAATGAGAGTCGCGCTTGTGCGGTCTTATAGACTTCGTCTACGACAACGGGCATTCGCGGCAGATAAGCTTCCTTCAGCCATTGTCTGGCCCTGACCCGCTCACCCTGAGCCAGACAAATCAGCACCGCGTAAGCTGCGAGATGCACTTTTTGCAGATCCAGCGGCGCAAATGTCTGCGCCTGATCCAGCGCTGCAGCCGCCCCCTCCCAATCTTTTTCTGCCGCTCGCACTCGCGCCAGCATGCAGTAGGCGTCGAGATGTTTGTAGCCAACGCCTCCCTGCCCGCTGATCGCAAAGCCCCGATCCAGGCTAAGCGCCGCATCCGCCAATTCGTACCGCTCAAGTTGTACGGCCGCGAGTCCAATATGACCCATACCTACAAAAGGTGGAGGGATGAGGGCATCCCTAGTTGCACCTAATTCGATGATCTCCCTGCTTGTCGACTCCGCCTCGTGCAGGCGTCCCTGGTGGAAATAGCCCTCGGCGATCGTGGACAGGGCATGGGCGGCCAGGAAAAGATTGCCGCCAAGCAACGCCAGTTTATGAACTTCCCGGCTGGTTGCCAGCAGTTGTTGCGTGTCGCCGGCCAGGCCATGCGACCCACCGGCGGCATTAAGCGCCCGCGCGCGGAAAACGTAGTCCCCGGCGGGTAAGTAGGCCAGGGCTTCTTCCACCTCGACCATTACCTGATTGACATCTTCTTCCATCGAGGCGCAGTTGGCCATCAAGGTCGCCAGTTCGCCGCGTATGGCCTCATCTTGCGCCAACTCCGGCTCCTCTTGCAGCAGCCGGCGCGTTGCCAATAAAATCTCTTTTGCTCCTGCAGCGTTGCCCGCTAAAAACAAAGACCAGGCCTGGAAAAGGCGCAGGCGCGGCCGCAGCAGCACAACGTCCAAATCCAAAGCTCCGATCCAGTGCAGCAGGGTATTCAATCTCCCCTGCTGCATCACCTCTCTGGCATGTTTTTCTACTACTTCCGCCGCCCAGTCCATATCACCACAGCGCAGTGCATGGTAGACGGCCTCTTCAAGAAAACCGTTCATTTCGTACCATTCCGCGGCGCGGCGCTGCAGCCTATTGACCTCGGCCGTCGAATAGCTGCCCACTAGTCGGGTTACCAGCAAATCAGCGAATAAGTGATGCGCGCGGTACCAATTATGAACCTCATCGAGGGGGATCAAAAAAAGGTTTTGATGGTACAGAGACCGCAGCAGCGCAGCACTATCCTCGTTGCCGGTCACGGCTGTACATAGTGGGGCACACAAGCGGCGCAGTACGGCCGTTTCCTTCAGAAACTGCTGCACTTCCGGCGGCTGCTTGGCCAGCACCTCATCCATCAAGTAGGCCATGATGTAATAATGGCTGCCGGCGAAAGAATCAATGAATGCCTGGCGATCGACATCTCGCCGCCCAAGCGCCAGGGCGGCCATTTGCAGTCCGGCCACCCATCCCTCCGTACGTCTTTCCAGGATCGCCAACTCGTGCGCGCTCAACTCCAGGGCCAGTTTCTCGTTCAAAAGTCCCGCCGCCTCTGACTGTTCAAATCGTAGGTCCGCCTGCCGCACTTCAGCCATTTCCCGCCGCGCCCGCCAGCGTGTCAGCGGCAGCGGGGGATCGGCGCGGGTCAGCAATAAGACATGGTGCTGAGGCGGCAGATGCTCTACCAGGAATTCGACCTGCTCATGAACCGCTCCCTCGCTGATCACGTGATAATCATCGAGAATAAGAACGATTTGCTGATCATAAGATTCCAAAGCATTCAACAGGTGGGTAATCACCACCGTCATCGATGGTGAAGAGGGCGTGGCCAAAGAAGCCAGAAGCTGCACGCCAATAGGCAGATTTTTCCGTTCCATCGCGGCCAGCACATACGACCAGAACAGCACCGGCTCATTGTCCGCATCGTCCAGGGAGACCCAACAAAATACTGTCTCCGTATCTTGGTGCTCCCGGATCCACTCGCCGACGAGCGTCGTCTTACCGTAGCCGGCCGGGGCGGAAATTAGAGTCAGAAGAGAACTGGAGCAAGCCGCGTCGAGCTTATCAACCAAATGGGGACGTGGCACCAGGAACGGCCGTGCCGTAGGGCAGTAAAATTTTGTTTGCAGAAGCGTCTGCGCCGAGCCTGTCGAAGCGATCACGCCTGTATTCATCACTCCTGTATTATAGTGAGGACCTACGCACTAGGCATTTCAGGAGGCGTGTTTCGAAAAAGAGCCGGCCCCGCTCAGATTGGCGTTTTTAATCCGCCGCTTCTTCCGCCGCTTCTGCGGCCGCAGAGGCGGCCGCCTCCGGGCCGTGCAGGCATTGGTAGAGCTGCGCGG
>JBJYWP010000009.1:0-6660 GCA_046259485.1 Promineifilaceae bacterium (SeqCode) | reverse complement strand
GCGGCCGCAGAGGCGGCCGCCTCCGGGCCGTGCAGGCATTGGTAGAGCTGCGCGGCGTCCTCGGTGCGGATAAATGCCGTGACCTTATCTCCTGCGCGGAAGACAGTATCGCCGTGGGGGATGACCACGTTCTTATTGCGTTCAATGGAAACAAGTACACAATCTTCGGGCAAATTTGCCGCGACTTCGGCCACGGTTTTCCCAACCACCTTATCTCCATCAACAAGCGCTACATCCACAAATTCTGTGCCCTCCGCGTATTGGCGCTGCATATTCTCCGTCTTCTGTTGGATCTCCACGCGGCGCGTTAGAGCCAGGTTATAAGCGCGAGAAATGTCCGTGCGCCGCACCACGCCGACGACCTGGTATGGGTCTTCTCGCGACACAACCGGCAGGCGCCCCAGGCCCCGCGGGGCCATTCGACGCAGAGCATCGCCCATTGTCTCATCCGGGTAGGCAACCTTTATATGCGGCCAGGTTGTGGCGATTTCGCTGGCCGGCGTGTCGCCGGGCAGGTTATCCTGCCTCGCCTGATCCAGATCGGTAATGGTAACGATCCCCTCCAATTTGCCATCGGCGTCGAAAAGCATCAGGCCATGATGGTGTGTTTTGGCGAAGATATCAGCCAGATCGGCCAATGTTGTATCGGAGAAAATGGGCTCGACACGGCGGCTCATCACCTCTTCGACGGTGACCCCTTGCAAAATATCGAGGTCGCGGCCGCGTTGCAAGCGAATCCCGCGCCGGGTTAATTTCAAGGTGTAGATGGACTCGCCGTGCAGCATCCACTGCGATACCAGTGTAGCCACCACGACCGTCAACATGAGCGGTAGGATAATGCGATAATCCCCGGTTAGTTCGAAGAGGATGATTACGGCCGTGATCGGCGCGTGCGCCGCCGCGGCAAATACAGCGGCCATGCCCACCAGGGCGTAAGCGCCCTGCGGTGCGGCTACCCCGGGAAAGAGACGGTTGACGCCCAATTCAAAGGCCGCCCCCAGCATAGCGCCCATGAATAGGGAGGGGGCAAACACGCCGCCGGATCCGCCCGAACCAAGGGTCAGGTTTGTGGCCAGCATCTTGGCAATGAGGAGGATGAAAGCGGCGCCAAACAGCAGCTGATTGGACAGGGCGCCTTCAATGATCTCGTAACCCACATTGTATATCTGTGGGACAGTATCCCAGGTAACGGGTTGGGCCAACCGGATCAGCGGATAGGCAAAGGCGAGCACACCCAGAAGGGCGCCGCCGACGGCCGGTTTGAACCATTCCGGAAGAAATTTAATATCATCGAAGAAATCTTCCGTCCAATATAAAGTGCGCGTAAAGAGCACCCCGGCCAAAGCCGCCAGCAGGCCCAAAACAGGGTAAAACAAAAACTCCCACAGCGAGTTGACGCCGTAGGCAGCGGGAACATTAAATGCCGGTGAATCGCCAAAAGCCGCACGGCCGATCACACTGGCTGCGACTGCGGAGACGACAACACTGCTGAAATAACGCACGCTGAAACGACCTAAGATGACCTCAAGGGCGAAAATGACGCCGGCGATCGGCGCGTTGAAAGCCGCCGCGATACCCGCCGCTGCGCCGCAGGCCACCAGGTTGCTGGTCCGCTCGCTGGATAGGTCCAGGAGCTGTCCTAGCGTGGACCCTATCGCCGAACCAATCTGGACCATAGGTCCCTCACGGCCCGCGGATCCACCGCTGCCGATCGTGATCGCCGAGGCCGTCGACTTAATCACGGCTACAATCGGCCGTATGCGGCCGCCTTTGATGGCCACAGCTTCCATCACTTCAGGCACGCCGTGTCCCTTGGCCTCACGGGCCCAATTATAAATAAGGATGCCGGCGAACAGGCCGCCAATCGCCGGGACCAAAATGACATAAGCCTTGCCCAGGCCGCTGGTTACATCGGGAAACCATTCATATCCAACCCAGGCGACAGCCTTGATAAGGTATTGGGTGATGACCGCTCCAATGCCGGTCAAAATACCCACGATAAGCGCCGTCCCAATAAAAAACAC
Organism: Promineifilaceae bacterium (SeqCode); assembly: GCA_046259485.1. Taxonomy (GTDB): domain Bacteria; phylum Chloroflexota; class Anaerolineae; order Promineifilales; family Promineifilaceae; genus JAACFF01. Next base: position 4,636 of record JBJYWP010000009.1, on the reverse strand, counting down.
TTCTGGGCGCGGCTGCCACCAATCCAGCAGCTGGCCCAATTTGGTAGAAACATAAGATGAGATTTTTTTTGATAGCGTTAAATCTTGTGGTTGATTCATTTTTTCAGTCGTTCACTTCCTTTCTAGCAACAGGAAATTATAACTCGCTGGGGCCCGAATCTCCAATTGCCATCAAGCAGCTAAACAGACAGATTTATTATAGTAAGACTAGTGTTAAGGTTGGGCGTTAATATTGGATCTACTAGCGGATAAAAGCTGAAAATTAACATGCTTATCCAATAAGGAGATAGACATGAAAAAATTGTTCATTCTGGCAGCTTTAATAAGTCTCACTGCCAGTGTCTTTGTAATGTCTGTATCGGCCCGTACAGATGATTTACCTATCGTTGAGTTTCTCGGCGATGGTCCGGGATCATTTCAGACCACGCTCGATGATATCATCGTCAAGGTACCGCCGTTTGATTTCGTTTATGTCATCGGACAAACCTATACTGCTTCAACAAATGAAAGAGTGTGGGGCGTCAGCGGTGCAAACCAGGCGCCTCCCGCCGAATGGCACCAGACGGTAGATCTCGGTCCCGTTCAAGCGGGCTGCATCTCCAATTACGTCGGTATTGATGACGATATTGACGATCGCATTAACAGCTTTGAATTGAATGGCCAAACGATTGAGACCGTCACGCAGGGCATGGTTTTCAGCGGTAGTTTTGTAATTCCCTTTGATGGAAACCTGACGTTTATTGCCAACGACAGTGTTGGCGGTTGGTTCACGGCTTGTGATGATGTAGCGCTTACAGCAACACCCAGGCCGACTGATACGGCAACCCCAACCTTCACCCCGTCCCCAACAGCAACAGAAACAAATACGCCCAGCCCGTCACCCACGGCAACGGAGACAGGTACGCCCGGTCCGTCACCCACGGCAACAGAGACGGGCACACCGGGGCCTTCACCGACAGCAACGGAGACTGGCACACCCGGTCCGTCACCGACAGCAACAGAAACGAACACGCCTGGTCCTTCACCAACAATAGTTAACACACCTGGAATACCGACCGTAACAACAACCGCCCTGCCGCCTACGCCGGAGGACCTGCCTCCCACTCGACCGCCACGCGAAGATGCCTGCACGCGCATCAACTTTGAAGTGAGCGGCGACGAAGCGGTTCGCGGCCTGTACGTCGTGCAAGAAACAGGCGGCAGGCAGTTAGCCTCCTGGTATGCCCTGGACGGATGGCAGGACAGCGGCTGGTTCAAGGATATTGATATCTCACACCAAAATGTATACGTGCAGGTGCTCTATTATCCCGGCCCCGATACGACCCCGACCGTCTTGACAATTCTGAATCATGCACCGGATTCGGCCGACGGCTGGATGTCCTGGGGCATGTGCCATGCGCTGGAAGTAGGCTGGCCGGATTAAATTCAGACCACGGCCCCTCGTTGTTTAAAATCAGGCCCGTAGAGACGCGTCCCTACGGGCCTGAATCTTTCCTGAGTTCTTAATATACCCAACATATCATCTTCACATTTCCTCAACATTTGTCCTCTATACTGGCCGTTAGTGTATTAAAATGGAGGAGTATCCATGCGCAGAAGTTGGATAGTTTTATTTGCGCTCATGCTTTTCAGCAGCGTCTTCATGAGCGCCTGTTCGTCTCTTTCTACCTCTTTACTCTTTGGCGACAACGCGGCGGATGAGAGTGAATCCGAGCTGCAAACAGCCCCGGTGCGCCAGGGTGATATTACCCTTTCAGCCACCGGTGCGGGAACAATTGTGCCCGCTGAAGAAATTGTGGTTGGCTTTAAGAGCGGGGGTATTTTGCAAGAACTGCTTGTCAGCGTTGGCGATGAAGTAAAAGCCGGCGATGTTTTGGCGCGCCTGGACAACACGGCCGCTTTGCAGCAGGTCGCCAATGCCGAGCTGCAAATGACCCAGGCAATCATGCAGACAGACGCCCAATCAACGGAGACCGGCGTCAGCTTTAACGATCTCAGCGTGGAGCAGGCTCAGCTCTCATTAGAGCAGGCCCAGAGAGCGCTGGATGAACTGCTGAACTGGCAGCCGGATGAAGATGAGATCGCCCAGGCCGAAGCTGGGCTGGCGGCGGCAAAGGCGGGATATAATGCCGCCGTAGGTCAGGAGTCGGCGTCCAGCAGCGAGCTTACGCTCAAGCAGATGGACGTGGACGATGCCCAAGAAGCTGTGGCGGAGGCGCAAGAAGCCTACGACACAGCTTTTGATCCGGGCCGCGAGTGGGAGCTTTATATTGATGATCCCTCCTGCCGGACAGGAGAGCAATATCCCAACTGCACTGGAGAGCCCTACAGCGACAATATCAAGCGCGAAAGAGATTCGGCCGAAAGCGCTGTCAAACGCGCCCAGGAGAATCTGAAGGTCGCCCAGATCAACTACGATGCCGCGGTTTCCGGCACAAATTACAGCAGTTCGGTGAACGCCCAGAACAGTGTCTTGAGCGCCGAGCTGGCGTTGAAAGCAGCGCAAGAAGGACCTTCGAAAGACGAGATCGTGGCCGCGCAAACGGCCGTGCGCCAAGCTGAACTGGCTCACCAGCAAGCCCTGCTCAACCGCGAACTCGACGAGAAAATCGGAGTCGCCCAGGCGGAACTTACTTTGCAAGAAGCACAGGATGCCCTGGCAGCAACGGAATTAACTGCCCCGGCAGACGGGACGGTCATGGCCATCACCGCCAATCCAGGCGAGATGGTTGGCTCGGGCGAATTGATCACCCTGGCCGACCTTAGCCAACCTATCCTGGAGATCTATCTCGATGAGACGGATCTCGATAAAATTAGCGTGGATTACGAGGTAGACGTGACCTTTGACGCCCTACCCGACGACATCTTCACGGGTCATGTCATCGAAGTGGACCCGATGCTCACCAATCTCAACGGTGTCTCCGTTGTTCATGCGCTGGTGCGCCTGGACGAGGATTCTTTTTCCAAACCGCAGACGCTGCCCGTTGGCCTCAACGCCTCGGTGGAAGTGATTGGCGGCCGGGCGGAAAACGTGCTGTTGGTGCCCGTAGAGGCGCTTCGTGAAGTATCATTGGGCCAGTATGCTGTCTTTGTCCTCGGCGCCGACGGCGAGCCCGAACTACGCTTCGTCGAAGTCGGACTGATGGACATCTCCTTCGCCGAGATCACTTCCGGGCTAGAAATGGGCGATACGGTAACAACGGGTTTGGTAGAGACGAATTAAATAGTTAGTCAGTGGGTCAGTTGGTCAGTTTGTCAGCTGACTAACTGAGAAACTGACTAACTGAAAAACTTGATGAATAACCAAACAATTATCCAGATTGAAAACCTGCGCAAGGTATACGGCATGGGCGATATCCAGGTGAAGGCCCTGGACGGCGTGGATCTGCGTATCGAGCACGGGGAATTTGTAGCCATCATGGGCCCTTCGGGGTCGGGCAAGAGCACCTTGATGAATATCCTAGGCTGTCTGGATCGGCCGACGGAAGGGCATTACTACCTGGCCGGCGAAGATGTCAGCGGCCTGAACAAGGTGCAGCTGGCGGCGATCCGCAATCGCCAGATCGGCTTTGTCTTCCAGTCGTTCAATCTCCTGCCGCGCACGAGCGCCCTGCGCAATGTCATGCTGCCCCTGGTCTACAAGCGGCAGGATAAAATGACGCCCCAGGAACGGGAAGAGATGGCCATGTCCGCCCTGGAAGCGGTAGGCTTGGCCGAGCGCGCGCACCACGAACCCAACGAGCTTTCCGGCGGTCAGAAACAGCGCGTGGCTATTGCCAGGGCGCTGGTCAATGACCCGGCGCTCCTGCTGGCCGACGAGCCCACGGGCAATCTGGATACCAAAACAGGCAACGAGATCATGGCCATCTTGAAAGACCTGCACCAGCGCGGGCGCACGATCGTCGTTGTGACCCATGAAGAAAATATCGCCGCGCAAACAGAACGGACCATTTTGCTGCTGGACGGCAAGATCGAATCGGACAAGAGGGTAAACAATGGCAGTTAGCATGGAATCACAGGTCCAGACGCACAGCGCGCCGGCGGAGGCTTCTTTGAACGGCGTCAGCGGCATCATCAGCCCCAAGGAAACTTTGCGCATTGCCTGGGAAGGCGTCCTGCGCAACAAAGTCCGTTCTTTGCTGACCATGCTGGGTATTATTATCGGCGTGGCCGCGGTGATCATTATGATTTCGATCAGCGCAGGCACGGAAGCGCAAATCGCCGATCGCATCCAGGGACTGGGCGCGAACCTAGTCTTCATTCAGGCTTCCTTCGGCCGCGGCCGTCCGGGAGCTGAAAACAGCAACCAGCCGCAGCTCGTCTTCAGTGACACGGACATCATTGAGAGTGTGCCCGGCGTCCTGGGCACGGTTGTGGAGATGCCCTCCACGCAGTCGGTCAAGGCCGACGGCAAGACATTGACGGATGTGACCGTTTTGGGTACAACGGCCGATTTCCCCTCCGTGCGCGAGGTACCCGTGGCCGACGGCCGTTACTTTAACAAACAGGAAGTCGATCGCGGTTCCAAAGTCGCCGTACTAGGCTCCAGCCTGGCCGACGATCTCTTCGGAGACGCCGATCCGGTTGGCAAATCCATCACCGCCGGCAACACGAAACTGAGCATCATCGGCGTGGC
>JBJYWP010000008.1:14546-18333 GCA_046259485.1 Promineifilaceae bacterium (SeqCode) | reverse complement strand
CCCTGGCGCTCGCTACCTCCCAGTTCAGCGACACCAATCCAGGCAAGTTCTATGCCCAGCTGCGAGAGGATAAACAGGCTTTAGCGAAGGCGCTTTGTAAAGCTGAAGAAGAAGATCAACACTGGCTCGTCGTCGTGGATCAGTTTGAAGAGTTGTTTGCCCTCTGTTATGTCGAAGATGAGCGGCGGCAGTTTATCGACAACCTGCTGCAGGCCGTGGAAGCGTGCGCCGGCAGGCTGCGGCTCATCCTGACTATGCGCGCCGATTTTTACGGCCGTTGTGCTGATTACCCGACTCTGGCGGCTGCGCAAAAAGACAGCTTCCTCTTAGGACCGCTGGAGAAGGACGGCTTGTGCCAGATCATTGATGAGCCGGCGGCGCTGGCCGGGCTGCGGCTGGAACCTGGGCTGGCGGATACTATTATGGACGATGTGGTTGGTGAGCCGGGCGCTCTACCACTCCTGTCGCACACGTTGTTCGAGACCTGGAAGCGGCGGGAGGGGCGTACCCTGACCCTGGCGGGGTACCGGGCCAGCGGCGGCATTAGTGGTGCAATCGCCCAAACAGCCGATTCCGTTTACAAACGCTTAACCCCACAGCAGCAAACTTTGACTCGCAGAATATTCCTGCGCCTGACGGAATTGGCTGAGGATGGTATTCAAGATACACGCCGCCGCGTCGCCCCCGGCGAGTTTGTCCTGCACGAAGAAGATGAAGCGCCGGTAGCCGCTGTTTTGAAGAAATTGGTCGATGCGCGTCTGATCACCACCGGCGAAAACACGGTCGAAGTGGCTCACGAAGCCCTGATCCGTGAATGGCCCCAGCTGCGGCAGTGGCTGGAAGAGGATCGTCAAGGGCTACGCATCCATCGCCACCTGACCGAAACGGCGCTGGCCTGGGCCGCCCTGGACCGCGATCCGGGAGAATTGTATCGCGGTGCGCGCCTGGCGACGGCGTCGGAGTGGGCGGGGCAATATGGGCGGCGCATGAATTCGCTGGAACAGGAATTTGTGCAAGCCTCCCAGGCATTGGCTCGCCGCCGCGAAGAAGAACGAGAGGCGCAGCTGCAAAAGGAAATCGAAAACGCCCGACGTCTGGAGGTGGAAGTTGAGCAAAAGGCGGAAGCCCAGGCCAGGGCGGAAGATCTACGCCTGCTGGCCACGTCACGCGAGCTGGCCGCCACAGCCAGGATTAATCTCGACCGAGATCCGGAGCTGGGTTTATTATTGGCCATTCAAGCTTTGCGAACAACAAAAACACGCGAAGCCGTGGATGCGCTGCACCGGGCGCTGTCATACCCGGTTGTGGAGCGGACTCTGTTTGGACACACCGGCGGTGATATGACGGACGTCATGTATATGGCCGACGGATCGCACCTCTTTACAGCGGGCCGGGATGGGCTCGTCCGATTATGGGATATTGCATCGGGCGAAGTGCTGCGCACCTTTTCCGGCCACACAGCCGATGTATCCAAATTTACACTCAATAAGGACGAGACCCGGCTGGCCACTGCAGGAGCAGACAGTGTGGCAAAGGTTTGGGATGTCGAAACCGGGGAAGAACTTTTATCCCTTGAGGGACACAACTTATGGGTGTTTGGTGTGGCCTTCAGCCCGGACGGAAAGCGGTTAGCTACGGCAGGCGAGGATGGTCTAATCAAAATCTGGGATCTCACATCCGGCGAGGATTTGATGGATCTGGATCATCATCAAGATTTTATAAATGAAATTAGCTACACGCCTGACGGTTCGCAGCTGATAACAGCCAGCAATGACGGCACGGTCAAGATCTGGGACGCCGCTACTGGCCAGGAGCTGGCGTCGCTTTCCGGCCACGAGGATGGCGTTTTCGGCATGGCCTTCAGCCCGGACTGGACCTTGATGGTCACGGAAAGTTTCGATCAAACAATAAAAATATGGGACCTGACCCAAATTGAATCCGCGGGTAATGACGCGGTCTTGTTTACCCTTGCCAGGAAGACGGATCGTTCTGGGAATGCTACCAGAATTGTTTTTTCTCCAGATGGCCGGCGGATTCTAGAGCCTGATAGCGACAGCCACGTTTCGGAATGGGATGTCGCCAGCGGCCGGCTGTTACGCAGGATTCCTTGCAGTTCGGGAACTATTTTTACGATCGCCGTCAGCCCTGACGGCGAACACCTGGCCGTAGCCGATGAATTTGGCCGGGCTAAGATTTGGAGCTTGCTGCCGGCGGGTGAACTGTTGGAGCTTGAATTTGGTGATGCGGTGTACGATGTACAGATAAGCCCGGATGGATCGAGACTCTTTACGTCAGCCGGAAGCGACGGGATGAAGGTTTGGAATTTTGACCGGACGAATCGGGAGGTATTCGGACAGCTTATCGGTGCGGTGGATGTGGGGGAAGCCGGCGCGTTTTTTAAGGCCGCCGTCAGCCAGGATGGTTCAAAGGTGGCCGTTGCCGGGGCCGACGGTGTGATACGAGTCCTGGACAGCAGTAGTTTTGAGGAAGTCCTTGTTTTGTCCGGTCATGACCGTCTAGTTTCAGATGCCGCTTTTAACCGCGACGGTACCCGCCTGGCGACGACTAGTCTTGATATGATGTTCAAGATTTGGGACCTGGAAGCCGGGGGGGCGTTGTGCACAATGGATCATCATAAGGATTCAATTGTCCAGGTTGTTTTCAGCCCGGATGATCAATACTTGGTTACAGCCAGTTATGATAGGACCGCCAGGGTTTGGAATGCCGAAACAGGGAAGCCGTTGTTGGTATTGGACCTGGGCATAAAAGTCCGTGCTCTGGCATTCAGCCCCGATGGCGAAACCCTGGCCGTGGGAAGTGGCACCGGGTTATCACTGTATGATTTTAAAGGCTGGGTAAAGGACGGTGAGATGCGCGAATTAGCCCAATTAGCCGGGCATACCGGCGCCATTATTAGCGCGAATTTCAGTCCTAGCGGTAGGTACCTGGCCTCTGGGGGTGCAGATAAACAAGCCAGGGTCTGGGATGTCGCTACGGGACAAACACTCAATATACTCGCTGGTGGTGATAACTGGGTCCGTGATGTCGCCTTCAGCCTCGACGAATCCCTGCTTATTGTCGCCGGCGCTGATGGGAAAATTCGCGTTTACTATCTTGAGCCGGATAAATTATTAGAGGTCGCCCAGGCGCGGATCACGCGCTGGTTTACGGCCGAAGAATGCCGGGAGTTCCTGAATCTGGAAGTATGCCCGCCCGCGCCATGGGAGGCGTAAGGAAACCACCTGGCCGGCAAATGCTCAGACTTTTGAGACCTTTCTAATACCGGTATTCGAAAGGTCTTTTTAGTTTAATCCCCGAATTATAAGCCTAAAAATTCATACAAAAATATTATGAGACGATTTTGAAACGTTCCGTATGTTATTGTTCGGCCATTGAGTGTTGTATCCAGGTCTCGCAGGCCAACAGTATAAACGGAGGTTTATGATGAAAACAGTTGTTATCTTGTTGTGTGTGTTTCTTTTGTTGTTATCGGTATCGGCCGTTTTCGCCGATGATTCGCCCTGGGAGTCCCAAGGGAATTTTTCTCGCAGCGGGTTTCAGCTGCGCTCGAACACGTATCCGGGTGGCGATGATTGGAACTGCCCCCTCAAGTTCATGGCCGACTGCGGCAACCCGCCGATTGCCACCGGCGCAAGTCTGAATCAATAACTATTTGGGGGGTCGCACGGCCAGAACTGGAACTCGTTATGAAAGGCGAAGAGTACTGGACGCACCTGTTTCGCAGCAGGTTGTGGGTAGAGGATTTGGAAATGGCTGAGTTGAAAGG
>JBJYWP010000008.1:0-14446 GCA_046259485.1 Promineifilaceae bacterium (SeqCode) | reverse complement strand
ACCTGTTTCGCAGCAGGTTGTGGGTAGAGGATTTGGAAATGGCTGAGTTGAAAGGTGCAGTTGAAGCGGAAACAAGGAGTAGCAAAATGTCGTCCAGTAGATTGTATGGAAAACCAATGAAGGTGGTGTTCTTCTTGTTGCTGTGGTTGGTCCTGCTGGCCGTCATGGCCATGAAAACCATGGCGAGTGTGTTGGATATCGCTGCCCAGGTTGTAATTCTCGACCAGCCCGTAAATGTAGATGGGGACGAAGAGGAAGAGCATTTTAGTGCCGGATTTCGCGTTTTGAAAAATGGCGCCGTTGTGGGAGAAGCGAAAATTCGCGATGTAGACGGCACAAATGTTTACCAATTTAGTTCAGGCAAGATCGTTTGTGATGTGGCAGGCCAACCTTATTTGCTACTAGATGGCGTGGTGGTGAGGATGGATGACCAACATCTACTCGGTGGATCTCCCAGCTTCAGCACAGTACTCAGCTCGAATGGTCACTCCGGCACGCTCATTTGGGGTAATCACTGGAAATCAGCGGCAAATGGCTTTGAACTGCAGGGGCAGATGATTTTCTTTGGAGATGTCTGCTCAGAATCTTGGGCGGATTGGACCACGGTCATATAGCATGAGGGTTTATGATTTGAAACCAGATTACCGAGGGCAGGAGTCATTATTGGATTTTATTTTGTCAATATTGAGGTCCACGAGACCCGTATAGTTTGGAGGATAATAATGAAAAAGCGAATGTTGATGATACTTTTAGTAATCGTGATGATGGCTTCATACGCCGGGACGGCTCTCGCCGATCCGGAAACTCATCAGAGTTGGAAAGAGCCTTATCATTATGTCGTCGATTGTGGGGATTTCGATGTCATAATGGATGGTACGTATCGGCTTTCGGTCAATTACCTATCGGGTGACAACAACAATCCCAACGCTTATAAATGGCAGTATCAGTATAAAGGTACGATTTCGAGCACGGCCACAGGTGTATCTTATCCGGATAACACTACCTATAACGGGGTTCGTCTTCTGACGGGGGAACGGACTTTGCAGGGTGTCGTCTTTCACATCAATGTTCCCGGGGAAGGCGTTATCATGCTCGTAGCCGGTCACATTGTTTGGGATAGCAATGGAGATGTATCTTTCGTTGCCGGTCCTAATATGTATGAAATGTGGGAGGACCCGGGCGAAATCGCGCTGCTTTGTGAAAACATGGCCGGCCACTAAATTAAAAAAATGCTACATAGTTGAAATCGGTACGAAAAAAAGCCAGGTTGATCAGACCCGGCTTTTTCTTTTTGGGTGGTGAACACCCTTAAACTTTATTATGACAAGCAGAGTTCACCGTTTACTGCTAGCTGCTCACTGAATAGGGGCTGTGGGGCAGCGCAGCCAGCGGGGGATGCCGGGGTCCAGTCCTAACTGTTCGACGATTTCATAGGCCGCCCAGCTGACGATGGCCACGTAGGTGGGGAAGGAGAGCGGCATCTCGGCCAGCTGTTCGACGGTGAGCCCGACTTTCATGCCTGCGGCGACGAGCTGCACGGTTTCCACGGCCCTTTCGCCGACGACATGGCAGCCCAATATCTTGTGCGTATCCCGATCAGCGATCATTTTGCAGAACCCTTCAGGACGGCCGTCGATGATGCTGCGCGGATAGTCGCTGAACTGCACCGTGGACACGGCGATATCATGGTCCTGGCGCGCTTTGGCTTCGGTCAGCCCGATCTGCGCGTATTCGGGATCGGTAAAACTGCCCATGGGGATCAGGTCATACTCAAGGGGATAGTGAGGCCCTTCTATGGCATTCGTGGCCGCGTAATACCCCTCCATGCTGCCGGTGGAGACGAGCATCATTTTGCCGTTGATGTCGCCGGCGGCAAAAATATGGGGCACATTGGTTTGCATGTATTCATTGGTGGCGATAAAGCCGCGCTTGTCCAGCTCGACGCCTGCAGCCTGCAAGTTCAATTCCTGGGCGTTGGCCATCCAGCCCACGGACATGACGGCCAGGTCGGCATCACAGCTTTTGCTCTGCCCTTCATGGCGGTAGGTCATGCGAATGCTATCGACCGTTTTTTCGAAGCTGTCGATGCCCTGCATACCTTCCGTAACTTCAATGCCCTGCCGCTGGAAAGCCGCTTTGACCACCTGCGAAACATCTTCATCCTCGGTCATTAAGATGCGCGGCGCGACCTCGAACATGCTGACCTTGGTGCCGAAGGCGTTAAAAATGGAGGCAACCTGCGCGCCTGTGGCCCCGGAACCAACGACGATCATGGATTTCGGGATGTCGTCCAGCGCCCAGGCTTCACTGTGCGTGTAAGTGAGTTCGAATCCGGGAATAGGCAGCGGGCGTGAGTGCCCACCGGCGCAGATAATGATTTTTTCGCCGCGCAGAATCACACCGTGTGCGGCGACGGTATGGGAATCCATGAAGTGCGCCGCGCCGGCATTTTCATACACGGCGATATTGAGCGCTTCCAATTCCTCAACCTGGCTGACCTTCTCATAAACCTCGACGACAATTTCGCGCACGCGCTCCATTAATTTCGGATAGTCAACCTTCGGAGGGGTGGAGGAAATGCCGTACTGCTCAAGCTGCTGCGCTTCACGGACGAGGCGTGCGGCGTAGGCCAGGGCGCGCACAGGTACGGGACCGTCGGTGGCGGCCATGCCCCCGACATAACCCTTGGTGATCAGGGCTGTTTTTGCCCCCAGTTTCGCCGCCTGCTGGGCGGCATTCAGACCGGCCGGGCCGGCGCCTATGATGATGATGTCGTACATGGTAGTTTTTTAGTAAATAGTGTTTAGTGTTTAGTATTTAGTTAGGATCAGGTCCTATGAAATATTCGGGTAGGGGTTCGCGGAGGGCTTCGGGATTGCAGAAGCTGCCGGCTTTTGCAATTACGCCGCCCAACAAACGGCCGATTTCCTGACACTCCATTAGTAAAGATTGTGTCTCTTGTTCATTCAGATAACCACAGTCCAGCGCGATTTCGACCAAATGTTGGGTTTCGTTTAGTTCCCCGATAGCATCGGTAAGTTTGCTGACAAAATGCCGTTCGTAGCGGCGCTTGCCCCAGGCCTCTGCAATTTATGCTCCGATAGACCTTCAGGATCGCCGTACTTGATCGGTTAACGCGTATGTTTCTTCTTTAGGAAAATCCCCACTCAATTGGAAAACCCGCCTCGCCAACTACATCGATTTTTGATAAACAATCAAATCACGGTAGCTGTTCACGTACGGAAGCTTTGCCATCTTTAATCACCTATAGAACACAAACTAAACACTAAATACAAAATACTAAATACTAACCCTCCGCTGGTTCAACAACATTAAAGTCAAACACCCCATCCAGGGCGTCGACGAGGACGGTGTCGCCGTCGCGGACGTCGCCTTTGATGATTTGGGCGGCGAGGGGATCGATGATTTGCTTTTGAATGACGCGTTTTAACGGCCGTGCGCCATAAACAGGATCGTAGCCTTCTTCGGTCAGGAGATCGGTGGCCGAATCGGACAGCGATAAATCGATATCCCGGCTGCCCAGCAGCGTCTGCACTTTTAACAGTTGAATCTTGGCGATCTCGGCCAGGTGCTCTTTATCCAGACGGTGGAAAATGATGATGTCGTCGATGCGGTTGAGGAATTCCGGACGGAAATGGCCTTGCAAAGCCTTCATCACCTTTTCGCGCATGACCTCTTCATCCTCTTCTTCCATAATCGCGCTGCTGCCGAGGTTGCTGGTCATGATGATCACGGCATTGCGCAAATCAACAGTTCGACCCTGGCCATCGGTCAGACGGCCGTCGTCGAGCACCTGCAAGAGGACATTGAAAACTTCCGGGTGTGCCTTCTCGATTTCATCCAATAGGACCACGCTGTACGGCTGGCGGCGCACCGCTTCCGTCAGCTGGCCTCCTTCATCATAGCCGACATAGCCGGGAGGAGCGCCGATGAGGCGTGAGACAGTGTGTCGTTCCTGGAACTCGCTCATGTCGATGCGCACCAGGTTGTGTTCGTCGTCAAAGAGAAATTCAGCCAGCGCCCGCGCTAGCTCCGTCTTACCGACGCCGGTCGGGCCGAGGAACAAAAATGAGCCTATCGGCCGGTTCGGATCCTGCAAGCCGGAGCGGCTGCGGCGTACGGCGGCGGCTACGGCTTCGACCGCTTCATCCTGGCCGATGACGCGCGTGTGCAGGCGATCTTCCATCTGGATCAGCTTCTCGATTTCACCTTCCATCAGGCGGCTGACGGGAATGCCCGTCCAGCGGCTGACGACGGCGGCGATATCTTCAGCATCCACTTCTTCTTTAAGCAGCGCTCCTAAATCCTGTAAATCATCCAGCCTATCCAGGGCGGCGGCCAGGTTCCCTTCCAGCTCGCGCAGTTTACCGTAGCGCAGTTCGGCGGCGCGCTGCAAATCGGCGCTGCGCTCCGCCTGTTCAATCTGAACGGCCGTTTGTTCCATTTCCTCGCGGATTTCGCGCACATCCTGAATCGCTTCCTTTTCCGATTCCCAACGCGTGGTCAGCTGCGTGCTTTGTTCCTTAAGGTTGGCCAGCTCCTTTTCCAGGTCTTCGAGGCGCTCTTTACTGGCTTTATCTTTTTCTTTTTTCAGCGCTTCCCGTTCGATTTCCAGCTGCATTATCTGGCGATCGATATCGTCCAGTTCGGCCGGTTTGCTGTCGATCTGCGTACGGATGCGGCTGGCCGCCTCGTCGATCAGGTCGATAGCCTTATCGGGTAGAAAACGGTCGGTGATATAGCGGTCGCTCAAGGCGGCGGCGGCGATAACGGCGCCGTCAGTGATATGAACACCGTGATGGACTTCATACCGTTCCTTCAGGCCGCGCAGAATGCTGACCGTATCTTCAACGCTGGGTTCATCAACAAAGACGGGCTGGAAGCGGCGTTCCAGGGCGGCGTCTTTTTCAATATATTTGCGGTATTCATCGAGGGTAGTGGCGCCGATGGCATGCAGCTCGCCGCGGGCCAGCATCGGTTTGAGCATATTGCTGGCATCCATGGAGCCTTCGGCCGCTCCCGCGCCGACCAGGGTGTGCATCTCATCGATGAAGAGCAGGATATCGCCGCCGGCGTCCTGGATTTCCTGCAAGACCGCTTTCAGGCGTTCCTCGAACTCGCCGCGGTATTTGGCCCCGGCCACGAGCGCGCCTAAATCAAGGGCGACTACTCGTTTGTCTTTCAATCCTAAGGGCACGTCGCCGTTGACGATGCGCTGCGCCAGCCCTTCGACGATGGCTGTCTTGCCGGTGCCCGGTTCGCCGATAAGCACAGGGTTGTTCTTCGTGCGCCGGCTGAGGATTTCGATCACGCGGCGGATCTCTTCATCACGGCCGATCACGGGGTCGAGTTTGCCCAGGCGCGCTTCCTGGGTCAGATCACGGCCGTATTTGGAAAGCGCTTCATATTGTGATTCCGGGTCCTGGCTGTTGACGCTCTGCGAACCGCGGATGCCGGCCAGAGCCTGGATGATGGCATTATAGTCAATGCCGTGACGGGCCAGCAGCTCGCGAATCTGTCCCGCCTTCGGTTGGGCCATGGCCATGAGCAGATGCTCCGTCGAGGTGTACTGGTCCTTCATCGATCCGGCGATATTCTCCGCCTCCTGCAAGATTTCCGTCAGCTGGCGGCTGAGGCCGACCTGCATCGAGCTGCCGGTCGCACGAGGAAGCTTGGCCAGCTCCTGGTCGACGCTCTGGCGCAGCAGGTCGACATCGACCCCGATCCGTTTAAGCACCGAAGGCACGACGCCGTCCTGTTGATCGATCAGGGCTTTCAGCAGGTGAACCGGTTCGATATTGGGGTGGTTATATTCACCGGCGAGCTGCTGCGCTTCCTGGATCGCTTCTTGAGCTTTGTGTGTAAATTTATCGATGCGCATCACTTACCTCCATTTACTCTCGCCGGTCAGCTGGCGTCGCAGGGAAGCTAATTCATGCTGCAGCTGTTCTTCGCGGCGTGCCTTTTCTTGTTCCAGGAATTCGATCTGTCTTTGCAGTTCAAGAATCTGATCGCGCATATTAAGCACGATTTCGACGCTGTTAAAATCAATTCCGAGATCGTCATGCAAGCGGGCAATGCGCGCGATACGGCGCACGTCGCTGGCACTGTAACCCAGCGCCCCGCCGCGGATAACGCGTGTCTGGACGAGCTGCTCTTCTTCACAGCGTTCCAGGAATTCAATGCTGATTTCAGCCAGTTGGGCGGTGACGATGCGGGTGTATCGGGGTTCATCAGGTAGGTTGTTGGCCATAATACTCATCTCCGGTTTCCGGTGATCAGTGTTTAGTATTTAGTGTTTAGTCATAGGTACAACCACTAAATACTAAATACTACTTACTAAATACTACTTACTATTTACTGATCACCACGTAGGTTCTTCCATTGTTCAACAAGTTTAATCTCCTCGCTGCTGAGGTTTTTGGGAATAGCCGCCTCAACGGTGGCGTATAAATCGCCGCGGTCATCGGGGTTTTTAAGGCTGGGCATTCCCAGGCCGCGCAAGCGGAATTGTTTGCCGCCGTCTGTTCCCTTGGGGATGTTCAGCTTGACGGTGCGATCGATGGTCGAAACGGGAACCGATCCGCCGAGCAGCAGGGTAAAGAGATCGACGGGAACGGTCGTGCTGAGATCGTCGCCGTTCCGCTCGTAGGTGGCATCGGGTAAAACATTGATTTTGAGATAAAGATCGCCGGCTTCGCCGCCGCCGGAACCCGGATTGCCCAGACCGCTCAGGCGCACACGGGAGCCGGTGCGCACGCCGCGCGGTATCTTGGCATCAATAACACGGCCGTCTTCAAATTGTAAGGATCGCTGGCCCCCGTTAAAGGCTTCTTGTAGGGTGACGTCCAGCTCATACTCGCTGTCCCGCCCTTTGCGTGGGCGAGCCTGGTACTGCGGCTGCCCGCTAAAACCGCTGGTCGTGCGCCGCGAACGGCCGCCGCCGAACAGGGTGTCGAAAAAGTCGGAGTAACCGCCGCCTTGGCCGCCGAAAATCGCTTCGAACTCTTCCGGGCTGATGGTCTGCGAATAGGACTGGCTGCCACGCGGCTGCCCACCGCCGGCCGACTGCCACTGCGACCAGTCGAAATCGTCGGCCGCTCCGCCGGCGCGTTCGTACTGCTGCCACTGGGAGCCGAAACGGTCATATTTGGATCGTTTTTCGGAATCGGAAAGGACTTCGTACGCTTCGTTGATTTCTTTAAAGCGATCTTCGGCCGTCGGATCATTCGGGTTCACGTCGGGATGATATTTGCGGGCCAGTTTGCGATACGCTTTTTTAATCTCGTCGGTTGATGCCGTTTTGCTGACGCCTAATGTTTGGTAATAATCTTTGACATCCATAGTTTATGTTATGTAGCACAACGTTCACGTTGTGTATATCGCAACCTGAAGGGTGCGATACAAGATTGTTAAAGCGGCGTAACCACCACCCGCGCGGGGCGGAGAAGTTCGTCGCCGACCATATATCCTTTTTGTTCAACGCCAGTCACGGTTCCCGGAGGCAGGGCCGGATTGGGAGCTGTGCCTACGGCTTCATGAACCTCGGGGTCGAAAAGCTCGCCGATGGGAACAATCGGCCGTACGTCATGGCCGGCCAGCATCTTCAAAAAAGATTGGCGGGTGAGTTCCACCCCCTGGCGAAGCTGCTGTGCATCGGCTCCGTCCGCCGGTAAATGATCCAGCGCGCGGTCGAGGTTGTCGAGAACGGGCAGCAGGTCGCGCAGCACATTCTTGCGTTGTGCTTCGGCTTGAATAGCGAAGCGCCGCTCCAGACGCTGCTTGCTGTCCAGAAAATCAGACTCGATGGACTTTAAGCGATCCGCTTCCTCCATGTGCCCATCCTGGGCGGCCAGCAAGGCGGTCTCCAGTTCGGCAACCCGTTGTTCCGCTTCTTTAGCGGCCGATTCCAACTCTTCCGCTTTGTTTTCCCAGGCGATAAATTTATCCTGGGCCTGATCAGCCGCTTCCTGCCACTGGTTACAGTGTGCGCGGGCTTCATCAGCCAACTTCTGGGATTCGGTCAGCGCATTTTCCAAAGCCCTGACGCGTTCTTTCCACTCGCCGGCGACTACTTGGGATTCTGCCGCTGTCGCCTGCCACTGCCTGGCCTGCGTTTCCCAGTGAGCTGCTTTTTTGTTCAATTCTTCAAACGCGGCCTCGATCTTGGCGATTTGAGACGCGGTCAAGACCTGACTGGGCTCGCTTTGCGGGCTGCGCCGCTGGCGACGGCCGTAGGGATCATAAAAAGACATAAGGTTTCCTGTTATCTAGATTGGTCCAATTTTTATCTATCGATATAAGTAACCATATTGTGATTGAAATTGGACCAATCTTTATTGTTATCGCTTAAATTTCCTCAAAACTACCTTCAACAAAGTCATCGCCGCCATCGCCGCCGGACGTTGGTCCGGCTTGCGATTGGGCCTGGGCTTGCGCAAGCTGCTGGGCTAAGGCGTTGCTGGCCTGGGAAAGCTGTTCGCTCAAGCTGCGAATACGGCCGATATCGTCCGTGTTCATAGCCTCCCGCAGTTGTTGGGTCATGGCATTGATCTGGTCGCGCTCAGCCTCCGGGACCTGCAGGCCGAGGTCGCGCAAGGTCTTTTCCGAAGTATAAACCAGGTGATCGGCCTGATTGCGCGCCTCAGCCAGATCTCGCAGCCGTTTATCTTCAGCCTCGAACTGTTTGCCTTCGCGGACCATGCGATCGATGTCGCCCTGCGAAAGGTTGGTGGAGGCGGTGATTTCAATCTGCTGTTCCTGCCCGGTGGCTTTATCCTTGGCCGTGACGTGCAGGATGCCGTTGGCGTCGATGTCGAAAGTCACCTCGACCTGGGGAATACCGCGCGGCGCCGGTGGGATGCCTTCCAGGCGGAAGTTGCCCAGGGTTTTGTTGTCCTTGGCCATCGGCCGTTCCCCTTGCAGCACGTGAATGTCAACGGCCGTCTGGTTGTCATCGGCCGTAGAAAATACCTCCGATTTACGCGTGGGAATGGTCGTGTTGCGCGGGATAAGTGTGGTCATCACGCCGCCCATCGTTTCCAAACCCAAACTCAGCGGCGTCACATCCAGAAGCAGCACATCTTCAACGTCACCGCTGAGGACGCCGCCCTGGATGGCCGCGCCGATGGAGACGACCTCGTCGGGATTGACGCTCTTATTGGGCGCTTTGCCCGTGAGTTCGTAAACCAGGTCCTGGACCATTGGCATACGCGTCGAACCACCAACTAGAACGACCTCGTCGATATCCTTGGCTGTCAGACCGGCATCTTGTAAAGCCTGCGTAAAGGGGGCGCGGGTGCGTTCGAGCAGGTCTTCGGTCAGCTGTTCGAACTTGGCGCGCGTCAGCTTCATTTGTAAATGTTTGGGGCCGTTGGCATCGGCGGTGATGAAGGGCAGATTGATTTCCGTCTCATTGAGCGTGGAGAGCTCGATTTTCGCTTTTTCGGCCGCTTCGCGCAGGCGCTGCAAGGATTGCGGGTCCTTGCTTAGATCGATGCCCTGCTCTTTTTTGAATTCGCTGATCAACCAATCCACGACGCGCTCATCCCAATCGTCGCCGCCAAGCAATGTGTCACCGTGGGTCGCTTTGACTTCGACCACGCCGTCGCCAACTTCCAGGATGGAGACGTCGAACGTGCCGCCGCCTAAATCGTAGACGAGAATGGTGTGGTTTTCTTCTTTATCGAGGCCATAGGCGAGGGCGGCAGCCGTTGGTTCATTGATGATGCGCAGAACTTCCAACCCGGCGATTTTACCGGCGTCCTTGGTCGCCTGGCGCTGCATGTCGTTGAAGTAAGCCGGGACGGTGATTACGGCTTTATTGACGGGAACGCCCAGAAATGCCTCGGCGTCGCGCTTTAATTTTTGCAGGATTTGCGCGGACACCTCTTGCGGGGAGAATGTCTTATTGATGATGGGCACTTCAACGCGGGCATCGCCATTCGGTCCGGCGACGATGTGGTAGGGCACCATCTCCTGGGTGCGCATCGTTTCCGGATCATCAATATGCCGGCCCATCAAGCGCTTGATTGAGTAAATTGTATTTTCGGGATTGACAATAGCCTGGCGCTTAGCAACCTGGCCGACGAGCCGTTCGCCGTTCTTGTTATAAGCTACGACAGAAGGGACGGTATTCCCGCCCTCTGCGGATGGAATAACGGTTGTGTCTCCGCCGGTATAAGCTGAAACAACCGAGTTGGTTGTACCCAGGTCGATGCCTACGATCGTATCACTCATTTTATTGCCTCCACTGATGATTGTTGAGATTTGGTTTTAGCCTTGTAAACGTTAATGAAATCTGGCCCCATTGTGACGGCCGTTATGGATTTTCGGGTGTGTTTATTCTACTATTAAATAACCTCAATAGCACGATTTTCAGGTTTTTGAGGGCAGGTTTTAATGCAATTCAGACATTTTAGGTTAACAACAGATTGGTCCAATCTTGGAACTGGTAGATTGGTCCAATCGGGATACTTTAGATTGGACCAATCTTGGAGCTTAAACAAAAAAAGAGCCAGATTGTTCGGCCTGGCTCTTTTCTGTATGAATCAATTATTATCTAAATCTTAGCGGCCGCGAAAGGCTGCTTCGGTGCTGGGCAGCAAGGCAAGGACCAGGGCTAAGACGTTGACCAAAATCTGCAGGGCAACGGCCGAAAAAGTCGTTTGGCCCAAAATAGCCAGAACGAGGACGATCAGGTTGACGACTGAAATCACCAAAATAAATAAACGACCTGATTCATTCAAATCCCAGATCCACTTGGCGACAACAAACCAGATGATGCCGACGAGGGCTTCCAGGAGCGCGCCCAGCCAGTGTGCGTTGGGCAGTGCGAATTTGATGTCCCCTAACACCGCGATTGGCAGCCAACCCATGTACCGGGCGGCGTCCATCAGGGCGAGGATACCGGCAATAATCGCCAAAATGAATAAAACGTAAACGGCCCAAGTTCTTTCTTTCATAAGATTCCTCCAAATTAAGATAGCCGACTTACAATAAATTCCCGCGAGCACAATGCGTCGCGGGTTGACATATTAATTGTAATATTAACATTAGTGAGCGGAAACAGGCAACTGCCTCAGGCAAGTTCGCCGCCGCTCTTGATTAAATCGTTGGCAATCTCAACGGCCGTTTCGCGGTCGGCGACGATGACAACAGCCGATTCTCCCGGCTCCAAATTCGTCTGCATACCCTGTTCATCGTGGAAGGAGTCAAGCTGCTTGCGATAACGCATGGTCATCGTCGATCCGCCAAGGCCCATAGCCTGCAAGGCGGTGCGGCGCAGCAGATGGAGCCCGCCGACTACTAGCCCGATGCCCGCGGTGGCGGTCTTCCATAACAATTTGAAACCGTCTTTGCCCAGGTTGATGCCCATAGCTGCCGTGTCGGTGATCAAGTCGGACAGACCCATATCACGCAGGTCCTCGACTGCTAATTCTTCTTTTTTCTCATCGCGGCTGACGATAGCGCCCTGATAGATAGTATCGTGGCGCTTGCGCAGCGCTTTGTTGAGCACGCGTACGGCGCGCGCCGCTTCCAGATCATTGTCGAATTTGACGATAATCGTCTCCGCTTCTTTGGGTGTAAAGCCCGCTTCCTCAAACACCTCCGCGGCTTCTTCGGCCGTGTCCGGCAGTTCATCAACCCAGGAGTCGTCGGCGGCCTCGACCGCTTCCTGGACTTCATCCGCAGCCGATGAAATGTCATTAATTACTTCGCTCATTACATCTTTTTCATTTTTCTTGGTGCTCATTTCCTTTTCCTTATTTCCAAACAGATCGATAAGACTGTATTGATGGCTAAAAAACGGCCGAATCTGCCGGTGAATCTATTATACCTGATTTCGGATGAGGGATGTGGGATGTCGGATGTGGGACGTTGGGTTGGGACCTTCTGCCAGTTGCGACGATTCGCCCCTACGAGATCGGCTGTGGTAAAATTCGGGCTGGAAGATGAGCCAGTATGGAGAGTGGTATGCCAGGATCAAGTCTGGGCCCGGATCGTGAAAATTTGATACGTCTGCGTAAGCTGCTGGTTAAACATTTTGATCTGGATGAACTGC
Source organism: Promineifilaceae bacterium (SeqCode) (assembly GCA_046259485.1). Lineage (GTDB taxonomy): Bacteria > Chloroflexota > Anaerolineae > Promineifilales > Promineifilaceae > JAACFF01. The sequence goes on along the minus strand of JBJYWP010000008.1, from coordinate 2,361 downwards.
GCCTGTTGTGTTTTGACCTGGGTCTGGATTATGAAGAACTGGCCCGCGATAACAAGAGCACTAAGATGCACGACCTGATTACCTACCTCCAAAGGCGCGAGCAGCTGCCCCTTTTACTTGCAGAGGTGGCCGGTCAGCGTCCCATGGTTGATTGGCCCGCATTTTCGGCCGGTCCGCAAGACATGGATAAAGCCCCCAATATATAGGATGCGGTGGTCGCTAAACGTCCCATGGTAGATTGGCCAGCATTTTCGACCGATTCGCAAAGGGTAGAAGAGACCCGCCACGAAAATACCTATACCGACGCCAAAACCGGCCTGGTCATGATCCGCATACCCACCGGAGAGTTCTTTTACGGCGAGGAGAAGCGGCTGGAATATCTACCTGAATATTGGATCGCCAAAACCCCGGGGACCAACGCCCACTATTTACGTTTTGTTAGGGCCACAGGGCATGAACCGCCGGAGCATTGGGGCGGCAAATCGCCAAAAGCGGCCATCCGGTTGTGTATGTCAATTATCATGATGCCGTGGGTTATGCCGAGTGGGCGGGCATGTTTTTGCCTTCTGAAGAAGAGTGGGAGAAAGCTGCGCGGGGCAGCGATGGGCGTATGCATCCCTGGGGCGATAAGTGGCGTGATGGCTGCTGCAATACCGATGAAGCAGGGATTGGAACCACGACCCCGGCCGGGCGGTATTCACCCCAAGGAGACAGCCCTTACGGCTGTGTGGATATGGCGGGCAATGTGTGGGAGTGGACGGAGTCTTGGTTTGATGCTGCTAAGGCGCGGCGGGTTGTGCGCGGCGGTTCGTGGAACGTCAATCAGGTCAGCGCGCGCTGCGTCTCGCAACAGCAATCATCCTGCGCTCCGCTACAACGCTATCGGTTTCCGGTTGGTGGTTCGTCATCCCCCATCTCGATGATCACTGACCACTGATCCGGCGTGCGAGCGGCAGCGATGCACGCCAAATCCGGAATACTGGTGGCAATTCCGCATTCCGAATTCCGAACTCCGCATTCGGCTAAATCCGATATCCGAAATTTATTCTTACGTTTCGTTGCGCAAATAGATGCTCTGCGTGGGATAGGGCGCCTTGAATCCGGCGGCGTTGAGGGCTTCTTGTAGGGCGGTATTGACCTTGTCGGTGACGCGGCGGGTGTCGACGTAGGTTTCGATCCACCAGCGCACAATGAAAACCATGGCCGAATTGCCCATCTCGCTGTAGAGCACATCAACCGGCTTGTCCTTGAGCACATCGGGCACCGTGCGCACGGCGTTGGCCATGATTTGGCGCGCCTGCTCGATGTCCGTTTTGTAATCCAGCTCCACCTCGGTCTGAATGCGGTAGGTCGGATCGGGATAGGCGTAGTTAATGACCTCGTTTTGGGCGATCAGGCTGTTGAGGATGATCACCAGGCGGCTGTCGCGGGTGCGGACGCGCGTCGTGCGCAGGCCGATATCGACGACGTCCCCCCGGGTGTTGGCCGCGCTGATTTCAATGCGGTCGCCCACGCGAAAAGGTTGGTCGACCAGAATAATGACCCCGGCGATAGCCTCTTCAATGGTGTCCCGCGCGGCGAGAGAGAGAAAGCCAGGCCGCCAATGCCCAATAAAGCGGCAAAGGCGGTCATGTTGATGCCGAAATGGGAGAGGATGAGGCTTACGGCGACGATGATCCCCAGAACGCGCAAAAGGCGTACGCTGAGCACAATCGCCGGTGAAAGATTTTCCTCACGGTTTGATTCTCTAAGATAGGCTCGAGTTTCCAGGTCGGCGATGTCGATCAGGTACCATGTTATCCGCGCCAGAAAGAAAATGCCGGTGATGTAATAGATATTCTGCAGCCCCGTTTTGATGGCTGGAGTGAGAAAGGTCAGGCGGGTCGTAGCCAGATTTAATGCGACCATGACAATAACCCAAACCAGATTCGGGGCGGCTTTTTGTAAGCGATCCTTTGATTTCTCCTCGCGCAGCAGCGGAACGGCGTAGCGGCGTAAGATTCTGATCAGCCAGCGGCCGATCAGGTAACCCAGTATAACGATACTCAGGGAGATGCCCAGATTGATCCAGTCTTCGGCACTTAGGCCTAGAAAGTTGACACCCTCCAATTCTGTCGCATAGGTGAACTCATCCACCGTTTGAGAGAGAAATCCAGGAGTGGCTGTGGGCTGTGGCGGCCGTGTTTCGATCACGCCCGCGGCTTCCAGGGTGGCATTGACGGCGCCGCCTTGATCGCTCATTGTCGTGGGCTGCGGTTGGAGAGTTCCGGCAACGGCCATTTCCAAGGCGCTGCCCATTTCTCCCGGTTCTGCTGCCGCCCGAGGTTCCTCATTGCTGCGGCAGCCTGCTGGTAAAAGGAG
>JBJYWP010000007.1:0-1753 GCA_046259485.1 Promineifilaceae bacterium (SeqCode) | reverse complement strand
CACAAGAAATACATTGCAGTTGCAAGCCATTGCGAATATCGATGCCGGTGGGGCAAACCTGAACGCAATACCCGCATTCAATACAATCGCCGACCCCTTTGGCCTGACGTTCTTGCCGGGTTTTATAGCCTTTACCCAATTTACTGCGTCCCTGTGTGCCTTCGCCCCGCTGCTCGTTGTAAGCGACGATAAGCGTGTCTTTGTCAAACATGGCGCTTTGAAAGCGAGCATAGGGACACATATAGGTACACACTTGTTCTCTGGCCAAACCCGCCATCACAAAGGTAGTGGCAGTTAAAAACAGGGTCGTGGCGTAAGCGGGAAAGGGAGCTTCGCCCTGGAACATGGCAACGATTAGTTCGGGCGCATTACCCCAATATAAGGTGAAAGTAAGACCCGTAATAAAAGCCACCAACAGCCAAAGTCCATAGGTCGCTCCCATTTTTAACCACTTTTCCCTGTTCCAGGGCGATTTGCCAAGGCGGATCCGCGCCGGACGCTCTCCTTGAATCCAACGTTCAATTAAAATGAATACGTCCGTCCATAGGGTTTGAAAGCAGAAATAGCCGCAAAACACCCGTCCGGCGATACCGGTGACAAAAAACAACAGCATAGCAGCAATGACCAGAAAGCCGCCTAGCCAGACAATATCCTGAACTGCCATGGTCAAGTCGAAGATATAGAAATGGCGGCTGGGAATATCGAACAGTACCGCCTGATTCGGGGCATTAGGCCGTTCCCAGCGCAGCCAGGGCAGCAGGTAATAGACGCTATAGGCAAGGATCAGAATACCGTATTTTAGCGTGCGGAAACGGCCGGTAACGGAACGGGGATAGATGGGAATACGCTTTTGATAAGATACCTGGGTTGCTTCTTGAGCCATGACAGATTTAATGAAGGATTAGAAAGGTAAATGCAAGAATTTGGACAGTTACTGTCTAAGAACGTTTAGATGGACCGTTCGGCCTGCAAGAGAGGATGGAGCGGCTTTCCTTGCCGATCCGTACAACGCTCAATTAGAGCACAGAGCTAACCTAAAAAAATTACTGGCCGCCGCCCAGTTGATGAACGTAAACGGCGAGTAGTTTGATTTCCGTGGGTGTTAGCCGGTCCCGCCAAGCTGGCATAACACGCCGGTTTTGTACGCCATTCGCTATAAACTCTTTAAGAACACCCTTTTTATCCTCCAAGGTCTCTTGGCCGGTTACATTGGCAATGGTCCAGATCTTGTCCGTCAGATTGGCAGCACCCTGGGACTGCAGACCGGTCGCGTCTTTTCCATGGCAGTAATAACAGCCACCGCCGAAACCCTGAAATAGCTCATGACCGCGCTCTGCAGCCTCGCTCAAAGGAGCCTCGTCGGATAGCGTCAACACATACTCGGCCACCTCATCCAGTTGCTCCGGGCTGAAGGTCTCTCGAAACGGCGGCATAAAACCATTGCGTCCCAGAATCAGGGTTTCCTCTATCTTTTCCATCGTGCCCCCCCATAGCCATGCATCATCGGCCAGATTAGGGTATAAGCCGATAACCCCTTGGCCACCGCGGCCGTGACAGGCAGCACAATTATCACCAAACAATCCTTTACCCACGGAACGGGTAAACGCCAGCATTTCCGGATCGTTCCGAATCTCAGTAAAACTGGCCGCCGCCACTTTGCTCATAAATTCCCGTTGGCGTACTGCAGCGCTGCTCTGCTCAAGATCCTTAAGAAGCACAGCGCGAGTATTCCATTGAGATTTTCGTTCTTCAC
>JBJYWP010000006.1:0-28317 GCA_046259485.1 Promineifilaceae bacterium (SeqCode) | reverse complement strand
ACTTTTCAGCCCGATTGGGCTTGACTGGCTTGGTCTGCAGACGGGTCATTACATCTAGTTGGTGACGCAGGATCATGATTTCCAGGTCTTTGTCATTATCGGATAGACGGCCGATATGAACCAATTCCATAATGACGGAGAAAATGTGTGAAAGTGCTAACAAAAACATCAAAGCGACCCTGTTCCAAGAAAAGTGAAGCAGGATTGTATCAAAGAATGCGAAATTGAAATCCAAGAGGCGTTTAGTCGAGAAAATGTTCAGGATCCGGGTTTTTGCATATTAGGGGGAGCGTTAATAAAAGGAATGATTAACATACAGCTGGATTGACCTTGACTTTCAAGACTTGACAGGATCTGATGCCTCCGCTACAATAACAAGTGTGAAAAGTATTTTCACATACGTGAACAATTTTTCTTTTAGGACAACGATTTTGGACGACCAAGGGGCGACCGTGCATGAGTAAGTATCGTCGTGGTGAGGAGCGAGATGATCTGCTCGCTGATATTGCCGAAATGTATTACGCGCAGGATCTCACACAGGCGGAGATCTCACGCACTATCGGCATGACACGTTCGGCCGTTTCGCGCATGCTTACAGAAGCGCGGCTAAAGGGCATCGTGCAGATAAGTGTTATACGGCCGCTGCACTTTGATGAAGGGCTGGAAGCGGCTCTGAAAAAGCGTTTCAGCCTGCAAAGCGCTCACGTGCTTACCCGGCATTTTGCAGACGACTATGATAAGTTGCGGCGCCAACTTGGCCAGGCGGCTGCGGGTGTTCTCAAGGAAAGGCTGCAGCCGGAGATGATCTGTGGGGTGGCCTGGGGTACGACGGTCAGCGCTACTATCGAAGCGCTTGAAGATAGCAATTTACCATCAGTTCAGATTGTGCAGCTGGTAGGCGTTTTGCAGTCTAACAGCCATGCATACAATGCCCAGGCATTGGTGGAGATCATGTCCCGCAAGTTAGGTGGTGGTGGAACCTACCTCTACAGCCCTTTTATCGTTGAAAACGCGCAAACGGCGCAGTCGATCCTCGGCCTCCCTGATGTTCGCGAGACGTTGGCTGTAGGCCGCCGGAGCGATATCGCTCTCTTGGGCATCGGCACCGTTTTGGATGCCAATTATTCCAGCCTCTATCAAGGTGGGCATATCACGCTCCAGACCCTACAGGAACTCCGAGACGATGGCGCCGTGGGCGATGTCGGCGGCGTACACATCGACATTGAGGGTAACGTGGCCGGAGGTGATTTCAACAAGCGTATGGTGGGCATTTCCGGCGACGATCTGTTGGCCATTCCCACGCGACTGGCTGTGGCGGGCGGTATCCCCAAGGCGGATGCAATTTTGGGCGCGCTGCGTGGTGGTTACGCTAATCTGCTGGTCACAGACAGTGAAACGGCCGAGGCGGTCCTGGCCAAAGACCATGTAAAAGCATAGAGACAAAAAATGGACTTAAATCATATTGAGGCTTTTTTAATTGACGGTGATGGCGTGTTATGGCGTGGGGACAAGCCTATGCCTGGCCTGGATCGATTCTTCGAGATTATAGCTACGCGCGGCATACGATGGGCTCTTTTAACCAACAATAACACGCGTACGGTGAGTGAATACCTGGCAAAGCTGGCGGGCTTTGGAATCGAGGCTGATTCAAGCCAGATATTTACCAGCTCAACGGTAACAGCCGATTACTTGAAGCATAAATATGGTCCTGGCGCGCCCATTCACGCTGTAGGCATGAGAGGTGTGATTGACACACTGCGCGAGGCAGGTTTTAACGTCACGACCGGCGAGGAAATGCCCGCTCACAGCGTGGCAGCCGTGGCGGCCGGCATGGATCGCAGCCTGACCTTTGATAAGGCGAAAGTGGCCACGCGGCTAATCTTGGGTGGGGCAGAATTCGTGGCTACCAACACGGACGGCACCTTTCCAACACCGGACGGATTGAGTCCCGGCACTGGAATGGTAATCGGTGCTCTAAAAGGCACGACGGGTGTTGAACCAACAGTCATAGGCAAGCCCGAGGCAGCAATCTATGAAGCGGCTCTCGCTGCTCTAGCGGTCGATAAAGAGACAGGAGCGATGATCGGTGACCGCCTGGAAACAGATATTCTAGGTGCGCAGCGTGTAGGGATTCCTACAATAGGTGTGCTTAGCGGGGTGACCTCATCTGAACAGATGGCGGCCAGCACAATCCAACCGGACCTTGTTTTCGAGAGTATCGCCGAACTGGCGTCAGAGATGGAAAGAAACCATGTTGAGATAGAGGCTAAGTGATCATCTGAAAAACTGACTGATAGCTAATCTTCGAAAATGACAGATACGAAACCACTGATATTAATCACCAACGACGACGGCATTGATTCTCCTGGTCTTGCGGCACTTGCGCCTGCGCTTGAGCCATTGGGCGATCTGCTGATTGTCGCCCCGTTGAAGCAACAGACGAGCATGGGGCGAAGCCGTTCGCAGGAAGAAGGTAGAGACGGCCGTTTGTTCGCACGAGAAATAACTGCTGGTGGCAAGTCCTGGCCCGCGTTTGCGGTTAATGCCACGCCCGCACTGGCCGTGGATCATGCCTTGCAGCAGCTAGCAGATCGGCCTGTTTCGCTGGTTGTGTCCGGAATCAACTACGGCGAAAATGTTGGCTCTTGTGTAACCGTATCTGGGACCATCGGCGCGGCGCTGGAAGCAGCCGATCACAGCATACCGGCCATTGCCGCATCGTTAGAGCATGACCATTCGGGTCCTCATAACGACCTTCCGGACATTGATTTTTCAGTGGCTGCCCATTTTGTTCAATTGTTTGCCGGACGCGTGTTGAATATGACCATGCCTAATGATGTCGATTTGCTAAAAATTGACATTCCCTCATCGGCCAGAGTTGGTTCTCCCTGGATGGTTACACACCAGGACAGCCTTGCCTATTACCAGCCACGCGTTGAACAGGGCCGGGATGCCTTTGCCGGTGACAATATCTTCATCCACTGGCAGCAAAAAGGGCAGTACGACGAGGATGGAAGCGACGCCTACGCCCTGGCGAAAGGAATTGTTTCAGTTGCGCCGCTGAGTTTGAATCTAACATCGCGCACTAGCCTGGTGAGTCTCGCAGAGTTACTCGGCCAGGAGGAAGCTAGCAAAGAAAAAATATCTGATAGTTAATTAGGAGGTGGGTGACAATATGCTTGAGAAAAAAGTGGAAATGATTAGCAAGACCGAAGCGGTCGAAATGCTGCGCCTCATGTATGAGACGCGAGCATTTGAGGAGCAGGCTGAAAAGAGTTATATGATGGGCAAGATCCATGGCACGATGCACCTTTCCATCGGGCAGGAAGCATCGGCCGTAGGTTCCATCAGTACATTGGAGCCTGACGATTACATATTAGGACACCATCGTGGGCACGGACTTTGCATTGCCAAGGGCGCCGACCTGAACTTGATGATGGCCGAATTTTATGGCAAAGAAGCCGGCTACTGTCGCGGTCGTGGTGGTTCAATGCATATCGCTGACGTATCCAGCGGTAACCTGGGAGCAAACGGTGTAGTTGGCGGCGGCATTCCCATGGCCGTCGGTGTGGGCATTGGGCTCAAAATGCAAAAGAAAAATCGCATACTAATTTCCTTCTTCGGAGATGGGGCGGCCTCTACAGGTGCCTTCCACGAATCGATGATCCTGGCAGTTCTCTACCAGATACCGGTGGTTTTTGTCTGCGAGAACAACCAGTACGCAATGTCGTTCAGTTGCGCCAAATGGACGGACAGCGAGAAGTTGGCCGGTTTCGCCGAGTTGTACGGCATGCCGGGTGTGGCCACAGATGGCAATGACATCCTGGCTGTGCGCCAGGCTGTGCAGGAAGGTGTCGATCGCGCTCGTAGTGGAGGCGGACCTTCGCTGGTCGTCAACGATACTTACCGCTATCGTGGTCATTCCAAGAGCGACCGCAATCGCTACCGCACGCAGGAGGAAATCGAAGAATGGCAGCGCAACGATCCCATCTTACGGTTCCGCGAGGTATTAGAGGAGGGTGGCCTGCTGGAGATAGAGGAAATGAACGCCATTGAAGAAGCGGCCTATGCGTCAATCGAGTCGGCACGGCTGTTTGCCGAAGATAGCCCCGAGCCGTCAGTAGATACCATTATGGATGGAGTGTATGCACCATGAGAGAGATAACTTACCTGGAAGCTGTTCGCGAAGCGATGACGCAGGAGATGGAGCGCGATGAGACCGTGTTTATGATTGGCGAAGACATCGGGCCATATGGCGGTGCGTTTGGCGCTTCGTTCGGTATGCTGGAGCAGTTTGGACCGGAGCGCATTTTGGATACACCGATTACTGAATTGGGACTGACTGGGGCGGCCACGGGTGCTGCTTTGGTGGGTATGCGACCGATCGCCGAGATCATGTTTATGGACTTTACTACGCTGGCCTCAGAGCAGTTGGTGAACCAGGCGGCCAAGCTGCGCTTCATGTTCGGCGGCAAAGCCACGGTGCCCATGGTGCTGCGAACCCCCGCCGGATCGGGCACTGGCGCGGCCGAACACCATTCACAGAGCCTTGAAAACTGGTTTGTGCATGTTCCGGGTTTGAAAGTGGTGATGCCCAGCACGCCATACGATGTGAAAGGCCTGTTGGTTGCCTCCATTCGTGACAATAATGCCGTTGTTTTTGTGGAGCAAAAACTGCTGTATAAAACGAAAGGTCCCGTACCCGAGGAACTGTATGAAATTCCACTAGGCAAAGCAGACGTTAAGCGTGAGGGTAAAGACCTGACCATCGTCGCTACATCGATTATGGTGCCGCGCTCGCTTGAGGCGGCGAAACAACTTTCTGAAGAGGGGATTGATGTTGAAGTTGTTGATCCGCGCACTTTACGGCCGTTGGATGAAGAGACTATTGTGCAGTCTGTAATAAAAACGGGCCGCGTGTTGATTGTGCACGAAGCAGTGAAAACGGGTGGCTTTGGCGGGGAATTAGCAGGCGTCATTGCCGAAAGCGAGGCTTTTGGCTACTTGGACGCGCCTATTGTGCGCCTGGCCGGCAAAGATATCCCCATTCCCTACAACCGCACGCTGGAATACCATGCCGTGCCTCAGGTTGAGGATATCGTGGCTAAAGCACGCGACATGGTTCAGATGAAGGTGTAACATGGCGATTGACGTAATTATGCCCAAAGTGGACATGGACCAGGAAACTGGGACAGTTGCCCGGTGGCTCAAACAAAATGGGGAAGAAGTCAGGCAAGGTGAAACAATCCTGGAAATAGAAACTGACAAGGTGGCTATTGAGGTTGAGTCGCCCGCTTCCGGCATCTTGAACGGCATTCTTGTTGAAGAAGGTGAAACGGTGCCCATTGCCACGACGATTGCTTATATTCTCGAGCCTGGTGAAGCGCTTCCAGACGCTGCTCCCGCGGCGGAAGAAAGGAAAACTGACCAAAAAGTGCCTGTCCGCCAAACGGACTGGGAAGTGTCGGTCACTCCGGTTGCGCGTAATATGGCTCAAGCAACAGGCCTCGACATAAATACCGTATCAGGCAGTGGTCGGGATGGTAAAGTGACGAAGAAGGATGTTGAAGCTGCTTTAGCGTCTCCACAACCGTTCGGCAATGGAGAGGGCAAAGTGTATGCTACTCCAGCAGCCAGGCGCATTGCTGCCGAGAAAGGTTTGGTTCTAAAATCGATCACAGGCAGTGGGCCAGATGGGCGTGTTCAGTCCGTTGATGTTCTGGCCTATGCTGCTGCCGCACAGGAGGTCGCAAGGACAACGATTGTTCCTGTGCCGGAATTCGTCTCCGCACCCAGTAGTGGGTACGAGGTCTTCCCATTGCAGGGTATGCGGCGCACCATCGCCGAACGCCTTACGGCCAGCTACCAATCCATACCGCACATCAATTTTTCAGCAAGCATCGACATGACTCGGTTCAACGAAGCCCGTGCCAAGTTAAATGCCCGCGCTGATCAGAATGGTAGTACGCGCATCTCGGCGACCGCTCTCCTGGCTAAGATCGTGGCCCGGATCCTGACCCGTCATCCCTGGTTGAACAGCTCCTTCAAGGATGCTCAGGGCGAACAAGGGGCGGCGATTCATCTATTTAATGCGGTGAACTTGGGTATTGCCGTCGCCCTGGAGGAAGGTCTGATTGTGCCCGTTGTACGCGATGCTGCGAATAAGAGCGTGGCACAGATTGCCGCGGAGTTCAAAGATCTGGCTACACGCGCCCGTGAGGGCAACCTGGCACCCTCCGAGGTGCGCGAGGGCACTTTCACTATTTCTAACCTGGGACCCTTCGGAGTTGAAGAATTCACGGCGATTATTAATCCGCCACAGGCGGCAATTTTGGCCGTGGGAGCAACGAAACCGAAAGTCGTGCCGGATGCTGATGGTCAGGTGGTTGTACGGCCGATTATGCGCATCACACTGGCTGCTGATCACCGCGTGGTGGACGGGGCCGTAGCCGCGCACTTTATCGCCGATCTGAAAGCTACACTTGAAGAGCCCGTACTTCTGCTGTAAACGTTAATAACAGAAGCACATCGAACGAAAAGCACCTGATTTAAGAAAGCCAGGTGCTTTTTTGTTTCAACTAAATATTCTGTGGAACCAAGCCGTGCGGTGAACCTGGTTTCAGGAAAATGGCGTCAATGCTAACTGCCGCTCTGATAGATGTGCCATGCCTCTTGAGGCGTGGCATCGTTGTGGATCATGGCCATGAAGGCGCTGGTGATTGTGGTCGGATTGGGGTGTTGGTAGATATTACGGCCGATGACGAGTCCCATTGCTCCCTGCTGTAGATAGGCGTAGCTTTTTTCAAAGACGCTCATCAGGTCAGCCTTGCCTCCGCCGCGCACCAAGACCGGACAGCGAGCCGCCTCAATTACCTCGCCGTAATCTTGCGGATCCTCCGTAGGGTCGGCTTTGATGATGTCGGCGCCCAATTCTCGCGCCTGGCGCACCAGTGCGACCATCAGGTCCTTATCGCCGTCAGATTCGTAGCCACCGCGGGCTTTATTGCTGCGCATCACCAAGGGTTCCACCATTAAGGGCATACCGTATCTGTCACATTCCGTACGAGCCAGGCCGATATTCCGCACTGTCTGCCGGTGCAGATCCGGCTGCCCATCGATCAGGAGCAAGTTGCAGATTACGCAGGCTGCATCCATGCGCAGCGCGCTTAAGATGGGATTGTTTTCATCTTGCAGCATATCAAATAAAACTTCATGGTTTGTGGCGTTGTAAGGGTTGCCGGCATCGATGCGCATAACTAATGCTGGTTTTCCTTTTCCCCGAATGCTCTGCAGGACATCGCTTTGGCCGTAATTCATCTGGATCGCATCGGGACCCGCTTCAACTAATTGGCTTATGACACCGGACATGCTTTCCAGCCCATCTAAAAAGCCATATTCATTAAAAATGCCGTGATCAACAGCCACATCCAGGCACTTGCCGGAGGTATTGAATAAGCGGTTCATCCTTACTTTTCCTGAGTCAAACATTTCTCCCTTCCATTACTAGATTATTTTTATCACGGTCTTGCCGGTTGAATGACCGGCTTCGACAACATCCTGAGCCAAGCCGGCTTCCTCCAGCGAAAAGACATTGGTGACGAATACCTTGATTTTCCCGGCGTCAATCAAACGGGCAGCCTCCTCAAGCATAGCGGTTTGCCGTACTCTGGCATCATGCATTTTGAAATGCATCGGTGTTAGCATAAGCTCGTAGCTCAGGCTTAGATTGCGTAGTTTCGCTGCTCCTGCTTCCTCCTTGCTGAAGTTGACCTCATCAAGCGTAACCACGTGCCCATAAATCTTGGCAGCCGGGAAAGAATCGGCAAAGACCTGCCCGCCGATCACGTCAAAGACGACGTCAACGCCCTCTCCATCTGTCAGCTCGAGGGCGCTTTCGACGAAGTTTTCTTCCTTATAATTGATACAATGATCGGCGCCAATTGACTGCGCGAAGGCTGCTTTTTCGCTACTACTTATGGTTGTGATTACGATCGCCCCTGCATTCTTGGCGATTTGAACGGCAATATAACCCACTCCACCGGCACCGCCATGAATTAACACTGTGTCACCAGTTTGTAGCGAATAACGATCAAAAAGCGACTCCCACGCGGTGAGCCATACTAAAGGCACTGAAGCTGCTTCCACCATGGAAAGGCTTTCCGGTTTTGCAGCGAGGTAATCTTCGTTGATGACGGTAAACTCGGCATAGTTGCCTTGTTCATCGCCCCCCATACCCCCATTGAAGAAGTAAACTTCATCGCCAACCTGAAATCTTGTAACTCCCTCTCCGACAGCCTCTACAATACCAGCGCCATCGCAGCCCAGAATGAGCGGCAGGCGATCCGGGTAAAAACCGCCTTTGCGCCTTAATTTATAGTCGACAGGATTCAGCCCTGCTGCATGCAGACGCACCAAAACATCATGTGGCCCTTCCAGATCCGGATCAGGGATATCTAGTAATTCCAACATATCAGTGCCGCCGGCGCCGTTCAACATCACAGCTTTCATTTGTTCGTCTCCTTTTTGCTAAGTGCTAAAGCAATCAGTGCGCTTTATCCCTGGCCGGTTCTGGGGTCGGGCATAGAGGCACGAATGGGAGAATTAGCTTTACTTATCAAATTTACTAAACCAATAAACGGATTTATAGACATTTTATCCGAAAACTCTTGACAATTCTAAATTAAACTGATATTATTTTCAAGCAGTGAAATATATTTCACTTGAGGATTGATGTGATAATTTTTTCAAGTTGATCGATGAATACAATTCCCCTTCTCCAGGTTGCTCTTGATTACACCTCACTCCCACAGGCGCTGGTCATGGCGTCTTTGGTAGCCCCCGAAGTTGACATTATTGAAATAGGAACGCCACTTTGCAAAGCTGCAGGACTTGAGGCGATTGAGGCAATGCGCGAGATTTGCCCCGATAAACTTATCCTGGCTGATTTTAAGACACCGGATGTTGGCGGTCTCGAGGCGACGATGGCCTTTGATGCGGGCGCGGACATGATCACCGTGATCGGCGGCGCTGCTTTGGCAACGGTCGAACAAGCATATGAAGTTGCACGCGATCGGGGCAAAGAAATGTTGATGGAACTGACGGGAGTACGTGACATTCTGGCCAGGGCGGCCGAATGGCGCCGCATTGGCGTTGACCGAGTCGTGTACCATCGCGAATGGGATGCTCAATCGGCGGGACGTGAATGGGAAGAGTCGGACAAAATTACGATTCGCCAGTTGATCGACATGGGCTACAAGGTCACGATTACCGGCGGATTGACAATCGATCTCTTACCCTTTTTTGCTGACATTCCGGCCTCGGTCTTAATTTGTGGTCGGTACATCCGTGAGAATCCCGATCCCCGAGGCATTGCCCGGCAAATGCGCCTGGCTATCAACGAGCTATGGTCAGGGACCCCTTCTTATGTTCCTTCATCTCGCGTGAATGCGCCTACGGTTGATACCGCAGCAAAAGCCATTCGTTGGGGCGTAAGTGAGTTGGGCCTTTTACTCACTATTGATGGTCGCGACTGCCCTGGCTGCAATGCTCCCGACCGGTTTTGTCGCGGGTCCAAGACCGATGTTCGAATTCCTCGTGGGGTTGATCAACAACAATTTGTCAGGCAGCTTATTGCCAGTATGCCGGGCGAGAGTCAAGCGATAGGCACTGACTCGCCCGGTTCTTTTTATCTGGATGTTGGCGCTCTTTCACAAATGAATGAGCAGACTGTTTTAGGTTTACTATCAGCAACCAGCGTTGCCCTACAAAAAGTTGGGCAGCCTGCAAATATAAGAGCGGCGATGGCCGTTGCTCACGAAATTTTATCGGAATAATTTTTCAAGACTTTTAGTTGGCAAAGATAGTTCAAAAAAGGAGCGAAGTTGTGAACAACGATTTCCCAATGAACGCCTTAGGCATGGTGGAGACAAAAGGCCTTGTAGCTTCCATTGAAGCAGCGGATGCGATGATCAAAACAGCGCGTGTGAAGCTGTATGGTCAGGAAGAGAGCGGCGGCGGATACGTCACCGTTTACGTACGTGGGGAGATTGGCGCAGTTCGCGCCGCTGTGGATGCAGGTGCAGCCGCGGCAAAGGCAGCCGGCGAATTGGTTACTGTGCACGTCATCGCCCAGCCTCACAGCAATGTGGAAAAAATCATCCCAGATAGTGTGAAGGTTGTAAAGCTTACTGCGGATTAAGGTTGCGGTGAAAAGGAAGCTTAAAAAATGGATGTTACGATGCAATTACGAACATATGTGATGGTTGACCGTATGCAGCCGCAGTACGCTGCATTTACGGGTAAACAGACGTTGGGAATGATTCCCATTGAAGGCGAAGCGCAGATTTATATTGAGATTTCGCCGGCGGCCGAGGTCTACAAAATAATGGATATCGCCTTGAAGACGACCAACGTCCAGCCAGGCTATTTATCCATGGGACGCGAGTATGGCTTTTTAGAAATCCATTCCAATCATCAGGAAGCGGTGCAGTACACGGGACAAAAAATGCTGGAGTCGATGGGTCTGCAAGAGTCAGATAGGCTTAAACCGAGGGTGCTTTCGGCCAATATTACTTCCGGCATTCACCCTTACCAGGCCCAGTTAATCAACGCCCGAAATTCCGGCGGCCTGGTACTGGCCTACCAGACTTTTTGTGTCATTGAGGTTGTACCGGCAGCATATATTGTATTGGCTGCTAATGAGGCAGAGAAAGCGGCCGGGATCACGCTCAACCATTATTCACAAAGCGGCGCGAATGGGCGTTTGATGATCTCCGGCACTGAGTCGGCCGTTAGCCAGTCAAGAGATGCAGCAATTTCCGCGATTGAAGCCCTGGAAGGCAGGGAGCCCCGCAGGTAACCAAAATGACCATTTACTTCACCGCCAAGGATATTGAAGAACTGGCTGCGCAAGGGATTCGACAATTGGAAGTTGGTCCTGGCGTCACTCTTACTGACTTCGCCCGCGAGACCGCCCGGCAGTTAAATATTACCCTAGTAGATTCCAGGAAAAAAGCGCCGCCCTCCACGGCGCCCGCTCCGCCACGCTCTTTTAGCAGCACGCCAAGTGCCAGGGATAAATACAACAAGCCTACAGGCTGCCAGCATAGTATGGATTCTCTGCCATCGTCGGGTTCTCAGGGATCCGTTAAGGGAAATCGATCGCCGGGCAGTGCGGATTCGAACACCGTGAACAGGTTAATTGATCTGATGGGCGAAGCCATAAAACGAGGCGAATAAAATGAAGATTGCAAAAGTATTAGGCGTCACGGTTTGTACGGTAAAAGAACCCCGGCTGGAGGGAAGTAAGATGCTTTTGGTCTGTGATGCAGACCAGACGGGCAAGCCCATCGGCAACCCTTATATTGCCCAGGATGTTGTTGGTGTGGGGCCGAATGAACTTGTCATTGTTGTTCAGGGTAGCTCAGCCCGGGTTGCCGTATGGGATAACAACTCACCGGTTGACGCTGTGATCGTAGGTATCCTGGACTCGCTGCAGTATGAGGGCGAAACAACTTTTAAGAAAAAATAGGAATTGACCGCAAATCTCAGGAGATGTTGTGATGGCGAATAACGAAAATTTTGAAATGATCAGCAACCAGGCGTTAGGCATGATCGAGACACTCGGTCTGGTGGCCGCCATTGAAGCCGCGGACGCTATGTCGAAGGCATCCAATGTTGACCTATTAAATAAGCGAGCCATCGGCGGTGGTTACATCACGGTTATGGTTCGCGGAGATGTTGGGGCAGTTCGCACGGCCCTGGGCGCCGGTAGAAATGCCGCCTCGAAGATCGGGCAAGTCATTTCTACGCGCATTATCCCCGGCCCGCATGCTGACCTGGAAAACCTGCTGCCTGAATCCACAAAAGACTAGCACCTGAAATCAATGGAGGATTGCTAGATGAGTGCGAACAGAAAAGTAACCCCTTCTACGCTGTTGCGTAAAAAGCAGCGGGGTGAAAAGATAACCCTCCTGACTGCTTATGATTTTCCAATGGCCAGTTTCATCAACCAGGCTGGTGTAGACATTATCCTGGTTAGTGACGCGGTGGGCACGGTGGGCAACGGCCGTCCTGAAGCGGTGTCGGTCAGCGTCGGCGAAATGATCTACCACACCCAGGCCGTGCGTAATGGAGCCGGCAATTCAATGGTCGTTACTACTTTACCCTTTGGCTCTTACGAAACTCCCGAACAGGGTGTGGAAACGGCCGTCCGCCTCATGAAAGAAGGCGGGGCCGACGCCGTTCATTTTGAGGGCTCAAGCAGTCAAGGGGCCACTGTTAAAGCCATTGTTGATGCAGGCATCCCTGTCCTTGGCCATATTGGCATTACCAAACAGAAAATCATTCGTACCGGGACCTTTCAAATTCAGGGCCGCACGGCCGAATCCGCTCAGAAAATCCTCTCCGACGTTGTCGCCTTTACCAAAGCCGGCGCTTTTGGTCTGATACTTGAATGTATTCCCACCAGCCTGGCCGACATTATTACGCAAAGCATTGAGATCCCGACCATCGGCATTGGCGCGGGAGCAGGCTGTGATGGCCAGGCATTGGTGACTCAGGACATGCTGGGGCTCTACAAAGAGCTGTCCCCTCGCTTTCTGAAAGTTTATCTAGACTTAAATGAGATCATTGTGGGCGCGCTGAATCAATTCCGCAGCGAAGTCGAGCAGGGGCAGTTCCCCGGTCCGGAGCACACCTACCAGATTGAACAAAACGAACTGGATAAGTTGTTAGCCCAGTTCCAAAGTAATGTGATCTAAGGATTTTTTAGAGAAGGAGATACAAATTATGGCTGAATCTTTAGAAGGAAAAGTAGCCGTTATAACGGGCGTTGGATCCGGGTTTGGTAAGGCCACGGCGGAGAAATTTGCCGCGGAAGATAAGGTCAATCTTGTGTTAATTGACCACAACGAAAAAACGCTGGCTGAAACGGCCGAAGCGTGCCGGGCATACGGATCAGAAGTTGTCGCTATCCAAGGGGATGTGACCAAACTGGAAACCTTTGAAACCGCGCTCAAAGAAGTGGTTGATAACTGGGGCAGGATTGATTTCTTGATCAATTATGCTGGGGGCGCACTCAAAGTCGCGCCCATTGAGGAGATGGATGACGAAATCAACCAGAAAATCATGGACCTAAACCTGACCAGTACGATCATGAGCTGCCGCACCTTTACGCCCCTTTTTAAGGAGCAGGGCTTTGGCAAGATCATCAACGTTTCCAGCGCCTGCGATCGCCGCTCATGGCCCGGATGGTCTGTTTATTCAGCCGCCAAAGCTGCCGTCAATGCCTTTACCAGGTGCCTCTATACAGAGCTGCGCCCCCACGGCATCGCCGTAGGACTGCTTGTGCCCGGAGGATCGAACACCGGTTTTCAGAATGCGGCGGCGGGAGTTGAGGCGTTCGAATGGGATGAAGAATTTGCCGTGCGTCCTGAACATTTTGCCGACATGGTATACCAGACCTGTGCCCTCACAAAGGGCGGGGTTGTGACCGAGGTGGTGGTATACGGATTGGCCCAGGATGTCAGCGGTTATTAATTTTTGTTGGATTTCAGTTGGAGAAGAGGGACACCCCCGATTTAAATAGATTTTCAACGGGTGTAAGGAGGTGGCATCGACTGGACGCTACACTTTTTTTACTGTTTGACCAATATTAGGGAGAGATTTCAAAATGAAAAAGAACCTGTTTTTAATCTTAATCACGCTGCTCATAACCAGCTTTGTTTTGGTTGCTTGCGGCGGCACAGCAGAGGCTCCGGTTGTTGAAGAACCTGCTGAAGCAGAAGTGCCGGCGGAAGAGGCAGAAGCGCCGGCCGAAGAGCCTGCTGCTGAAGAACCGACGGAAGAGGTAGCTGAGGAACCGGCCGAAGAAGCATCAACTGAAGGGATGAAGATCGCCTTCTTCGTTTCCGACTTATCCAACGTGTTCCACCAGGCGCAGGTCGCCGAGGCTACGGCGTATGCCAAGGAAAAGTATGGCGCCGAGGTCTTCGCCTTTGACGGCCAATCAGATGCAGCCGTGATGACTCAAAATATTGATCAGGTTGCAGCCCAGGGTATGGATGCAGCGACGATGCAGATCTGGGATCCGGAGGCGGCCAAGCCCGGCGTTTTGGACGCGCTCGATCAGGGCATTATCATGACCTCCTTCTTCAGCCCGCTGGCCGACACCGGCATTCCGGTGGCGCGCAGCGACGAGCCCGGCATCTCCTTCGAAATGGGCGCTGAGGCTGCCCGGCGGTGGAAAGAGGCCCATCCCGATGTGCCGATCACTTTTGTGCAGCTCGGTTGGCCGGACCACACGGAAGTTGTCTCCGGTCGTGGCGAACCATTCAAAGAGGGCATTCTCTCAGTCGATCCCGAGGCGGTAGACCTGGGTGTGATGGATGCCAAAGCCGACGCTGATACAGCCAAGCAGATCATGCTTGACCTGGTCACGCAGCATCCGGAAATCAACATCATCTACTCGCAGGCCTCAAACCTGACCGTCGGTACGATGGCGGGTCTTATTGAGGCCGGACGGGGTACGATGGACAACGGTGTACCGACCACGGAGATCGTGGCCAGTGTGGACTTCGACGAAGTTGAGTACAACGAGATGTACGATCCCAACAGTTCATTGAAGCTGTCGATGGGGCTTCCGCCGAAAGAGACCGCTCGCGGGCGCATTGACCTGATCATGGACATTGCCAGCGGTAAGACGGCTCAGGTTTCCGATCCCGCGGAAGAGTTCTTCTACAAGGCATTCAATATCAACTACTGGGATTGGCCACAAGCAGAGGCTGCGGCGTGGTTGAATGACCAGTTTGGGACGAACATCGAGGTTGCTGCCGAAGCCGAAGAACCCGCTGAAGAGGCGGCGGATGTTGGAGAAGGGATGAAGATCGCCTTCTTCGTTTCCGACTTATCCAACGTGTTCCACCAGGCGCAGGTCGCCGAGGCTACGGCGTATGCCAAGGAAAAGTATGGCGCCGAGGTCTTCGCCTTTGACGGCCAATCAGATGCAGCCGTGATGACTCAAAATATTGATCAGGTTGCAGCCCAGGGTATGGATGCAGCGACGATGCAGATCTGGGATCCGGAGGCGGCCAAGCCCGGCGTTTTGGACGCGCTCGATCAGGGCATTATCATGACCTCCTTCTTCAGCCCGCTGGCCGACACCGGCATTCCGGTGGCGCGCAGCGACGAGCCCGGCATCTCCTTCGAAATGGGCGCTGAGGCTGCCCGGCGGTGGAAAGAGGCCCATCCCGATGTGCCGATCACTTTTGTGCAGCTCGGTTGGCCGGACCACACGGAAGTTGTCTCCGGTCGTGGCGAACCATTCAAAGAGGGCATTCTCTCAGTCGATCCCGAGGCGGTAGACCTGGGTGTGATGGATGCCAAAGCCGACGCTGATACAGCCAAGCAGATCATGCTTGACCTGGTCACGCAGCATCCGGAAATCAACATCATCTACTCGCAGGCCTCAAACCTGACCGTCGGTACGATGGCGGGTCTTATTGAGGCCGGACGGGGTACGATGGACAACGGTGTACCGACCACGGAGATCGTGGCCAGTGTGGACTTCGACGAAGTTGAGTACAACGAGATGTACGATCCCAACAGTTCATTGAAGCTGTCGATGGGGCTTCCGCCGAAAGAGACCGCTCGCGGGCGCATTGACCTGATCATGGACATTGCCAGCGGTAAGACGGCCCAGATCTCCGATCCCGCGGAAGAATTCTTCTACGAAGCATTCAACATCAACTACTGGGATTGGCCACAAGAAAAGGCAGCCGCGTGGTTGAATGACCAGTTCGGAACGAATATCGAGTAGTTTGTTTGTAACGATGTCTGAAATGTAGTTCCTTAAGGAGAGGGGTAACCACCCCTCTCCTTAACAGAATTAGGAGACAAGGGAATGGCATCGACCGAGAATGTATTAGAGATCCGCGATCTCGTAAAAGAATTTCCAGGGGTGCGGGCGGTTGACAATGTCAGCTTTGACATCAAGCGTAACACTGTCCACTGCCTGGTTGGGGAAAATGGAGCCGGGAAATCGACCCTGATAAAAATCCTGACTGGGGCGTATGATCGCACAAGCGGTTCAACGTTGCTAAATGGAAGAGAGTATGTACCGCACGATCCCAAGGATGCACGGGAGCGGGGCGTTACAACCCTTTATCAGGAACTCAATGTCGTCGACGAGCTTACCGTCGAAGACAATCTGACGTTGGGATTGGAGGATACAACCTTTTGGTTCATCAGAAAGACGGATAAGGTCAGCGACATGATCGCCGTGATGAACAGCATCGAGCCCTCCATCCATCCTAAGCAGAAAGTCGGGTCGTTGAGTGTGGCCCAGAAACAAATTGTCGAGATATCAAAAGCGGCTGCCACCGAAGCGGACGTTCTCATCATGGACGAACCGACAGCGGCAATCACCGAGGGCGAGATTGAGCGCCTGTTTGAAATCATCCAGACCTTACGCGAGCAGAACGTCACAGTTATTTATATCTCCCACCGGTTGGACGAGATTTTTGAGATTGGCGATTATGTGACCGTGCTGCGTGATGGCAAACACATCGATACCAAACCGCTCTCGGAGGTCGACGGCCGTCAAGAGCTGATCAGGATGATGATCGGCCGTACGGTTTTTGAGGAATACACACCCAAGGAAGAAACAAATCCAGAGCTTGTCCTTGAGGTTCGCAACCTCCGCAATCACAAGTTGAAAGACATTTCATTCAATATTCGGAAGGGGGAAATTGTTGGTTTTTACGGCCTGGTCGGGGCTGGCAAAACTGAACTCGCCCGCGCTATTTATGGCGCCGATCCATTTGAGGGTGAAATTCTATTAAACGGCCAACCCTACACGCCAACGCCCCAAAAGGCGATTGAGGCGGGGCTGGCCCTGGTGCCCGAAGAAAGAAGATCCGAGGGCCTCTTTACCATCCTGACCATTCGTAACAATATCCCGGTTATGAATATGGAAAGCATATCCAATCATGGCTGGATTAGTGCCTCAAAAGAGCGCGGAGTGGCTGAAGAATATGTCAAGAAATTGAATATCGCCACTGATAGCATTGAAAAAGAAGCAGCAAAACTCTCCGGTGGCAACCAGCAGAAGGTGGTCCTTTCAAAATGCCTAAACGCTGACGCCGATCTGCTTATGATGGATGAGCCGACGCGCGGCGTGGATGTCGGAGCCAAAAGCGAAATATACAACATCATCCGCCAGCTTGCGGCAGCAGGGAAATCAATCATGATCTGTTCCTCGGAGCTGCCGGAAATCATGAATTTATGCGATACGATTCACCTCTTGTTCGACGGAGAACTCAAGGCCTCGATGCCCAACGGCGACGACGTCGACAGCGAGGAAATCCTCCACATCGTCACAGGAGGAGATTAGTTATGGCAACAACAACAGAAAATGTACAGGCGAAGCCATCGCTTGGTTCAAGAATCAGCAATGAGATGTTCATCGTTCTCTTGATGATCGCTGTGCTGGTCATCTTATTCGTCATAGCCGCCATATTTGTGCCTGGATTTATGAAGGGCCAAACCATCGTCAATATCTTTACCAGCAACTGGTATATCATCATCATAGGTATCGGCGTCACCTTCCTGCTGATCACCAAGAACTTTGATCTTTCCGTGGGCGGCGTTATCGCCATGACCGGTGTTTTGTCGGTCTATTTTAGCCAGGCGGCAAACGTATCCCGGAACCCGCTGGCCAATGGGCTTGGACTGCCTTATCCTGTCGCTATTGGCCTGGCTTTAATATGCGCCATGGGCATCGGCCTGGTCAACGCCTTCTTCGTGGTTAGACTGCGCGTACCTTCCATTATCATCACTTTAGGGACGATGATGCTTGCCCGCGGCATTGGCCGAATTGTCACCCAGGGCGCGCAGCGCAACACCAGTCTGCCGGACGAATTCGGGCTCATAGGTAATATGACACTTCCCAACACGACAATCAAGATATACGTGGTAATCATGGTACTTCTGGTCATTATCGCTTTTGTCTGGGAGCGTAAGACTGTTGGGGGAAGGCGAACTTACTTCATTGGTGCCAACTCATCTGCCGCGCGGCTTTCAGGTGTTGGTGTAGCCCGCCACCTGACGCTGCTCTTCATTATGAGCTCGTTCCTAGCCGGCTTCACCGGGATCCTAATGGCCTCCGAGTACAAGGCCGGTATTTCCAGCCGGGCAATGGGTTACGAGTTTGATGCCCTGGTGGTCTCACTCCTGGGAGGCGTAAGCATCATGGGTGGGTTTGGATCGGTGTTGGGGATGTTTGTTGGCGCCCTCATACTGGCCGTCGTGCAGTCGGCGGCGACCGGGCTTTTATTATCTCCAGAATGGAACTTCATCCTAAAGGCGATCGCCGTCTTTATCGCTATTATGGCACAGGGCTATTTCCTGCGTAGAAGAGTGGGGTGAGAAGAAGCAGCATGAGCGATACAATTCCTTCAAAACAAGAACTTGCTTATCAACAAGATCGATCGGACATCATTCGAGCGAATATCAAGCGATTCTACATCTATTTCGTCCTGGCTCTGGTTGTCGTGGTTTTCAGCGTCGTCAGGCTGGATGAAGTCAGCTGGTTTGAGCGGGGGCACTTTCTCAACCCAAATAACATCATCAATTTGCTGCGCATCGCCGTTCCTATCATAACCGTGTCCGGCGCATTCACCTTCTTGATGATTGCCGAGTATATCGATCTCTCCATTGGCAGCACCATGAGTCTCGCTTCCGTGATCTTCGCTTGGATGATCCTCAATGGATTTAGCTTCCCGGTTGCCGCCGTAGTAACAATCTTCGCCGGCCTGATCATGGGAACTATTAACGGTCTCCTGGTCATGAAGCTAAATATCACACCCGTGATTGCGACCTTGATCACGCTAAGCCTTTACCAAGGCATTGCCCTGCTGATCGTGCCCGACGGCACCTCGGCCATTAAGAGCATTGGCGAACAAACAATGCCGGCCTGGATCAATAATTACGCTCGCGAGGATGTCCTATTTGGCTTGCCGATGGCTTTCTTTGTTGGCATCGCGATTGTCATCGTCCTGATCGTTCTCCAGCGTAGAACCGTGATCGGGAAATACAGTGCAGCGATTGGCGGAAACAAGACAGCGGCTGAATTGTCGGGCATCAATCCGGTTTACTGGGTCTCGATTCTCTATATCATCGTCGGTATTTCGGCCGCGATGGCCGGCATGGCGCGGGCCAGTTACATGTCCCTGGGTGATCCACTTTCCAGCCAAGGCATGGAGCTATGGGTCATTATCGCTGTGCTGCTGGGTGGAACAAAGTTTACCGGCGGCGAAGGGCAGGTTGAAAAGACAATCATAGGCGCGATCATCATCATCGTTGTGACTGTTGGTATGCTGACCGTTATCCCCGCTTACTGGCAAACCTTCGCTTTAGGCGCTGTGCTTCTCATAGCTGTTGTTATCAACTACCAGCTTGTAGGAGAGTCATAGACGAGAATATCTAGACGGCCGAATGGATGGAGCAAGATCGTGATGGGGGAAAATTCCATGCTAAAGATGCCAGTTGGTCTTTATGAAAAAGCGCTGCCACCCGAGCTTTCCTGGGAAGAGCGCCTGGCCGCAGCAGGCCGTGCCGGCTATGATTTCATTGACATCTCTGTCGACGAAAGTGATGGGCGCCTCTCTCGCCTGGATTGGACACCCTCCGAACGCAGGGCATTACGCCAGGCGATCGCCAACACCGGCGTTCAGGTCTCAACCATGTGCCTCAGTGCCCATCGCAAATATCCCTTTGGTAGCAAGGATCCGGAGATTCGCCGTCAGGGCCATGAGATCATGTATAAGGCTATTGACTTCGCCGTTGACATTGGGCTGCGCGTAGTCCAGGTGATGGCCTATGATGTTTTTTACGAGCCAAGCGACGAAGAGACGCGGGCAAATTTTATGGAGGGGCTCGCCTTGGGTGCGCAAATGGCCAGCCAGGCGGGTGTGATGTTGGGATTGGAAAACCTAGACACGCCGTTTGTCGAAAATGCGAGCCAGGGATTAGCGGTGATCAATGAGATCAACTCACCCTGGCTGCAGCTTTACCTGGACATGGGCAACCTCGCCGCAGCAGGCTATCATCCGCCGGACGAGCTGAGGTTGGCCAAGGATCATTTGCTGGGTATTCATGTCAAAGATGCTGCGCCGAAGATCATCCGCGGCATACCGTGGGAGGAGGGAATTGTCCCCTTCCGCGAAATTTTTGCTACATTGGCCGAAATTGATTTTTGGGGCTTTTTGGCCGTGGAGATGTGGGGGTATATGCACAAGGATCAAGACCCACACGAACACGCGGCCTATGCCAGACGATTCGTTGATCAACTTGTAACTGAGGCTTATTCGGGCGATCCTTTCGTTAAGATGACGAATTGAATACTTTATGTCGCTGGAAATATTTGGTCGTGATTGGTTTTTGAGAAGATGCCTATGGTACGGTTCCTTGAGAAGAACTTTTCAGGGTTCTACACTAAGCACCAAGTTCAAAATGGACGATAGCGATGCCGACATACGATAACGTGAGACTTATCAACAATATTTTGAACCAGTATTACGTGGAGAAAATGACGCAGTCCGAAATTGCAGAACGAATGGATTTGTCCACACCCAAGGTCAACCGTCTCCTTCAGCAGGCGCGTGAGCTAGGATATGTTAGTTTTGTAATCAGGACCCCATTCCAGCATCTGTTTGATCTTGAAGCCCGCCTGAAAGCAGTCTTCAGATTGAAGGAAGCGATGGTCATACCCGCCGTTGGAAACAGCAGCAGTTCTCTGCTAAATGCTGTAGGAACCGTGGGGGCAGAGTTTTTGCTTGATCAAATACGGGATGGCGATGTGTTAGCCATTACACCGGGCACAACCGTGCAAGCAGTTGTGCAGTCAATAGATGCCCCGCGATCTTATCAGATCGAAATCGCGCCGATGCTAGGTGCCACCCAGGGCGAATTTGAATCCGACATGAACTTCCTGGCGATGAATATGGGTGAGCGGCTGGGCGCCAAGGCATACCAGCTTCACGCGCCTGCCTTTGTCGATACGCGGGAACAGGGAGATGTTGTCCGATCGATGGCCCCCGTGAAAGAGATTCTCGATATCGCTCGCAAAGCGGACATTGCCCTCCTGGGCGTTGGCACGGTAGATCCGGATGCCTCCCGTTTCGTACAGTTTACTGCACTTTCTGCCGAGGACTTGAATCAAATTGCCGAAGGCTGTGGGGGAGTAGGGGAAATCTCTGCCCATGTGTATGATGACGAGGGGCGTCCGTGCGCCAAACGATATGCCGATCGCGTCATTGGCCTTACCCTGGACGAAATTAAGAATATCCCCTATAGGATTGGTGTAGCTGCCGGGGCGGCCAAAGCAATGCCAATTTATGGGGCGCTGCGTGGCGACTATTTGCAGGCGCTTATTACCGATGAGGCAGCGGCGAGAGGCGTTCTCGACATATTTGACGAAAACTTCCGCAAGGTACATTAAGGCTTTACGGAGACAGGCTTTCTCTGTAAATCTTGGAGAAAAAACATGTTATTGGAACAGCTTCGCGAGATTGTATGGAGATGCAATCTGGAATTGCCTAAGAATGATCTAGTCAAGTTGACCAGCGGTAATGTGAGCGGCCGCGACCAGGAAAGTGGCCTGGTGGTTATTAAACCTAGCGGCGTTACCTGGGAAGAGTTGACGCCGGAAAACATGGTTGTGGTTGATTTAGACGGTAATGTTGTTGAAGGCGATCTTAATCCATCGACGGATACCGACACTCACCTCTATGTCTACCAACATCGGGCCGATGTTTTTGGTATTGTCCATACCCACTCGCCTTATGCGAGCAGCTTTGCCGCTCTGGGTGAACCCATACCGGCCTGCCTAACAACTTGCGGTATGTTCGGCGGCGAGGTGCCTCTTGGCGGGTATGCGCCTATTGGCGGGGAAGACATCGGCCAGGAGATCATTGATAAGATCGGCCGTTGTCTGGCCATCATCATGCAGAACCACGGTGTCTTCACCATTGGCGCCTCACCACAGCAGGCAACCAAAGTTGCCGTCGAGGTTGAAGACGTGGCCAAAATCACACATCTGGCGTTGCTGCGAGGCCAGCCGATTCTGCTGACCGATGAACAGATCGACTACATGGTGAACCTGTACCAGTATAATTACGGCCAATAAGCAGGACACTAATAGGAGGCGGGACGTGGCATATCTCGCGGGCATTGACCTGGGATCGACATCTCTTAAATGTGTCATCTACGATCTGGCCGGAAATGTTGTTGCCAGCGGTACACGGCCGACTGAACAATTCCACCCAAATCCCGATCGCCCTGAGTGGACAGTGTGGCAGCCGGAGCAAATCTGGGGTGGTACGGCGGAAGCCATGAAAGATGCGGTAGCGCAGCTTGACGATGCCCGAGATATCAAAGCTGTGGCCGTCACGGGTATGGGCATGGACGGCCTGCCGGTCGACGAGAAGGGCGCCTGGCTTTACCCCTTTATCAGCTGGCATGACCCACGCACCGAACCGCAGCTGCGGTGGTGGCAAAGCAACATCGGTGCGCAGGTGACCTTCGGCACCGGCGGCAACACCTTATGGCCCTTCAGCACGGCGCTGAGGTTGCTGTGGATGGCTGAGCATGAACCCGAGATCCTTGCTCGCACCGACAAGTGGTTGCTGATTGAGGATTTTCTCAATTTCATGCTCTGTGGGCGGAAGGCAACCGACTATTCGATGGCCTCCTGTACGCTCCTCTTTGACCAACGGACAAGAGACTGGTCTGACGACATTTTGGGTCGATCGGGCATAAAGCGCCAGTTAATGTGCGACGCCTACCCGAGCGGCACTTTGCTTGGTGAGGTGTCGGAATCCGCGGCTAAAGCAACCGGGTTGGTTGAAGGAACACCGGTCGTCTTGGGTGGTCATGACTATTTATGTGGCGCCCTGCCGGTTGGCGCCTTTAAACCCGGCATAGTATTGGATGTAACCGGTACGTGGGAGATCGTGCTGGCGTCAATCCCCAAACCCATCTTGACCCCCGAGGTACAAAAGCTGGGTGTGACCGTTGAGACCCATGTGGCAAAGGATATTTATACGGTCTGGGGAGGAGCAGTGGCC
The DNA here is from genome assembly GCA_046259485.1 of Promineifilaceae bacterium (SeqCode). GTDB lineage: Bacteria > Chloroflexota > Anaerolineae > Promineifilales > Promineifilaceae > JAACFF01. The sequence goes on along the minus strand of JBJYWP010000006.1, from coordinate 5,191 downwards.
TCGGACATGCTCGAGTGGTACCGAAAAGAGTATGGTTTCGAAGCCCAACAGCGGGCGCAAGTTGAGGGCGGTGTGGATTGGGATTATTTAATGGCTGATGTCGCCGCTTCGCCGCCCGGTGCGCGAGGGGCTATGTTCCTGCCGCACATGTCAGCCGCTGGCTGTCCGGTTGTTGACGCACGCTCGATGGGCGCCTTCGTGGGTTTGAGCAATTTTGTACACAACGGCGATATGCTGCGGGCAATCATCGAAGGACTGGATTACCAGGTTCTTGATATTGTTACTGCGCTCAAAACCGGCCTGGGAATAAACCCGGATAAGCTCGTGGCCGTAGGCGGCGCTACACGTAATCAATTCTGGATGCAGAATAAGGCGGATGTGGTCGGGCTGCCAATCGAAGTTCCCGAAGTGGAAGAGGCCACGCCGCTCGGTGCGGCTATCCTGGCCGGAATTGGCGTTGGATTGTATGCGGATGAACAGGATGCTTTTGAGCGGGTATATAAGCCGGGTATCACTTACCAGCCAGACCCGAAGTTAGCTCCCAACTATGCAGAGTGGTATCAAATATACAAACAGCTTTACCCGATATTAGCTCCGGTAAGCCACCAGCTTTACAAACAGTTCAGAGTCTAAAGAAAAAGGGGCAATACAATGAACGAACCACAACATCTTCTGCAAGCGCAGAATAAATTGGGAGAGACTCCCATCTGGGCACCGGAAGAAAACGCACTCTACTGGGTTGATTGGGGAGGCCAACCTAGCTGTCGCTTTGTGCCGGAAACGGGCGTGTTCACCACTTTTTCCGTTCCTATTCCCGTGACAGCGCTGGCGAGACGTAATGGAGGCAGGTGGATCGCCATTGCCCAAAACGGATTGTATGCCTGGGATCCGGCAAGCAACGAATATGATCTGCTGGCCGGCCCGCCCGAACCGCAGAAGCCGCAAATGTGCTACAACGATGGCGCCGTGGACCGCCAGGGCCGCCTCCTGGTGGGAACCGTGAACATGGATGATCCATTCCTTCCCGATGGCTCTTTGCATCGCCTGGACCCTGATGGTTCGCTCCACAAGTTGGATACAGGTTACGCCACGGCCAACGGGATTGGCTTCAGCCCGGACGGCCGTACGCTGTACGTAGCCGACCAACGCCACCACCGGATTATGGTTATGGACTATGATACGAACTCCGGCACGGTTAGCAATCGCCGTCTTTTTGCTACTTTAGAGGAGGAAGACGGCATGCCCGACGGGCTGATCGTCGATGCCGAGGGCTTTATCTGGAATGGGCACTGGGCAGGCTGGAAACTGACTCGCTACGATCCCGATGGCAAGATCGAGCGCCAGATCCGATTCCCCGTCGAGCACGTGATCTCTTTCGCCTTTGGCGGCCCGGATCTAGATGAACTCTTAATCACGACGGCCTGGTGGGGCTACAGCGATGAAGAAAGAAAGCGATATCCCACAGCCGGTGACCTGTACCATATCAAGACGGACGTAAAAGGGCTGCTGGAACCCGCTTTTGCAGGATAAAGCCTCAACTTCAGGGAATTGCCGGATGCCGGCATCCAATCCGCAGCCCGAAACCCACATCTTTTAGAGGAGATTTTGCATGGGCAATTATCTATTAGGCATCGACAACGGCAGTACGGTCTCTAAAGCTGCGCTCTTTGATTTTAAAGGGAATGAAATCGCCGTTTCCGGTTGTGCTGCAGATACCGAATATCCATACCCAGGGTGGACTGAGCGCGATATGGAAAAGCTGTGGCAAAGCACGGCCAGCGCCATTCGTGATGTAATTGCTAAGTCAGGCATCCGGCCGGAAGAGATCGCCGGCATCGGCAGTACCGGCCATGGCAATGGCATCTATCTCCTGGATAAGAAGGGCAATCCCTTGCGCAACGGCATCCAATCAATGGATACGCGCGCCGCGGGGATCGTCAATGAGTGGATCGAGCGCGACCTCCATGCCCGGGTGTTTCCTTATATGCTTCAGATTTTGTGGCCCGCGCAGCCCACTGCACTACTCGCCTGGGTCAAAAAAAACGAGCCGCAAAATTACGAACGAATCGGCGCCATCCTGATGGTCAAAGACTATATTGTCTACCGGCTGACAGGCGAAGTTAGCGGCGACTATACCGATATGAGTGGCGCTAACCTGATGGATGTACGCAAAAAGACTTATTCAAGAGAATTGATGGATCTCTATGGTCTAGCGGAAGTTTACGATGCCCTCCCACCTTTAAAGCAAAGCAGTGAAATCGCGGGTCAGGTTACTTCTTCAGCGGCCAAGGAGACTGGACTGGCTGTTGGAACGCCGGTAGTCGGGGGATTGTTTGACGTTGACGCCAGTGCGATTGGTTCCGGTGTGATTAATGCCAACCAGGCCTGTCTAATCATGGGCAGTTGGAGTATTAATGAAGTCATTACTGAAGATCCGATTGTCGATCCTGAGGTCTTTATGACCACGATATTTGCTGATCCCGATTTGTTCCTCACCATTGAGGGCAGCGCGACGTCGGCCACCAATCTGGAATGGTTCGTGCAGCAATGTTGTGGCGATGAGCGGGTGGAGGCCAAAAAACGCGGCGTTTCAGTCTACGAGATTTGCAATGAAGAAGTGGCAAGCATAGATCCAGACGGCTTTAATGTAATATTCCATCCCTTTCTCTATGGTTCGAACGTGATGCCCGCGGCAAGGGCTGGATTTTATGGTGTGGCCGGGTGGCATACGCGTGCCCATTTGCTGCGTGCCCTTTACGAGGGCGTCGTTTTTGGTCACCTGAGCCACATTGAGAAACTGCGTGATGCAGGTGGTCAGATTGATTCTGCGCGGCTGGCTGGTGGCGGTTCCCGAAGCGCAGTCTGGTCGCAGATGTTCGCCGATACCATTCAGGTACCAATGGAGGTTCCGGGTGGAAATGAGCTAGGCGCATTAGGTGCGGCCCTCGCTGCTGGTATTGGCGCAGGCATATACAATGATTTTGCAGAAGCTGTCCAGGAAGCTGTGTCGGTCGTGCGTGTTCATGAACCGATCCCGGCCAATACGCCGCTTTACCTCTCGCGTTACGAAGAGTACAAGCGTCTGGCGGACGTGATGCACGAGCCCTGGGAGGCGCTGAATAGACTCGGCTGATTGTTTATGAAGACCGCGGACGGCACCAGCTTCGACTCAGTGATTAATCAAGTTCTTTCAGAGGTGGAGGATTGTGTTCGCCGAATTTCCAGCGAGAGCCTGGTTCAAGCGGCGGCGCTGATCGAACAAGCCCCGCGAATATTCGTCGCCGGCGTCGGTAGAAGCGGCCTGGGCATGAAAGCTTTGGGCATGCGCCTTATGCACCTAGGGAAAACTGTATTGGCAGTCGGCGAGACAACAACGACCAGCATAACGGCCGGTGATTTGTTAATCCTCGGATCGGGTTCGGGGAAAACACCAACGCTGCTGCCAATTTCAGGCGAGGCAAGACACCAGGGCGCAAGAATATTGCTCTTCACCGCAGACCCACTATCACCATTAGCTGGTCTGGCCGATCATTGCGTCGTGATCCCTGCTCAGATGTTCCAAGGTGCCCACGAGGAGCATGTTGTGTCTGTGCAGCCTCTGAACTCACTATTTGAACAGTCCCTGCTGCTACTGTGTGATAGTCTCGTATTAAATTTAATGCAGCAAATGAATGTCGACGCCTGGCAAATGGCCGAACGGCATGCAAATTTGCAGTGATTACCAAGTATAACAACGCAGCAGTTTAACAGCTGATGAACTAACATTCTGAAATAGTAGCGTGCTTTATCAGGAGATTGCCATGGCTGAAATGACTTCGGAAGAGCGCATTCTGTGTGTGCTCCAGCAGAAAGAGCCGGATCGGGTGCCACATTTTGAATGGCTGGTTGATCGCCGGGTTCGATATGCCCTCTGCCCGGACTGCAAAGACTATCAAGATTTTGCAGTACAAATGGGGCATGATGCGATCATCGTCGACCCGATTTACATGAAAGAAAGAGTAGGCGAAAATCGCTGGCGCAGCGAGTGGGGCTACATTACCCAGGACACACCTGAAGAACATGGAATTGAAGTCGAGTCTCCAATTAAGACGATGGCTGACTTTGAGCGTTATACTCCACCCGATCCTCATGCCTCTGGCCGGTTTGATGCCATCGAAGCGGCTATAGAACAATACAAAGGGGACAAGGCCGTCATTGTCCATCTGAACGACGTTTTTTCGCTACCGCGCTATCTCATGGGCATGGAAGATTTGTTGATGGCTATCGCCATTGAACCCGAATTGGTAAAAGCATTGGTTGAGATGTCAGTGCAGATAAATCTCGAATTGGCCAAAGAAGTCGCCTCGCGTGGGGCTAAAATCGTCTATACCGGCGATGACATCGCCTACAATAAAGGATTGCTCATGTCGCCCAAGCATTTTCGCGAGCTTCTCTATCCTGGCTTTTATCGTGTCATACAGGGCTTCAAGGAGCTTGGTCTCTATGTCATAAAGCATACGGATGGCAATCTCTGGTCGATCATGGACTTACTTGTTGACGCGGGCATCGATTGCCTCGATCCTATCGATCCGCTGGCGGGTATGGACCTCGGCGAGGTCAAAGCGAAGTATGGGGATCGCATTGCTCTGAAGGGGAATGTAGATTGCGCGAATCTGATGACCTTTGGTACCCGTGAGGAAGTTGTTGAGGCTACGAAAACAGCCTTACGCCAGGGCATGCCCAGCGGTGGGTATATTCTTTCTTCCAGCAATTCAATTCATTCGGCCGTTAAACCTGAGAACTATGCTGTCATGCTCCAGACGTTGCACGAGTTCGGCTGTTATGCATAAGCAACGGGAAAATCGTTGACACTGCGATGAGTCAGAAAGAAGCACAGCGGTGTGCACCGAGAGATGCAACCGCGCGCTATGCAATTAATACGATCACAGCACAGTAGGGTGATTAAGGAGCCATTTTTCTCCACGCCAGGTAATCGATGATCGCCACAACACAAAAAAATGAAGTACCAGGTTTCGATTGAGGTGATTTACACTCAAGATTTGGCCTGTACTCTGCAAAAACCTCATCCAGACAGCAGAAAGGAGAGTTTCTAGGGCGAATCGCGTTAAACAAAGAGTTGGTAGTGCCGCAGAAAAAGATGGATAAATAAAAACGACTCGAATCAAGCCGTTTTGGGGAAGCTCAGCCAAAT
>JBJYWP010000005.1:0-40206 GCA_046259485.1 Promineifilaceae bacterium (SeqCode) | reverse complement strand
GCATCGAACACCTGAAACATGCCATTTCCATCCGCCGCGAGCTTGAAGAAGTCCACCTATATGAATCCCTGGCGATCCTAGCCTTCGCTTATAAAACGATCGGCCGTCTAGATTTAGCGCAGGAAGCCGTCGAAGAAGTGCTGGAATATGTGCAAAACGACGGTGAATTCTATACCACTGAATACAGCCTGCGGAACTATCTCTACATGATTGAAACGTTGGAAGCGCTCAACCATCCGCAGGCTGATTTCATCCTCGACCGCGCCTACCAGGAATTTTTGCGCACTTCTAGGCGCATCCCCGATGAACCGACGCGCCAGGCTTTTCTAGAAAATGTCCCCTACCATCGTGAGATTGCTCAGAGGTGGCAGGCGGCGAATTTGTAGATAGAGAGAAGAGATAGAGATAGAGGGGAGAGATAGAGATAGAGGATTGTTTCGTTAGTAGCGCAGTGGTGATGGGTGAGATAAACGGTGAATGGTGAATTGTGAATTGTGAATTGCGTGAAGTCCTGAAACAAGCTGACACATTTTGCAGCCACTTGCTACTTGCAACATGCCACTTGCCACATCCGCAATCCGAAATCTGAAATCCGCAATTAAAAAATGTCTGATCGCACTAACTCCGATAAATTTCTCCTGGCCATAGCTGCCGGGGCTGTTTTGCTCATTGTCGTCGCTTTCATCGTCGTCAGCCGGCGGCCTGATCCGCAGTTCCAGGGCGGCGGCACGCCGGAAAGCGTCGTCCATGACTATCTTTTGGCCTTGCAGCTTGGCGATTATGAAACCGCCTACAGCCTGCTCTCGCCGGACCTCGCCTACCCGGCCGATATCAACGAATTTTATGACAGCCTGCGCCAAACCCCCTGGCAGTTCACCGTTTCCGATAACTATTCCATGGTCGTTGAATCGAGCGAAGCGATCAGCGAGAACAGCGTCGCCGTCATTGTGCGCGAGATTTATAACACCAACGCCCTTTTCGCCGGTGATGGTTATTCAAGTACTTTCCGCATGCGCGTCGAAAACGGGGAGGAAGGCTGGAAACTGGTCAGCGGCGAGAATTATTGGTCGTCTTGCTGGGGCGAAAGCAACCAGTGTTTGGACGGTATCCCCCGAACCGTTGAGCCGTGAGCAGTTTTCGCCGCTGGTACTTCTACGTCGTTTCGGCGATCAGCCTGCAGGCGGTAACCTGGGCGGCCATCGCCCTGCTGCGCAACCTGCTTGTCCCCTTGGCGCAGCGCGCAGGGCTTGTCTTCTCCCCGCAGGCGGAATCCGTCGCCTTCGAAATATCGGTTATCCTCATCGGCCTGCCCATGTTCCTGCTGCACTGGCGTTGGGCGGGCCGCGAATCAGGCCAAAACACGGACGGCCGTTTCCTACCGGAACGCTTCCTCTACCTCTATGTCATGATCGGCGCCTTTCTCATCCCCCTGATCAGTAATGCCGACGGCTTCCTGCAATCCGCGCTGCGCCTGGTCAGCGGCACACCGCCACAGGTTCAATTCAGCAATGAGTTTCTGCCCGATGGCACGCGGCTGATCTACACGGCCGTTGCCGTTCTCGTCCTTTCGCTGATGCTGCTCTATCACGCGCGCATGCTCCAGGAAGATCGCCATACACCGTCAGCCCTGGCCCTGACCGCGCCCCTCCACCGCCTCTTCATCTACCTCTTCAGCGCGGCCGGCCTGTTAATGACCAGCATCGGCGCGGCGATCGTCTTGCAGTGGCTGTTCCTGGTCAACGATGAAAAAAGCGGCCTGGTCGCCTCCAGGAATCTGGTGAACGGCCTGGCCCTGCTGATCGCCGGTCTGATCTTGTGGCTCTTTTTCTGGCGGCGCGCGCAGCAGCTCTACCGGAGCGGCGGCATTGAAGAACAGCGCTCGCTGCTGCGTAAATTTTATCTTTATGCCGTCATCTTCCTCGCCGTCTACGCCACCATCGCTGCCCTGACGGCCGTTCTGGCATCTATTTTCCGCCAGGTATTAGGCCTGGAGCCGCGCGCCGGATCGGCCGTGGTCATCAGCGCACTGATCGTCGGGGCCGTCGTCTGGGTTTATCACGCGCTTGTGCTGCGCGAGGATACGCGGCGCGTGCCCATGCGCGAAGAACAGGCTGGCCTGCGCCGTCTTTACCGCTATCTGGTCGCCGGCGTCGGACTGCTGGTGCTGCTTATCGGCCTGGGCGGGCTGCTGGGCGTTCTTTTTGATCCCAGCCCCTATATCATTGACCAGCAGCGGGAAGACCTGGCCTGGTTCGCGGCTATGATCCTTTCCGGCCTCGCCGTGTGGATTATCCCCTGGCGCAGCATCCAAAAAGAAACGGCCGAATCAACCCCCCTGGGCGTCCAGGCGCGCAGTTCCATTGTGCGCCGCTTCTATCTTTTCTTCTTCCTGCTGCTGGCCACGCTGACCTTCCTGATCACGGCCGTTTTCATCCTCTCGCGCCTGCTCCTGGCCATTCTCGGTGAGCCGCAGGCCGGGGGCGATCTGCGCACGCTGGCCCTGGCCGGAGCGTATGCGATCATCGCTGCGGCGGTCTGGCTCTATCACGGCTGGCTGCTGCGCGGCGATCAAGAGGCACTGGAAGAAGCGCAGGATCAACGCGCCGCCCAGAAAAATATCGTCGTCTTCGGCGATGACAGCCTAGCCGAGCAGCTTCTGAACAACCTGCAAGAGGAATTTCCGCAGAGTCATATCGACCAGGTAAGCCGCGCGGATGAGAAAACGGCCGAAAAAATCGCCGCGGCGGACATCCTCATCGGCTCCTGGACCATGGCCGCGGCCGGTGGAGACTTGGGAGCGGCGATCAACGCTTCCGGCGCGCAAAAGCTCATCCTGCCCGACCCCACCCCTGGCTGGCAGTGGACCAGCGTGGGAAAATGGGAATCCGAAACGGCCGTTCGCCAGGCAGTGGAAACGCTGGAAACGATCATCGACGGCGAAACGGCCGTTCCCCGCTACACGCTTACGCCCGGCGTGATCATTCTGCTCATCGCCGCCACGATTCTGATCCTGATTTTGCTGACCTCGCTGCTGGGCAGTGTGCTTCCAATATTTGGTTGACAGCGGGTCAGCGGGTCAGCGAGATAAGCAGGGTGCCCCAATCCGCATGGAAGCGCCTTACGGTATCACGGGCGGCCCATCCTGCGTTTTCCAGGCCACAAAGCGCTGCACGCTGCCGAAACCGCCGACCGCATCCACCTGAACCCGGAAGCCAAATTCGCCAAGCAGCTTTTCCATATCGCGCAGGATATCGCCGCCCGCCTGGAAAGTCCGGACAACGGCCGTTCCCAGCAGATTGCCGTCCTCAGGAAAAGACACATCCACGAGGACCAAACGGCCGTTTTTATTGAGCACACGCGATATTTCCGATAAGGCTTTTTTGCCATCTGGAAACCCGGTGAAGGCCATTGTCGACAACACCGTGTCAAAGAAGTTTGTGGGGAATGGCAGCGCCTCCACACTGGCACGCTGGAGATTGGCCTGCAGCCCTGCACGGCATAGATTTTTTCCGGCGGCCGCCAGCAGCGCTTCGTTAATATCCACCCCATATGAGTCATACCAAGCCGCGTAACGGGTCAGCAAATACCCGGTCCCCGTCCCTACCTCCAGGACGCGCGGCCCCTTGATCCACGGCAGCGCACTATCCAGCCAGCGGCGCCAAAAAGGCAGCAGCTTGACAAGACGGTCATAACCACCGCTGAAGCGCGTATAAAACGCATCAAATTCGGCCGTATAGGCTTCTTTATCTTGCGGCTCATTCGACCAAACGGCCGAATCGCGATCGGTCATCATTTGATCATAATCATAACAGATTTTGCCACCTGCCAACTGCCACCTTACAATCCCAGCCAAAAGGTAAATTTTCATGCTCCCAATCGCCGCTATGCCCATAAACGACCCGGACGGCCGTCTTTTTCCGCATCTAAAAATTGTCATGCCTGATCTGAAAGCGCTGTTCAGCGCGGTCTATTTATCCGTTCCTCCGCAAACCTTAGAAAGGCAGCCGCGGGAGATCGCCTGGTTGAAGAACGAGCCTTTTTTCAAGGTTCTTTATCGTGAAGAAGCACTCCCACCCGGGGATGATTTTTTGACCCTGTACGAGACGGCTGCAGGCAGCGCGCAGGCGGAGCAGCTCGTCCACCTTTGTTACCTCGATCGCCTGGCCTTCGCTTTGCAGACGGGACACCGCACCCAATTTATGGCTGATATCGCCGGCCTGCAGGCGGGCGACACGCCGATCATCTTCGAGCGCTCTCCGGCCGCCTGGGAGACCCATCCGCGCAATTATTACGAACTCGAGAAAATGGTCAGCGACGCCGCGCAGTGGTTATTCGGGCGTTCAATGGATTACGCCTGGTGTCACATCGCCCTGCCCGCGAAGACGCTCTTGCAAATCATCCCCGGCATCACCCGCCGCGATATGGCCCACGTCGCCGAATATATCTTGCCCATCCGCAGCTGTGTACAGGTAAAAGCGGTCGATTGGCTCGCCTGGGAAGACCCATTTATTTTCGATGAAGACCCGCTAACTCTCAAGGCTGAACGCGAGCAAAGCCTCCACGAAACCCACAAGCGCCTGGCCTACGTCATTCCTATGCTGCAGCTGCTGAACGAAGCGGGCGGCGGCTGGGAGCAGGCGGTGTGGTAGAGGAGTTTTTCAGTTTTTCAGTTCTTCAGTTGGTCAGCTGACGGCTGACGGCTGACCGCTGACAGCTATCCCTCCAGACGCAGGGTGACGATTTCATACGGCTTGATGGTGATGGTTAGGGAACGGCCGTTTACGGGTAGCTGCGTTTCATCCTCTTCCAGTAAATTGGTGCGCCAGGCGCTGCTCAGCGGGAAGCTGGTGTGCAGCGTCACAGGGCCGCGGCGGCGTTGGCTTTCGTAGAGACGCACGATCAGGCCACGGCTGTCTTCGGCCTGCTTCACTGTTTCCAGGACCACGTAGGGACGGTCGACACTTATGAATGATCGCGAAAGGTCAACGCCTGCTGCCGTGATATCCTCTTCAGGCGATAGAGCAAATACGCGCGGCGGGTCATTGAGGGCATAGGCCTGGGCGATAGTCCTCTCATTCCAGGCGCCGGCATGAGGCAGCAGGCTGTAGGTGAAATGATGTTCTCCCTGATCGGCCTGCGGATCGGGAAAAGTCGGGCTGCGCAGCAGGCTCAGACGGATGACGCCGCCGTTTGGGGCGGCATCCTGCACATCGTGTCCGTATTTGCAGTCATTGAGTAGGCTGACGCCGTAATCGCCCTCGCTCAGATCGACCCACTTGTGGCCCACGGTTTCAAACTTGGCCCATTCCCAGATGGTGTTGCGGTTGACCGGCCGCTGCACATTGCCCCATTGAATGTCATAAGTGGCTGCCGCTGCCAGCACATTGACTGGAAAAGCGACTTTGAGCAGGATATGCCGTTCCCGCCAGTCAACGGCCGTTTCAAAATCGAGGCGCGCGCTGTTATGGCACAGCGAAATGCGCTGCACGTAGCTGCTGTTGAGAATTCGCCGCTTGATTTCCAATGCCGCGCGCAGCGGGCCGCTCTCAATCACGGTGACAGAATCGGCAGGTTCGGCCGTCCAGACCTTCTCATCGTAAAAAATATCAATATCCCAGGCGTCCCAATCCAACGGCCGGTCTTCAAAAGCCAGCCACTGGTTAGCCACCGCCCCCGGCGGTAGGACCTCGCGCCCTCGCACTTTATCAAAAATTCGGCCGATATCGCCATCTTGATTCAGTTCTATGCGAAGATAATCATTCTCCAGGTGGCTTTCAGAAACGGAGAGCATGCCCGGTTCAGGCGGCGGCTGCATAACGGCCAACGGCCTCAGCGAATAGGGCGGCAGCTCGCCGGCATGCAGCAGCAGGCCTTCCCGGGTTTCCTGGACACACCAGTCAACCGGCAGCCGCGCCGCGCTTCCGTCCGGCCAGAAAACGGGACCCGCCTGCGAGAATGCGGTGGGATTGATCAGCAGAATATCCTCCCCGGATGCTTTCGCAAAGGTAGCCAGCGCTTCGTCGCGCACCTGTTCACCAAGAGCCTGCACTTCCGCGTACTGAGCCTGCGAGTCGATATAAACCTGGTGGATGCTGCTGCCGGGGATGATGTCATGGAACTGGTTAAGGCAGACCAGCTCCCAGGCTCGCCCCAGCTCGGCATGCGGATAGGCATAATCGGGCACCATTATCGCCGCCGCGGCAGCCGCGAATTCGGCATCATGCAGCAGGAATTCACTCTTACGGTTGGCCCGTTTATTGCGCGCCTGGGTGGTATAGGTGCCACGGTGCAGTTCCAGGTACAGCTCGCCATTCCAGACCGGAAAACTGCCCCACGCCTCTTTTTCGGCGGCGCGGAAAAAATCGATCGCCTTGCCCGGCCGGGTCTGCGGCAGCCCTGGAAAAGCCGCCATTTCACGCAGGTTCTCCAGCATTTCGCGCGTCGGCCCGCCGCCGCCGTCGCCGTAGCCATAGGACATCAAGATGTGGCCGGAGGTCTCCTTTTGGGCGAAGCGCTCCCAACCTACCAGAATTTCCGTAGGCGTGGCCTGGGCGTTGTAATCGCCGCCGCTGCGCTGGGGCATGGACACCGGACTAAAGTGCGTCAGCACCCGCGTGCCGTCCAGCCCCTGCCACCAAAAGGTATCGTAGGGCATTTTGTTGTACTGGTTCCAGCCAATCTTGATCGTGAAGAAGTATTCCAAGCCGGCCTGTTTGATCAACTGCGGCAGATTCCAGGCGTAGCCGAAGACGTCGGGCAGCCACAAGATGGGCGACTCCGCCTCACGGCCGAAATGGCGGCGGAAGAAGGATCGTCCAAGCAGAAATTGGCGGGCCAGCGCCTCGCCGCCGCTGATATTGCAGTCCGCCTCCACCCACATACCACCTGTCGCCTCCCAAAGGCCGTCGGTCACCCGCGCCTTGATCGCCTCGAAAAGTTCGGGGTAATCCTGGCGCACGTAGTCATAAAGCTGCGGCTGGCTCTGCGTGAAATGATAGTCGGGGAACTGCTCCATCAGGCGCATGACCGTATGAAAAGTACGCCCGGCCTTACGCCGCGTCTGCGCCAGCGTCCACAGCCAGGCCACGTCGATGTGCGCGTGTCCCACGGCGGTCAGCGTGACATCGAGCGGCGGACCGGCGGCGGTCGTCTCTTCGCGCAGCAGTTCAAGGGCCGCGGGCACGCTCTCGTAAAAAGCGGCTGCAAACGGTTCGCGGATATCGAGGATGCGAAAAGCGGCGTCCAGGGCGTTGAGCAGCGGGTTGTAGGCAGCGTGACTTTCCTCCACCCGCTCGACTACTTCCAGAGCTACCCGCGCCAGGGCCACAAGTTCCCGCGTGGGCCGGTCGATCTGAACCAGCAGGCAGGGACGCATCATCAACTGCGACTGGTGAAAGCCCTCGCCCAACCGCGCTGCGCCCCCGGTCCAGCCGTGCAGAGCTAGGGTGTGGGAACAGCCGTCGTGGTAGACGCCCTTAAGCAGAATCTCCTGATGATGGCGGTCGCAGGCGGAGTAAGGCGCGGCGTCCAGGTAGACGAGCGCTTCGGGATGGCTGAAATCACCGGCCTCGCCCAGCGGCAAGAATAAGGCTACGTCTTTGCCGGCCCATTCTTCGGGCAGTTCAAACTGCGAACGCATCACAAAATTTGTATCCCACGCCCCCCAATAGGCATACGGCTCAATCACCGGCCACCCCGTATCATCAACACCCATTTCCACCGGCGGTGCCTGGGAGACATCGTCGAGTTCCATATAACGAAAAGACGCGATCGGCCGTGTTTGGCGGTACACAAGCGATTCGACCAGGGCCAATCGTTTTTTGATTTTCTTTTTAGTCCAGCGTTGTTGGTGCATGATTAGGTTCTCAGGTTGTCAGGTTGTCAGGTTTTCAGCTTGTCAGTGTAAATTATGAAAAATTAATTGTTGAATTGATGAGTTATTGAATTTTTAGGACACAGAGAACTCAGAGAATTTTATTGTATACTCTCGGTATCCTCTGTGTCGTCTCTGTGTCGTCTCTGTGTCGTCTCTGTGTCCTTTGTGTCAACATTTTTTATTTCTGAATACTTTCCGTTTTCCGTTTCCCGTTACTTCTGTTCAATGATATGGCGTTCCCTGGTGGAAGACCAATTTCCAGCCCTCGGGTGAGTCCGGTTTGCGCAGCCAGATCGAGCTCCGGCGGCTCTTAAGCAGAATACCATCTTCGTACATCACCTGGCTGTTATAGGTTACCTGGGCAACATCGCGGCTGAGCAGGCGTGCTTCAAAATCAGGCAGCGGAAAAAGGGCTTCAAACGCATACACTTCACCGCTAATCGTATCATCCCATTGATAAACCCTGCCCGATCGGCCGAATTCAAAAAAGTCCTCCGCCAGAACATGATCCATGTAGGCAACATCCGACCGTTTTTCATAGTTCCAAAGCGATTCTTCCAGCCGCTGCAAGGTCGCCTTTTCCTCGAGATTCAACCTAAAAGTCATACGCCACCTCCGAAATTGATGAGTAAAGGGAAAATTCATCATACCATAATTAACAACTCTTAATTTGTAATTGACAGAATAGTTCGATATCGTACAATTTGCCCTAGAACTTTTTTCGGACCGCAGAACCATCCGTACCATCCGCTGAATATCTGTGCAATCTGCGAAATCTGCGCCATCTGCGGTCCACACTTTATGAGGCACCCTATGACCACCCACCCACCCGCCGCCGATCCGGCCCGCCACCAGCAGTGGCTGGACTTAATGCAGGAACTGAACAGCGAGGCTGACCCGCGCACCGTGCGCCTGCTGGAACGGCTGTTTATGGTTTCCCACGCCATTAGAATGCTGGGAGAACAAAGCCTGGAAGAGGCCGGCTTATCGCATGCGCGTTTCCGCCTGCTGATGAATCTGTTTAAGAGTGAGGAACTGGACGGCCGTCCTGACCTCAACCCCTCGGAAATCAGCACCCTCCAGGGAACCAGCCGCAACACCGTCAGCACCCTTATTCGCGATCTCGAAGAAGAAGGCCTGATCGAACGCACGCTTGATCCGAACGATCGCCGCCGTTTCAATATCCGGCTCACTGAAGACGGCCGTAATATCATCCGCGAGCATTCCGCCGCCCACTTCCGCATCGTCGCCTCATGCTTTGAAACCCTGACCCCCGATGAACAACAAGAACTCAGCGACCTGCTGGCTAAAATCGGCAGGCGGATAATGCTCAATGAGCAGTAAGGCGGAGTGGCAATGTTGCAAAGTGGCATGTGGCAACACCAGCGAATTCATTCGCTGCTATCACGAAAAACATGTTTAAACATCTTTGATTTACTATCCGCAGCATTCATTCCGTGGCGAGGTAGCAAGAAAACAGAAAACGGAAAATTGAGAACGGAAATACTCACCTACTGACAATCTGACTTCCTTACAAAGGACCAACCTTATGCAAATGACATCACCCCAAACACGATCTTCAGGCGGGCGAAGGACCTTAAATCGCTCTTTGACCTACGTCAGCCATTACCCGAAGGTGTCCGTCGTGGCCGTCGTGGCTTTGCTGCTGGCTACAGGTGCGCAGTTGATGGTGCCTATTCTGATCCAGAATATAATCGATGAAATCGTCAATTCGGCCACGGTTAGCGAAGTACTCAAACTACCTCTTGCCGGGCAGGAAGCGGCGGCGCAGCAAATGAACACCACGATCAGCCAGTTACAGATTGATCTGGACAAAGCGCCCCAGGCCCTGATCTGGGCCGGTGTTGTGGTCATCCTCTTCGCCATCGCCCGCGGCATCTTCGCCTTTGTGCAAATGTATTCTTCGCAAATGCTGTCGCAGAACATCGCCTTTGATTTACGCAACGATATCTTCGCTAAAATCCAGCGGCTCAGCTTCAGCTACCATGACAAGAACCGCACGGGCCAGCTGATGATACGCGCCACGGACGACGTGGAGAAGCTGCGCCTGTTTCTCGGGCAAGGTCTGCTGATGGCCCTCCAGGCCCTCCTCCTGCTTACCGGCACACTGACCATCCTACTTCTCACCAACTGGAAATTAACCATGGTCATTCTGCCGACGCTGCCTATCGCTTTTGCCCTGTTCATGCTCTTCGGCGCCAAAGCGATGCCATTGTTTAGCGAGGTCCAGCGCCGCCTATCCATTGCCAACACCATCGTACAGGAAAACCTGGCCGGCTTGAAAGTGGTCAAGGCCTTTACCAGCGAAGAGCGCGAGGAAGCACGCTTCGAGAAAAGCAACAATGATCTGCTGGAAGAACAGATGAAGGTCACGCGTTTCCTGGCCATGCTCTTCCCCCTAATCTTTCTCATTGCCAACCTGGGCCAGGCGGCCATCCTTTATTTTGGCGGTCTGGGCATCATCAACGGCACGTTTACCCTGGGCGAATGGCAGAAATTCAGTCTTTATCTGACCTTCGTTTTTATTCCCATGGGCCAGCTGGGCATGATCATCTCCCTCATGGCCCAGGCTACGGCCAGTTCCGACCGTATCTTTGAAATTCTGGACACGCATAACGAGGTCCAGGATAAGCCGGGGGCGATTGAGCTGGGTGAAGTCGAGGGCCGTGTCGCCTTCGAGCATGTTTCTTTCCGTTACTTCGGTCACGGCGAATATGTCCTGCAAGATGTCAGCTTCAAGGCCGAACCGGGCCAAACGGTTGCCCTGCTCGGGGCGACCGGCAGCGGCAAATCGACGGTTATTAACCTCATTCCCCGCTTCTATGATGTCAGCGAAGGCGCGGTGACGGTTGATGGCCATGACGTGCGTGACGTGACTATTGCCAGCCTGCGCGAGAATATCGGCATCGTCCTGCAGGAGACGACGCTTTTCGGCGGTACAATCCGCGATAACATTGCTTTCGGCCGTCCCGAAGCCAGCGATGAGGAAGTGATCGCCGCGGCCAAGGCCGCCGCCGCGCATGACTTCATCACCGCCTTCCCGGAGGGCTACGACACGATCGTCGGCGAGCGCGGCTCAACGCTCAGCGGCGGGCAGAAACAACGCGTGGCCATCGCCCGTGCCCTGCTCATGGACCCGCACATCCTGATCCTGGATGACTCTACCAGCAGCGTCGATCTAAACACGGAATACCAAATTCAAAAGGCTCTGGACCAGCTGATGGAAGGGCGCACCAGCTTCGTGATCGCCCAACGTATCAGCACCGTCCTCAACGCAGACCAGATCATCGTCCTGGAAAACGGCCGTATCGCAGACACCGGCGTCCACGAAGAACTCATGGAAACTAGCGCCATCTACGCCGAGATTTACCATTCGCAGCTGGCCGAAGACGCAGAACTTGCCTAATGTGGGATGTCGGATATCGGATGTCGGATGTAGGAGCGTTGTGACCCGTAGAAATGGATCATGAAGTGATGAAGAAGAGGACGAAACAGTTCTCGATTAATATCATTAAATTTTGTGAAACACTGCCCAATCATTATTCGGCACAACGTATCGGTGATCAACTGCTTCGAGCGGGGACATCGGTCGGTGCAAATTACCGGGCAGCACGACGCGCCAGGTCGCGCAAGGAATTTATTTACAAGCTAGGCCTTGTCGAAGAAGAAACAGACGAAAGTTTCTATTGGATGGAGCTTCTCGTTGAATCAAAAATCGTTTCCAGAGACGATCTCGTAGATCTTTGGAAAGAAGGTAACGAAATCCTATCCATCATTGTGGCAACGATTAAATCGACAAAATTAAAATCTAAAAAATGAAAAGGCAGCGGGATTACGAATTACGTCCGCCATTAAACTGACTTAAGAGTATAGAAAATGCCGGCTCGCGGATCACATCCGACATCCGACATTCCACAACCGACATCGGAGTTCATTATGTTTCATGCAGATCGAACCCTCGGGGTACAAGAAGAAAAAGCAAATAATCTAGGCAGGACGCTACGGCGGTTGGCCGGGCATTTCAAGCCTTACTGGGCGGTCGTTTTGGTCGTGCTTGTTTTAACCATCGGCGGCACATATATGCAAGTGCTCGTCCCCGGCCTGACAGGCCAGATCGTCGACTGCTACCTGACGCCCTATGTCGCCGAGTCGGCTGTAGACGAGACGCTGGGCACTTCGACCACGCCTGACCTGCCCGCCGTTCAAGAAGCGAGCCAGCAGTCAAACGCGGCCATAAACTGCACGTTCGGCACACTCAATCCCAATGCCACGGCGCAAGAAACCATCGCCGGGCTCACGCGCCTGGTGCTGATCATCACCGGACTCTATATCGGCAGCGCGCTCATCTCCTCCATCTCCTTTTACCTGCTGCGCTGGGCCGGATTCCGGGTCACGCGCGATTTGCGCAGCGAGACCTTCGAGCATATCCAGAAACTCTCCCTGGGTTTCTTCGCCCGGCAGGAAGCGGGCAACGTCATGAGCCGCTTCACCAACGACATGGCCACCATCCAGCAGGCCATCGCCTTCGCCGTGCTCAACGTCCTCAGCGGCTTCCTCTTGATCGGCATGATCATCTGGCAGATGTTCAGCAAAAGCGTCCCTTACGCCCTGATCAGTCTGGTCACCCTGCCGCTGATGTTCATCGCCACGCGCTGGTTCTCCGGCCAGGCGCGCAAAGCCTTCCGCCAGGCGCAGATGGAGATTGGCTCCGTGAATGCCGACCTGCAAGAAAGCATCTCCGGCGTGCGCGAGGTGCAGGCTTTCAGCCGTGAAGATGAAAACATCGAGCAGTTCCGGCTCAGTAATGCCGCCAACCGCGATGCCAATATCAAGGCCCAGGTTTACACCAGCGCCCTTGCCCCCACCCTGGAAGCGTTCGGCTACGCCAGCCTGGCCATCGTCGCCGTCGTCGGCGGGCTGCTGCTCATAGGCGGCGGGACCATCCTGGGCACGACCGTTTCTATGGGCCTGATCATCACCTTCATCGGTTATACCCAGCAGTTCAATAATCCCGTGCAGCAGATTTCCGTCCTATGGACCAACCTGCAAAGCGCCGTTGCCGGTACGGAGCGCATCTTCGGCCTGATCGACGAACCTTTGGAGATCGTGGAGAAGCCGGACGCCGTTGAACTGCCGCCTATCAAAGGGCATGTCATTTACGAGGATGTGTGGGCTGAATACCTTCCCGGCAAGGCGGTGCTCAAAGGCATCAATATCACTACCGAACCGGGTAAGACGGTTGCTATCGTCGGGCCTACCGGCGCCGGTAAGACGACGATCATCAACCTGCTGCCCCGTTTTTGGGATGTCTCAGACGGCCGTATTACCATCGACGGCTATGACATACACGACGTCACCTTGAAGAGCCTGCGCGAGCAAATCGGTCTCGTGCTGCAAGACACTTTCCTATTCGGCGATACGGTGATGAACAACATTCGTTACGGCCGTCCCGATGCGAGCGATGAAGAGGTCATTGCCGCGGCCAAGATCGCTCACGCCGATGACTTCATCAGGCGCCTGGAAAATGGCTATGAGACGGTGCTCGGCGAGCGCGGCGGGGGTCTCAGCCAGGGCCAGCGCCAGCTGCTGGCCATTGCCCGCGTCGCCCTGACCGACCCGCGCATTCTGATTCTTGACGAGGCGACCAGCTCCGTCGACACGCGCACTGAGCGCCAGATCCAATCGGCACTCGACGATCTGCTGCGCGGTCGCACCAGCTTCGTTATCGCCCACCGCCTGAGCACGATACGCAACGCGGACGAAGTGTTGGTTTTGGACGACGGTAAAATCATCGAGCAGGGCAAGCACACAGACCTTCTGGCGGCCAAAGGCTTTTATTATGATCTCTACATGAGCCAGTTCCGCCGCGAGATCGACGATGAAGGCGAGGATTTAGAAACCGACGCCTTTTTCGCTCCGGCGGATTAAGTCACCAATTAGATTGGTCCAATCTCCACCAACTAGATTGGACCAATCTCCACTTAATCAGAAAAATTCGGCATTGTCACCCAGACACTTTCGCGGCCAGTTAACAGATCCGTCCAATTCTCCAACTACAGTCTTAAAGCGGCCTAAAAGTACCCCAAAATACCACCCATTTCGCCTATACAGAGCGCTATATTTTTTCTATAATAAAATCACCTGTCCGCAAAGACAGGTAGTTTCCAGTCACAGACGGTCGGGATTCCTACCTACCAAAATGGAGCCCTGCCACGAAGAGAGAAAAATGAAAACCGCACAAGCACAAGACGGTACTGAGGTTATTGCCTCAAATGAGGCACCCATAGAAGCGATCTGCCCTTACTGCAAAGGAATTGTCATTTTGCGTAAGCGCAAATTAATGAATAACGGTGGTTATGTTTATTTTTGGCGCCATCGGGACAACAAAAACCGTAACTGTCCCGGCCGATCCCGCCGCGGCTAGCTCCGTCTCCATCTATACCTGACACCTAATATTTTAAGGAATTCGGGCTGGTTCTAGCTTCCCAACGGGCATACTTCTTCACTATAATATGCCGGGCTGTAGTTTAACAGTCTCGTTGGCCAATGTCTCAGCCGTGGGGGACTTACTACCAACTTTTTTAATTTCATTAATCCCCGGTACGATTTACAACCGCTTATTGAAAACAACTTGATGGAGGGTTCCTACCCTCTACCATAATCATGGAGGCATACAATGATGTTTGATTGGACAAGTTTTTTAGCCGGCATGCTGGTAGGATGGCTCGGTGAATGGGTAATTGACTACCTTTACTTCCGCCGTGGAGGGAGAGATCCCCAAGAGCTCGAGGAAATCAAAGCGAAGCTCAATGTTGCTGAATCTCGTGCCAATGAGCTGGAATCATCCCTGGCCGGAGAGAAAGAAGAATCCGCGCGCTGGCAGGCCGATTACAATGCTCTTAAAACGAGTGCTGCGGCCATGGAAAGCGCAAGAGAGGAACTTGAAGCATGTCGCGCCAACGAGGCTACCCTGGCTGCAGAAAATGCCCAATTGCGCGAAGAGCTCGAACAGCTGCGTCAGGGAATGGGCGTGACCGCCACGCGCGCCGTCGTCGTTGATCTGTCAAGCGAGCCTGAAGATCTGACGCTGATCCAGGGGATTGGCCCACGCTACGCCGAAAAATTAAACGCGGCCGGCATCCTCACTTTTGCTGCATTGGCCAACGCCAGAGAAGATGATCTTAATGCCGCGATACAGCCTGAGCCCTGGCAAAAAGTGGACTATGACTTATGGCAGGATCAGGCGAGACTCTATGCCACATTAGCCCCGATGCAAATAGAGGGAGATGACCTGCAACTGCTGGAGGGAATAGGGCCCAAGTACAACCGGCTCCTCCGTAAAGCCGGCATCAATACCTATGCCGAACTTGCAGCGACAGAACCAGAACGCCTGGCCATCATCATTGGCGCACCACCCTGGCGAAAAGTAGATTATGATGCCTGGATCGCCCAGGCCCGCCTGGCTGCTGCGGGTGATCAGGCTGGTCTTGATGAACTGCAGAAAAAACTTTACAGCCGCTCCGGCGATAACCTGGTCCTCATTCATGGGCTTGGCGACTCGTATAACCACGCTCTTTCTGATGCGGGTATCTATACTTATGCCGACCTGGCGTCCCGATCACCGGGAGAAATCGAGGCAATCATCACCACAGCAGGTCTGCGCCAGGCTGATTATGAAGCCTGGATCAATGAGGCGAAATTGCGCGCCGCGGGCAAACGAGTTGCTCGCAGCAAACGAACCTACAAAGAAGCCGTGGTTGTCACCTGCCCACAGGATCTTGAGCCAATTGACGGCGTTGGTGTTGTTTACGAGCGTCGCCTTTACAACGCCGGAGTGGGATCCTTTTGGGAGGTTGCACAAATCGAAGATGATGAACTGGCGGAAATTCTCGAGGTCGAAGAATTTCAGGCTGTCGACCTGACTGCCATTCGCGCTTCCGCTTTAGCCTTGGCTCGGGAAACAAATACCATGAATCGCGTCTGGGACGGAACCCCGCCGGATGATTTCGAGCCCCTGGAAGGAATTGGCGTCACCTATGAGAGACGCCTCTATGCTGCCGGGTACTGTACATTTGAAGCGCTTGCCGGGGCTGATCCTCAAGAGCTGGAAGGAATCTGCCAACCCCCAAACTTCAATAAACCGGATTTCGCCAAATGGATTGCCACGGCTAAATCTCTTGCAGCCGGGCGGGGAGCTTAAACGGCATGAGCATCCGGATAAATAAAACCAAAGAAGAACTCCGCAATTATGACATCTTTAAAGGGATTGTCGCAGTTCTGATCGGAATCTTGCTTCTCCTGTCAAACTTTCTCGGCGGCGCTGAACCCGACGAAATTAGCGCGGGGGGAAGAAACACCGGCTCGACTCCCACTGCAACCGCAGAAGTCGCGGTGCAGGAAGTTGCAATCACCGCGCCGGTTTTAGTCGCTCCTGCTGCCGGTTCTGAGCTGCAAACAGGACCCGTGTCCTTTTCAGGTACGGGTACCAAAGACAGCCAGGTCGCTGTCGTAGACGGCAGCCGGGAATTAGGGCGAGCTCCTGTTTCCAGTAATGGCGATTGGGAGCTTGTTGCAGAGATGGATCCGTCGATTAAGGAAATTACACTGCAGGCGCTGGACAGCGACGGCAATGTTGCAGCCAGCTCGGATCCTATCCCGTTTACGGTAAGTGACGACGCTGAAGAAATCGCTTTTGAGGCCGATCCCCTGCCTGAGCCTTACGACGGCGTCCTGGTCGTGTCCGGCTCCGGCCCGCCGGGATATAGTGTCACGATCAGTCTGAATGATGCGGAAGCTACATCAAGCGAAATTGATGATAGCGGCGCATGGTCTGCAGATGTAGAGACCGGAACAGAAACGGCCGATGTTTCGGCGAGTTTAATCTCCCCCGATGGGGAAAATGTTGAGACGATCAGCCTCGGTCAAGTTGAAGCGGCAGTCGCTGCACCGCAAGTGATCGCATACCGGCTGCTTCTGCCCGATTTCAATCCCCTCACCGGCACGCCGGGATGGAGCGGCGAAGCTGAACCGGATTCCCAGGTTGCCCTGCTCGTCAACGGGGAACTGGTCGAAACTGTCACTGCCGATTCCGATGGAAAGTGGGTCCTGAACTATAAGCTCGATCCAGACAAGCAGGAGATTGCGTTCGCTTCTCTGGATGCAGACAGCAATGTCGTGTCGCAGACGGAGCCGCAAACAATCGAGATTCCCGGCGAATTACCACAGGTAACGCTGCCTGAATTCAGCCTGCCTGACAACTTGCTTGCCATGGCCGAACAGGCGCCTGGAGAAGCCGGCAGCGATGCGGCTGATGCGGCGACCGAACAAGAAAGACTCCTGGCAGGTGTTGATTTGAACAGAGTTGCTCTTCCCACCCTACTACTGCCGGCGACGCGTATCGAATGGAACGGCCGTACAGAGCCCGGGTCTGAAATCGCCTTTCTTGTGGATGGTGAGATTATCGATCAAACAACCGCTGATGAAGACGGCCGTTTTTCATTCACCGTCGACCTCATCGGTGAAGGTGATCATATCGTCCAGATTGGCGTGCTCGGGGATAATGGCGAACTGGTCGCTGAATCCTTTGAAATTCCGATAAAACTGGCCGATCTCGCCTTACCGACCATAGAAATTCCGCAGGTCGCCGCTGGAGGAGAGCCGGTCACAGTCATCGGTACCGCGAACGCGGGCGATACAGTCGAAGTCACGGCTGACGGCGAGCCTGTCGGCGAAACGACGGCTGATGAAAACGGCCGTTGGTCCCTCCAGCTTGATTCTCTACCCGACGCCTCGGTTCTGCGCGCCCAACTGCCGGGAGCGGACGGCACACCTTTATTGCAAAGTGTTCCTCTGTTCCTTTCCAGCCTGGGCGCCGCTGTAACCGCCGCCGGCGAAGCGACAACAACCCCTGCAGCAGAGGCCGTAGTCAGCGGCACAATCACGTCGGCTGACACGGATAACCTGCCCGAGAACACCCAGATCACGGTGCAAATCCAGGATGTCTCCTTACAGGACGCACCGGCCACGGTGATCGGTGAACAAACCATTGATGCCGGTGGCCAGCAGCTGCCAATCTCCTATGAGGTAGCCTACGATCCGGCTGAAATCGATGATCAGGCAAGCTACAGTATGCAGGTGCGAATCGAAGACGGTGATGGCAATTTGCTGTTCATCAATGACACCTCGATTCCGGTTATCACGAATGATAACTCTACCGAAAATGTGGAAGTTCCGGTGATTCAGGTGAGCGGTGACGAATCAACTGCGCCGGGAGCGGAAGAAGCCAGCATCACAGGGACCATTACCTACCCGGATCAGGTGGAGTTAGCGGATGATGCCGTGGTCACCGTACAGCTGCAAGACATCTCAACGCCTGGCGCCGCGGCTGCGGTCCTCGGCGAACAAACCATTGAAACCGCGGGTCAACAGGTACCGATTCCCTTTGAAATCTCCTATGACCCGGCCGAGATCGTAGATAACCACACTTACTCCATTTCCGCGCGCATCAGTGACAGCGCCGGCAACCCGCTGTTTGTCACCGATTCGGCCAATCCGGTTATCACCAATGATAACCCGACCGAGGATGTGCAAGTTGAAACCACCAGGGTCAACACGGCCGTTAGCAATGTCGTGTTGGGACAGAGTGCGGACGTCATCGGCGAAGAAGGCCAATCAGTCATCGACGCGGCTGAAGGATCGGGTAACTTCTCCACCCTCCTCGACGGCTTGCAGGCAGCCGGCATGACGGAAACGCTCCAGGACGTTGAAGGCGAATACACGCTTTTCGCCCCAACCGACGAAGCTTTCGATGCTATCCCGGCTGAACTCGCGGATGCCTGGGAGGCCTATCCCGAATCCTATGTGGACCTGATGCAGCACCTGGTCGTAGAAGGAAAATACACGCCGGATGACCTGGCCGATGGACAGGTATTGACTTCACTCGCCGGTAAAGATATCCAGATCACGCGCGAAGGTAATGTAATTTACGCCAATGGAGTGCCGGTCGTTGATTACGCAGAAGTAGGCAACAGCGCCGTATACGCAATGCCGCAGGTCATCCTGCCCCTCTTATCGCTTAATGAACACCTGCCGATTATTGATGAGTCAGGCGTGCCCACTTTTGTCGGGCCGCTGCTGACGGTAGTCGGCCTGGGTGAACCAGGGTCGGAAATCTTGCTGACCGTGGATGGTGAAAAATTTGGTGAAATCGCCACCATTGAGCCAAACGGCTTCTGGCTCGTCAAAGAAAATGTCGATAGCGGTGTGCGTTACATCCTGGCTTATATGTTCGACGCGGAGGGGATCCTCCAGGGCATCTCGCAAGAAGTCGTCTTGCCGGTTCCGTAACAAAAAAGATTGGTCCAATTTTTAAATCCTATATCCATCAGCATATAGCGATTGAAATTGGACCAATCTAATGTCCCCACTACTGAAGATTGGTCCAATTTTGAAAACACTATATCCATCGTCATATAGCGGTTGAAATTGGACCAATCTATTTAATACATCCCTCCATCTCAACACTTAAAACTAAACACCAAATACTAAATACTGCCCATATTCACACCTTTCGCAAGCGGACTTTCTGTATTATAATTCGATTGTCGCTTATCATTATGGTAACTTTACACTTGCTGGCGAACGGTCCCCGGCTTGTTTACAAGCCAATCCGGGTTTGGATGTAGCATAGGAGGTAAATTATGAACATCGATTGGATTAGTTTATTAATCGGTCTCATTCTGGGCTGGCTGCTGGAATGGATCATTGACTGGATTTACTGGCGAAAAGGACGGGTGGACCCTGATGAATTCCTTGCCCTGCAAGAAAATCTGGAAACGGCCGAATTACGAGTAACCGAACTGGAAACTTCTCTCGATAGCAAACAGGTCCAACTGGACAACTTGCAGGCGAAAATTGACGATCTTCAGGCCGTTCAGGGGGAACTTGACCAGTGCCAGACCCATTACGCGGATCTCGAGGCTGACTACGCTCAGCTATTGTCTGACTACTCCGCCTTAAAGAACGCCGCCGATGAGGAACGCATTCGCGCGATCGGCCGTTTGACCACTCATGAAGGCATCGACGAAACAAATGCCGGGCTTCTTTATGACGCCGGGATCGCCTCCAGCGATGACCTCCTAAACGCCGATGATGCCGCCATCCAGGCCGCGCTCGGGCTCGATGACGACGACTACGCCGCCTGGGCAGGGCCGGTTAAAGCCAGCCTCGCCGGTTTAGGAGCCGCTCTCGTCGCCTCAAGAGTTTTGGATGAAGAAGTGGTGGAAGAAGAGGGCGAGGACGAGGGAGATTTTGAAGGGGACCTCATCATTGAAGAAGTGCTCGAGACCTTTGATTTCGACGACGACGGTGAAGTCGACCTTGTCGTCGAAACAGTTACCGAAGGACTTGACATCGATGAAGATGGGCAGGTCGACATCATTCTAGACCAGCGCATTGAAGCGGACATCCTCGACGAAGATACCGTCGCCGCTGCTGAAGAAGCACTGGATGCGGAAATTGACGCCGAACTGGAAGCCATGGAAGAAGAGCCGGATCTCGAAGGCGCACGCCTGGCCGCGGCCATCGACATCGCCGCGGAAGCCGATGATCTGACCCAAATCCAGGGCATCGGCCCCCGTTTCTCTGAAAAACTCTACGACAGCGGAATCCGCACCTTCGCCGCCCTGGCCGTGGCCACTGATGACGATTTGAATGACGCCATTAAGCCCCACAACTGGCAGCGCGTTGATTACCCAAGCTGGCGCGCACAGGCGCAGACTTTAGCCGAAGTTCCGCTGCCCAAAATCAGCGGCGATAATTTACAGCTCATCGAAGGCATCGGCCCCAAGTACAGCGAACTGCTGCGCGAAGCCGACATCCTGACCTTCGCCGAACTCGCCGACAGCGATCCTGAACGCCTGGCGGAAATCATCGGAGCCCCCGGCTGGCGTAATGTCGACTACGACTCCTGGATCGCCCAGGCCGGCCTGGCCGCTGCCGGGAACATGGATGCACTTACTGAACTGCAAGATGCTTTAAATAAGCCGCAAGAAAATAAATTGACGCTTATTCACGGCCTTGGAGACAGCTGGTCGGCCGTTCTCGCCGACGCCGGCATCCTCACTTTCGATGATTTAGGCAATCAGACGCCTGAACAACTGGCGGCGATTGCCGCCGCTTCCGGGCTGCGCAGCGCTGATTTCGAAGCCTGGATCGAGGAAGCACGGCTGCGCGCGGCCGGTAAACGCGTCCCTCGCCAGACACGGACACGCGAATATGAAAATGCCGTTTTCGTCTCCTGCCCGCAAGATTTAGAATCAATTGAAGGCATCGGCACGGTCTACGAGAACCGTCTTTACAAGGCGGGCGTCGGTTCTTATTGGGAGGTTTCGCAGCTCTCAGACACCCAACTCACCGATACTCTGGGGATCATGCCCTTCCAAGACGTTGACCTGGCCGCTATTCGCGCCTCGGCGATGGCCCTGGCCGCGGAAAGTGGCACGGTGAATCAGGTCTGGGACGGGACTGAGCCGGATGATTTTGAGCCCCTAACCGGCCTTGGCGTCATATACGAAAGACGTCTTTACCAAGCTGGTTACTGCACCTATGAAGCATTGGCCGCAGCGACACCTGAAGCGCTGGAAGCGGCATGCCGGCCCCCGGCGGGGCGTAAGCCTGATTTCGCCGACTGGATAGCCACCGCGCAGATTCTCGCCGCAGCGAAAGGAGTAGTTGAGGAATGAGCCAATACCGAACGGAAGAGGATGTTCGTAACTACGACATTTTCAAAGGTATCGTTACGGCACTTCTCCTTATCACACTATTCATCATGGCCGCTCTTGGTTATGGCGTCGCAGATGAGGTTGCATCAACGGGATACCCTGCTGATGAAGTCGCCTCCGGAACAGAGGAGGGCATGGATAATGAATCAGCCGGGCTGCCGGACGGTGCGGAGATTGCCGCACCGGATCTCCTCTCACCTGCACCGGGCTCGGCCCTGGAAACAGGACCGCAAACCTTCTCCGGCATGGGCATGGTGGGCAGCCAGGTAGCCTTGATTGCCGGGGGTTCCGAATTGGGACGCACTCTCGTCGATCCCAGCGGAACCTGGGAAATTGAAGCAAGTTTACCGGCCGGGACAGAAACCATCGTGTTACAGTCATTGGATAGCGGTGGTAACGTGTTAGCAGCCTCCGACCCCATCCCCATGACCAGCGGTCCAAAGACGGACGATGAAACAGGGCTCCCTACGGCCGAAAGTGAGTCAGCCGAACCGGGGATCTTACCCACCGTCGACCTGCCCGCGGAGGAAGTAATCGACAGCCAACCGTTCACCCTCACCGGAACAGGCGAGCCAGGCGCCTCACTGCGGCTGCTGGCCAATGGCGCCGACCTGGGCACTGTCACCGTAGCCGAGGATGGGACCTGGTCCTTGGAAACCAGCCTGCCGCAGGGTGATTATGAAATTGATGTCGACATCCTGGACGCAAACGGCGATGTGCAAAATACCGTACCCGCGATTTCAGTCCCTGTCTCACCGCCCGCGGGTCCACGTTTTATCATGCCCGAGTTGTCGATTCCCGACTTCAACCCGCTGAGCGGAGTTTTCACCTGGGACGGTGAGAGCACGCCCGGTTCACGCGTGGCGGCCATCGTCGACGAGCAGGTCGTCGAGGAAACGACAACCGATCCTCAGGGACGCTGGCGTCTGATTTTGCCCCTGGCAGCCGGCGCTCACACGCTTGCTTTCGGCCAGGTGGATGAAGAAGGGAACGTAACCTCCAGTTCCGATCCGATCACTATAGAAATTCCCGACCGCCTGCCGCAGCTTGACCTGCCGGATGAGGCTGTCGCCGCCGATCAGAATGTTATGGCGCCTCCTCAAGTAACTATCCCGGCGGGAACGGTTGAACTGACAGGAACGGCCGAACCCGGCCAGGAAGTAGCCCTGATCGTCAATGGCCAGGTCTCAGCAACGGCCGTTGTCGATGGGGACGGCAATTTCACCCTGCCCGCCGACCTGAGCGACGGGACCTATACCATACAGTTGGGCGTCATCGGAGATGACGGCACCCTGGCTGCCAAATCAATCGAAGTGAACGTTTCCACGGGTGAGGCAGTGGCCGAAGCGCCGGCGGGTGAAACACCTGCGCCTGAAGCAACGGCCGAACCCGCAGCGGGTGAAAGCGCAACACCGGCCGCGGAAGCCGAAGAGAATCAGGTACCGGGCGTCAGCGGAACCATCACCTATGAGGAAGAAGTGGAACTGCCTGGCGACGCGGTGTTCACCGTCCAGATCATTAACATTTCACAGGCCGATGCCGCCGCTCAAGTACTTGCTGAGCAGGTTATTGAAGCCGAAGACCGCCAGGTCCCGATACCTTATAAGGTGCCCTACGATCCGGCGGAAGTCGATGAGAACCTTCAGTACGGCGTAACCGCGCGCATTGAAAGCAATGACGGGACCTTACTCTTCATCAGCGACACGAACCTGCCCGTAATCACCAACAACAATCCCACTGAGGATGTTGAAATCGTTACGGTCCAGGTTGAAAACGCCCTGGCCGACGCCGAATTAGGCGTGGGCGACAGCGGCCTTAGCGAAGGTGCGGGTACGGTTCTGGAAGCGATGCAGAACTCCGGCCAATTTACCATCCTCCTCGATGGTCTTGAAGCGGCCGGCCTGACGGATAGACTCGCCCAGACCGGGACAGCCTACACCGTCTTTGCCCCCACCGATGAGGCTTTCGAAGCGCTGCCCCCCGGCGTCCTGGCCGGGTGGACATTCAACCCGCAAGAATTCGCCGCTATCTTGCGCAACACGGTTGTTGAAGGTCTCTATACACCGGGCGATCTCACCAACGGCCTGGTGCTGCGCTCCCTCGACGCCAGCAATATCGGCGTTCAGCATATCGGTGAATTGATCACGGTCAACGGCATTCCGGCCGTCGACGCCACTGAAGCCGGGGAAAGCTATGTCTACGCCCTACCGCAGGTCATCCTGCCGCCGCTCTCCGCGGGGGTCACCGCACCGGCGATTGATGTGGCCGGCGTGCCTATTTTTATCGGTGATTGGTTGACTGTTGTCGGCGTGGGTCAGCCGGGTGAACGCATCGTCCTTACCATGGATGGCGCGCAGTTTGGCGAAATTGCCACCGTCGATGATAACCACTTCTGGCTGGTGGAAGGGGATATCGGCCCCGGCATCCACAACATCACCGCATACATGATCGGCAGCAACGGCCTGGTGCAGGCTATCTCTAATGAGGTGACCCTGGCCGTGCCGGAGTCGTAGATTAAGAACGTCACTTCCCCGGAAACTGACAGTTTCCGGGGAAGTATCAGTTACCGGGGAAGTTAAGATCCAATAATGAATGAGAAAACGATGCACTTCGTGACCGGTTCGCTTTTTTACCGCGAACGCTTAGCTCTACCGGAGGATGCGCAGGTGACTGTCGAACTGGCATATTCCCCTGGAAAAGGTGAGCAGCCGGTCGTCATTGGTTTTGAAAGTTTCAACAGCGGCGGACAGCAGGTGCCTCTCGATTTTTCCGTGCCTTATGTTGAATCGGAGATTGACGGCCGTCGCAACTATTTCCTCCAGGCGCGGATTGAACACCCGTCAGGCAGGTACCGTTTCAGCTCTCACGAACCCGTCTATGTAGTCACGCGCGATCATCCGACCGCCGACGTCACGATCATGCTCTACCAACAACCGGTAGGAACGCGATCGGTCGTTGTTACGGGAACAGTAACTTATCGCGAACGAGTGGCCTTAGCCTCTGACTCCCTGCTCACCGTGCGCCTGCTGGACGTCTCACGCCAGGATGTCCCGGCGAAGTTATTAGGAGAGCAAATCTATACTACCGAAGGCAAGCAGGTGCCCCTGCCATTCGAAGTGCCCTACAACCCAGAAAACATTGACGAGCGCTTCAGCTACAGCATCTCCGCGCGCATTGAGGACGGCGAAGGTATCCTGCGCTTCATCAGTGACAGCAGCAATCCGGTCATTACCCGCGGCAACCCCAGCGAAAACGTCGAAGTGCTGGTGCGCAGCTTGTGAAAAAAAAACTTCCCCGGAAACCAGTGGTGTCCGGGGAAGTTTGAGTGCACAAATATGCCCAGTTTAACGGGAGACCTAAACTCAATAGCCAGTAAAAGCCGGGAGATAGACTCTCTCCGCTGCAATGAAAATTACTATCGTTTTCTGCAGACTATTCCCATCACTATCTGTTGCAGTGAGGCCTACATTGTACTTGCCGGGGGCTAGAGGAGGAACCACAACATCCATGCCACCGCCACTTTCTATACCGTCAATGGTCCAATGCAGACTCGAACTTGTCAAAGGGCCATCCTCCGGGTCAACGGCTGTTCCGGTTAAAATAATTTGTTGATCTTTCGTGAAAACACCACCTTCCGCAGGAGATGTAATAGCGACCCGCGGCGAATGTCTTTCAACCTTAAATGGCGTGGATGTTGCCCAACCCAGATTAAACCCATCATTAGCAATCACGCGAATCAATGCCTGATCGCTCCCATGCAATTCGAACGTATCATCAATCGTAAGAGAGGTCTCAGAATAGGGCGCGGCAAGTGTTTCCCAGGTATTACCATTATCATGGCTGTACTGAACAGCATAAGTGAGATTATCACCATCCGCATCATCTGCGCTCCACTCAATAACAAGTTCGTCCCCTACAACGCTTCCTAAACTCAGATTAAGAATGGAAACAGTCGGCTTGTTGGGACTGACTACCAGCCTGCTAACTTCCACACCTTTATTGGAAATTCGGATCGAAGCAGTATTCGCAACGTAGTCAGTGGCTAACCAAAACATCTCTCCCCCCTGCACACCAAACTCGTTTTCATAAGCGGGGAACGGCTCAAATGGCTGAAACGACAGCAAGTTTTCCTCTGAATCGAGAAACTCAATCTGGTAGCTTCCGTTAGCATTATGACTATTGAGTTCGGAAAGTTTTGCCTTTGGATTGATGTCAACAAGCTCACCGGTAAAGTGAAAACCACGGATAAGTATATCCTCATGCCTTTCA
The DNA here is from genome assembly GCA_046259485.1 of Promineifilaceae bacterium (SeqCode). Taxonomy (GTDB): domain Bacteria; phylum Chloroflexota; class Anaerolineae; order Promineifilales; family Promineifilaceae; genus JAACFF01. The sequence continues at coordinate 14,259 of JBJYWP010000005.1, read as the reverse complement.
GACAGGATGCCGCCAATTAGAAGCTGGTCAGAATCATCCTTTAAGCTTCGCGATTCAGACCCAGGAAGAATAGACGCCGTTGGATCTGGCAATAAATTCAAGATTCCGAGCCAGTTGTAACGTGATACCCACTGCGGTCGGCAGAGCGACATGTAATCACTTGCTGAAATGGGGTTTATTCTGCCGCCGCTGATCGCGTCATACCCCCAATCTCCTCTAGGACCGGCAGGACCAATCTGATTTGGGGGAAAGGTAGAAGGAAACCCTGGATTGAACGGAGCACCAGCTGGTAGCCCGCAGTTGACGTGGAGCCAGCGGTTTCCAAATCCATTATAGTTATGGGCCATTTCATGAGCCAGGGTTGTACCGCCCCTAGGCGAAGAAAAAACCGCCCCGCCGGATATCGACTCCATTTTTACATAGGACACATGTAAAAAGTAACTGCCTAAACCTAAACGAGTAAAGCCACCAGGGAGCGTTGTTGTTGTCTCGGGACTCACCATGCCCACCAGGTGAAAAGGTGCATAGCCTTCGTTACACCAGGAAGGGGGATCCGTATAAATCAAATGTTCAATTAAAGCCCACATGATCCAGAAATCATCTTCCGGTATATCGAAGGTTCTATCTCCAGTTATCCCGCCAAAAGGCTGTTCAAGTGGCGTGGATGTTGAAAAATTACGAATTGCCGATGTCGGCCACAAGCTCTTAGCTCGTTGTAAAATCTCTTCAAAGCCTGTACGGTCCGCTCGGTAAATGGTTCCGGTAGACGTTTGGAGAGGAACAGTTTTAACACATACGGCTGATTTGGGCGTGAAGGTGACAGGAAGCATCAAGAAATTATTGTCCCTGTCAGACTCAACCACGCTGCCTCCAGGATTAATTTCTGCTCGCAAAGCTACAGTCCCGGTTCGCCAGGAAGGTGGTAACCTGAAATCAAAACTGTCTCTAAATACGCCGCGATTGTACCCACCTGGATGCGCCACTCCCGTTGAGTGTAACGGAAGAAGAGGTGATCCGGGTAACGCGGCACCGTCTCCACCTCGTGTTCCATGGAGAACCATCGTCGTCGTGGTCGGTGCCAAATCGACACTCGGGTAAACCCGAACCGTGGTCACTTTATTTTCTACAAGAGGGACGGCGTTATTCAGATCCTGAATTCCTTGAGTTATCTCCATATCTGCTATCGTTAGATCGACTGACGCGCTGTCAGCGTCGAGCGGAAGGCGATATATGCCGCTCTCTTCACCCCAATATAGATGTGTCGTGGATAACACAATATCAGGGGAAGAAAAAGTTCTTCCTAATGCCATATTCTCAACAACTCCGCCACCAATCGGAATCCGATTAACCTTATCGGTGCCGTCGGTATTACCATCTTCAAGCCAATATACGTGAGTTGGGCTAACTGCCATACCAATCAATCTGTACCCAGCAGGTATCATGGCCAGAGGTTGGGGGTCGGTACCATTCCAGGGCACACGCATTAAATACGGTTCATCATAAACATATATATCGCTTGTCGAAAGCCCTCGAAAAACAGCAATTTCCGTTGGTCTGGAGAGGTCTGTTGTTATTGTCTCAATACTTCCAGTAATTGAAGGAATGTAAGTGCGTCGAACAGAGCCGCTGGCTTCCTCAACCCAATACAGATAACTCCCAATGCGCACAAACTTGGTCACATCATAATCTCCCCCAATAGTACCGCTTGAACTACCCGATTTGGAGAAATAACGAACACCACTATCAACATTATTTGTGAAGTAGGTCAAATTATTATCAAGTCCAAAATCAGTAACAGCTGCTCCATAGTTACCGAGTATGACAAGTGGTCCACCTAAAACTGACTGCCGTATGATGCTATTAGTAACACCGTCAACATAATACACTGAGGCATCATCAACAGCGATCTCGGAAGGGTTTAGGGTGCAGCCTGTTTGTAAGGTAGTAACTACTTTGGAGGCGACATCAATTTTATTAATACTTGCATTCGGGGGACAAAAATCACTTGAATAGGTCTCAGTCCAATAAATCTGTCCGGATCGGAATGTAAGGTGATAGGGTCGCGCCGTTGTTAACAACTCTGGAGGATCAAGGTCAGCTTCAGAAGCGACTAATTTTGGAGCTTGAATAATCAACAGTGAAATCACAGGGACGAATAGGATCAACAACCCAAATTTTCGGCACTTATTAAGCCTGGACATAACCCGCTCCTTTGGAATATTTTCTATTTCCTTGAGCTTTGAAAAACTGGACTTCAACACGATAAACAAAGTTATCTTTACGAACTTAAAAAACGTAGCCGGAACTAAAGTTCTGTTTCCAGCAAAATTCGAGCTGGCTTCAAAATTAAGACCCGGCCGCCCGGTTTCCGGTTTCCACCTGATCATCACTGCCTGCCGAAACAGTTCCGTTCTGAAAGACAGAGCGATCACCTGATCTCGCCCGCCTGGTGATATAGTTACCTACTTCTTCAATCCATCAGACCTGGGACGCGTTCCATACCAACCTGCGTGGTCTTCAGTCGCTTCAACAGGCTCACCAAACGCCAAGAGAGTTCTAAAGGTTCCGGCAATTCGCCACTGATTATCCTCGTCCAGGAATGCCATCAGGTAACCGGTGAATCTCTGCACGATCGTCGGGCTTTCATTTCGAACGAATGTGAGCTTTCCGGCAACAGCGCTGCCATCCCAATCCCCACTAATGACATGGCCGTTCAGCGTTCCGCTAACCTCTCCGGTAGGAGAAACAGACTCGATAACCAGCAGGAAATTACGGCCGTTTGCCATCACCCGCCACTCGCCTAACGGCAAATCAGAGGACTCGTGATAAATCCCACTATGCCCAGGAAAACCAGTTCTCGGGAAACAACCCGCATAACGAACACTTAATTCATCAAACATAGCAATTTCTCCTTATATTGTTCTTGTACTTATCATTTCAGCTGTTCCAGCCGGGATATTTCCTGGGCCAGTAAATTACTTGAATTCTGCAACGCCTTCTGAACGCGAACGGCCGATTCCAGGCTGAGCTGTGGGTCGCGGAGCAGAGCGCCCAAGCCATCCAGTCCCATTCCGGGATCGGTCAAGATCGAGGCCAGGGTGAATAAGGCGTCTTCATGCATCTGCATCCGGGCATCCATAGGCGGCGGATCAGGGCGAGGCCAGTTGGGTGGCAAAGGCGGGTGTTCAGGATCAATCTCTATCAGATCGTCCAGTTCGCTCACCCCATAGGGAATCAGGTATTTAAGATCAAAGAAGAAACGCAGCTGCGCCTTGCATTCTGGTGGTGGTTCCTTACCCGCTAAGATATACGGCCAGGCACATTTTACGCCGCCAACCAGCTGTGCTAATGCGGTTGCTTTAACTGCAGGATTTATCAATTCGTTCATCTTAACCTCCATTGTCTAAACTGATTAAAAAAAGTGAACAACTAAAAAAACTAAATTGGATCGGTAATCCACCAAACCGGCCGGGTAGTATTTCCGGGCTTACGAGGTTATTAACAATAATTCCAACCTCGCCAGAAGTGCCTCCACACTGTCAAAACGCGTTCGCTTTCGCGAAATCACATCTTCAAGGATGAAGTAACCACCCACGCCTTCATGAATACAGCGGATCAAAAAAGCTCGCTGAAGGCGATTTTGTGCTACAATATGCTCTGGCGGGTTTTGTTCCGCCTCTTCATCCGTCACAATGCCAGCATACGGACTACCGTCCACTCAGCGTCCACTATCCAGTCATGCGTGAGATTAGATTGTTAGGAACGCCCAAGATAACCGATCCAGCCGGTCCGGTCCCGCGGTTCCGCTCCCAGCTTACCGTGGCTCTCTTAGGCTATCTGGCGGTTGAGCGGCGCCTGATCACGCGCGAGCGCCTGGCGGCCTTTTTTTGGCCGGACGATGCCCTATCCGCGGGCAAAGGAAAACTGCGCCGCGAATTACACAACCTGAACCAGATCCTGCCCGGGTGCTGGGAGATCGATCGCTTAACGGTGCGATTCCTGCCCAATCAAGAAACTTTTCTCGATCTTGACGAGCTGCAAGACCTCGAAGAGACCGGGGCGTGGCGGGAAGCGGCCGATTTGCTGCACGGTGAATTTCTAGAAGGCATCACCCTGGATGACAATTTAGAATTCGAAACCTGGCTGCTTGGCGAACAGGAGCGCTGGCGGCAGCGCGGGATCCTCATTTTATCCGTGCTTCAGGAAGAACTGGTCAAACAGAATCTTCCCCAGGAAGCGCTGCGTTACGGCCGTCGCCTGCTGCGCCTTGCCCCCTGGGATGAACTGGCGCATGAACGCAATATGCGCCTGCTAGCCCAGTCCGGCCAACCCCTGGCCGCGCTCAAGCAGTTTGAAGAATATCGCCAGTATGTCACCAGGGAACTTGGTGTCGAGCCGGCGACCAAAATGCTCGAACTAAAACGCAGCATCGAGGCGGCAATCATCGCACCTTCAAACAATCTGCCCTTCCCGGATACCGACCTTATCGGTCGCGAAAAGGAGCTGGCCGAAATCGCAAACCTGCTGGCGCGCGATAACGGCCGTTTGATCACCCTCATTGGTCCCGGCGGAATCGGTAAAACAAAGTTGGCTATCGAAGCGGCGCATCGCTATTACCGGCAAACAAACAAATCAGTCGCCTTCGTCCCACTCCAGGGTGTAGGGTCGGCAAACGGGCTGGTGAGAGCCTTCGCCAAGGCGACGGGGATGCAGTTTAGCGGCCATCTCGATCCGGTAGAACAGCTTTTGCTATTTTTGCGCAGCAGGCAGGTACTCTTACTGGTTGACAATTTCGAGCACCTGCTTGAGCAGGCCGCGCTGCTCAGCCGCATCATCACCGCGGCGCCTCAAGTTCGCCTGCTGATTACCTCGCGCGAACGGCTTAATCTGCATGCGGAAACTGTATTTATTGTCCCCGGCCTCGAAATCGACTGCAAAGATGACGGCGGCCAAACACCCGCGGAGGCTTTGTTTATTGACACCGCCCGGCATCTGCAGCCGTTCTATCAGCCAACAGAAAAAGAACTGGAAGATATCAGGAAAATCGGCCGTCTTGTCGAAGGGATGCCACTGGCACTTGAACTTGCCGCGCGCTGGACGAATATGATGACCACGGGACAGATCCTTGTGGAATTACAGAAAGGCCTGGATATCCTCTTTAACCAAGCGAGTGATCTGCCGCCGAGACACCTCAGTATAACGGCCGTATTTGAACACTCCTGGAAGATGTTAACCGACCAGGAGCAACAAACCCTGTCAAGCCTTTCAGTCTTTGCCGGGGAATTCGATCTAGAAGCCGCAGCAGTGGTCGGAAATGCCTCTTTCAAGCTCCTGCAAAACCTGCACGATAAGTCACTTTTAAGCGCGATTGGAAACGGCCGTTTTCGCCTGCACGAACTGCTTTGCCAATTCGCCGCCATCAAGTTGGCAAACGAAGAAAGCAGACAGCAGCAAGCGCTGGAACGACACTGCCACTATTATGCAGCGCTGCTGCGAAGTTTTGAAATCGAAAGCAGGCATGACTTGCAGTCTATCGCCAACAGTCTGCTGCGTATCAGCGAGGAATTCAACAATGCCCAGAAGGCCTGGCAGTACGCTCTTGAGAATTACTTGCTCTCACAGGTTTTTGACTTCACTTTTTCTCTTAATCTTTACTTTGAGTTTCAAACGAGTTCCAAACTGGAAAAGCATTTTTTGAAGCAGCTATCCAACGGCTGCAATCTACAACCATGGAAATCCCCCCGATCGTGATCCTGCGCTTGCTGGCCCATTACGGCTGGATGTGTGAAGATGTAGGGGAACACGAGATTGCCCGGCAGTCGCTGGAAAAAGCCTTATCATTATCATCCGATCTTGCTGAAAATCATAGTGCTGATCTTTGCATCCTGCATTTCTTCTACGGCTGGATGCTACACAGACAGGGTCATTCAACGACTGGAATCTCACACATGATGCAGGGTCAAGCTTCAAGCCGCAGCGTAGGCTATGATTTTGGATTTATATTATGCACCACGGCAATGTGCGATATCTTCTGCGACTTAGGCGATTACGCCGCTGCACGCGAAATTTTAGCCGACCTTCCCCCTGATATCGGCCCCTTCTTGACCCCGCTAAAACTAAGTCCGCAGGCTGTCGCCGAAGCGGCAATGGGTGATTTTAATAGTGCCTCAGACAGTATTCAGCAGATGATTGATTTGCTTTATGATCTCCCTTTCGTTTCCAGTATGCTGTATATATTCACCTGCATCGCTGCGCTCTTAGGCTTTAAGGGTAATCAAAAATCAGCCGTAGCACTTCTGAATTCGCAACTAAAACACCCTAAGATTGGCGGCTATGCCCTTCGTCGAAATCGAAATCTGACGAATAAATTTCGAATGATGCTCTCATCAGATGAATACCCACTCGTCTCGGAGAACAATGAGGAATACCTGGATCCGGAACTGCCTATTCCAGGAGATTTTGATCCAAATATTGAAACGATCAACTATCTAAACGATCTCTTGAGAGCCGTGAATGATTCAAAAACCATTCAAGATTTGAGCCAAATTACCGGCCCGTAGGCCTCCATCGCCAACAACTCTCAAATCTCCGTTAGATGATCAAGAAAAATAAAAAACATCCCCGGAAACAGTCAGTTTCCGGAGATGTTTTATCATCATTTCAAATCCCGTTAGGGCCGCCGCCCACTTCGATCAGGGCGAAAACCGTTTCCAATGCCCCTCTGAAATAACTTCAATTTCACCATCAACCACTTGAACGGCCGTCTGATCGTCAATCGCATATCCCGGCACCGGCAGGCGAGCAGCCCACCGTTCTGCATTGGCCATGTTATTTTCCGGCAAATCCTCGTGATCCAGGTGCGGAAACATCGCAAAATCGACCAATCCCAGCGTTTTATCGCCACCGCTTGGCGGTCTCCAGCCAACGAACTCTTCGCCGATATTAGGAGCCATCACCATACTCCCGGCGCTCAGTCCGACGTAAACCATCTCGTCCAGCGACGGCAGGAGATCGGCCAGCCCGCTCTGCTGCATCCAGTAGAATAGGTACAGGGGATCGCCGCCGCCCACCAGCAGGACATCACTGCTCTGAACCTGAGGGAGCCAGCGCTCTTCCTTGATACTGGGCAGTGCGCTAAGTTCCAGCACACCCAACGAGTGCCAACCTAATTCGCACATCGGGGTTTGGGATTCCTGCCCGCTGATAAAGCGCCAGGCATTGAAAACCCCGTTGGGATTGGCGTAGCTCGCGGTGGGGATGCAGAGGGCATCGGACGCGGCTATCGGTTTGCCCAGCAGGTCGACCAGGGCATCGTGGATGCTTTTATTCTTGATACCGGCGGATGTGAGCAGAAATTTCATGATTTCTCTCCTTTCCGAGGTAAAACGATTCCGATCTAGTTTTCGGCCTGCTTCACCAGCAAATCGCGAATTTCCGTCAACAGCACGACCTCATCGGATGGTTCAGGCTCCGGTTCCGGTTCCGGCTCTTCCTCTCCATCAGGAACAATGCCTTCCAACCCGCTGGCATCCAATCCCATGCTCTCTGAGAGGCGGATCATCCAACGAATGGCGAAGAAAATAAACAGGGCAATGATTAAGAAATTGATCAATGCCTGGAGAAAGTTGCCGTAAGCTATTGTTGAACCATTGAACTGGAACGATAAGCTTGTGAAATCGACGCCAATGATCCCCCCGACGATGGGCATGATAATATCGTCGACCAGGGAGTTAACGATAGCGGTAAAGGCCGTGCCCATGACCACGCCAATCGCCAGGTCGATCACGCTGCCGCGCATGATAAATTTACGAAAGTCTGCTACCCAAGACATAATTGCTCTCCTTTTCTTGTCAGCTGTCAGCCGTCAGCTTTCAGCCGTCAGCTCTCACTAGTCAGCCCCCAGTTCAATGATGACTAACTCCATAATGATAACAAAAACCGCCGGCTCACACCGGCGGAATTGTCCATGCCAAAACCTAAAATGTCAATTATTTTTGTTTACACCAAGTAAACCAACATCCGAAATCCGAAATTACTTCACCCGTTCCCAGGTCATGAACGCTTTCGCATTGCCGCCGTTTTCGTAATGCTCGAAACGCACGTCCATTGTCCCGCCGGTCCAGGCGAACTCGCGCTGGTAGATCTGTTCGCTTTGATCGTACCAGGCGCTGATTACCAGGCGATCATTGAGCCACAGGCGCAGGCCGTCCGGGGCAGCGGCCGTAAAGCGATATTGGCCCGCTTCCAGGGGAAGAGCGCCTGACCAGCGCACAGAGAAGGTGCTCGGGTCGATTCCCTTTGCCGGAGCTTCGCTCTGCCATTCAAAATTAATTTCATTGTCCTGGCGAACAAGCAGCGGCTCGCCGGCCAGGTTCGTATTGTTAAAATATTCCGCCCGCCAGGAAATCGGCCTGCGCTCCCAGACAAACGAGGTTTTCTGCAGGGCCGGCTCTTCTGCCTCAGAAACCGCCAATGCTGTACGGCCGTTTTCACGACCCCCCACAGCATCATGCTTCGACTCGGGTGCTCGGGAAAGAATAGAAGCTTCGGCGGCGGCGATCTCCTCCTCCTCACCCTCCTCTGTGAACGCTTCCTCTTCTTCAAATCCGATCAAGCCGCTGTTTTCATTCACGGCCGGATTCTGCGCGGCGGCATAGCGGGCGCGCTGGCTGCTGCCAAAAAGCGCTTCATCCCACATCTGTTCGGAGAGGTTCTCGGGGAAGCTTTCGCCATAGCTGCCGGCCAAAAATGATTGTTGGCCTTCCCCACCGGAGAGGTATTCAAAATCGTTGGCATAGCCGGCCGTTTCTTTCAGGGGAACCACAGTCCAATTTCTCTGCTCCGCAGGCTCTTCCAGCTCCTCTTCCTCCGTCTCAATGCCCAATTCACGCAGAAATTCTTCGTCGTCCAGGTAGTCGGCATCCATCTCCGAACCTAATTGGCGGGCCATAACGCGCTGCATGGCTATCGACTCCAGTTCAGGCCAGCGATTTTCCAGGGGCGGTATTTCTTCCACCGCGGGGTCAGGTTCCTCCTCGACCGCGTCTGCGTCTTCAGAAACATCATTAATCGCAGCCGCGGCATGCCGTTCCTTTTCCTTCAGCTCGGCTTCTTTAGCGACGGCCGTCTCTTCGATCTCCAGTTGATCAGAAGCCTCATCGAGGACAACAACCTGTTCCAGAAGTTCGTCTTCAGGCTCCGGAGGTTCTTCGCCGAGCACGACCGCTTCGACTAATTCCGCTTCCGGCGGCGCGGAGACTTCCCCGCCTTCCACCTTGACGTCATTGGCTAAAGAATCGGCATCGCTGGAAACGGCCGTTTCCACCAATGCCTGTCCACCCAAGGTAGCTCTCCAGGCGGCGACTTCTGCGGCCATGCGCACCGGATACTGCCCAGTCTTTTTTTGCTGGGATTTCTGACTGCCGTTGCCCTTGTTCCCCAAGCGTTCGGAGAGGGTAACCATCTGCCGTTGATACGCTTTTTCCGTTTTGTCAAGCCGCTCGCGGTAGCTCTCTTCAAGCGCAGCCCGCGCAGCCTCGTCCTCCTCCCGCTGGGTTTCAGATGCTTCCAGCAGGGCTTCAGACTCGTTCAGCCGGCTCTCGAGCATGGCGATTTTCATCGACGCCCGCGCCAGTTCAGCCTGTAAATCAGCGGCCGTTACTTCTTCGACAGCTTCTTCAGGTTGTGGATTATTTTTTCTTTTATACCAGGAATAAAGTTCGGTCAGTCCGAGCGCAAGAATACTCAGAACCACGACCCAAAACCAAAATGCCATGATATGCCTCCTGCGTAATAAACACGCCCTACGCAAGTCACTAATTCATTGCTATGCAGTTAACGGTACTACCTTTGAGAATAAACACACACTGTGTAGATAGACATAATATAGCACAGCTTACCATAAAATCAAGTTGCTGCGCCGCGCGGGCCGGCAAATATTTTACAAACGGTTTACGATTGCGCCTTCACGATGCGTTATAATTGGCTCATGAACGATGCTGAATGGGTTAAATTTCTCAAGAGCGCGGCTTTGACGATGCTGCATTTTATGATTATCGGGACGATCATCCTGGGTGGCATAGGCATCTTGATCGCCGTCGCCGCTTCTCAGCTCGGAGATGCAGGTCCTCTGTCATGGAATTATGTCGCCGGGATCGCCTGGAACTATGCCAAGATTGGCCTGTTTGGTGGTGGCATACTTGGCCTCCTTTATGGCATACTATCCCAGGGATCCGCTTTATAGGAGAGGCATTATGAATAAACCACCTTCAAATTTGAACGAGGACGCCCGGCTGCGGCATGAAGCTGTGGCCCTGTTAAACGGCCGTCAGGCGCATATGAACCTGGCCGACGCCGTGGCTGATTTCCCGCTGGAGCACATCAACAGCCATCCCCCCAACGTGCCCTACACCTTCTGGCATCTGCTGGAACACCTGCGCATCGCCCAGGCTGATATTCTGGATTTCATACTCAACCCCGCTTACCAATCACTGCCATGGCCGGAAGGCTACTGGCCCGATCCTGAAGCGCAGGCGTCCGCGGCGAACTGGGAACAGACTCTGGCCGCGTTTACGGCCGATCAAGAACAGCTGCTGAAACTCGCCCAGGACCCCGAGGTCGATCTGCTGGCTGAACTACCGCTCTCCCCCGGCTATACCATCCTGCGCGAGATCATGGTCGCTGCCGACCACAACGCCTACCACATCGGCGAGCTGGGCATCCTGCGGCAGGTGATGGGACTCTGGTGAGGCGATGTCGGATGTCGGATGTAACTGAATGCGGAATTCGGAATTCGGAGTGCGGAATAATCCTCTATCTCTATCTCCTCTCTCTATCTTCAGATTACGCGACAAGGAGGTCGCGGCTACCCTCTATCTCTATCTCCCCCCTCTATCTACCTCTGCCACTTGCCGCCTTCCTCTTCTTCGCTATAGTTAGCGCATGAGCGAAATTGCCGGGCAAAATGTTTTAATCACCGGTGCTGGCAGCGGTATCGGCCGTTTGCTGGCCGATCGCGTCGTTGAACGGGGCGGCTTTGTCATCGCCTGGGATATTAACCAGGACGCCTTGGCAGAACTGGCCGCTGCGTATCCTGACCAGGTCGCAAGTTACCAGGTCGATCTTGCCTCAAAAGAGGACACGCAGATTGCGGCACAGCGCGTAGTGCTCGATTACGGCCGTGTGGACATCCTGGTCAACAACGCCGGCATCGTCGACGGCAAATCCATCCTCGACTGCGACGACGAGGAAATCCAACGCACCTTCGAAGTCAACATCCTGGCTCATTTCTGGACCGTGCGCGCCTTCCTTCCGGGCATGATTGAGCGTGGCCACGGCCATATCGTTACCGTATCATCGGCGGCGGCAATCAGCCCCGCTCCCCGGCTGGCCGATTACGCCGCCTCAAAGTGGGCCGCCTTTGGTTTTGATGAAGCCCTGCGCCTGGAATTCAAACGCGATAATCTGCCTATCAAAACGACCGTCGTCTGCCCTTATTACATCAATACCGGTATGTTCGAAGGCGTAAAAACACGCTTCAATTTCCTGCTGCCCATTTTGCAGCCGGAAGATGTCGCCGACAAAATGATCAGGGCCATCGAAAAAGACCACCCGCGATTAGTCATGCCTCCATTCGTTTATCTAGCCTATCCCATGCGCTTGCTTCCGGTGAGTTTATTCGATCTCATCTGTTCGTTCTTCGGAATTTCACGCTCCATGGACGATTTCATTGGTCGCGATCCCCATTCATGAAAACCAGTAAAGAAAACGGCTTTCCATTCACAGTGCGCTTCCTCATAGGATTAGCTGCGGCCGGGTTGGTGCTCTATTTCATGCACCTTTTGGCTCATATGATTACCAACCTTTTCCTGGCCTTCATGATCGCCATTGTTGCCGCCCCACTCCTAGAATGGCTGCGCAAAAAAGGTTTACCCAACTGGCTGGCGTTTTTGCTTACGTTAACGGCCGTCGCCATTGGCATCGCGCTGTTGGTACTCTTTCTTGCCGTCGCCACTACCAACCTGATTAACGCGATCCCTACTTATTCACAGGATTTACAAGATGTGCAAACGGCCTTTTATGACAAAGTGCTCAGCCAAAAACAATTGGACAGCATGTTTAGTGAGCTGTCTAACAGGTTAGATTTTGCTCGGCTATTTCAAATTGGCGGCAACCTTCTCGGTAGAATATTAGATACTTTGGGCAACGTATTTATTATCATCCTCTACGTGATTTTTATGCTCGTACAGGTTTTTACAACACCACAAATCTTGCAGCAAGAAGTCGCGCGCGGAAACGCGCACTTAGAGCGCATTATTGTATATATACACGATTTACGCCGCTATTTGGTGATTACGGCCGTTATCGCGCTGGTCACCGGGGTCTTGGACACCCTCCTCTTCATCATTCTCGGCATTCCCAACCCCTTCATGTGGGGCGGCATCGCTGCTGTATTAAGCTTTGTACCCAGCATTGGTTTCTGGATTGCGGCCATTCCACCCTCGATTCTGGCCTTTTTTGAACACGGTTGGCTGATTGCCCTGGTTACCATAAGCGGAATCATCCTCATCAACGGTTTTGCCGACAATGTCATTAAGCCTCGCTATCTGGGCAGTGGTCTCGATCTATCGCCTTTTATCGTTATCTTTTCCGTCATCTTCTGGGCTCTCATCCTCGGTCCTTTGGGTGCCATCATCGGTGTACCCTTAAGCATGGCTATCAAAAGTTTGCTTTTTGAAGCGGATGAAAGCATGTTCTGGGCTGCGAACCTCATGGGGTCAGGACCGGCCGACGGAAAACTGGCTGAAGTTCGGCTGGAAACGGACCAGGACGAGAGTTAATTTCTGAGTTGCACCAGTCCGGCAACCTCGAGATTTCGCTACAAAATTATGGTAAAATCAAAGAATTAGAAAGGAGAGTGTTTTATGCCCCTGGGTAGACGCGCACCCGCAAGAAGAACAGCAAGAAGAACCGGTCGACGGACAGCAAGGCGTACGTTTCGGCGTCGGCGCAGGTGGCGCAGACGCATCATAGTCGGCGGCGCCGTCTTGATCGGCGGCGGCGCCTTGGTCTATAAATTGACCAAACAAGACGCCCAACAGATCGAAGAATACACCGGCGTTCCCCCCGAACAACTGGAAGATGCCGATCTGCAGCAGGCGATGACCGATCTCAATATCCAGTCCCAGGACCTGACCGCCGAAGACAGGGCGGCGCTGAACCAGGCCGACGCCACGGAAAAGCAGGCTTCCGACCAGGCAGCCGCGGCCGCGGTCGCAGCCACGGGCACTGATACTGCCGCCTCATCAGGCCAGCCGCAGCAAGAGGACTACATCACCCAGCTCAAACAGCTCGCTGAACTCAGAGACGCGGGCATCCTTACCGACGAAGAATTCGAAGCCAAAAAGAAACAGATTCTAGGGCTTTAACGGGTCTAGACATCAGGTTTTAGGAGATCAAAGATGCCATCTTTTCGAAAGATGGCATCTTTTGCTTTATTTGTCACGCTGGTGTCACGCTCACCTGCTATTATAACAGTGATGTTTTATTACAAGCATCACCATCCTCTTCTCTTCCATAAGCCTCGCAGGCTTTTGAATTAGCGGCTTCGGCAGCTTTTCCCCCAAAGGTCTGCGAGGCTCCTCAGTAGTTTTGACTCAGATGAAGTTTTTTGCCACTTTGCCACTTTTGAAGGAATTCCGTCCGGCAGGATATTGTATAATAGAATGCACGTCATCATGGGGAATCCGGAGCAGCTTTTACTGCAAGAAAATATTGACGAGGAACTACTGGCCAAGGCGCTTCTTGACCGCTTTTACGCGCCGCTTTTACGCCTCGCTTACTCTCTTATCAGCGATACCGCAACGGCCGAAGACATCGTCCAGGAAACACTGCTCGTAGCCCTAGACAAAATCGACCAGTACGAACCGGGCACCGATCTCAAAGCGTGGCTGTGTCGCATCGCTATCTACACCTGCCGCAACACCATCAGGCGGCGCAAGCTGCGTGAGAAATGGTATAAGGTCTGGACGCGCGTGGCCGCTCTCGGATCACCTCCACGCACACCGGAACAACGCGCGATAAACCACCAGCTCGCAGGGGAGCTCTGGCAGGCGGTAGACCGGCTCAACGACAAACACCGCCTGCCGCTTATTTTGTATCATGTACACGGGTTGACCGCGCCTGAAATCGCCGCGGTTCTGGGCATCAAGGAGGGGACTGTTTATTCGCGCCTGCATTATGCCGGCCGCAAGCTGGCCG
>JBJYWP010000004.1:0-6874 GCA_046259485.1 Promineifilaceae bacterium (SeqCode) | reverse complement strand
AGGCGCGGGTCCGCCTGTGGCGCCTGGGCCAGGATGGAGCGTAAAAGATTGGCGGGCAGCTTGCCTACGGGTAAGGGATCGCCCATAGGAAGATGATAGGAGCGTGGCCGCGATCAGGCAAGCGGAATTCGCAAATCCGCAATCCCAAATCCGAAATTGTTCCTAATGGCCGTAGCGCTGTAAGGCTATGAACATCGCTTCAGCGCCGAACTGTAGCGCCTCCACCGGAACACGTTCATCGACAGCGTGAACGGTGGCCATGAAGTTGAAATCGGGCGGTAGGTTCAGGGGCGTGAAACCATAGTGCTGGATACCCAGGCGAGCGAAGAAACGCGCGTCGGAGACGGCGGGCAGCATGTAAGGTAGGGGCACGCCATCGGGATCGAGTGTGCGCAAAACGCCGGCCAACATGCTGAACAGCGCCATATCGAGACGGCCGTCGTCTGGTGGATCGTACTCGAGGACCTCGACCTTGATATCCGGGCCGACGATGGCCTTTACCTCTTTGACCATGATTTCCGGCGTGAAACCGGGCAGCATACGGCCGTCGAGGTCGAGCGTGATCTCGCTGGGAATGACGTTGATTTTTTCGCCGCCGCGTACGATAGTGGGGCTGACCGTATTGCGTAAAAGGGGGAAGAACGGTTTCAGGCGCTCGCCTGTATTGCTCAGTAAAATTTCGGCCAGGCGCGGGCGCAGCAGTTGGCGCAGGATCAGGCTGGTTGAGCCGCCCGTATGGTCGGCCAGTCCCTCGATCATCATTTTCGTGACCGGCGTGATATGTACCGGCGGCTGTCGGCTGGTCAGGTCGTGCAGCACCTGTCCCAGGCGGGCCATGGCCCCGTCTGTGATGGGCATGGAACCATGTCCGCCCGGCCCGCGCATGGTCAGGCGCATCTGGCACTGCAATTTCTCAGCCAATTGAATGGGGTAAAACTTTTGTCCACCGATGTACATGGTGAATCCGCCGAATTCACCAATATCGTACTTGATGCCGTCAAACAGATAAGGGTGCTCTTCGACCAGAAAACACGCGCCAAAGTTCCCGCCTGCTTCTTCGTCGACTAGGATACAGAGAGTTATATCGCCGGCAGGTGTGATGTTCTCCGCCTTCATGCGCAGCATGGCGCAAACCATCATCGTTACCGCCGACTTCATATCCACGGCGCCGCGGCCCCAGATGAAGCTATCTGCTTCGATGCCGGCGAAAGGGGGGTGTGTCCACTGCTGGTTGGCCGTGGTCACAACGTCGACGTGTCCCTGCAAAAGCAAGCCGGGTGCCGAGCCGTCTCCCGGTAAGCGGGCGATCAGATTCGGCCGTTTTTCGTCTTTGGCTACCAGCTTTGTTTCGATACCCGCTTCTTCCAGGAGGCCGGCTAAGTAGCCAATACACGCCGCTTCGTTGCCTGGCGGGTTTGTGGTGTCGAAACGAATGAGATTCTTCAATAGTTCTGCGGGTTGTTTGTAAATTTTCATTTTAGCTCAATTGAAACGGCGGCCATTCGAATTGTTAATGGCGGCTATATAGTTCGATCGTTGAAATAAATGTCTATCCTAGTAATCGAGATCGTCTTCATGTGTGATAGCAACTTCGTCAAAGAGCTCGTCGGACGTCTCAGCTGCGATGTCGGGTTCGCTGGAAAAGCGGCGCAAGATGAAAATTATCAAGGGGATAAGGAGGATATTGAATAAGGCTAAAAGGCGAAAAACACCGGTGAAGCCCATGTTATCGGAAAGGCTGGTAGCTATGCCTTCACCGCTGGCGATGCCGATGTTGGACATCATTTGAAAAAGGGCAAACATGGATCCGGCGATGCGTAAATCGGTGATGCCCATGGTCAGCGCCGCGTAGGCGGACCACTGCAGACCGACAACGATGCCCCAGGGAAGAGCGAGGACGAGCAGCGAGTTCAAATTAGAAGAGAAGCTGAGCATTAAGCCTCCGATAGTGACCAGGACGAGCGTGGTAAAGGCGGCCGCCTTTAAGTTGATCTTGCTGGCGATGAGGCTCAACCCTACAGCGCCGAGAACCATGCCGATGCCCTTTATAGTGCCGTAATTGCCCAGCATTGTCTCGCTGGCGCCCAGGTCGCTGCTCATATAGAAAGTGACCAGCCCGTCAATACCCTGAAAGGAGAACCAGGCCAGGATGAGGAAAAAGGCCCAGAGCAGATAGTTGGGATGCAGCATCACGCGAAAGGCGCTCCAGTCAAATCGCAGATGCGCCGATCGCTGTTCCGGTTCTTTGACCTGGAAGAGCATGACCAGAGGCAGCAGTAGAATGACGGAAATAACGAGGAAGATGACTGCAAAACCAAAACGTGCGGCCAGGATACCGAAGATAAAGGAGAGGATGATCAGACCGGTGGCCCGCCCGCCGGTCATGAAGCTCTGCACGCGGCCATGATCTTCGGGAGGCATTATTTCGATGGCGTAGGCATCGGCCGTTGTGTCAAACAAGGCCATGCCGAATACGGCGACCAGGATCAACCCGGCGACAAGGCCGAAACTCTCGCCGGGATCGACAAAATAGGCGACAAAGAAGGACAGGGAACAGACCAGCACGCCGATGACCATATAGGGCACGCGGTGGCCATAGCCGAAAAAGTTAAAGCGGTCGCTGATCAGGCCGTATAAAAACTTAATGATAAAAGGTAAGAGAGCCAACGTGGCCAGGATAGCCAGGCGATCGGGTTCGATGCCTTCGCTGGACATGTGCGGCTTGAGAAAGTTGAGCTGATAGGACGTAATCACGCCCTGCACAAAATACAGCATAGCAAAGAGCATGAATAGAAAGTTGCGTGATTTTTGCTGGGCCATTTGGCTCTCCGTACGCTAATGCGCTGGCAGCGGACTGCGGAGTGGAAATTTCCACTCCGTGACCGCTTTTATAAGGCAATGGCGCTAATGATATCTTAAATCGCGGCTATTGTTCAATCTGTTTTTTTCGCCGGAGGGGACAGACGGCCGTGTGGTTGTAAGGGTAAATTTCCTGTTATGCGACGGTATGCTTATTGCCCTTGCCAGGTGTTGCGGAAGACGCGCACCCAGTTCTCATATGTAATCTTGGCCAGGTCCTCATCGTCATAGCCGGCATTTTTCAGAACCTGCAGCAGGTTGGGTAGGGCGGAGACATCGTTCAGGCCATAGGGCATGGTGGCGCCGTCGAAGTCTGAGCCTAGAGCGACATAGTCAATGCCAATGAGATCGACGATGTGGTCGATATGCTTCACGATGGCTGCCAGAGGCGTGTCTCTTTCATTTTTGCCGTCGGGACGCAGCCCGCCGGGCATATAGTAGATACCGATCAGGCCCTCGCTTTGGCCGATAGCCTTGATCTGCTCATCGGTGATATTGCGTGATATGGGACAAATGGCGTGTGCGGCCGTGTGGCTGGTGACCAGCGGTGCATTGGAAAGTTCTGCGACCTGCCAGAATCCTTTTTCATTGAGATGGGCCAGATCGATCAGAATGCCCATCTCATTGCAGGCTTTGACCAATGCCTTACCTGCGGATGTCAGGCCGGGGCCGGTATCCGGTGAGCTGGGGTAGCAGAAGGGAACACCGTAGCCGAAAGCGTTGGGGCGGCTCCATACCGGATTGATCACGCGCAGGCCGCGGTCATAGTATTCTTGCAGGTTGCTTAAGTCAGGGCTGATAGCCGCTGCTCCCTCAATGCCCAGGACGATGCTGAAGACATGGTTTTTTAGATTGTCTACCAGATCAATGTAATCACGCGTGATAGCAACACGGCCGTTTCCTTCAGCCTCTAGTTGTTCCACGAAATCGAAGAGCTGCAGCGTAAAGTCGCGCGCGTAGTCATAGTCTACGGCAGCGGCATAAGGGACTTCATAGCCGCCGTTTCGTGGGTTCATTTTGTCGTCGAAATCGCTGTCACCATCCGTGGGCGGCGGCGGGGTGTAGATGGCGCAGACGCCCCCGGCCAGACCACCCTGCATGGCGCGCGGCAGGTCTAGCTGGCCGATATCGCTGCGTTCATAAAAAGAGCGGCCCTGGCCGCGTTCTTGTCGAAAAATATGGGTTAGTGTGTCGTTGTGACCGTCGAGGATAGGAAATTTAATCATAAAGGGGATTGTAAACAGAAAATAGAAAACTGAAAACAGAAAACTTAAAACAGAAAATAGAGTGAATGTATAGGGTTGCCATGTTGCGGAGGGGCTGGTTCAATAGGAGGATTGGCTTTGTTATTGGTTATAAACATTGTTTGATAAAGAAGGAATCCAGGACTAAAAGGTGATGTGATGAGTGAGCGGACGATAAAAGAATGGCAAGAAGCGATGGCGCGCGGGGAGATAACGGCCGTAGGCCTGGCGGAATATTACCTGGAACGGATTGAACAGATCGACCCGGCGTTGAATTCGGTGTTGGAGTTGAATCCAGAGGCGGTAGCGATAGCCGCGGCGCTGGATGTAGAGCGAAAGGAAAAAGGGCCGCGCGGGCCGCTTCATGGTTTACCACTGATGCTCAAAGGCAATATCGATACGGCCGACAGCATGACCACAACGGCCGGTTCGCTCGCTCTTGAAGGGCACATCGCCGCACAAGACGCGTTTCTCGTCAAACGCTTGCGCGATGCCGGAGCTGTCATTTTAGGTAAAACGAATCTCAGCGAGTGGGCTAATTTTCGCTCCACGCGTTCCAGCAGCGGTTGGAGCAGCCAGGGGGGTCAAACCCATAATCCTTATGCTCTGGATCGCAATCCTTGTGGGTCCAGTTCAGGGTCCGGCGTGGCCGTAGCCGCCGATTTATGTGTGGCTGCGATTGGTACGGAGACGGACGGTTCGATCATCTGCCCGGCACATATGAATGGCATCGTCGGCTTGAAGCCGACAGTAGGCTTGGTAAGCCGTTCGGGCATCATCCCTATTTCGCACAGCCAGGATACGGCGGGGCCAATGGCGCGGACGGTAGCTGATACGGCCGTGGTTCTGGAAGCCATGATCGGTGTGGATCCTCGAGATGAAGCGACGTTAGCAAGTAAGGAATATGGAACGGCGGGTTTTGAGCTGGATGCAGATGGGCTGCGAGAGGCGCGGATTGGCGTGGTGCGTAACTTCTGTAGCGTCGATCCCCATGCGGATGGGATCATGGAGGACAGCCTGAACATTTTGCGTGATTTAGGCGCCATCGTGATCGATGATGCGAATATTAAGAGTGACGGTCTATGGAAGGAGGCGGAACAGGAAGTATGTTACTATGAGTTCAAAGCGGGTTTGAATGCTTATCTGAGGCAGCTAGAACCTGAGGCCAAAGTTCATTCCCTGGCTGATGTGATCGCTTTTAACGAGGCGAATCAGGAAGTAATGATGCCTTATTTTGGACAGGAGCATTTTCTCGCTGCGCAAAAAAAGGGACCATTAACAGACGATTCTTACCAAAAAGCACTGGCCGAATGCCGGCGTTTCGCTCGCGATGAAGGCATTGACGCGACATTGTCCAGGCATCATCTAGATGCCCTGGTAACCTTGAGCGGCGAGCCGGCTTGGCTGACCGATTGGGTAAACGGCGACCATCATGAAAGCAGTAGCTGGTCACCGGCGGCCGTGGCCGGTTATCCCAGCATCAGCATGCCCGCAGGTTATGTATTTGGGCTGCCGGTGAATATTTCGTTTATCGCCGGCGCCTGGCAGGAAAGGAGGCTGATTCGCCTGGCTTACGCATTTGAGCAGGCGACACAGGTAAGGCAGCCCCCGCGTTATTTGCAGACGGTGGATTTTGACTGAGCAAAGAATTTAGCAAACAGCTCGCAGCCCTAACCTGCGGCGATGTTAATCGTTTAAGAACCAAGAAGGAGCTTCCACAATGATTCATCAAGCTGAAACAATGTTACAAGAATTTGCGGCTTATGCGCGCGATACGGAATACGAGGAAGATATTCTCTCCCTTTACCTTGTTGTCGATCCGGCCGATGAGCGCAACCAGGGTCAGGCAAAATGGCCCATATTTCTAAAGAATGCCCTGGCAAAAATCGAAGAAGGGCTCGATCCCGAGCAGCTGAAGCAGTGGAAAAATGTGCGTCTCACGAATACTTCGGAAAAGACGACATGGGCGCGAATTCGCTTGCGGCTGGAAAATTTCCTGGGTCGCTACATGCCTGAAGGGAAGACCCTGGTTTTGTTTATTGGTCCCGATCGAGAACTGACTTATGAACTACCCGTGGTTCTGTCAAACTTTGCTTATTACGGAAAACCGCAAATCGCTAAATTCATGCGTGCCCTGGATGAGTATGAAGAATACATGGTAGTGCTTTTTGCTCAGGATCGGGCACGGACGATCAATATATTCCTGGGCGAGTCTGCTACGGATGTTACGATTCATATCGACCAGACCTGGGATCGCAAAACTCATAAGACCGCCCATGATTCAACCCAGGCTGACCGGCTGGATGAGATAGATCGACGCTTTGCACGTTACGCGGCCGGGGAATTGGATAGGCACTTCTTGGGCTCGGATGACATCGAGCGTATCATTTTTGGCGGCAATATGCAATTGGCCCATACCGTGCGTAACTATATGCATCCTTACGTGGCTGATAAGGTAATTGCCATGCTGCCCATTCCGATTGATACATCGATTCACAACATCGCTGCCCAAATCCGGCCGGTGGCGGAAGAGGCGGAACGCGAATTTGAAGGACACCTGGTTGATAATCTGATCAGCCGCGCCCTGGCAAGAGGCCGTGCCGTATTGGGCCAGGAAGCGGTTAATAAGGCGTTGGACAGCTATGCTGTCAGTAAACTAGTTTTACCGTACCCAACGGACCTTGTCGCTGCTGAGGAAATGTTGGTTAAAGCGCTCAATTCCAGTGCGGATACGGAATTTGTCGAAGGAAAAGCCGCTGAAAAACTGCAGG
>JBJYWP010000003.1:41401-59749 GCA_046259485.1 Promineifilaceae bacterium (SeqCode) | reverse complement strand
TTTGGCCGGCTTGTCCGTATCGCTGTCGACCTGAATGTTGAGCCGGTCTTCAATCTGCCTGCTCATGATGGTCTAACACCGAACGAGCTTGCTGCTCAAGCTGACCTCCGCTTACCGCCCAAAGACTACTCCGGCCATCTGTCAAAGACCTTGCCCCAAGATCGTGGCTTTGTATCCTTTGTTCGCCTTGTTCGCAAAAGCGGGCGAATAACTTTATGCGCCGGCGATAGATTCATGGTAGACCCTGATTTAGCCTATCAATATGTCTTGGCAAGAGTTGACTTGGCGCAGGGTCTCGTAACTATCACACATAATGACCAGAAAATTCAGGTATACGATTATTCTGATGGTACTGTCGGCCAGTGGGCTATGGATGAACAGCCTGGGTTAGCTGTTGACGATAAATTGTAAATGTACTGCTTGATGTGTAACGTGAATTGTTGCACATTCAAGCACTAAGTGTTGATGTAACGGAAATAATTGCACTCAGCAACTAAATACTAAATACTCTCCCCCTGCCATTTGCCACTTTGCTACCTGCCACTCTAAAATTGTTCTATGGCATCTGGTGTTATTTTCGATATCAAGCGCTTTTCGATTCATGATGGACCGGGGATTCGTACGACGGTCTTTCTGAAGGGCTGCCCGCTGCGCTGCGCCTGGTGCCATAATCCGGAGAGCCAGCGGCCGGAGCCGCAGATCATGTTACGGCCGTCGCGCTGCATTCTCTGCGGGGCGTGCGTGGACGAATGTCCCGAGGAGGCGATTTCCTGGAATGGCGTGGGACCGGTCACCGACCGCGCGCTGTGTGTGGCCTGCGGTGTCTGTACAGATTTCTGCGCCGGCGAGGCGCGGGAATTGGTCGGGCGTGAGATGGGCGTTGCGGAGGTGCTAGGCGAGATCCAGCGCGACCTGGCCTTTTTTGACGAGTCGGGCGGCGGGGTGACCTTTTCAGGCGGCGATCCCTTGTTCCAGGCGGATTTCTTGCTGGCGCTTCTGCGAGGATGCAAGGCGCTGGAGCTGCACACGGCCGTCGATACGAGCGGCGCGGCTGCGTGGGAGACCCTGGAGCGGATACGGCCGTTTGTGGACCTCTTTCTCTATGATATCAAACTGATAGATGACGGCCGTCACCGGGAGGCGACGGGATCGAGCAACCGCGCGATCCTGGACAATTTACGCCGTCTTTCGGAAGCGGGCGAGACTATCCAGCTGCGCCTGGCGATCATCCCCGGCATCAATGACGATGAGGAGAATCTGCGCCGGACGGCCGAATTTGCCGCCGCGATGCGGCACATCCGCGGCATTTCGATCCTGCCTTTTCACAACACGGCGCAGGATAAGTACGGCAGCCTCGGTCTGGAATATCGTCTGGCCGGAGTCCAGGCGCCGTCTGAAGAGCGCATGGCGGAAATCGGCCGTTTGCTGGCGGGGTATGGGCTGGATGTGAGCGTGGGCGGATAACTGTAGCACAACGCTTAGGTTGCGTTACAAATTAGACGATCACGACCTTTTCGCGCTCGAAGGGATCGCGGGTTCCTTTTTCATAGATCTCGGACACGGCGCTCCAGGCCGGTGTGTTGGGGTCCTGGTGGCCGCGGGCCCAGCCGACCATGCCCAGCCCCTTGGCGTAATAGTATTTCTCTCGCGGCGTGTGATCGCTCTCACTGTTGATCCAATGGATCTCCAGCACATCGTCGATTTCCACGCCCGTCGGGAATTCATAGCTGTCATGGTGGGCGACGAGCTTGATCGTATCAACCACGTTGCCGCTGTTGGCCGGGGAAGGAGACCCGTCGGCGGCGTTGTAGAACTGCACGCGGCGCGGTTGGGTGTAGGTCTGGCCGGGAGCCATTTTGCGCCGCAGCCAGCGGCTGCCGTAAGAGCGGTCGGGATCGGTCAGGCGGTAATAACGGCCGTTTCCGGGGGATGTGTCGATGTCGCGGTAGACGAAGTCGTTGTCGTAGAAGAATTTTTCCCAGTGGTTGTTTTTGACCAGGTAAAAAGTGAGCCCGTCTTCGCGGATTTGGAAGCGTTCCTGGCCGTCCGAGGCGTTGCGCACCTCGTATTGACGGCCGTCACCCTTGATATATTCGAGGACGTCGACCGCTTCCGGCTGCGGCAGGTCGAGCACTTTCTTGGGCTGCTCCTCTTCGAAAACGGCCGTTTCACAGTAATAATAGCCGTTGATCAGCTCGTCATTGAGGATGCGCACGACGCTGCCTTGGGGGACAACGGCCAGGAGCTGGCTGGAGCTGTCCGGTTCTGCACGCAAATTGAGATTAAGTTTGGCCACGGCAATATTATTCGCGCGGCGGTCCAGGCTTTGGGCGAACAAATAACCTTCGCGTAAATTGCCTGCCGGAGCGGGGATTTCATCGTACAGGGGCTCCAGATACGGCCAGGGATCGATGTAATCCGGCGGCCAGCCGGGCAGCGTCGTGCCTTCCTCTTTTAAGGTCAGATGCAGATGGGGGCCGCTGGAGAAGCCGGTGTTGCCGCTGTAAGCCAGAATCTGGCCGGCGCTGACCTTATCGCCGACCTTGACCGGAATATCAGAGCGGGCGTGGCCGTAGAGGGTTGAATGGCCGCCGCCATGATTGACCACGACGTGCCAGCCATAAGGGGAAGCTTCGCCGTTCCACTCTTTGTCAGATACGCGGGTGACCGTTCCCGGGGCGACGGCGAAGAAGGGCGTGTTCATCGGCGCCTTCAGATCGGTGCCTTCATGCGCGGGCAGGTAGCCGTTGGATATCTCGCTGTAAATCTCGGGATTCTCGCCGAAATGCTGGGTCACTTCCTTATACATCGTCGGCCAGAATTCGAATTTGAATGGACCTTCCTGCCCATCCGGCGCGAAGGGGTCTTTAGCGGAGAGAAGCTCGCTGAAGGCATAGCCGGTGATGTTTTCGTAGCGGATGAGGTCCCATTCGCCTTCTTTGAGCAGTTCGACGCGCTGGCCGTAGGGGATGCTGGTCAGGATTTCGTGCGCTGTGGAGGGGCCAGAGCGCACGTTGACTCCGGAGGGAGCGTTGATATAGCGCACGCCGATGGGATCGGGCAGGGCGGCTTCGACCTCAAAGGCTTCAAAGAAGGTTTGCGGACCCTTGAGCAGGATGATTTCCAGCCGGCCTTCGCTGTTTAGAGGGAGAGCGAGTATGCCGGTGCGCCGCCAACGGCCGTCGCGCCACTCGCTGACCTCGAGCCTGACATTATCGGCCCCCGAGCCGTCGGCCAGAGATAATATCTGGCGGCTGATTTCTTGTAACTCATCGGTTGGTTCTGAGAATAGGTCGTCCTGGTTCATCGCGAAAAACTCCTGATCAGGTTGGTTGGTAAAGTCTGGTCATATGATACAGAGAATGGGGGGTGGGTGGCAAGGGGCGGGGGAGAGTGTTTAGTATTTAGTATTTGGTATTTAGTTGATGGCTGACAACAGATTTAGATAGAGAGGAGAGATAGAGATAGAGGGGGATTCCGCACTCTGCACTCCGAATTCCACATTATCCGTTGATTAATTCGTGTAGCGAGTTTATGGTATAAGTGATGGGGATGCTGAGACCGGGTTGACGGCCGTTGGGATTGTACCAGCAGGTGTCGATGCCGTAGTCGTGGCCGCCTTGAATGTCGGCGGTGAGGCTGTCGCCGATGATCAGGACATCTTTCTTGGCCGGCCGACCCATGCCTGCGAAGGCGATGTCGAAGATGCGCGGGTCGGGTTTGGCGACGCCTACTTCGCCGGAGATGGTGATGCCTTCAATGTAATCGCGGATGGGCGAGAGGGAGAGGCGCGTATACTGCACGGCGAGGATGCCGTTGGTGATCAGGTAGAGTTTATGCGTCTTGGCCAGTTCGGCAACCACTTCTTCCGCGCCGTCGATGAGGTCGGGACTGTGGCCCAGGTTGTAGAGATAGCGCTCGCCGAAGGTGGGAATATCAGCCGTCATGTCCAGGGCGTCCAGCAGGCGTTGAAAACGCGCCAGATGCAGATCGGGCTGGCTGATCTCGCCGCGTTCGAAGGCTTCCCAGACCTCCGCGTTGATGGCGCGGTAGACCTGCAGGTGATCGGCCGTGTAGGGTAAACCGGCATCCAGGAAGGTGGCCGGAAGTGCTTTGCGTTCGGCCGTTTCGTAGTCGAAGAGCGTGCCGTCCGCGTCAAAGAGGAGCCAGGGGTGGAGAATAGCCATTAGTTTATTTCCATTCAAGATTGGTCCAATTTTTAATAATCTTTATCCGTAATCATATAGCGAATGAAATTGGACCAATCTAAGAAGGGATGATAATGGGAGTGCCGGTTTGGGGCAAGCGTGTACAGCTCTCAGCTCTCAGATCTCAGTTGACGGCCGACCACTGACCGCTCTCTCGCTTGACAGACGGCCGTGGTTGGCTAAACTGACAGAGAGAGTTGTTTTAGTTAGAGGGATTAGAGTTATGAGTGAAGCTGATATGGGCGAAGGCGATAAGAAAGCAGCGGAAACGGCCGAAGAGAAAGGGTTGTCGCACACCACGATTAATGTTCAGGGGAATTATTACGCGGGCGACCAGATAAGCACGGGCGATATCACGAACAGCGAGGGTATCGCCATCGGCAGAGGGGCTTCGGCGAACGTTGCCAAGGGCGCTTCACCGGCCGGAGCGGCGGGAGGGACCGTCCCAGGAGCAGAGCTTGACGCGCGTGTCGTCTATCAGTCTATCGTCGATCAATTTGACCTCGCAGAAATTCAAGAGCTTTGTTTTGATCTCAAAGTCGAGTTTGAAGACCTGGGTGGAAGCGGTAGAAAGGGTAAAGCGCGCGAGCTCGTGAAGTATATGGAAAGGCGCGGCCGGTTGGGGGAACTCGATGCGTGGGTGCGGGAGCTGCGTAAGGGTAAGTAGTATTTAGTGTTTAGTATTTGGCATTTAGTAAGAAGGGAGTAGTAAGCGGATTAAATACTAATTACTCCTTACTAAATACTGCGTAAGAGCCGATTGAAAATCATGTTCGTCAATTTAGCCCCTCCTGGTGATTATCAAGCAAAAGAAAAGCAGGCGCTGCGGCAGTTCGCGGAACTGACGGCGCGCGGGGAACGCGTTTCCCTGGTCAAGGATGTGCGCCATACCTGGAAGAATGGGCATCAGAAGCCGAACCTGGACCTGCTCCAGTTTAACCGCGTGATCAGCATCGATACGGATGCACGGGTGGCCGTGGTCGAGGGGATGACCTCCTTTTATGACCTGGTGAAGGTCACGCTGCGTTTCGACCTGATGCCCCAGGCGGTGCCGGAACTGCGTAAGATCACGGTCGGTGGGGCGATTGCCGGACTGGGCGGGCAGTCGTCAAGCTTTCGCTACGGCCTGATCCATGAAATGGTGACCGATTTCGACCTCTTGACCGGCGAGGGGAAGGTGATTCACTGTTCGCCGGATGAGAATGCCGACCTGTTTTATATGCTGCCTAATTCTTATGGCACGCTGGGTTACGTGCTGAAATGCTCGATCAAGTTAAATCCCGTTCTGCCTCATGTGCAGCTGAACTACCGCCGCTTTGCGGATCGCGATGCTTTTTTCAACGCTCTCGAGGAGGCCTCACGGGAACAGAGAGCTGATTTCATCGAGGGAGTCAGTTTTTCACCGCAGCAGTTTATTTTGTTGGTGGGTGAATTCAGCGAGACGCTGCCGCCGGGAGAACAGGTTTTCGTGCCGCTTTATGAGCCGTTCTTTCAAAGTCAGCGCGACAGCCGGATTGAAAAAGCAACGCTGGCAACGAAGGATTATATCTGGCGCTGGGACCCGGACGCTTTTTTCGCGACTGACCAGCAAAATGTTTTTGGCTCGATCCTGCTGAACCCACTGTTCCGGCGCACGTTTGGCAAATTTGTTCTGCGCTCCGACCGCCTGATCCAGATCGGCAAGTTCAGGAATAAACTGCGCCAAAGCGGCCGCGGTAACCTGCTGTTTCAGGAAAATGCGCGCCGCGAAGCCTTGATCCAGGATGCGGCGATTCCTTTCGAACGCGCGGCCGAATTTGATGCCTGGCTGGCGGATAATTTAGCTATTTACCCGTTGTGGTACTGCCCGGTGAAGACAACACGGCCGATCGGCACCTATCCCCTCTACCGTCCGGGCTCTGAATTTGTGGTTGATTTCGGTTTTTACTGCTCGATGGACCTGGATGAAAATATGGAAGATTATTACTTCAACCGAGCGATCGAGAAGGAGCTGGTCACCCTGGACGGCTTAAAGTGCCTCTATTCGGACACCTTTTTCCCCGAAGAGTTGTTCTGGTCGCTGTATGATAAGACGGCCTACGAGCAGGTGAAGCGGAAGTACGATCCGCGGGGAACGTTTTTGGATTTGTATCATAAGGTGGTTAATAGTCAGTAACCAGTTGCCAGTAATCAGTAGGTAGAGAGTAGTTGGTAGTGAGTAGTAGGCAGGGGGTCGCGAAATGATCGAGACATGTGTACCCTGGCTAGGGCGGGTTCGGTAGGGAGCGGTTTCCAGGTTTAGGTATAATGGGTCGCGGGGGAAAACATCCGTTTGTTCAATAACTTTCCTCAATTTTACCGACGAATCCTATTAATTCCACAATCATGCTTCAATAAATTTGGAGGTAAAAGTTTGACGGACATATCCTAAGCCCGAGATAATGGAGAAATGAGATGTGCCAAGAATGGCCAAGCGCTTAGGGACAAAATTGAGAACATTCTAGGCCCATTTCTTCAAAAAAACTGTTTCAAGCTCATAAAATGTTTTGAAGAGCCTCTTGATTTTGCTTTGATCATTTATTCAAATGACAAAATTTATCTAAGATTTATTTACGAAAGACTGCTTGTAATGGATGTGGGCACTAAATATTCATCTCTAGATTGGAGTGATACAGATTGGTATGGACTATCAATGGTTTTTAATTATCTAACGAAGCAATCTAAGACCCCAGATGTGCGTGGACTCCGAGAACTGTGGTCAACAGATACACATGAGGGCAGAGAGTTGTGGTCAACAGATTTTAGGCTAAATATTTGGACACAAGAGCTTCCCGAAATGTTCCCAATAGTGAGTGACTATTTGCAAGACGACGGTCAACTGAAAGAGAGAATCCAGGCCATTGAATATTGGCGGACCACTTAGTCTCTTTTATTTTTAATCTGGTTGAGGGTTAGAGGGAAATGATTTTGACAGATGGGTTGAAAGAAAATCTTTAGGAAAGTATCAAAGTTGGTAGGTAGCCTCTAACAAAGACTGGAGCAAGTGGGTTACTCAAAATCAAAATGCAGTGAGACAAGACGTTAATGGAAAAATGAACGAATTGATTCAAGGGGGATGATACCCGTAATCTGAACATGGCAAATTATTTTCTATTTAAGGGATGAACGAATTTATGTTTCTTAAATTCAGTGATAACACATTTGATTTTCCTCAATACACATGAGCTTTTTCGATTAAACCGAGGTCTGAAGTTATTCACCACGTGTGTAAAAATTGTGGTCATGTCGAACATTATCCATCCGGCGCTTTTGATGTAAATCTTGAAGGAGGTTCTGAATATCCGGATGCTCTTGGTTGCGGTGCATATCCATTTCTTATTATTTCCGAGAGAGTTGTAGACGACTGGAATCAGGCTGGAATAGATAATTATTTAACGTATCCAGTCCGTATCAGTTCGATTGATTCAGCAGATATAACTAATAAGCTTCCCCCAAATTATTGGAGGATTGAGATGAATGGAACCTGCAGTATTGATTTACTAAGCAGTGGTTTGGTAAACGCTGATTACTGTGCAATTTGTGGGAATCTAAGAACAGGGGAATCCCAGATTACCGGATTTATTATGGAAGCAGATTCATGGGATGGATCTGATTTGTTTCGAGATAAAAATCAGTTTCCAAGGATAAATTTCTGTACAATGAGGATTTTAGAACTAGCGAAAAAGAAAACCCATTCAAACTTCCGTTTTGAGCCTATGCAAGGGCCGTTTGGTATTGATGGCAAAGGTATAACCTATCTTTGAAATTTGCAATGTCATACCGGGAAAAATCGTGATGCATTGTGAGAAGCCCAAGTCGCTATAGAATTCGTCGTGGGGGAAAACAGCCGTTTTGTGTCGCGTTATAGCCCTTTGAATCGATTTGGTTTATCATATTAGTTATACCTGTTTGACAAAATGGCCGAATACGCTGGTTCTCAGGAAGCGCGGATAGGCTTTAAATTTTCCGGAAGGAGAATCGGTGGCTATGGATATTCCGAAAACGATGACGGCCGTTGTTTTAGAGCGCTATGGTGGGTTGGAGGGATTGACCACGGCTTCTCTCCCGGTACCGAAGCCCGGACCGGGTGAGGTGCTGGTGAAGGTGGCGGCCTCGCCCATTAATCCGTCCGATCTTAGTTTTCTGCAAGGGAATTACGGGATTAAGAAAGCGCTGCCGGTTGTGCCTGGTCTGGAGGGGTCAGGAACGGTTGTGGCGGTTGGCAGCGGCATGATGGGGCGCTACTTGATGGGCAGGCGCGTGGCCTGCATCGCGCCTACTGATGGGAACGGCTTGTGGGCTGATTATGTGTTGACCGGCAGCAGCCTGGCTTTGCCGCTGAACAGTGAGGTCGACCTGGAGCACGGAGCGATGTCGGTAGTCAATCCGTTAACGGCCGTTGCCTTTCTTTCCCTTCTGCAGGAGGGAAATCACAAAGTGTTTGTGCAGACGGCCGCGGCGAGCGCGCTGGGTCAAATGGTTCAACGCCTGGCGACGACGGCCGGGATCACGGCGATTAATGTCGTGCGCCGCGAGGATCAGGTGTCGCTGCTGCGTGGACAGGGCGCAGACATTGTTCTGAACAGCAGTGATGCGGATTTTGACGGGCGGTTGGCAGCCTTATGCCGTGAGAAAGGGGCCTCGCTGGCCTTCGATGCCGTGGGGGGAACGCTCTCGCGGCGCATTCTTACCACGCTGCCGCAGGGGGGCAAGCTGATTGTCTTCGGCGGTTTGTCAGAGGAAGATGTGCAGATCAGCATCGGCGACTTGATTTTTGAGAAGAAGTCTGTTGAAGGTTTTTGGCTGACGAATTGGATCGCGCAGAAGAATATGCTTAAGCTGCTGTCCCTCTGGCGGCTGGCTCAGAAGCTGATCACGGATGAACTGCGAACGGCCGTTCGCGTAGGCTACCCATTGGAGGAGGTGCAGACGGCCGTGGCCCTGTACCGCAAGCAAATGACAGGCGGCAAAGTGCTGCTGGTCCCTGGTGGAAGTGAGCAGTAACATGCCCGGGTCTGCTTCTTGGCTTGCCCAAGAGACTATCTTACATCGCAGCCCCGAACTCAATGCCAGGTTTGGGTATGTACCACTATTTGACTACTGCCTTCACATGGCCCGCGTGCCGTAGCGAAGATACACCCACCCATTCCTAAAACGGCGCTCGTCCAGGAGATCCAGCGGTATAGTTACGCTGCTGGGCAGAACCCGCTTGCCGCCGCCAAGTAGGATTGGTACGACGAGCAGCTGATATTCGTCGACCAGCCTGGCCTGGATCGCCTGTGCGGCGAGGTTCGGACCGGCTATAGAAATGTCATGAGGAAGCTGCGCCTTCAAATCGCGAACAGCCTGCGGTTCGAATTCCTGCTCGAGGCGCGTCTTCGGTGTAGAGACGTTCTCCAGCGATTTGGAATAGACGATCTTAGCGGCCGCTTGCCAGATCCGCCCGAAGTCCGTCATGGCCGGCGTTAGACCAGGAATGACATCCGGCGTTTCCCAAACCATCATCGTCTCATATTCTTTGCGGCCATAGAGATAGGTGCCGATGGGGCGGTGCACGTCGTTGATGAAAGCGGATACCTCCTCGGACGGGACGCCCCACTCCATGCTGTCGGTTTCACCGGCGATAAAGCCATCCAGCGACGTAGGCGTAAAGTAGATCAGTTTGGCCATTTTGCTTCGGCTCTCAGCCGTCAGCCATCAGCCATCAGCTCTCGGCTGACGGCTGTCGGCTCTTAAAACCGTCGTCGCCGGCCGCGAGGCGTGCTGTAGGCCAACTTGACCTCGGGAACGCGTTCGGGTTGGAAGACGCCGTAGTCGAAGCCGTCCAGGCGGCGGCGTTCGATGGGCGAGCCGATGCTTCTTTCGATCTGGCGCACCATGGCCTCGTCATCTTCCACGGCGAATGTGAATGCCTTGCCGTTATTTTGCGCGCGTCCGGTACGGCCGATTCGATGTGTGTAAGCGTCGGCCGTGTCCGGCATGTCAAAGTTGATGACGTGCGAAATCTCGTCGATATCGATGCCGCGGGCGGCGACGTCGGTGGCGGCCAGAATGTCATATCTCCCTTTGCGAAAACCGTCGATGGCCCGCTGGCGCTGGTTCTGCGACATATTGCCTTGCAGTTCCGCGGCGCGGTAGCCGTTCTTTTTCAAATCGCGGGCTAGATTACGCGCGCGGTACTTGGTGCGCGTGAAGATGAGCACGCGGCCGGTGGCGGTCGTTTCCAGCATGTGCAGCAGCAGGTTTTTCTTGAGCTTGGGCGTCACCGGGTAGAGGGCATGGGAAACGGTCTTGGCCGGGCGAATGGCGCCAATCTGCACCGTTTGCGGATTTTTTAATTCCTCATTGGCCAGGCGGCGAATGACTTTAGGCATTGTGGCCGAGAAAAAGAGGGTTTGTCGCTCCTGGGGGAGTTTGCGGATGATGCGCTGGATGTCGGGCAGGAAGCCCATGTCGAATAGGCGGTCCGCTTCGTCGAGGACGAAAAATTCAATGTGGCTGTAGTCGACATGCCCTTCGCCGGTCAGGTCGAGCAGACGGCCGGGGGTGGCGATAATGATTTCTGTGCCTTTGTTTAGCGCTTTAATTTGCGGTTTCTTTTTCACGCCGCCGTAGATAGCGGCAGAGCGGATTTTGGTGTTGCGGGTCAGGTCACGCGTGGCCTGGTTGATCTGTTCGGCCAGTTCACGGGTGGGGGCGATGACCAGAGCGCGCATCTGCTTCAGCGGGCCTTGGGTCAATTTTTGCAGGATGGGCAACATGAAAGCGGCCGTTTTGCCGGTGCCTGTTTGAGCCAGGCCCATGACATCCCGCCCTTCGAGGATGAAGGGGATGGCTTGTTCTTGGATGGGTGTCGGGTTGACGAACCCGGCTGACTTGATGGCGGCGTTCAGGCGCGCATCAAGGTTAAATTGTTCAAAACTCATGAGAAGTACTCCTTGACTTCAAATTGAGCCAAGTCGCGCTCTCAGCTCTGCAATTGGGTAACAATTCTTAATTGTTTCAGCAATTGATTGGGATTAATAATTTCGCGAAGGTTGTTTTTGAGGCAACGGGGATGGATCATAGGGGATTATGGGGATTGGTGCCAGTTTTCTAATGTGGCGGGGAGAGATAGAGATGAGAGATAGAGTCTGGCTGACGGGCTGACAAGCTGATGAGCTGACGGCTGACTAGCTGGCCGGCTTTTTATTCAGCAGGCGCATGCCGTTGAGCGTGACGAGGAGGGAGGCGCCCATGTCGGCGAGGACGGCCATCCACATGGTGCCGATGCCGGCGAGGACGAGCAGCAGAAAGATGATTTTGATACCGATGCTGAAGGCGACGTTGAAGTAGATGGTGCGCATGGCGGCCTGGCTGAGGCTGACGGCGAAGGGCAGACGGCCGATGTCGTCGTTCATGAGCGTAATATCGGCCGTTTCCATGGCCTGTGAGGGTTTGCCCGCGCCGCCGACGGCAATGCCTACATCGGCCGTTGCCAGGGCGGGCGCGTCGTTGATACCGTCGCCAACCATGGCCACCGCGCCGTTTTGCGCCTGCAAGTCTTCTATGACGGCTACTTTGTCCTGCGGCAGGAGCTCGAAGCGCACATCGGTCACGCCCAGCTGCACGCTGACTTTTTCGGCCGTGGTGCGGCTGTCGCCGGTGAGCATGACGATCTTGTCCATGCCCAGCGCTTTCAGCTGCTCAATCACGTCACTGCTGTTTTCGCGCACCGTATCGGCGACTGTAATGGTCCCTTTATAATGGTCATCCATGCCGACCATCAACGGCGTGTAGCCCTGAGCCTCATCAAGCATCGCTAGATCGCACTGTTCGGGGGGATGGGCGATGTTGGCGTCGAACCAGCGGTGGCTGCCGATGATGACCTGGTGATTGTCCACGATGCCTGTGATGCCGCGGCCTGTGAGCGCAGATACATTTTTTGCGGCAGGATAGCGGTCGCAGCAGCCGCGGTGATGGTTGGCGCGGATGACAGCGTGGGCAAGCGGATGCTCGCTGCGGCTTTCCACGGCCGCGGCCAGCGCTAACACGTCTTGGCAGTCGTCACAGACGGCCCAGCCGGAATCGGTGGAGGTTTCACAGGCGGGCGTGCGCACGGCGATTACGGAAGGTTTGCCCTCGGTGAGCGTGCCTGTTTTATCAAAGGCCATCACGTGCACGCGGCTGAGCTGCTCCAGGAAGACGCCGCCCTTAAAGAGAATGCCGTTCTTGGCGGCATTGCTAATGGCGCTGATCAGGCTTACGGGGGTGCTGATCACCAGCGCGCAGGGACAGGCGACAACGAGCAAGGCCAGTCCGCGATAGAACCAGCCGAAGGTGCCGTCGGGTGTGTTCCAGAAAGGCAGGCCGAAGAAGATCGGTGGGATGGTGGCAACCATGAGCGCCAGGCCGACGACGGCCGGCGTGTAATAGTGGGCGAACTGATCGACGAAACGCTGCGCCGGTGCGCGCTTTTCCTGCGCTTCTTCGACGAGGCGGATCATGCGGCTGATGGTGTTGTCCGCGGCCAGATGGGTGACTTCGACTTCTAATGCGCCATGGCCGTTGACGCTGCCGGCGAAGAGGTCGTCGCCCGGTTCTTTTTCCACCAGGCGGCTTTCACCCGTGATGGGTGACTGGTCCACGGCCGAACTGCCGCTGAGAATACGGCCGTCCATGGGGATGCGCTCGCCGGGACGAATCAGAATCAAATCGCCGACGGCCAGCTCCTGCACGGGCACTTCGGCCATGTAACCCTCGCCGCCGGACTGCGGCAGGCGGGTGGCCGTGGCCGGAGCAATCTGCATCAGGCGCTTGATCGACTGGCGCGCGCGGCCGGCCGTGTAGCCTTCCAGCGCTTCACTAAGGGCGAAGAGGACCATGACCATGCCTGCTTCGACGGTGGCGCCGATGATCAGGGCGCCGATGGAGGCGATGGTCATAAGCACGTTGATGTTGATTTCGCGGCTGTAGCGCAGGGAGTTCCAGCCGCTGCGGGCGATGGGCCACCCGGAGAGGAAGAGCGCGGTTACGGCCAGGATGTTGGCCCAGCGCTGGTCGAAGTGCATGATTTCGTTGAGCAGCACGCTGGGGATGAGCAGGACGGCGGCGGCCAGGAGCAGGCGCGTTTCGCGCTGGTCCCACATGTAGGCCAGGAAGTTCTGCGGTACGGTAACGGCCGTTTCGGGCGTCAGGGGTTCGATTTGCGCGTCGATCAGGGTGTAGCCCATGTCGGTGACGACGGCCGTGATGGCTGATTTTCCGGCCGTGCCCGTGATGCGCAGGGTTTCGGTGGTGAAGTTGAGCGAGCACTGCTGCACGCCGTCCATGCGCGAAACGGCCGTTTCGATCGACTTGGCGCAGTTAGCGCAGTCCATGCCCTGTACTTTGAATTCGATTGCTGTTTCCGTGGTCGCTGACATCTTCTCTCTATAGAGTGTACTAAATTGGGAAGCAAACAACCAAGGGGATTTCGGATTTGGTATTGCGGATTTGGGCGAATGCGGAATTCGGAATTCGGAGTGCGGAATTCTCCTCTATCTCAATCTCAAGCCTCTATCTCTTTGCCACCTGCCACATTTCAGACACATTTCTGCCTTAAATCTAACACGATTCTGACAAAGTCGATCTATTACTACAGTATAACTTAATAGTTAAATCTTTTCAGAAAGGAGTATGGAAAATGGCAATAGTAAGATGGAATCCAACACACGACATGATGCGTCTGCGAAGCGAATTTGACCGGCTCTTTGACGAAACACTGGAACTACCGGCATGGCGCTGGCCGCAACAGACCCACCAGCTGGCTATCGATGTCGCCGAAGATGATGCAGCGTATATTATAAAAGCTTCTGTACCGGGCATTAAGGCTGACGATCTGGATGTGTCGATTATCGATAATGTCCTGACCATCAAGGGTGAAATTAAGGACGAAAATGAGCTCGATGAAGAGAATTATCATCTGCGCGAACGGCGCTGGGGTTCTTTCTCCCGCTCGATCACCCTGCCTTCGGCCGTCGATGCGGATGCTGTAGAGGCATCCTATGAAGATGGGGTGCTCACTTTGAACATTCCGAAGACGGAAGAAGTGAAGGCCAGGCGTATCCCTATCAAAGAGGTGCAGACCAAGGTAATCGAGGCGCAGGCCGCCACCAACGGTCACAACGGTAAAACGAAATAAGCCTCTTTGGTCTGCAAAATGACAATTGAATAGAACGAAGGCGTCGAAACGGCCGTTTCGACGCCTTTTTTTATTTCGGATTGCGGATGTGGGCGAATGCGGAATTCGGAATTCGGAGTGTGGAATTTCTACCGCTCCCCCCTATCTCTATCTCTACCATTTACAGAGAAAATTGTTTATTCCATAATGGTTCTGAAATGGAACTTTATTGGAGTTGAAACGTATGGGAACGTTGACGATTAAGAATGTGCCGAATGAGTTGTATGAGCGGTTGAAGCGCAGTGCGGAAATGAACCGGCGTAGTATGAACAGCGAAGTGATTGTGCTTCTCGAACAGGCGCTCGGCGTTCGCCCCTTTTCGGCCGAAGAGACTTTGGAAGAGGCGCGGCGGCTGCGAGAGGCGAACACCGGATATGTTAGTGGTGAGCAGGAGTTGGTAGAGGAGAGCGAGCAAGGCAGCAGGGTGCTGATGCTCAATCTCGATCCGCAGGTTTACGAGGGGCTGATCCAGGCAAGCGGCGGACAGGAGATCGGCCGTCTTGTTGAGGAGTTGGTTCGGACTCATGTCCTGTTTCCGGATTTGGAAGAAGCTTACCGCCAAATGGCCGAGCAGGAAGATCGCGAGCGTAAGGCTTTGGAATGGGCTGATGCGACGTTGGGGGATGTG
Organism: Promineifilaceae bacterium (SeqCode); assembly: GCA_046259485.1. GTDB lineage: Bacteria > Chloroflexota > Anaerolineae > Promineifilales > Promineifilaceae > JAACFF01. Next base: position 44,694 of record JBJYWP010000003.1, on the reverse strand, counting down.
AGTGATGAAGCGCGCTGAGGTGTGGTGGGTCAATTTTGATCCTGCCGTGGGCGGAGAAATCAGGAAACAACGGCCAGCGGTGATCATTAGTAATGACGCGTCGAACCGCTATCTCAACCGCGTGCAAGTTGTGCCGTTGACAAACGATATCGGCCGTGTTTATCCCAGCAAGACGATTGTTACATTGAATGATAAGCAGAGCAAGGCGATGGCCGATCAGCTGACAACGGTGAGCAAGCAGCGACTGGTGAACCAGGCGGGGGAAGCTTTCGACGGAAGATATGCAAATGGTGGAGCAGGCGGCTGGTGTGCAGTTGGGTTTGCGGTTGGGAGATATAGGGGAGAGGTAGAGGATTGCCGGTCACCTGGGGTTGCAAACCCCAGGATGATCATAAAAAAAAGCTTGCTAAAGCAGGCTAATATCCTCAATGGATCATCGACAGCTTTTTAAAGAAAATTCATCGGCTTATTGTGAAAATGAGCTCGGTTTGGGTGAGTAGGCTTCCAGCCTACTTTGGCGGATCAGACGGCGGTTTGCAACCGCCGGATGGAGGCGGTAACCTGAAGGATGCGCTGGAAAGGTTGATGTGGCAGGTGGCAGGAGAGTTGTAGCATAACGGTTACGTTGTGCCCCCCGCAACCTGAAGGTTGCGCTACAAGGGCAAATCCGTAATCCACAATCCGAAATCCGAAATTAAACAGGCAGGCTGACGGTGAAGGTCGCGCCTTCGCCGGGGGTGGCGGTGACGCTGATCTGGCCGCCGTGGGCTTCGACGATGGATTTGCTGATCGCCAGGCCGAGGCCGGAGTTGCCGCCTTGTCGATCGCGGGATCTGTCTGAACGCCAGAAGCGGTCGAAGACGCGCGCCTGCTGTTCGGCTGTTAATCCGGGGCCGTTGTCCGTGATCGTGATCAGAGCCTGGCCATCGCCGGGCTGGAGCGTGATAATGACGGTTGGCGTTTCACCTGTACCCAGCGGCGCGAAGCGCATGGCGTTGGAGATAAGATTGGCCAGTACCTGGTGCAGGCGCGCCGGATCGGCCGTTATGAAGGGCACAGGCTGTAAATCGCTTTCCAGAAGCACGCCGTCTGATTCGGCCAGGGGAGCGAAGGCGCTGACGACCTGTCCGGTCAGTTCCAGGAGATCGACCGGTTTCTTCTCCAAGGGCAGCTGGCCCGTTTCGGCCAGGGATAGGAGGCGCACATCTTCGACAAGACGGCCGAGATGGAGCGTTTCTTCATGGATGGCAGCCAGATTTTCAGGCGTCATCGGAAAGACGCCGTCGAGCATCGCTTCCAGGTGGCTTTGCATCACGGCGATGGGTGTGCGCAAATCATGCGCGGTGTCAGCCAGCAGCTGGCGGCGCTGCGCTTCCGACAGTTCCAGCGCCCTGGCCATCTGGTTAAAGTCGCTTGCCAGACGGCCGAGTTCGTCTTCGCTGTTGACGGGCACCTGGCGGCCCAAGTCGCCGGCGGCGAGATCATGGGTCGCTTCGGTGAGCTGGCTTAACGGCCGTGTGATACGCCGGGCCAGGATGAGGCCCAGGAAGAGGGCGATCAGAATGGCGACGAGGCCGGATAGGAGGATGGCCTGGTTAACCGAAGCCAGGTATTGTTCTCCGGCATGGCCGCTGCCGGCTCCACCGGCCGGTTCGGCAAGCAGTGTGCCCACCTGTGTGTCGCCGACCATGATCGGCAGCCGCATATCAAACTCTTCCTCGGAACGTGACTGCCCGCCGCGACGGCCGACGACCTCGTCATTGGTGTCGAGCACGCGCAGGAAATAGCCGCCGACTGAGCCCTGGGGACCGATGCTGCTGTCGCGTAAGATGTTGTTCACGCCGGTCCAATCTCCTTGTAGGTCATAGAAAGTGGCCAGTTCAGCCTGCAGATCTCCCAATGAAGCGATTTCACCGGCTTGCAGATAGCGTTGGAAGCCCAGCGAGGTGGCGCGGTTGGCCAGGACGGCGACCAGGGTGACGCCGATGAGGGCGACGAAAACGAAGGCGATAGTCAGGCGGGACCAGAGACTGGTGCGCAGGGTGCTCATTCGTTGGGGTTAAAGCGGTAGCCGACGCCAAAGACGGTGAGGATGTGCTGGGGATCGCCGGGATCGGCTTCGACTTTCTTGCGCAGGTTTTTGATGTGCACATCGACGGTGCGTTCGTAGCCGTCGTAGGCGAAGCCCTGGGTGCGTTCGAGCAGCTCCATGCGGCTGAATGCGCGGCCAGGATTGCTCATCAAGGTGTTCAGCAGACCGAATTCCATCGGCGTGAGCTCCCACTCCTCCTCGTCGACAGTGACGGTGCGCGCGGAGCGGTTTAAGGCGAGATTGCCGGCGCGCAGGATATCCGCCGGCGCTTGCTGAACGCTGCTGCGGCGTAGGAGGGCGCGCACGCGGGCGACCAGTTCGCGCGAGCTGAAGGGCTTGGTGACGTAATCGTCGGCGCCCATTTCCAGGCCCAGGACCTTGTCCATCTCGTCTATGCGCGCGGTGAGGGCGATGATTGGCGCGTCACCTTCGCGCGCGTACTGGCGCATGAATTCAAAGCCGTCCATTTCGGGCATCATTAAATCGAGGATGATCAGGTCGGGCTTGTGGTCGCGGGCGGCGAAGAGGGCTTCACGGCCGTTTGCGGCGCTGACGACTTGATAGCCAGCCTGTTCTAAATAGCCGCGCACGACCTTGACCAGGGCGGCTTCGTCGTCTACTACGAGGATGAGTTGGGACATGGTGTTAATTATTTTGTCAGTTTGTCAGTATTTCAGTATTTCAGTTGGTCAGTATTTCAGGTAGTTAGCTGGTCAGTAATTCAGGAAGTCAGCTGGTCAGGGAGAGATGCCATCTTTGGGAAAGATGGCATCTCGTCGCTTCGCTTACTTCTATTATCTTGAATTTTGTGAAATTCGCGAAACTGACTAATTAAACGCCGGTGACGTCGGGGATTTGCTGCTGGGTGCCCTGGCCTTGACCGCCGCCGCCGCGAGCGCCTCGTCCGGCTCCGCTCCACATGGGACGGCCGAATTCGTCGCGTAAGGTGATGTCAACGCCGTCGGAGATGCGGGTGATGGTCACAGCCTTGAACTCGTCGTCTTCATAGAAGCCGCTGACCTGAACCTCGTCGCCGGCCGCCAGTTCAAAGCCCTGCTCCTGCAGGTAGCCGGGACCGGTGCCGATCAGGACCTCGCCGCCGGCTGTTTCCAGAATCATGTCCACGCCAGCTGCCGGAGCCTGGGAGACGGTGCCTTCGATGAGGATCATGTCTTGGGCCTCAGCGCTTTCCGTTTGCTGG
>JBJYWP010000003.1:37248-41301 GCA_046259485.1 Promineifilaceae bacterium (SeqCode) | reverse complement strand
CCTTGTCCTTGTCCTTGACCCTGACCCTGGCCTTGACCTTGACCTTGACCTTGACCTTGACCCAGGCTTTGATCGCGTCCCTGGCCTTGACCTTGCCCCTGGCCCAGTTCCTGACTTTCACTGCTACGGCCGTTACCCTGGCCGGAGCTGCCTTCCGCGGGTGCCGCATCCGATTTCTGGTTGCGACCCTGTGCTTCACCGCTGTTGCCTAAGCCCTGGCCGGTGCGTTCGACGTCCTGGGAGTGTTCCTCCGCATTAGCGCCTTGACCGCCGTGGGCCGTGGCGCCTGCGGAACCCTGTGTGATTTCGATGCCGTTCTTGCCGCCGAGGCTGATGTCATAGCCGGATTTAGCGCTGGTGCGATAGATACCTCCGGCGACAAGTGCGCCGGCGAAGAGGACGAATAGTGTTATGAGTATGATTTTTTTGGTCATTGTGTTTTCCTTAGTTTTTTAGTTTTTCGGTAATTCAGTTTGTCAGTGTTTCAGTTGGTCATGTGGTCAGCCGGTTTCTGAGAAACTGACTGACTGACTAACTGATTCACTGATCGTGTCACTTTGGTGATCCAACGCCAGTGGATGATGCCGTGGAGGAGGGCGGCGATGATCATGGCCACGGCGGCCCAGGTGTGGATCATGTCCCAGGTGCTGCGGCTGAATAGAAAGCCGGGGTCCCAGCCGGGGGTCGTGCCGCCCGCGTATCCGGATGGTAGGTAGAGAAAGTAGATGCCGGAAACGGCCGTCAGGAAGAATCCGACTGCTATGGCCAGGTCGACCAGGACGTTTATTTTAGCGCCGCGTGAGAATTTACTCCCTTTGCCTAACAGGGTGTTGGCCATGCGCCGGCTCATCATCTTGACCCAGGACCAGTGCCAGGCCAGGTGAATGACCACGGCGAGGATCATCAGCAGGCCGCCCCAGGTGTGCAGGTCATCCCAGGTGGAACGGCCGAATAAGATCGTCAGCCCATAGGTCGGGTTGCGTCCGCCTTGATAGCCGCCGATAGGCAGAAACAGAAAGTAAATGCCCGTAATCGTGGAGAGCACCGCCCCCGCAAAAACGATCGCGTCAATCATCCAGTTTTGTTTTGTTTGTGTTGATATGCGTACTGCTTTTTGCATGATATACCTCAGAAATAAATTACTATCTATAGAATACCGGCCAGTTGTGAAGAAGTTATGAAAGGGGTGTGGAGAAAGAATTATTTGGATTGCGGATTGCGGACTGCAGATTGAAGATGTGGCAGGTGGCGAGAGATAGAGAAAGAGATAAGATAGAGAAAAGAGATAGGGGTAGAGGGCGGGTTGAGTTATAATCAGTGCCTGACAAGCTGACAAGCTGACAAGCTGACAAGCTGACAAGCTGACAAGCTGACCACCTGACAAGCTGAAATGCTCACTAACTGACCAACTGACACACTTACGCACTAACATACTCCAAGGAGCTTCTCCATGCCATACAAAGCAGATGACACACGTTATGATTCAATGCCGTATCGACGGACGGGGCGCAGCGGGTTGAAGCTGCCGGCCGTTTCGTTGGGCATATGGTACAACTTCGGCGGTATTGACCCGCTGGAAAAATCGCGGGCGATGCTGCGAACGGCGTTTGACCTGGGCATCACGCACATCGACATCGCCAATAATTACGGCCCGCCGCCAGGATCGGCCGAAGAAACGTTCGGACGTGTTTTCCGCGAGGACCTGGCCCCCTATCGCGATGAACTTGTGATTTCCAATAAGGCGGGCTACCTGATGTGGCCTGGGCCTTATGGCGAATGGGGTTCGCGCAAGTACCTGGTGGCAAGCTGCGACCAGAGCCTGAAGCGCACGGGCCTCGAATATTTCGACATTTTTTACAGCCACCGGCCAGATCCGCAGACGCCGATGGAAGAGACGATGGGCGCGCTGGACTTCATCGTGCGCTCGGGCCGTGCATTGTACGCCGGCATTTCTACTTACAGCCCTGAGCAGACGCGTGAAGCGGCGCGCATTTTGCGTGAACTGGGCACGCCCTGCCTGATCCACCAGCCGCGCTATAACATGTTCGACCGCTGGATCGAGGCTGGCTTGTTGGACGTGTTGGAAGAAGAAGGGATCGGCTGTATTCCTTTCTCACCTCTATGCCAGGGTATCCTGACTAATAAGTACATCGACCGAATCCCGGAGGATTCGCGGGCGGCGCGGTTTGACGAATTTTTCTGGGGCGACGCCGTATCGGCCGAACGGGTGGCCAAGGTAGTGAAACTCAATGAAATCGCCAAGGCGCGCGGGCAAAATATGGCCCAGCTGGCAATCGCCTGGACACTGCGCAATCCCGTTATCACCTCAGCCTTGATCGGCGCCAGTAAACCGGAGCAGATCGAGGATATTGTCAAGGCGCTGGATAACCTGGAGTTGAGTGTAGAGGAGCTGGCGGCGATTGAGCGGATATTGGGGCAGTAACCAGTTGCCAGTTATCAGTAACCAGCTACCAGTAACCAGTAGGTGGCCGCGCAATCCTTTGCGCGTTTACGCGATTGTTAAAAAATTGGAACAATATGGATTAATAGGCAGCCGTGCAATTATTTGCGCGGCTGTTGGTTTTAATTAGCTAGAAGTTTTGCAACCTGATGTCTGCAAAACTTAGTTCAAGCCGCCGGTTTCTTCATAGACCTTGTGCGAAGGCATGCCTTCGAGCATATCATAGGTTGCACCAATGGCGCCTTTGAAATCGTCAGATTTCATAAAGGTTTTGAACTGATCGACAGTCTCCCAATTAGAGTAAATCATCATCGAATTAGGCTTGGCGGCATCGATGAAAAGGCGCGTCTCGACGTGCCCGGGCCACTCTTGCATGAGATCAATTACCTTCAGAGAGAAGTCTTTGAATTCTTCAACGTATTCTGGTTTTATGTCATAGTTTAGGCCGAATGTTTTCATAGTGGGAGACTCCTTTTTAAATGGATATAAGCCTGTTTTCAAATAGCAGCCACCAAGTTTGGCAGACTTCGTCCATCTTGGTGATTTTCATTGTAAGAGAATTATATCTAGTTCAATTGCTGAAGGGTAAAAGCTTCTTCTTGTTTGAATGAAGACGAGACTGCGGCCAGGAATTGGGTGTAGCCGGCGATGAAGGGATTGTCTTCGGTGAAGACGAAGGATAGGGGACCGGCGGCCGTTTCGATGTCCAGGCGGCAAACGGCCGTATGCCGAGGATCGTGCTGCCAGCGAAAACTACGAATTTTTTCCAATGGCAGATAAGTATATTCTTTCGCGTACACCGCCTGCCATTTGTACTTATAATCCTGGCCGCGGGTAATGATTTTTAACTCACGGCCGTCGCTCCAATGCAGTGATTCCAACAGGGACTTGCCGACAATCGTAAAGAAAGCCTCGACTAAGCTGACCGGCTCGGAAGAGGCGACCGGCTTGTCCGCCTGGGCCGCCAGCAGGCAGTACTGCGGTTCGTAAAGCTCTCTTTTAAGGAGCAGACCATTGAAATAAAAGCTCAAGCCGTCGATAGGTTGGGCGGGCTCTTCTAACAACGGGGCCTGCGGTGGCATAGCGCAGTAGCGTTCGCGAATCAGGGCGACCAGCTTTTCCATCGTGCTGCTGGAGACGGTATTGAAGGGCAGGGTGAAGGTTTGATCGCCGAGGCCCAAATGGACGGTGCCTTTTAGTAATTCTTCGCTGTAGCGCAAATATTGGATATCGCGGTAGCGGAAGGTATGCTCCCTGACACCATCCCCTATCCTTTGCAGGATGACCAGGTCATCGTTATAGAGCGAGACCAGGTAATCATAGAGGTTCATACCCGCATGGGCATTGCGATGTTCGATATTGCGCGGGATTTTGATGTTCAGCAGGGGCGTCTCCGGCCGGGTTAGATGGAGCAGGAAAAGCGGCGAAGGCGGATCGTCGTCTGTAATCTCAATTACCCACGGGCCAAAGCGATCGTACTCAAGGTCTCCCATAGGCTAATTATAACATAGATGTTTGCCTGAAATAAAAAAATACCTGGGGGAGATTGGTCCAATTTCGATCACTATCTGAATGCGGATAGTGATAATAAA
>JBJYWP010000003.1:0-37148 GCA_046259485.1 Promineifilaceae bacterium (SeqCode) | reverse complement strand
TGGGGGAGATTGGTCCAATTTCGATCACTATCTGAATGCGGATAGTGATAATAAAAAATTGGACCAATCTGGAGTAGATTCCATTAGATTGGTCCAATTTCAATCGCTATATGATGCGATATAGATTTTTAACAATTGGACCAATCTTTTGAAAATTGGACCAATCTGGTTTCAGCTAGAAAAGATTATTTGCTCTCTTCTCCGGAAGCATCCGTTTCGTCGGCCGCGCCGGCTTCACCAAGATTGATGCTCGCCACCTCGGCAAATTCACCCGACATCTGATCGGCCAGATCGACGATAACCACCTCGCCATCTTCAACCCCGAGGTCCTCGGCGACGTGTTGGGCTAATTCGTCTTCAACAACCATGACCAGCCCGGAGGTGTTAGGTTCCATTGCCGCGGCTACGGCCTTGAGCTGATCTTCATCAAACTGGTGGCCGAGATATTTACCAGCCAGGCCGCCAACCAGTGCGCCGCCCAGTGCCCAAACCAATAAACCGGCAGGTCCGCCGATCAGGCCGAGGAGTACGCCGGTGCCGGCGCCGATACCTGCACCCCAGCCGCCATGGCCGCTCTGTTTCACATGCGCTTTACCTTTTTCATCTACTTCAACCACAGCCCAGGCCTTGACATCAACGCCGGCTGCTTTTTCATTATTTCTAACCAGGTCGACCACCTGCTTGGCGCGATCCTGCCCAGCGAACTCCACGATTACAAGACGATAAACCTCTACCGCATTTTCTGACATTTGAAAACTCCTTATTAAAATACTCTTTTGGGAAACTTTACAAAACTTGGCGGTCATTTTAACCGAGATTTGCAAGTTTTTGCAAGTTTGGCACGCTCAAGATTGAGGTTATTAAGAGGTCTTAAGTTTAAACGCAGGAGGCTTGTTAATCCGCGTCACTTTGCGTGCAAACAGCGCCTTGCATCAGGATAGGGATCGGTGATAATTCAAGAGTTGAGAATGGTGTGAAGGAGACTGCCCGATGTCCGCGACAGAAAGGAACCAAGCGCAAGAATTAGAGAATCGGAATGCCTGGGGAAGATGGCAAAACTGGAGCATTGAACATGCCGTTCTAGGTTTCATTGCTGCTGTCATGGCTGTATTTCTGCTCATCCTGCTGGCCGTGATAATTTTTTGGGCACTGTTTCCACACACTGCCCCGGCCTGGACTGGATTTAATGAGACGACGCACCCGCTATACACGGGCATATCACCCTCAAAGACATTGTGGGATTGGCTGGGTCTGCTGATTATTCCTCTTTTCCTGGCCATCGGCGCGGCCTGGATCGGCCGTATGCAGCAAACCCGCGAAATGCGCGCTCATGCGTTTGAACAAATGCAGGCTGATCAGGACCGCGAGAATGATTGGGCGATTGAGATGGACCGCCAGGAACAGGTGCTGATGGATCGCTACTTCGAGCGCATTACGCACTACCTGCTGGATTTTGACCTGCGGTCCTCGTCAGGTGAGGATGAGATTCGCACGATTGCCCGCGCGTCGACCCTGGCCGTCCTGCGTCTCGTGAATGCCCAGCGTAAAGGGATGGTCATCCAGTTCCTTTATGAGACAGGTCTGATCAGTACCCCCCGGCCGGTAATCGAACTGGAAGGGGCGAATCTGCATGAGATGGCGCTGGAATCGGCCGATTTGCACGGTGCGCATTTAGCAGGGACGGACATGGACGGCGCGCGCCTGGACCATGCCAATCTGTCAGGGGCCAATCTTGCGGCCGGAAATTTGATTGAGGCGCAGCTGCGCGGGGCGGACCTCACTGACCTTTATGCCGCTGACGCTTATTTGAGCAGCGCTCATTTGCAGAAAGCGATCTTGAAATCGGCCGTTTTAACGAACACGCTGCTCAACAACGCCTTGCTCATTCAAGCCGATCTGCGCGAGGCTGATCTGCAAGGGACCAACCTGGTCGGCGCCGATCTCAGCCAGGCCAATCTGGCCGGGGCAAATCTCAGTGAGGCGAAGGTCAAGCCCTCGAAAACGGCCGTTGCCGGCGATGAGGATGAAACAGTGCTTGTCAATGAAGCCGTCTACGACGCCGCCACGATCTGGCCGGAAGCATTTGACCCAGACGCGGGCGGAGCCGTTCTGACAAATTAAAATCAAACTTCTCCCCAATTCAGGCATCATCTATGTTATAATGAAATCAGATGGGAGTTTTTATTTTGGGAGGCCAATAATGGTACACGATCCTCAACAAAATAAGAAGCAGCCCAAGGGAGCCGGATCGTTACTCTTTTTCATTGTGGCCATCCTGGTGATGGCGATTGGTGCGATACTAGAGCTGATACAGCATCTGTCACCTGTAGATATGGGGAGCAGTGTGCTTTTTTTCTTTTTAATAGGACTGCTGATCGGGTTAGCCTTCCGCTTTCGCAGCAGCTTGCACTAGGTTCCAATAAACGGCCGTTTTCCTGAGTGGTTGATAGGGTATAAACCAAGTATGGGTCGCGATTAAAGTTCCAGCGAATGAATTCGTTGCTATCACGAAAAAACATGTTTGAAACATGTTTGATTGGCTAGCCGCTGAATTCATTCTGCGGTTTGAAGGAAGTGCAGATCGCCTGCGCCTTCTTTGCCCACGCCTACCGGATAGGAGTAGAAAACCTGCCGGACGGATTGAGCGCCGCCGCATACACCCGGCAGCAGCTCGACCGCCTGGGTATCGGCCAGGATTTGACGGAGATTTCCTGGGGTACGAAGCGGCCTAAATTACCGCCGTCGACCTTAGCAAGTTTGGTTGTAAAGGTAAAAGAAAATAATCGCCGGAAAACTACCGAGCATCGGAGCGTGCTTACTATTACACTGACTACGCTATCATTAGTATTAGATTGATGTCTAGCTCGATATTGAACCGTGTTAATTTCTTGAGCGCATTGTGTTTGTTATGCTAGTTGCCTATGAATTTCACCCTAACCAACAATCTTTTTCCGGGATCTCTCCAAGAAATTGCCTGAAATGCCAATCATACTGTATCAAGTGAATCCTGTCCTAGGCGGTCAAAAGCCATTCAAGATTTGCATTGGTTTTTCTTTTTATGGAAGAAAGCATATTTTCCGAATTAGTTGGAAGTTCGTTCAACTCAATCCGCCAATTTACTTCAGTATTTTGGGATAGCTGTTCTTCCGATATTGTTCGCATATCTGCAATCATGGCTTGTTGCTGTGTTGGTGATACCTCTGACCATGGAACGTTAATCACCTTAAGGTGTGTACCATCTTCTAGCAAGAATATATCACGTATAAGATCCCTAGCATACGATTGTATCTGTTCAATTTCTGTTGGAGATAGAAATGGGAAGGTATCTTTCAGATAATAAGGACTACAACACTTAATTGTATGCCCATTATCTGCACAGTAAGATTGAATAATTTCTCGGACATTTCTCGCATCTTCACGATCTTTAACAATTATCGATGGTGTTAATTGAATAAAGATGCCCCCATTTGAAAGCCTCTCTGTAAGATGAGCCGGCATATCGAGGAAAAACCGTTCACCATATTCTTCCACATACTCTGGACTGAAAAAGTTTACCCAAGCGATTTTCTTTAATCTTAACTTTTTCGCATCGTTAAACCCCACCAGACAGCGATCGACTTCATCAACATATCCCAGCCTGGGCTTAATGAGCGGGTAGAGTATTTTAGCTAACCGAAGTAACTCTTGGGCATATGGACTAACCAAATACCTTTCGTCACTAAACTCAAAATCCAATAAGCCTCCGACGTGAAATAAATTTGTATTCTTATCTATCTGTCAGATTGAGAAAGTTCCATTGCCGTGCCGTAATTTACTTGGTGAAGCAACAAACATTACCGACCATCAATCATCAGCATGTCTAATAAAGTTAGAATCTGAGACAGCCTTTTTAATTTGATTTCGTGGTACCTCATCATGATTTATTGAGTAGTACAAAGCCCACCCACTTGCTGCGGTGAAAGAAGCAATTTGTTGTGCTAAATCCTGTGATAAAGTATCCGCTTGTAAGAATTCTAATCCCAACTGAAAATTATTCTTCATGGTACATTTACAATGTTGATGTCAATGTCAGTTATACCAAGGCGATTTAACTCAGCGAGTAGATCATCAACAAAACTTTTCATGATGGGGTTGGTTTTTGTTTCACCAAATTCCAGTATAATCGTTTTCCCATCTTTTTTGTATCTCGTGATTTGTTCAATAAGTTGATCTTGTCTTCTCTGAAGTGTCTTGTTTGTCCAATACTTGAATTCAACTGCCTCGGCAGTTTCAAGTATAAAATCATAGCGCCCTTCGCTCTCACCAAGAATCTCGACACCTTTAAGTTTTCCTTGTTGAAAAAGATCGTATGCGCGCTGGAGTTGTTTTTCATAGCCATGCTTAAATGACCAAATCTTAGCAGCGTTACGTTTGTTTTCTAGAGTTCTTACCCCTCTAAGGATATTGTCATTGGCACCAATAAAGCGATCCGTCTATTTGATTGTATCAACAGCATCATTGGCATGCATTGCTGCCCTGACCATCATGCCACCACCTGTCACAACAGGTAGGGCAAGGCCGCCAACATCGGCAGCCAGGGAAAGCCCGTTTGTCCAGTTTAGCCCGTTTTGCTGGATATCATAGACATCGTAGGCAATAAATGTAGCATCGAGCACGGATTCAACCCAATGCCCAGATGAATCTTTGTACTTGACAGGATTGTTTAGCCCGTGTGGCGAGAAGCTATTACCGATTTAATAAAACAACTTTCATAAACATGTTTGATTAGCTTCCAACAATGGCTCTGTTTTCTTCGCGGGGACCCAGCCTTCGTTGCCCTGCGAATCGGCCGTCCACCACCAGCCGTTGACCTCGTAATGCAGGGTCAGCAGATCGCCGGGCTGTACGGTCAGTTCCGTCGCCTCGTAATCTTGCAAGAGCACCCCTTCTTGGCTGTCGATCGCCAGGTAGGGTTCAGGCACCCAGCTGCCTGTACCTGACTCGGTGACGCACCAGATCCAGCCCGGCCACTCGTCATCCTCTCGCTCCAGGTGCAGGCGCTCTCCCGCCCGCGCTTTTAAGACCTGTTCGTGGACCGGGGCGTGCTCCTCGATGACGCGTGCTTTTTCCATGGGCTAATTATAGAGCAATGGGTAAAGCCGCAAAATGCGGAGTTTATGGGCCGCAGGTGCTGACAGTGAACCGCTGACCTGTTACAATATTATCGGCCATGAAGAGAGGCATTTTACGGCCGTACCAAACTATGACCAAACTGGAACTGAAAGCGCCGCTGTCCGGCTTATTGATGCCCATCGAGCAGGTGCCCGATCCTGTCTTTGCCGCGAAATTGCTCGGCGACGGTATTGCCCTGGACCCCGTCAGTAACGCGCTTCTCGCTCCTTGCGAAGGGCACGTTATCCACCTTCATGACGCGCACCATTCTTTGACCATCGCCACGCCGGACGGCGTCGAAATTCTGCTGCATATCGGCCTGGATACGGTCTCCCTCGGCGGCGAAGGGTTTCTGCCGCACGTGCAAAAGGGGGATTTTGTCCTCACCGGCCAGATGTTGATCGAATTTAATCCCGACTACGTCGCCCAATATGCGCCCAGCCTGTTGACTCTGATCGTTATCACCAACAGCGAGACAGTCGCCGGTTTCGGCAAAGCGAGCGGTGAGGCGACTGCCGGGCAGACGGTGATCATGAACCTGGACCTGAACGGACAGATGCCGCAGGTCAAAGGAACGCCGGTATCCGGGTTGTCTATCTCCTCTCCGCCGATCTCTTTTCCCAACCGCTTAGGTCTGCACGCGCGTCCGGCGGCCGTTTTAGCCGAACTGGCGCGAAAATTTAATGCGCGGGTGCGGCTGTGCAAGGGCGACCTGGCAGCCGATGCGCGCAGCGTGGTCGGAATTATGAATTTGAATGTCGAATTCAGTGATCCGGTCAGCCTGGTGGCCGTAGGTCCCGACGCGCAGGAGGCTATCGATGCCCTGGCGCCGGCGCTGGAGAATGGGCTCGGCGAAAGCGGCGGGCAGGCCGTGCTTGTCCCGGCCAGCGTAGCCCAGACGGCGATCAACGCTCCCGCGCCGCGCCGCCGGTCCGCGGAGGCTAATGTCATTCTTGGCGCAGCCGCTTCTCCCGGCTTGGCCGTGGGCAATGTCTACCAGTTCCGCCGTCGTGAAATCGTGGTCGACGAGGCTGCCGTTGGCGACGCCGTGGCAGAACGCGCCACTCTGGACAGGGCTATCGGGCGGGCGGAACTGGACCTGCAAGCCTTGCAGGTTAGCCTGCGCCGCGAATCTAAACCGGGCAAGGCGGCTGTTTATGCCGCGCACCAGGAAATGCTGCACGATCCGGCGCTCCTGGACATGGCCCAGGAGGTGATTGAGGACGGCTTCAGCGCCGCTTATGCCTGGCAGACGGCGATCGCGGCGCAGTCCAGTCGTCTGGAAGGGCTGAACAGCGATTTGCTGGCCGCACGCGCGGGTGATCTGCGCGACGCCGGCCGCCGTGTATTCGCGCACCTGCCCGGCGTGCATGAAGAAGAGCCGCCTGACCTGCCGGCCAATACGATCCTCATCGCCGAGGAGTTGACTTTCTCCGACGTGGCCGCTTTGAACCGCGACCGCGTGGCCGGTTTCGCTACCACTCTCGGCGGGGCAGCGTCGCACGCGGCCATTCTCGCCCGCGCGCTTGATCTGCCGGCCATCGCCGGTATTGAAGCGCGGGCTCTGGATTTGCCCAATGGCACGCCGCTCATCCTTGACGCGACGCGGGCCAGGCTGCAGTTGAATCCCAAGCCGGAAGAGATTGCCTATATGGTGGGCATGCTGCGCAAGCGCAGACAGAAACGGAAAGCGGATCTGGAAGCGGCGCATTACCCGGCAGTTACGGAAGACGGCCGTCGCCTGGAAATTACGGCCGATATCGGCAGTGAAGAGGCGGCGGAAGCGGCGGTGCTGCTCGGCGCTGAAGGGGTGGGAATGCTGCGCACGGAGTTCCTGTTCCTGGATCGTTTTTCAGCGCCCAGGGAAGATGAACAGGCCCAGGTTTACGCGGCCGTCGCCGGGGTCATGGGCCGCAAGAAACCGACGATCATTCGCACGCTGAATACCGGCGGTGACCAGCCGCTGCCTTATTTACCTGTCCCACGGCAGCAGAACCCCCTTTACGGCGAGCGTGGCATTCGTATCGGCCTTGACCATCCTTATTTACTGCGCACCCAGATCCGGGCTATTCTGCGCGCGTCCAGGGCCGGGGGTAATATCCATATCCTGCTGCCCATGGTTGCCACCCTTGACGATTGGCGCATGGCCAGGGCGGTTATTGAGGAAGAGGCGGCCAATCTGGGAGTGAATCCGGTTCCGGTGGGCATTATGGCCGCTATCCCGGCAGTGGCGATGATGGCTGAACAGTTCGCGCGCGAGGTGGATTTCTTCTCGATCAGCAGCAGCGACCTGGCGCAGTATACGCTGGCCATGGACCGCGACCATCCCAGGTTCGCGCCGCAGGTGGACGGGCTGAATCCGGCCGTGCTGCGCCTCATCGCCCAGACGATTGAGGGCGCGGAGAAATACGGCCGTTGGGTCTCTGTGACTGGAGGCATGGCCGCCGACCCGCAGGCGGCCCCGATCCTGATGGGGCTGGGCGTGCACCGGCTGAGTATGGCCGCGCCGGCCATTCCGATGATCAAGGCCCTCGTGCGCGCTCTCTCCTTCGCCGAAGCGCAGCAAACAGCCCAGCAAGCCCTGACCCTTGAATCCGCCGCCGAAGTACGCGCTTTGTATCCGTTGGAGGATTATGAACTGTAGGGATTTGGGATTGCGGATTGTGGATGTGGGCGAATGCGGAATGCGGAACTCGGAGTCCGGAATTTCCCTCTATCTCTATCTCCGTTCTCTATCTCTTTGCCCCTTGCCAAATTAAAACCTGAACATTGACCTATGAAAATCGCTAATTTCTCCATTAAACAATATGACAAAGAGAGCCTGTTGAAGGCTAATGAGCAGTTTGGGCATGAGCTGACGTTTTTTGATACGCGGCTGGACAGGCATACCACGGCGCTGACGCAGGGGTTCGAGGGCGTGTCCGTCTTTGTGAATGATGACGTGTGCGCCGAGTGTATCGCCCAACTAGCGGAGGGGGGAACGCGCATTATTTGCACGCGCAGCGCCGGTTTTAACCAGATTAATCTAGAAGCCGCCGAAGAGCACGGCGTCACCGTGGCCCGCGTGCCCGCTTATTCACCGAATGCCGTTTCGGAATTTACCGTGGGCCTGATTCTGACCCTGGGACGTAAGATTCACCGCGCCTATAACCGCGTGCGTGAAAATAATTTTGAGCTGGACGGCTTACAGGGTTTTGAAATCAAGGGCAGAACGATCGCCGTCCTGGGCACCGGCCGCATCGGCGCCGAGGTGATTAAGAATTTGAGCGGTTTCGGCCCGCACATCCTGGCTTACGACCCTTACCGCAATCCGGAGATCGAGGACCTGGTCGAATACATCGACGATGTCCAGGAGATTATCTCCCAGGCCGATATCATCAGCCTGCACATGCCCCTGACGCCGGAGACGTACCACATCATCGGTCCGGAGACGATCCCGCATATCAAAGAGGGAGCGATGATCGTCAATACGAGCCGCGGCGCGCTGATCGATACTGCGGCGGTCATCGAAGCCTTGAAGGATGGCAAGATCGGATCGATGGCTATCGATGTCTACGAGGAAGAAGGGGATATCTTTTTCCAGGATTTATCGGACCGCGTCGTGCGCGATGATGTCTTTTCACGTCTGCTGACCCTGCCCAATGTGCTGGTCACCGGCCACCAGGCTTTCCTGACCGATCGCGCCCTGCTGAAGATCGCTGTTGTCACCTTGCAGAACTTCTCGGAATTCGAGGGTTCCGGTTTTGTGGCTACTGCGGTGACGCAAAAGGGTACGCGCGGCGGTTAAATTTTAGAGCAATCTTATGAATATTTCGGCAATCGTTCAACGCATGGACATAATGGAAGTTGATTTTTTAAATCGGTAATAGCAGCCGCCGTCGCCTGGGGTTGCAAACCCCAGGCTAAGAGTGAAAAAGTTTGCTAAAGCAAACTAATATCGTTCTTGAACCATTACCGAAATATTTTCTGAAGATTCATAATGTCCGTGCTAGTAAGCGACACCGAATAAATCCGGTTAGGCCGGTTGTTTTAGCCTGGTTTAGCAGGCGCTGTTTTCTAGCTCGTGGTTTTAACTCCGGCCGGTTGTGGCAGGAAATTATTACCGATTTTGATAAACAACCTTCATAAGGTTGCGTAACAAAAGTCTTATCAGGAACGAGAAACAATGCTTCTTATTCGTCATGCTACACTCGTCACACCAACCCAAGAGGCTGAAGACACGGCCGTTTTGATAGACGGCCGTACCATCGCCGCCGCCGGTCACGACGCCGTCCTGCACGCGCCGCCGGGAACGGAGGAGATCGACGTCGCCGGGCTGGTGCTCGTGCCCGGCTACATCGACTTGCAGCTTAACGGCGCGTTCGGCCATGATTTTACGGCCGATCCCAGCACCATCTGGCCTGTTTCCGAGAGCCTGCCGCGTTTCGGCGTCACCAGCTATCTGCCGACGATTATCACCTCGCCCCTGGAAACGGTGGAACAGGCGCGGCGCGAGCTGCTGGATTCACGACCGGCGGCTTTCCGCGGCGCTGAACCGTTGGGTCTGCACATCGAAGGACCGTTTCTCAATTTGCAGAAGAAAGGGGCGCATAATCCGGCCTATCTGCGCCCGCCGGACGATGGTGTAACGGCCGCCTGGTCGCCGCAGAACGGAGTGCGCCTGGTGACGCTGGCTCCGGAGCTGCCCGGAGCGACGGCAGTAATTGAAGAGCTGGCCTCGCGCGGCATTGTCGTCAGTTCGGGCCATTCAATGGCTACCTACGAGGAGGCGCTGGCCGGATTCGCCGCCGGCATTCACTATGCCACGCATCTCTTTAACGCGATGCCGGCCATAGGCCACCGCGCGCCGGGCCTGGTAACGGCCGTTCTCACCCAGCCGGGAGTCGTCGCCGGCCTCATCCCGGACGGCATTCATGTGCACCCGGCGGTGATCAATATCATCTGGGCTATAAAAGGACCGGAGGGCACCAACCTGGTCAGCGACGCCATGGCCGCCCTGGGCATGCCTCCGGGGACCTATTTGCTCAATGAATTTGAAGTGACGGTCAGCGAGGAGGGCTGCCGCCTGGCAGACGGCACGCTGGCGGGCAGCATCCTGCCCCTGGACGAGGCCGTGCGCAATCTGATCGCCATCACCGGCTGCACGCTGCCCGAAGCGCTGGCCACCGTGACCACAACGCCAGCGAAGCTGCTGGGGATTGAGCAGGAACGCGGCGATCTCCTGCCGGGGATGACGGCCGATTTGGTTCTGCTTAATTCGGATTTGGAGGTGGTGAAGACGATTGTTGCCGGAGAAGTGGTGTTTGGGAATGATTAATTGTTGAATTGTTGAATTTTTAATTAGAAGGACTCTCATGCTTGAACAATCGCATATTTATCAGGAAATACACGAACAACCACAGGCGCTGGCGACCTTGTTGAGAGCGGAAAGGGATCATGTCCGCGACCTGGTCGCCGATGTGCAGAAGCGCGATATCACCTATGCCGTGATCGCCGCGCGCGGTACGAGCGATAACGCCGCCCGCTACGCCCAATATCTTTTCGGCGCGGTGAATGGTCTGCAGGTTGCCCTGGCTACGCCCAGCCTTTACAGCATCTATCACCGGCCGCCGAACTTGGGCAATGCGCTGGTGATCGGCATTAGCCAGAGCGGCAAGAGCCCCGACATCGTCTCCGTGCTCAGCGAAGCGCGCCGCCAGGGAGCCTTGACGGTCGCCCTGACTAATACGCCGGATTCGGACATGGCCAACGAAGCCGACCATGTCGTTTATCTGTACGCCGGGGAGGAAATATCGGTTGCCGCTACGAAGACCTATTCCACTTCCCTGGGTGCAATCGCCATGATGAGCGCCGCCGCGGCCGGGGATCAGGAAATGCAGGATCATTTAGAACGGCTGCCTGAACTGTGCGCGCAGACCCTGGTCATGGGGCCTGAAATCGGCGCGGCTGCCGAGCGGTATCGCTATATGCGCGTCTGCGTTGTGATCGGCCGTGGTTTCAATTATGCCACGGCCTTCGAGACCGCTTTGAAGATCAAGGAACTCAACTACGTCATGGCCGAGCCTTACAGCAGCGCCGATTTCATGCACGGCCCCGTGGCCCTGGTCGAAGACGCCTTTCCGACCATTCTCTTCGCGCCGCAGGGCATTATGCTGCCGGAGATGCAGGCCTTCATCAGGAATCTGAAAGAGCGCGGGGCAGAAACGATCGTGATCAGCGATGACGCGGAAACGCTGGCCCTGGCGCGCACGCCTTTTCAACTGCCGGTCAGCGTGCCGGAATGGCTCTCACCCCTGATCAGCATCCTGCCCGGACAGCTCTTCGCCATGCACCTGGCCAATGTCCGCGACTATGACGTCGATCACCCCCGCGGCCTGCGCAAAGTCACGGAGACGAAGTGAGTAATGGTTAATTGTTGAATTGGTGAATTGTTAATGTGCTGAATTGCTGACATGCTGACCAGCTGAAATGCTAAGGATACCTTGAAATGCTCGCGTTTTTGCGGAGGATCGGCCGTTCGCTGTTGATTCCGATTGCCGTTATGCCCGTGGCGGCGGTCTTTATGCGCCTGGGCGCGCCGGACCTGTTGAACCTGCCCTTCATGGCCGCGGCCGGGGCGGCCGTCTTCGATAATTTAGCCCTTCTTTTCGCCATCGGTATCGCCGGCGGGATGGCCGAGGATCAACGCGCTGAAGCGGCCCTCACGGCTGTCGTCGGCTTCCTGATCTTGATCAGCACGACCCAGGCCCTGCTCACCGCGCCGCCGCCGCTTGGAGCGGGCTACGCCGCTGATGACGAGCTTGTGCTCAGGCTGGGTAACAGCGTCGCCGTGGGAATCGTCGCCGGTCTGATCGGCGTCTGGACCTACAACCACGTTTACCAGATCAAACTGCCGTCGCTGCTGTCCTTTTTCTCCGGCCGCCAATTAGCGCCAATCCTCAATGCCTTTGTTGTTTTACCCGCGGCTCTGGTGCTGCTGATTCTCTGGCCGCTGGCCTGGTATGGGGTGGCCTCCTTGAACGCCGTTATTCTTGGTTGGGGGGCTTATGGAACGGCCGTTTACGGCATACTTAACCGCGCGCTGCTGCCTTTCGGCCTGCACAATGTGCTGAACACCTACTTCTGGTTCAGCCTCGGCCAATATACCACCGCCGGCGGCGAAGTGGTCAGCGGCGATATCCCGCGTTTTCTCAGCGGCGATCCCACGGCCGGGCCTTATCAGGTTGGGTTCTACCCGATCATGATGTTTGGTCTGCTCGGCGCAGCCCTGGCTATGATCGTCAGCGCTAAAAAAACAGAACGGGCCAAGTTCTTCGG
Source organism: Promineifilaceae bacterium (SeqCode) (assembly GCA_046259485.1). Taxonomy (GTDB): domain Bacteria; phylum Chloroflexota; class Anaerolineae; order Promineifilales; family Promineifilaceae; genus JAACFF01. The sequence goes on along the minus strand of JBJYWP010000003.1, from coordinate 24,680 downwards.
CCTGCTTGGCGGCGCGGCGCTGGTTTCGCTGATCACGGGGATCACCGAACCGCTGGAATTCACTTTTCTTTTCGCTTCCCCGCTGCTCTATGCCGTGCATGCCCTGCTGACCGGCGCTTCGATGCTGGTTACCAACCTGATGGGCCTGCGTCACGGCTTCGGGTTCAGCGCCGGGCTGATTGACTACCTGATCAATTTCTACCTGGCGGAACGGCCGATCGATCTCTTGATCGTCGGCGCTGTTTTCTTCGTCATTTACTTCCTCATCTTTTACATTCTCATTCGGCTCTTCAACCTCAAGACGCCCGGCCGTGATGATGCGTTGGCGATTGGCGATTGGGATATGGAAGGGGGCATGGACGCGACCATGCAGTCGCGGCAGGCCATCCCCGCCCGTTCGCGCATGACTTCCGCCAGAATGCCCACGTTCCACGATCCGGCCGTCGCCGAATCGGCCGGCCTGATCATCAAGGCTCTAGGCGGCGCGGGCAATATCATCGACGCGCACGAGACGGCGATGACGCGCATTCGGGTCGTTGCGGCCGATCCGCAGCTCGTCGATCAGGAAGGCTTACGCGTGGCCGGCGCCAGCGGCATCATGGAGATGGGCAATGTTTTCCATATCCTGCTGGGCATGCAAGCCCGGGCCTACAACGAGGAAATGCAGCTCCTCCTGGCCAAGGAGAGGGCGGGGGAACTGTAAGTAGTATTTAGTATTTAGTCGCACAATCCCTTGCGCGTTTGGATAGCCGTCAGCCTCTACCTCTATCTCCCCTCTCTATCTCCTTCCATATAAAGCGCTGCTTAGAATCGCTGTTATTGCCCCAATTTTACAGTAAATAGAAGGTGTAGCCGGCAACTGGTTACTTGCAATATACAACATGCAACTTACATCTAATTACTGACCATAAGGAGAAAAAACATGGCATCACAAAATGGAAACCAAAAACTCGAAAAATACCAGCATACTTTGACCATGATGGGTGAATTGGGGAAGGCGATCCCGCAGACTATGGGCGCTTTTAACCGGCTGCACCACGCCGCCGTTGAGGAAGGCGCGCTCAGCTTTAAAGTCAAGGAGCTGATGGCCTTGTGTATCGGTATTACCGTGCGCTGCGATGGCTGCATCATGTACCACGTAAACGAGTCCCTGAAGGCCGGCGCGACTTATGATGAGATCGTGGAGACGATCGGTGTGGCGGTGATGATGGGCGGCGGTCCGTCCGTCATGTACGGTTCGGAAGCACTCGCCGCGCTCGAAGCACTGCAGACGCAGTAGCGGTCAGCGGTCAGCTAGCGGTTGACGGCTGACGGCTGACGGCTGACGACCAGATAAGTGAACATTTCCCCCTTGCCTTTGATGGCGATGGGGCCGCGCCGTTCAAATTCGTATAGACCTTGGAGTTTGTCTTTGACAGCCTGGGTGACTTGAATCTGGTTGGCCAGGCCGTTGGACTCCATGCGGCTGGCTACGTTGACCGCATCGCCCCACAAATCATAGATAAATTTCTGCTGCCCGATCACGCCGGCGACGACTGGCCCGGTGTTGATGCCCACGCGCAGGTGTACCGGACGGCCGTTCCAGGAGCTGTGATTCTCCATCGCCGCCAGCATATCCAGGGCGAAGGCCATAACCGCCTGGCAGTGATCCACGCGTGGTAGCGGTAGCCCGCCGGCGACCATGTAGGCGTCGCCGATGGTCTTGATCTTCTCCAAACCGTGTTCGGCGGCCAGGCGGTCGAAATCTGAAAATATGTCGTTGAGTTTTTTGACCACGTCGACGGGATCGGCCGTTGAGGACATGGTTGTGAAATCGACAATATCGGCGAAGAGCACGGTCACCTCGTTGTAGCCGTCGGCAATGGTGCCCGGATGCTCTTTGAGCTGCTGGGCGATGGAGCCGGGCAGAATGTTGAGCAGCAGGTCATCGGCGCGGCGACGATAATGTTCCAAACGGCCGAACAGGTAGAGGCCCGTTCCGGCGACTAGTACGCCCATTAAAATGATGGTGGAGGTGGCGTCCAGGGCGATGAAGCGCGGGTCGAGTTGAACCACGTGCTGGGAGACGCGTGGTTCCAGAAAACCGGCCGTCAGCAGCAGGAGGATGAAAACCAGGCCTAATAAGAGGGCCTGATTGCGCCGCAAGAAGATTACGGCGAAGACCAGGGTGATGATCGTCCATTGGATGATCATTAAGCCGGAGGTGTATCCCCCGGCGACGAGATGGGCGGCGGTATTGAGCGCCATTGAAGCGCCGAGCAGGAAAACAGCCAGAAGTTCAAAATAGCGCGGGACGATCAGCAGCAGGAGTAAGCCTAAAACTGTCAGGCCGGCGATCCAATAAAAATACCCGGCGACCTGATCCAGGTTTTGCCCCTGGTAGCGCAGCCCGTTAATGAGGGTAGAGCCGGCGGCGATAAAGAGCACAATCGCCGCCAGCTTTTTTTGAGCGCGAAAGGTTTCGCTGTCCCCGGGCAAAGCCACCCGCCGCTCGATAAACTGCATTACACCCATAGCCTGTCCTCATTTAATAAAGGTTTAGAAAATAAATCGGTACAACCACGACTGCACAACCTGAAGGATGTGCTACAAATCCTTTGGTGGGTAACCCTATGGAGGTGGTTTTATTAAACCGGTAATAGCGATCTGCGTCGCCTAGGGTTGCAAACCCTAGGCTGGAAGAAAAAAAGCTTGCTAAAGCAGGCTGATGTCCTCCTTGGACCATTACCGGTTTATTTTCTGACAATTCAAAAGCATGTTAAGAATCTGAGATCGATTCGCGTTAGTAGGCTTCCAGCCTACTTTGTCGAGTCAGACGGTGGTTTGCAACCACCGGAACCCTTTAATACCGAATATAAGTATTATATCACCAGTAATTCACCCTTCGCCTCTATCTCTATCTCTCCTCTCTATCTCCCTGCAACCGCGAAGCAATGTGTACGTATTAATTTATAGAAAAAAGAAAAGAAAATTTTCCCGGAAACTTTCTATGCGGCTTATGGCAATCTTCGTTGATCAGTTTCCGGGAAATTGAGAATAAGGAGTATCCGTAATGGACTACGGTAAATCATTTACCTATATATTTGAAGATGAAAAGTGGCTGACGAAATTCCTGATCGGCGTGGTTGTGAGCTTTGTGCCGATCGTGCAGTTTGCGACTTATGGTTATATCCTGGAGATCGTGAAAAATGTGCGCGACAGGCAGGAACGGCCGTTGCCTGAATGGGATGATTTCGGCGAGCTATTCATCAACGGGCTTAAATACCTTCTGGGGACGATGGTCTACCTCATCCCCCTCTTTATCATCGCCTTCATCAGCATACCCTTTTCGATTATGGCCGGGGAGGATCCGGGAACATTATTTGGTCTGGGGATTACGGCGCTGACCTGCTTTATGATTCTGTTAAGCCTGCTGCCGCTGATTCTGATGCCCGTGCTGATGGTGCAGTTCGCCAGGGATTACCAGATCAGTGATATGTTTAAATTCGGGGAGATGTGGGAGATGATTTCGGCCGATTTTAGCGCCTATATCGTGGTCTTGCTCTTCCTGGGATTCACTATCTTCGTTGTAGGGGCCGCCGGTCTCGTAGCCTGCTTCATCGGTGTGATCTTCACTTCCTGGTACGCCTATCTTGTGGCCGGGCATATCACAGGCCAGTTCGCTGCTCAGAAATACACTCATGGGCTATAATCGAGATTGGTCCAATTGTTAAAAAACTAAATCCGCAATCCTATAGCGAATGAAATTGGACCAATCTAATGATGGACGCAACAAAAAACCTCCGAGGTCTTTTAATAGTACGTCTGCCGGAGCAGCCGGCGAAAGACCTCGGAGGTTTGGTTTTATCGTTTACCAGCCGCCGAATCCGATATGGTCGGGGCTTTTGAAATATAACCCGTGATCTCCAGTGCAAGTATCGTTGGATAACTCCTGGATAGTGGCAAACTCCCCCCAAATCACCGGGCCGATCTCGACGCCGTCGGCCGTATACCACACGCCGTCTGCCAATACGGCATCCGCGGGAGCGGCGACGATCTTGGTGAAGTAAGTCCACTTGCAAATCTCACCATCTTGTTCATACTCGCCGCTCATGTGGTTGGTCAGCCAGGCGCCGGAGCCGATGGAGGAATCGAAGCCATAATGGCGGTCGAGCGAACCGTCGCCATCACAGTCCTTGTTGGACAGCCAGGCGTCATTCCACTTCATGCTCAAATTATCTTCCTTGTAATCCTGGCACCAGTCGGCATCGCGGTAGGCGTCGCAGTACTTTCCATTGAACAGGCGGGCCTGGTAATTATAGCCCCACTCGTCAAAGCCTACTTCAATGACGCTGCCGTCGGATGCGAGCAGTTCACCGGAATTAATGGTCGTGCATGTATCCTTTTCCGCGTTCACACCCATCGCGAGAACGCCCAGCATCAAAACAACGACTACTAGTACAAAAACGGTTACTTTTTTCATTTTATTTGTCTCCCTACTTCTTGAATTTCAATAACGAACTTCAAACTGGCAAAAAACCATCACAATCAAACGCCCATAAAGCCTCCTCTTTTACGGGTCGGGGTGCTAATCGCGGGGTATTTCTTAAAGACGCACAAGGTGCGTTGTCAATATTGGTTTGAATAATGCGATGCATTCAAGAGCGTACCCGATGCTGCACCAAAGAGATTAACGGCCTATCTATATGTTACAGCAGTTCCCGGTCAACTTTTAGTGACCTTGTTCCTGTTTTATTGGTGACTGAAATCGGGAATTCTTAAACTGGTTCGTAAGGCTCTTATAGTGCTGGTGCGCAATTTTCAAACTTCCTGTATCATTGATGTGTAGTTTACATAAAGAAACATTGAGCTATGGGAGGTCCAACCTGATGCGCACAAAACAGTCACTTCTCTTTCTTATTTCGCTCATGCTGATTCTTGCCCTGACCGCCTGTGAGGGGACGGGCGTGAGTTTTCCCACCGGCGAATCGCCCACGGCCGTTTCCACGTCAGCGGCGGAACAGACCGCGACTCCAAACGACGCACCTTCTCCGGTTCCTCAGGACCCGACCGCTGAAAGCGAGGCAACCCAACCTTATCCGCCGCCTTCTACCGAGGAAGAGAGTTCTCCAACTCCGGCGGATGGGACTGCTTATCCGGGGCCGGACGCGGGTGTGGAAACGGCCGGTCAGGAACAAACCGCTTTACTTGCCCCAGTCAAAGGGCCGGCCGAATCCTTAACCGGCCGCAGCTGGCAATTTGAGCAGTTCTCCAGCACGGCCGGCGGTGCCTTTCATGCTTCGCCTGATTTTGAAGAGACGAACAGCGTGCAGTTCTTCGAAGACGGCCGTGTGGCGGTCATTGCCGGCTGTAATAGCGGTGGCGGCACTTACGCGGCGGTTGATGAGTTGATCAACATCCAGGCTATGAACCAGACCCAGGCGGTTTGCGAAGGTCCGTCGTTGGGCAAGCAGTTCTTGCAGTGGTTGAACGAAGCCGTCGCTTACGAGATTGCAGGCAACAGCCTCAGCCTCGTCCTGCCCGGCGATTCCGGCGTTGTAGAGCTGGTTGGCGGTGAGCTGCCTAGCTACGGCGACCTGATCGGCCAGGTTCTGGGCAAGAGCGGCGCAGCAAACCTGTCCCAGGCCCAGGCCGGTAAACTGGAAGAATTGATCGACGCTTCCCTGGATAACCTCGTCTACAACGAAAGCCTGCCGCTGGAGCTGGCGTTGGACAAGGCGCCCGGCGCGGTTGTGCTGATCGACTCGCCCGACGGCTCGATGATCAAGGCTGGGGGGTTTGCGAACGTCGAGGAAAAACGGCCGATGTCCACCTATGACCGGCTGGAGATCGGCGGCGGCACAATGATGTTTACCGGCGTCCTCCTGGCGCAGCTGCAAGAAGAAGGGTTGCTGTCCCTGGACGATCCACTCAGCAAGTGGCTGCCGGACGTGGCTGCCTGGATTCCCAACGGTGATGTGATTACCCTGCGCCAGCTGGCCACGCATACCTCGGGCATCCCCGACTACAGCGACGCCGTCATCAGCGCCGGGGCCGGTGATTCCGAAGCGCTGCGCAGCGGTTATACGCCGGAAGAACTGGTGCGCCTGGCCGTGGAAAATATGCCCCCTGATTTTAATCCCGGCGAACCCGGGCAGTGGCATTTCAGCAACACCGGCTATATTCTCCTGGGCATGGTTTTAGAGGCGGCTGGTGGGCAGTCCTATGCCGATATGCTGCAAAACCGCATTTTCAGCCCCCTGGGTATGACCAACACGGAGCTGCTGGAAGGTACTCCTTATATTGACAGCATCGTGGATGGCTACATGACCTATCCCTACGAGACCGATACCAGTGAATGGAACGGCTCGCAGGGCTGGGCGGCCGGCGGCATCATCTCCACGGCGGCCGACCTGGGTAAATTTGCCCGTTCGTTGATGGGTGGCGCGCTGTTCAAAGACCCGGCGACCCTGGCCGTGATGACCGATTTCGTCAAGGTGCCGGAAAACCGGAATACGGCCGTTTCCGGCGGCAGCGGTTACGGCATCGGCCTGATGGAATTCGCGCCCGGCTTATGGGGACATCGTGGCCAGACGATCGGCTTCAGCTCGATCGTGGCACTAGATCCGGCGGCGCAGTTTGTGTTCATTGTGCTCACCAACTCCGCCGAGGGCGGCGTAGGCGAGGACCAGCTCATGGGCGCGTATTTACATTTGGGAAATTAGTGGTTAACCAAGATTGGTCCAATTTTAAAAAAACCTTTGTCCGCAATCCTTTAGAGATCGAAATTGAACCCATCTAATGAGTAACCGAGATTGGTCCAATTTTTAAAAATCTATGACTGCACTGCTATAGCGATTGAAATTGGACCAATCTAATGGCAGATCTTTGGAACCTTTCCATCGCCGGTGGTGTATTATCTTGTAGATGGAGAGCGAAATACCAGCTCAAAATGAGGCCTTCCTTGTCGCCCAGGCCAGGAAAGGTGAAGAAGCTGCCTGGCGGCGGCTGGTTTTGCAGTACCAGGATTCCGTATTCCGCCTGGCTTACCTGATTACCGGCAGCGCGGAGGATGCGGAAGACGTAGCCCAGGAAGCCTTCATTCGCGCCTTTTTGAAGCTGGATCATTATGATGGCGGCCGTCCGCTGCGGCCCTGGCTGCTGGCGATCACGGGCAATCTGGCGCGCAACAAGCGGCGCAGCATCGGCCGTTACTGGCACGCCGTGCAGCGCTTCCTGCAAGCCCATCGTGAGGAAACGGCCGTTTCCCCGGCGCATGATCCTGGCGATGCGCAGCTGCTCCGGCAGGCGGTACAAAAACTGCCGCAAGACTCCCAGTCCGTAATTTACCTGCGTTACTTCCTGGGATTGTCGGAGGCGGAAACGGCTGAAACTTTGGCTATTGCCCCTGGAACTGTTAAATCCCGCGCACACCGTTCGCTGAAGAAGCTGCGCCTGATTGTTGAGCATGAGTATCCGGAACTTAGCGATGAACGAATTGACGCCTGACGAACTGGAAGAACAGATTAAAGATATGGCGGCGGCCTTTCCCTATCCGCCGACGCCTGATGTGGCGGGCGCCGTGCATGCCCGACTTTCCCCGGCGCGGCGCGGCGTACATGGCCCTCAGCGGCTGCGCGGCGCGGCGGTCACCGTCCTGATCTTCTGCCTGCTGATTTTGGCGGCGGTAACGGCTGTACCGCAAGCCCGTGCCGCGCTGCTGAGAATTCTGCAAATCGGAGCGGTGCAGATAAACCTGCTCGAAGAACCGCTGCCGGCCGTGGGTGAGGCCGTGCAGCAGTTCTCCATCCCCGACCTGGGCCGGGAAATCAGTCTCGAAGAGGCTGCAAACCTGTTCACGCCTGGCGATCCGCCATTCCCTCCGGCGTTGGGTGAACCGCAGGCTGTTTACACCACGAATCTAGTTGGGAGCGTAGCGGTTGTTAACTACTATTGGCTGCCAACGAGCGAACGACCGCAAATACTGCTCACGCAGATTGAAATCCCGCAGATGGGTATGAAGTGGGCTGCCGGGGAGCAGTATACGTCTTTGGAGATCGACGGCCGTCCGGCGGCCTGGATCGAGGGACCGCACCTTTTTGATCTATCCCAGGGGAGCGGCGATTCCACGATTAGAACGGCCACCAATGTCCTCATTTGGAGCGACGGTACAGTCACTTACCGCCTTGAGGGGGACCTCAGCCAGGCTGAAGCCTTACAAATCGCTGAATCCTGGAAATAAACGGCGGGAACCTTTTGTGGGCCGGCGGTGTAATAGTTGCAGAATACCCACAAAAGGAGAAAGTGAAATGAATCGAAAAAAGACCTTGCTGAGCGTATTGTTATTGCTGATCGTCCTGCTGCCGCTGTTGGTGCTGCCCGTTAACGGGGGAGGCTGGGCGACGGTGGGCATTACCAAGATGCCTGAGCAGTTATACGCCGGACGGCCGTTTACGATTGAGTTCATGGTTTGGCAGCATGGCAACAAGCCTGTTCACGAACTTAATTGGGGGAATGACCGGAGCACACCCATTGAGCCGGTGATTTCCTTTGGTTCGGCGGATGCAGGCGCGAAAATGATGTTTGAAGCGCGGCCGGCAAATAAACCGGGCCTTTTTACGGCCGAAATTTATCTTCCCGGGGATGGTGAGTGGTTTCTATCGATTGATCCCAATCCCCTGGGCGGGGTTACGGAGTTCGACCCGCTGACCATTCTGCCGGAAAGCGCGGCCCCAGCAACCGGCGCGACCCTCTTCGGCCGCAGCATTACGCCGATGTTGAATAATACGACGGCCGTTATTTCATTTACGGCCGTTTTTCTATTGGCGATGCTTGTCCTGGCTTATCGGTCTTTTCAGGGTAGAGAAGTCAATTAAATGCTAGTAGGGGCGGTTCGCGAGCTGCCCCTACTTTATTCAAAGGACGCGGACTAGAACGGATGAAAGCGGATAAATTACTATTCACCCGTTCATGTCCGATCTTGTCAGTGTGCTATATTCCTTCTCTGGACAAAGTGTTGTGTAACTAGAACCAGCATCAACTAAGCAAGCGCGGATTTAATCTCGTTGAGAGCCGCCTGTTCTTGATCGCTGACGACTTTCTTGCCCATGCCCATGAAACCGCCTTCCTTGGCCGCTTCGGCCGCCTTTTGGGCGACATCCAGGATCATGGCCTCATAGGCTGCCAATTGTGCTGCATCGGTGTTCTTGCGCACGAGCGCGGTCGCGGTCTTGATCGAACTGGCCATCGCCGCCCGCGGGGTCGTTTTCAAGAAATTGCCAAAGTCATTCATGGTCACGGCTTTGGGGAAAGCGACATTGAGCAGACCTTCCGCTTTGGCCCCTTTACGCGCATTGTTAAGCGCAGCGGCGGCGGCGCTCAACTCATCTTCCGTGTCGCCTTTGCTGGACGGGTCGGCGGTGATCACCAGCGCAGCCGCGGCCAGGGGAGCCAGCTTGACCTTCATCCAGTCGTCGTCGGCAAACTTGGCGCGCAGCGCATCGCTCTTCGTGGTGACAGCCCAGTCGGCCGCATCAGCCATTTCTTTGGCCGCGCCAACCCAGGCTGCTACTTCGGCTTGCTTGGGCAGGCCTTTGACGCCAAGCGTCTCACCGGCCTTGACCAGTTGGTCATACAAGCCTGACCCTGCCGCACGTAAATCGGCGACGGAATTGATGCCGGCATCGTTTAGCAGCTCCGTATAGGCGGGGCCGATGCCCGGCACACGCATCAGGTCGGCGCGGTTGGCCAGGGCGGCCAATACGTTTTCACTGATTCCCAACTTTGAGGCGAGGGCTTTAAGCTCGTCCGGGTCGACGGCCGCCAGCAGCAGCTGATCCGAGTCAGTTATGCCCAAAGCAGCGAGACTTTTGGCAAGACTGGCGGAAACCCCTTTTATTTCGGAAAGCTTGTAACTCATTTTTAAATCTCCTTATGATTCGTATCAAACAGCATCATTAAACCATGGGCTTTATTATAGCATTTGATTGGGATTTTAGGGGGTCAGGTTATCAGGATTTCAGGTTGTCAGGGAGTAAGCATTTCAGCATTTCAGCATTTCAGCGAGTCAGGCATCAGCTGTCAGCTGATTAGCTGACGAGCTGACCAGCTTTCCATGACATTCCTCACTCAAAGGCATGACGAATGTCATGGGCTTTGGTTGCCTTGTAATCTAAAATAAGGTTATCCTTATAAATTATGGTTGGGAATATTGTCGATGCGTACACAAACGACCAGCAACGAAACTGTTGAAATGTATTTGAAGACAATCGCCGAGCTGAGCGAGGAGGGGCAGCCGGTGGTTATCGCCCGCGTCGCCGAGCGCCTGGGCGTGACGCCTGTTTCGGCCAACGAGATGATGAAACGCCTGGTTGAGCAGGAGCTGGTCGAACATGAGCGCTATAAGGGCGTGCGCCTGACGGAAAACGGCCGTTTCTATGCCCACAGCGTCATTCGCCGCCAGCGCCTTTGGGAATGCTTCCTCGTCGACCGGCTCAATTTCAACTGGTCGGGTTCTTACGAGGCAGCCTGCCGCCTGGAACACGCGACTTCTAATGTGCTCGCCGAAGCGTTGGCCGCTTATCTCGACAATCCAACCCTCTGCCCGCACGGCAACCCGATTCCGCGCGCGGACGGCACGATGCCCAAGCTTGAAGGCAGCCCGCTGGCGAAGCTCAAACCTGGGCAAACGGCGACCGTGCTGAGCATCATTCCCACCAGCACCGAGGTGCTCGCCTATCTGAGCCAGCATTATATCGTGCCCGGACAGGTGATCAAGATCGTGGAAAAAGCGCCTATGGACGGACCGATGACGGTGGTTGTGCAATCACAAAAAACAAACGGCCGTCGCGTTGCCCTGGGACTGCCGATGGCGGCCTTGATTATGACCAAATCGCACGGGGACGGCGCTGTCGAACCGACGACTACGCTCGATAACCTGTTGCCGGGCCAGGCGGCGACCGTCACCAAGATCGGCGGCAAAGGCGCGATCCGCCGCCGCCTGATGGATATGGGCATTACCCGCGGCGTGGAGATCAAGGCCATTAAAACGTCCCCTCTTGGCGATCCCGTCGAGTACCACCTGCGCGGCTACAATCTCTCTCTGCGTAAATCAGAAGCGGAGATGATTGAGGTGGCAGGGTTTGAAGATAGAGGGTAGAGGTAGAGATAGAGAGAGGAGATAGAGAGAGGAGATAGAGATAGAGGATGGTTTTAATGTTACATCCGACATCCGCAATCTGAAATCCGAAATCGTTATGACTGTAACTATCGCTCTGGCCGGCAATCCGAATGTCGGCAAAAGTACCATTTTTAATGCTCTAACGGGGTCACGGCAGCATGTCGGCAACTGGCCGGGCAAGACCGTGGCTAAGAAAGAAGGCACACTGACGATCGGTGAGGATGATATCCTCGTGGTTGATCTGCCGGGCACCTACAGCCTGACCGCTTATTCGGTTGAAGAGATCATCACCCGTGATTTCATCATCAACGACCGGCCGACGGCCGTGATCACGGTTGTCGATGCTTCAAACCTGGAACGCAACCTTTACCTGGTGGCGCAGTTGATTGAACTGGAAGTGCCGGTGATCATTGTCCTCAATATGACCGATATCGCCGAGAGCCGCGGCCTGTTCATCGACGCGGATAAATTATCGGCCGAACTGGGCGGAATTCCGGTCATTGAGGCGGTCGGTAATCGCAATTTGGGCCTGGAGCAGTTGAAAGAAGCGATCATCCAGGTCTCTAAAAACCCACCCGCTGCCGTCAAGCGCCCGCGTTATGACGACCTCTTGCAGATTGAAATCGAAGACCTGGGCAGGGAGATCGCCGGCCATCCTTCCCTGGCCGCGACCTATTATCCCAATTGGCTGGCTACCAAACTCCTGGAAGAAGACCCGGCGGCGATTGAGCTGGTGAGCGCCAACGGCAGCAAAGGTTTGATGGCTAACGTGTGCGCCGCACAAGAACGGATCGCCCAGGCCACCGGTGAGGATGCCGAGATTCTTATCGCCGACCGGCGCTACGAGTTTATTGGCGACATTATCGACGCGGTCCAGGAACGGCCGTCGCACTCCGTGGTCACCCTCTCCGATAGAATTGACGATGTGGTCACCCACCGCTTTCTTGGCCTGCCGATCTTTCTGCTGATTATGTGGACCGTCTTCCAATTCACGGCGAATGTCAGTGCACCTTATCTCGACTGGGTGGGCGGATTCGTGAACGAAACTGTCAGCGGTTGGGCGGTGGCGCTTTTGACGGCCGTCGGCCTGGGCGGCACCTGGGTTTCAGCCCTCGTTACCGACGGCATCATCGCCGGCGTCGGCGGCGTGCTTGTTTTTGTACCCGTACTGCTCTTCCTGTACATGGCCTTGGGCTTGCTGGAAGACTCGGGCTACATGACTCGTGCGGCCTTTGTAATGGATCGCTTCATGCGCCTGATGGGACTGCACGGAAAGAGCTTTCTGCCCATGATCGTCGGTTTCGGCTGTACCGTGCCCGCCATTTACGCCACGCGTTCGCTGGAGAATGAAAAAGATCGCAAGCTGACTGGTTTCCTGGCCACCTTCATGAGCTGCGGCGCGCGCCTGCCCGTTTATATTCTTTTCGGCGCGGCTTTCTTCGGCGCTTCTTCGGTCAATCTCGTCTTCGCCATGTACCTGCTGGGCATCGGCATCGCCCTGGCCGTGGGCTTTGCTTTCAAGCACACGGTTTACAAAGGCAAGCAGCCCGCGCCTTTCGTTATGGAGATGCCCTCCTACCGCATTCCACACCCGCTGGATGTCTGGCGGCAGACCTGGGAACGCACAAAGGGCTTTATCCGCAACGCGGGCACGATTATTCTCGCGGTCTCGGTCATCTTCTGGTTCTTGATGGCCATCCCCGCGCACGCCGGCGCCGGTTCGTTCAATGACGTTGACCCGGCCGACAGTATTTTCGGCACGGTCAGCGGTGCGGTAGCCCCTGTTTTTTCACCGGCCGGATTCGGCAGCTGGCAGGCTTCCGGCTCGCTGCTCGGTGGTTTTCTGGCTAAAGAGATCATCGTCAGCAGTATGAATCAGATTTATGTGGGCAGTGATCAGTTAGCAGTGACCAGTGACCAGTTGGCAGTGACCAGTGATCCGTCAACGGTTGATTTTGCCGGGGATATGAAGGATGCGCTGGTCAGTTTTGGCCAGGCGGGGTTGTTGACGCTGCAAGAGATGGCCAATATTCTGCCGCGCACGCTGAACCTGGTTCCCGGGGGGCAGCTGGCGGAGTTTAATTTCTTCGGCCAGGAAGAGGTTGTGGAGGATACGAGCAGTTTGCAATCAGCGCTTGTGGCTTCTTTTAGCCAGTCGGCCGGTTCGCCTGCGGCGGCGCCGATCGCCGCCGTCGCTTTCACGGTTTTTGTTTTGCTCTACGTACCCTGCATGTCGGCCGTTTCGGCCATGCGCCAGGAGTTCGGCAGCCGCTGGATGTTCGCCCAGATTGGGTTCACGTTATTCCTGGCCTGGTTTACGGCCGTTCTTGTATTCCAAATCGGCAAGCTCATTTTCCTGTAAGCATGCCTTTGAAAAAGTGTCTTGAACTATGACGAAATCAACACTATCACAGGTCCTCACCGCTTTCGAGGACAACCGCGAACCCTTAACCATGAACCAAATTGCCGGCCGCCTGGGCATCTCCATCCCCCGGCTGGAAGGCATGATCCAGTACTGGGTTCGCAAAGGACGGCTGCGCGAGAATGTCAACCGCACCGACTGCGGCACCTGCGGCCGCGGCGAGGGCGAATGCCCGTTTACCCTGGAGCTGCCGCGCACTTACGAGCTGGTTACCGAGGATAGTATTGGTATCTCCTTGATGTCGATGGGTTCTTCGTGCGGGCATAAGAAGTAAGTTATATTTGGTATTTAGTATTTAGGAGTGGCTCGTTAGGGGATTTTAGATGGCTAATCATGGAGAGGATGCTTCCGTTTCTGCCTCGAAAGGGGCGCGGGTGAGCTGGCGCCGGTCGCTCTTTCGGCCGTCGTGGCGGCGATGGCTTTGGCCTATGGCTGGGACTGGGCGCACACGTTAGCCATCTGGACGATACCGCTTATGATTTCCATACCGGCCGTGCTTTTCATCCGTACCCGTCTGCGCCTCGATCGCGACCAGCCGGTGGGGCGAGGCTTCACTCTGGCGGCCCACATGCTTGCCGTGCTGCTGGCTGTGCTCTTAAGCTCGGCTAATTTCATTCCTAACCTGACCGCCGTGGCTATCTTTATTCTGCTTGGCCGGGCTTTGTACGGCCTCTCCAATTTTCGCCGGCCCATGGCCGTGAAGATGCTTGGTTGGTCCGAAGTGGTCTTCAGCCTGCTTGCGGTTGTGCTGACGGCCGTTGGGTATTGGATGATGGGCTAATTCCTTTATTGCACCATATTCCACAAACTCCACAAACCTCAAAAATTCGTTCCTTTTCCCTCTTGACATAGAACACAAGTTCTATATAAGATTAACTCGATTCCGATTTTGCCATCGCGCTGAGACGCGCGCCGGCTGTTTTAAGAATCGGAATAAGAAATTGATCCATTGCAACATGCAACATGCAACCTGCATCGAGAGGAACGTCTTATGGAACCCAAACCCGGATACAAAACCACGGAATTCTGGATCACGGCCGTCGCCAATATCGGCGGGACGGTGGTCGCTTTGCTGGTTGGCTATGGCATACTCAAGGAAGAGGAGGGTAAGCTGTGGCTGGCTCTTCTCCAGGCGCTGGCTCTGGCGATCATTCCCCTGGTCCTGGCATTTATAAACGGCCGTTATATCCAGTCGCGCGCGGAAATAAAGTCGGCCATGCATAGACAGAATAACGAAAGCTGAAGGCCGGCCGATGACGACTTTCCGCGAACGCATCGCTCAATGGCTGTTGGGCGACGGCTACCCCCTCGCCGCGCACGGCGGCGCTAATATGATCACGGATGACTATTGGCGCAGCTTCGGCCGTAATCACGACCGCGACGCCGCTGACATCCAGACCCAGTACAGTGATGCGCTCACCGCCTGGCGCAAGAATCCCATGGCCTGGCGTATCGAGCAGATCACGACCGATTTCACCATCGGCGAGGGGATCAAATTAAGCTCGCCCAATAAAGATATGCAGCGCTTCATCGAACATTTTTGGCTGCACCCTGAGAATAATATCGCCTTGCGCCTCGAAGGCATGAGCGAGGAATTGTGCTGTTCCGGCGACCTGTTCCCGATCCTCTTCCGCGAACGACATACCGGAATTTCTTTGCTGCGCTTCATGACCAAAGATGAGGTCATGAAGATCGAGACGAAGGCTAATGATTGGGAACGGGAAACGGCCGTTTTCCAGAAGCAGGATGATCCCACGAATCCTAAGAAATGGATCACGCCGCACCATCCGCGGTCAGAACGTTATAAAGCGGTCGTCCTGCACTATTCAATTAACAAACCCGTGGGAGCGCAGTTTGGCGAGAGTGATTTGGCGACTGTTTTGCCCTGGCTGCAAAGATACAGCCGGATGCTGGAAGACCGCGTGCGCTTTCATTGGGCCACAAGACTATTTTTATGGTTCGTGAAAGTGCCCAGGAACCGCGTCAGCGAGAAGGCTGAGCAGTACAAGCAGCCGCCGGCGGCCGGCAGCATCATTGTCCACGACGAAAGCGAGGAATGGGAAGCCAAAAGCCCGGTCATCCGCGGCGCGGATGCCGCGCCGGACCTAAAAGCGGTTCGCAACATGATCGACGGCGGCTCGGGTTATCCGCCGCACTGGCGCGGCGAAGCGACGGACGTCAATCTAGCCACGGCCCAGGCGATGCAGGAACCGGCCGAGCGTCATTTGGCGCGGCGACAAAATTATTTTGTGTGGATGCTGCAAGACATCACCTACCAGGCTTACCGGCGCGCGAACCAGGTCCGGCCGCAGCTCTGGCCGGAGATCACCGAGAACCGTTACAGCGAACTGTTTACCTTCGCCGCGCCGGATGTCTCCAGAACGGACAACCAGGTTCTGGCCCAGGCTACGCTGAACCTGGCCAACGCTTTCGCGGCGATTAACGAGCAGTATCCGGGCAGCGATACGCTGCGCAAGATGCTGCTGAAATTATTATTGAAGTTCGCCGGAGAGCAGCAGGATGATGACGTCTTGCAGGCGATTATGGATGAGGCCGGAGAAGTCCGGCCGCAGGAGCAAAGAGTTGGCGCAAATGGTTACGCCCGATCCCTTAACGCTGCAAGCATTAACTGATTTGCAGTACAACCGCCTGCGCAAAATGGGCACGACGGTCAGGCTGATTACAGGTTACAAGGCCGGCGCGATTCTGGAATATATCGACGCGCTGGAGGTTGAAAACGAACGCCTGCGACAGGTATTGAAAAATGGACGAACGACAAACCAAATTCACGGCTAAAACAGAGCTCAAATCAACCGCTTCGCGAACGCGCTTCAAGGGCCGTTTGGTTTCCGCCGGACGGATCAGAAACGTCCTCGATCAGCCCGGGCGGCTTGAGATACCGGCCGCTGCATTGAAAACGGCCGTTTTCAATTTGCAGTTCGACGGCCTGGCCTGCTTCATTGACCATGCCGGTTGGTTTGCGGGCCCAAGCTTACGAAACCTCTTCGGCGTGTGGACGGATGTCCACTGGAATGAGGCGACCCAATCCGTTGACGGCATCTTGAATGTCTACGAAAACGAGCTAACGAGCCCAATTATCGAAATTTTTAACCAGACCCTTGCCGGCGACATTGCCCCGGATTTAGGGGTATCCATTGTTTTTTTACGGGACCTTTGACGACAGCAATGCCGGTTCAGGTCCCCGAATTTTAAGGGGGTTCAAAAAGATTGAATCCGCCGATCTTGTTTTTATGCCCGCCGCAGACGGCCGAATCCTTGAGGCGCTCAGCACTGCGGCGTTTGCCCTAAGTTCACGACATGGAGGTAATACAGTGTCGAAAGAAATCATCGAGGCGGCCAAACAAACGGCCGTCCCCCCTTCATCCCCTTCATTCCCGCCATCCGCCCCATCCGCGAAATCTGCGCCATCCGCAGTCCACACCCCCACTTTCATCGAAGAGCAAGAAGCGTTTGGCGAACAATGGCTGGGAACAATCAAGCAGGCCGGCCTGCGGCGCATGCTCGCCGACAGCGACCTGCCCGAGGTGGTCAAGAAACGCCTGGCCAGAAACGCTTACAACACCCCCGACGAGGTCCTGGCGGCCATCGCGGAAGCGCACGAGGAATTGCAGGTCCTGGACAAGTCGCATACCGTGGAATTGAGCCAACGGCCGTATTTGTACGTCAGCGATCCGATCGACGACATCCGCTCTCATGTCGAATGGTTCTTCGGCGTTGAAGGCGCGAAGACCCCGCCGCCCAATTTCCGCAAGCTCGACCAATTGTACGTGGCCATGACCGGCAACAACGAATTCTACGGCATCTTCCAGCCGGATCGTGTGGTTTTGGCCGCGGCAGACACCGGCACCCTGGCCGGAATGGCCGTTGATGCCATGAACAAGGTGATCATGAATCAATTCAGCCGTCTGCGCTTCTGGCGCTGGTACGAGAACATCACCTACGTGATTCCCAACGATGGTTCGGTGCAGGGCATGAAGCTGATCACCTTCGGCGGCGTCGGCCCGACCCTGGCTCAGGACAGCACAGCTCTCTTCCATGCCGATCACAATAACATCCAGACCACGGCCCTCGGAACCGACAACACCGCCTGGCGCGCCGCGCGCAAGGAATGCTTCGGCCACACAGAAGTGAACAGTTCTAAGCCGCTGGCCGTCTTCCCGAAATTCTTGTTAGTGCCCGATGACTTGTACGACCAGGCGCTGGTGAATCTTGGCTACGGCGAAGGCATGCCCACGACCTATGTTCCCGAAGCGCAGGACCGCGGCATTGAAGACCCGCGGCCGGTGCCGCTGGTGGTGCCCGACTGGACCGACGCCGCCGATTGGGCCTACATCGTTGACCCGATGATCTACCCCGTGATTCAGATCAGCTACGCCCAGGCCCCAGGCGGCGGCAGCCATCCCGCACCGGAGCTGTACAGCGTGACCGATCCAAGACGGGTCTTTTGTTCACCAATGACGTGCTGCCGATCAAGGTGCGCGACTGGTTCGCGGTAAACGTGAACGGTCCGCGTGGAATTGGCAAGCGCAATGTAGCCTAAAAGGATATCAGGAAATCAGGTTGTCAGGGTCGCTTCGCCTACATCCGGACCCTGACCCCCTGACCACCTGACCCCCTGACCACCTGAAAACCTAAGGAGCTTACCATGCAAGGAAATTTTTTCACCATCGGAATCGAAATGGATGCCACCCTGACCGGCGACATTGTTCGTCGTTTTAGTCTGCCTGTGGGGGCGACGCTGATCGGCGCGAATGCCGGCTGCGACAACGCGACCAGCTTTATCTTGGACGTAGGAACGGCCGTTGACGATGACGCCTATATTGACGGCGAAACGATCACCGGAGCCGCGGCAACAACCACGGACATCGCCGCGAGCGATCTGGTTGGCGGCGCGCCCATGCACATCCTGGCCGGAACTGAAGTAGTTATCACCATCGACTATGACGGCGGCGCCGGCGGTGATGCAGCGGGGATCCACGTCGATCTCTTCCTCCGCGAAGGATAAAAAAGGAAATCAAGTGGTCAGGGAATCAGGGAATCAGGTTCCTGAAAACCTGACCACCTGACCACCTGACCACCTGATGACCTCACGCTCTGACCACCTGAACAAAGGACTAATCATATGGACCAATTACTGATCACCTACCTGGCCAATGCTTTAGAAACAGAAGCAGCCAACATTCGCGATGTGAAAGCAGCCCGCGACGGCGGCTATAACGTTGTGCTGATGAATTATCAGAAATTCCGCAACGTGCAGCCGAAGACTGAGGTTGAGGAAAAATTCCCCCGGGAGTTTGTAGAACCGCTGGTGGATGGAGACCTGCTTCCCGGAACAACCATTGTGCTTCCGGAGAATCTGCAAATAGCTTACCGACGCCCCAGGCGCGCTACCATTCCCCTGCTCAAGGAGCTCTGCCGGCTGCTCGATATCCCGCAAAAAAAGCGCACGAAGAAGATCGAGATCGTGAGAGCGATTAATCAGTGGAAGTTGGAGAATGTGCGGTAAGGGGGTCAGGTGGCGAGATAGAGAATGGAGATCGAGATAGAGGTGCATCCGACATCCGAAATCCGCAATCCGAAATTGAAAGTGTGAATCATGCCCCAAATTAACCGAGGAACTACATCCAAATCTTTGAACATCGCCAACGGTACGGCCGTTTCCGAGGCTTTTGAAATGAGCAACCACGCCGGCGGGATCGTCTTGATGCCCGCGGCTTGGACGGCGGCGAGTATCGGCTTTCAAGTCAGCGACAGCCCCAGCGGCACTTATTACCCGCTGTACGACGACGGCGGCACGCTGGTCCAAATCTCCGGCCCGGCCGTGGACAATGCTTACAGCATTCCCGCCGAAGTCTTCGGCGCAGCCTGGGTCAAACTCTGGAGCCAGGACGGCGCAGCGGTTGATGAAAACCAGGGCGCAGAAAGGACGTTGGGAGTAATTTTGAAAAGTTAGTCAGTTGGTCAGTGAGTCAGTGAATCAGTTAGTCAGTAAAAAACTGAAAAACTGAAAAACTGATTAACTGAGGTACTACTATGGCCTTTCGATTTCTTTATCCACTCATAGACCGCGCGGGAACGCCAGGTCTGCGATTCAACGGCACGTCGACCTACATCAACGCTGGAAGTGATGCCAGTCTGGATGATTTGCCGCTCGGTGGGCATATGACCGTGGAGGCCTGGATTAAACCGGCTTCGCTGAGCGGTTCGGTCATGATTGCTACCAAGGGCGGCGCTTATACCGTTGGGCCGGTGGGCTGGTCATTTTTTCGCGGTCTTGATGTGCTGTACGGCCGAATCTACATCGACAACGCCTGCGGCAGCCCCACCAAATCGGGACTGGCTGCCGGCGCCTGGCAGCACGTGGCCCTCTATTACAATATGGCCGCCCAAAACGCGCGCCTGGCGCTCAACGGCGTGTCGGGCAGCGCGGTCAATTCGCCGGGAGTAACCTATGATTCAGACGCGGCTTACAATTTGATAATCGGCCGTCGCAACGATCCTTACTGGTATTTTGACGGATCGATGGGCTGGATTCGTATCAGCGACAGCGATTGCCTCGGCGGCGCGGCCGGAGTAAATTTCACGCCGCAGCCGCACAGCCTGCCGCCGGAAACGGATGCCAACACGGTTTTGCTCTACAAAATGAACGAAGGCGCCGGCGCCTCGCTGACCGACTCCAGCGGCAACAACAACACCGGCACGATCTCCGATGGAATATGAATTAATGATTAACCCGGTAACCCAGGAATCCCGGGCGAGGCAGGCAGTGACGTGCCTTCTATGTATAGCCAGCGTTATACCCGCCTGCCTGGCCCCTACCTGAAAACCTAAAAACCTGACAACCTGAGAACCTGAGAACCTAACCATGACCACATCCTTCAACACCCTAATCAACCAAATCTCTTACGAAATATCCGACAGCACCTGGGACAATGCCTTCATCGGCTATTGGATCAACATGGCCATTCGCGATTACAGCAAGTGCTTCCCGCTGGTCAAAGTGCAGACGATCAACTGCGCCGACGATGACAAGGACTATGACCTGGCTGTGGATTTCATGGGTGTGCTTGCGGTCGAATATCCAGCCGGGGAAGATCCGAAAGTATTATTAAGCCGGCTGCCAATCACCCATCCCGACTTCGGCAGGGGCGAGAGCTGGTACGACATCATCGAGCACGGCGACGACACCGATCCCAACGAGCTGATCATCAGCGCCGCCTCAGCAGCCGGCGAGGACATCAACGTCACCTACCACGCCCATCATGCTCTGATCGCCAATCCCGCCTCACCGAGCGGGAACTGCACCGTGCCCGTTTTCCACCACAACCTTCTGACCCTGTACGTGGTCTGGCAGAACGCCCTCGCCCTGACCAACAACGAGCAGCAGAGCCCGACCAGTAACTCCAGTCTGCTCATGGCCCAGCTCGCCCAAAATGCCCGGCGCGCGGAGAACGCCTACCACGTCGCCTTACAGCAGGCTATCTACGCCGCCCGCGGCAAGAGCCAGGCGGTCTTGTGGATCGGCGGCGGGAAGGATGATGGGTTGGCGAGGATTTATTGAGATAAGTTAATCAGTGCTTCAGTAAGTCAGTTTTTCAGTTGACCACTGACAAACTGACAAACTGAAAAACTGATGTAAGCGCAGCGACATGTCCGACTTCCCGATCACTCCCGGCCCATCCGAGGGCGACAGTACGATTAATTACAGCGTCGGCATTGAGCTGCAGAGGTTCAGCGGATCGACGCTGATTATCGGCGATACGGTTTTCCTGTCCGATGAGGGCGTGGATGTCCTGGCCAGCGACGACGGCAGCTATTACGCCGTTAATGCTTACAGTTTCCGCGATACGGATGGCGCGGAGATCGGGGGCATGTACGCGCGGGATGACGCCGGCAATAATGTGGTCGGTTTTCGCGTAATTGACGAGGTCGGCAGAAATGATGACACAACCTTGGAAATCGCCTCCACCAGTTCGACCAACGCAACGGCCGTTGTGGAGCTGATGGCCAACCGCGACGGCGAAGGTACTGATACCTACATCCACCTCGAGCGCAGCGACAGCGCCCAGCAGATAGACATCCTGACCCCGAGCAGCGGACGGGTCAGAATCGGCCGTTACTTGCAGCTGCTGGGACCGGATTCAGACCTGTGCGACATCTACATCAAAGACAGCAATTTCATTATCAAGTTCAACGATGGCGGCACCACCCGCTACAAATACCTTAACCTCAGCCGAAACGGCACCGCTTGACAGCACTCTACCTCCGAACCATAAATTCATACGAAGGCAGAAAGTTTTTCGTTTTCTGCTATCCGTACGCTAACTGGCTTGGTAAAACCAGGCGTCCATTGGATCTTCTTTGCCTTTGAGGGTCAGGGTACGAAGTTCAAGATCGTTTTTATCGAGGCCGGCCATCTGGCGGGTGACTTCGCTGATTACGATTTCACCCGTACCCGCCTGACCGCCTAGGCGAGAGGCGACATTCACCGTGTCGCCGAGCACGGTGATGTTGATATTCTTACCCGGTTCACCCACCGCGCCGACGAAAGCCTCGCCGGTGTGAATGCCCAGACCTAGTGGCACCCATGGCTCGCGGTTTGATTTGTGACCCGTCGCGGCTAGAATCGCCTGCCCGGCTTTGACGGCCGCTTTGGCGTGGTTATGGTCCTCGGTAAATGCGGGAACAAAAAATGCCGCGACCTCATCCCCCACAAGTTTCTCAACCATGCCGCCGTATTCATAAATGACATTGGTCGTGACCTTGTAGAAGCGATCGATTAAGCGGCTGTATTCAGCGGCTTTCATCGTCGCCGCTAGAGGTGTCGAACCGCGGATATCTGCGAAGAGCAGGGAAACTTCCAATTCGGCGCCGCCGGGATTGGCATCGGCAAAGCGCTCACAGACATTGCAGAGCTGTGGGTTCATTTTTGAGGGTTCCAGGTTGATCAATGAGCGGACAAGACGTCCGCCGAATCCGCCGAAAGGGTAATGACAAATGCGGCAGCGAGGGTCGGCGGGGATCAGGTGCGCCAATCCGCGGATACCCCGTGCTTCGAACCAAGGCAGTTTGTAGCCTTCCGGCAGTTTGCCCTCGGTTAAATAAGAGCGCCAGACCCTTTCAACTTCCTGGTCTTGTGTGCTGTCAACGGCCATTATTTATCACTCCATAGGGCGGGTGGTCGTGGTGTTGCTGCGATCCGCGATGGGAGAAACCTTGTGTGGATGACATATACATCATACTATTGTACAATTTTTGGGTAACCCTTGCAATTCGCCGGTGCGAAAGTTTCAGTACCATTCAACAAACTGATTGCTGCTCTGCACACCATCTAACCCAAAGGAGATGAAAAATGCTGGTTCGAATGTCCGTCGATATCCAGGCACCTCCGGAGATTGTGTGGCCTTTTCTTGTTGTACCGGAGAAAACCATGCAGTGGTTTACAGCGTTGAAGAAATTTGAATACACCAGTGCCCAGCAAGGAGGTCCGGGTTCCACTTTCTACTGGTATGAGGAAGCCGGCGGCAGGACGTATAACCTGTACTTCGAGACGACGGAGTGGAAGGAAAACGCGCCTTTTGCCTACCGGATGACCGAAGGTGATTTCTTTAAGAGTTATGACGAGCGTTGGGAGATTACGAAAACGCCCGGGGGCTGCCGGTTTACTTTCAATGATCATATCGAATTTCCTTATGGTCCCCTGGGCAAGATCATCGGATTATTTGCAGCGCGAACTTCACAGGCGACCGGCGAGGAAGTGTTGGCCAACTTGAAGCGGCTGGCAGAAGCAGAGGCGCAATTGAAACAGAATTGACACCGAAATCAGCGGGAATTCAACATGAGGTTATTAAAGCGGATTGAGGAACGCGTCGCTCTGCCCGGCGACAGCGAGACCCGGCGGTCCCAAAAAGTATTGGGGGTCGTCCTGATTTTTGCAGGCAGCCTGTTCACGCTGATCAATGTCGGCCAATATTTAGCCAACGGATTCGCTGCCACGGCCACTATTTATATCGGCTGGTCGATTTTTTATTCCTGTCAGGCTGTCTGATTCTGGCCATGCCGCGTTATTTGGATTTAATCGCTTCGGCCGTTTTGGTGGTGGCGGTTCTGGTCACAATGGCCGGGCATATCGCCTCCGGCGGGTTCCAGGCCGGATTGGGGTCGGCGATCTGGATGTTAATCGGGCCTATTATCGCCGTTCTGCTCCTGGGTCCTCGTTTTTCACTTTTTATGTTTGCCATATTCTTCTTCTGTGTCCTGTTTGCCGTGCTGCTTGAACCCACCGCCCAATCAATCGCCCCGGAACTTCCGGCGGATACGCGCACAAACATCGCCGCCAGCAACCTGGTCACTTTTGGGATCATGGTGACGGCGGCCTGCCTTTACCTGCTGCGCCAGGTCGAGAATTACCGCCGGCGCGCTGATGAACTCCTGCTCAATATTTTACCCGGCTCAATCGCGGCGCGGTTGAAGGAAAATCCGGACACAATTGCCGACGGCTTCAGTGAAGTGACAGTCCTGTTCGCCGATATCGTTGACTTTACCAGCATGTCCGCCGATGCCGATCCCGTCGAGGTTGTCAAACTACTCAATAATGTTTTTTCTGAATTTGACCGCATCACGGAAAAATATGGCCTGGAGAAGATCAAGACGATTGGGGATGCTTATATGGTCGCGGCGGGACTGCCGCGGCCACGTCCGGACCATACGGAGGCGGTTTACTGGTTTCGCGGTTGAGATGCTGCACGTCGTGGAAAACTATGACGGTTTTAACGGCTGTCCGCTGCGCCTGCGGGTGGGGATTAACAGCGGGCCGGTTGTAGCCGGTGTGATCGGCCGTCAAAAATTCATCTATGACCTGTGGGGCGACGCGGTGAACGTGGCCAGCCGCATGGAATCCAACGGCCTGGCAAACCAAATCCAGGTCACGGAGGCGGTCAAGGAGAAGTTAGCAGGCCGGTATGAATTCAAAACCCGCGAGCCGCTGGACATCAAAGGCAAAGGGCGGATGCGAACGTATATATTAGATAGTTTCCATTGCGATTTAAACTGCGGGGCAGATTTGCCCCCGGGATTTTG
>JBJYWP010000002.1:84139-154196 GCA_046259485.1 Promineifilaceae bacterium (SeqCode) | reverse complement strand
GGCATCGATACCCTCACCGAGGAACAGGTTAAATATCTCAATTCCTGGGAAGAAGGGACTTGATAAGCAGTAATATATAAAAGATGCCAACTTTTCAAAAAGTTGGCATCTTTTATATAACATGAATTCTCCAAGAGATTGGCACGTCCATGATCGCACCGGATTGACGCTGGCGGCCAGATTATTCTCTAACATCGTCAGTCCACCGGTAATATTCGCCGTGATGGGCCTCGTCCTATCACTGTATTCCCTGCCATTCGCTCAGGCATTATCCTGGGCCGTCATTTATGGTTTATTCGTTTCCCTAATGCCGATCCTCCTGGTCTTGTGGCTCTTGAGTACGGGCCGCGTTGAGGAGCTGCATATGAGTAACACGAGGGAGCGCAATTTACCCTATATCGTTGCCGTCCTCTCCTCCATCGTCTTCCTCATTATCGCCAACCTGGCTGATGGGCCGCCGCTTCTGCGCTGCCTGGGCATCTTCAATGTGATTGCCTTAACAGCATTGGCTATCATAAATACCCGCTGGTTGATTAGCTTCCATGCTACGGCCGTTGCCGCAGCATGGACCATTACCGGCTTGGTATTTGGCTGGCAGGCGAGCTTATGGGTTTTACCCCTGGTTGCGCTTGTTGTTGCCGTGAGACTTTATTTGAGACGGCATACCATTTCCCAGGTGATTGCGGGCCTGGCCCTGGGCGTTGCTTCGGTCTGGGTTTTAACCCTGATCGGCTGTTTTGGATAATTATGTTTGAACAAGAGCGCGTAATCGGCCGTTTACAGCGCCGTGTTTTGACCGAATCGTCAATGACAGCCTGTTTCTTATCCGGGTCGTTCGGACGCCATGCGGACGACGATTATTCCGACATCGACATCGCTCTTATCTATGCAAACGACGCCGCGCGTGATGCAGCCTGGAATGAACGCGAAGATTTCGCCAAGTCGGTCATGCCTTATGTGCCGTTGAAGGCGTTCGACAGGCAGCATGTTCGGCCGTTTTTTTACATCACCTTGTTCTCTAATGGCAGTAAACTAGATTATCGTTATGAATCGGCCGAATCCCTTCAACCCAATCCATGGGATGGTCAAATCCGGATTCTAAAAGACAGCGATGGTTGGGCTGAAAGGTATCAGGCTGAATCGGCTCGCTTGGCCAAACCGCAGCCGGCCATTAGCAGTTCCGAACTGGTAGAATTAGACCAACGCTTTTGGGTGATGTACTGGGATGCGCTGAGAATACTGGCGCGTGGCGATTACGACAAGCCTTTCACGATTTACCTGGAACTTCTTTCATTCACCCTCCCCACCCTATTAAATGTCCTCTCCCCAGGCGATCCGACCCGCGCCGGATTGATCAGCGCCTATTACTCGCGTGACACAAGAGCAACGGCAAAGCATTTTTCGCAGCTGATGGAAACTTATCTAGCAGCGCGTCAGGCGATTGTACAGCGCTACCATTTGCAGCCGATGGGAGATCAAGCCTTTGAATCCGAGCTCCGCAGGTTAATCAATAAAATAGACTAGGCCGGTCACCTGTGCAGAACTCTGTTTGAGCATGCACAATGAGGATCGCATCTCATAGACCGGTAGTTCTGCGCGCTTAAGGTATTCGTAGAGGGTCCTCTATCGCATTCAACAGCTTATTAAACTCCTCTAGCTTCGTAGTCTGGAGCAGTTGAGCGAGCAGCGTCTCGGCGATTGATAAGTCCGTCAGGTACTGCTTTAAGTGTTTGCGGAAGAGAATCAAACCCTGTTTTTCACCGTAATAGTCGACCATCTCACCCGCGTGCAGGCGAACGCCGTCAAGTATCTCCTGGCGTGAAAGGTCTTCTTTATTTTTACGGGCGAATATCCAGGGATTGCCGATGGCGGCACGGCCGATCATCACCGCGTCGCAGCCAGTGATCGCCTTCATGGCTTCAATATCCTCGGGGGTCTGGACATCACCGTTCCCAATAACAGGTACGGAAACACCCGCCCGCAGCTCGGCGATAGCCTCCCAATCCGCGCGCCCACCATACTTCTGCGTCTTGGTACGGGCGTGCATGGCAATCAGGGCCGCGCCATTTTCTTCCATAATGCGCGCGATCTCGGTGAAATTTCGCTGGCCCTCGTCCCAGCCGAGGCGGATTTTGCCACTCACGGGTACTTCTAGATTTGAAGACAATAAGCGAAACGTCTCGGCCACCAGGTCCGGTTGAGGCATCATGCCCACGCCCGCACCACGACCACTGACACGGCGTGTCGAACAGCCCATATTGATGTCGATGATGTCAGGGTTTAATTCCTGGATACGCAGAGCAGCATCGAGGATTTTTTGCGCATCATTGCCGAAGATTTGAAAAACGATGGGATGTTCCGCAGGCTTTTTATCAAGACGGCGCCAGTAGCGATTGTCCCGTTTCTTGCCTAACAAACCATCAACCGGCACAAATTCAGTGTAATTCAAGGCCGAACCATACGTACGGCACAAGGCGCGATAGGGCACATCTGAATAACCGGCCATGGGAGCCAGGATGGCATCTCCATAAACAGGAACATCGCCAATGTGGAAGATCGGATCACGTGGCATAGGCTAATCAGAGAGCCAACTCTCAACCTGGGCAAAGATATTTTTCTGCGGATACGGTTCCTGGAGATCAAACCAGGTGATGCGGGGATCATCCTTGCGGAACCAGGTGTCCTGCTGGCGGGCGAAGCGGTGAGTTTCAAACTTGATGCGATCGACAGCCTCGCTAAGGGACATTTCGCCGCGCAAATAGGTCAATATCTGCCGGTAGCCTAGTCCGCTCATGGAAGGAAGATAGGCGCGATAGCCCTGGTCCCTTAAGGCCTCGACTTCCTCAACAAGGCCGCCGCCAATCATGGCGTCAACCCGGCGGTCAATGCGCTGGTACAGGGATTCGCGATCGCGGTATAGACCGATGATATGGATGTTGTAAGGTGGAGGGGTTTTTTCCTGCAGGTCGGTAATCGGCCGTCCGCTGATGAGGCAAACTTCTAAAGCGCGCACCACGCGGCGCATGTTGCGTGGGTCGATCCGCTGCGCAGCCAACGGGTCGAGCTCGTTCAGCCAGCGGGCAAGCTCTTTCGGGCCAAGCCGTTCTAACTGCCGGCGCAGTTCGGGATAAGGGGCAATCTCAGGAATACCCCATCCCTCTACAACAGCCATAACATATTGGCCGGTGCCGCCGACAAGAATAGGCAGGCGGCCGCGATCCAGTATTTCTTCAATTGTGTGGTAAGCGAGGCGCTGGTACTCACCTAAAGTCAGGGTTTGGTCAGGCTTGCAGATATCAATGAGATAGTGGGGAACGGCCGTTCGCTCGGCGATCGATGGTTTGGCGGTGCCGATATCCATTCCTTCATAGAATAATCGAGAATCTGCAGAGACTATTTCACCATCAAAATCCATGGCAAGAGAAAGGGAGTGGTCTGTCTTGCCGACGGCCGTGGGACCGACAATCACCAGCAAGTTCCCGATTTTTCCATTTTGACCTTTTTTTGTCATGACCGAACCTTGACAACTTCGAATTGAATGGCAATGCGCGATTACCAACCAAGAACGGCATTAGGAATATGTTCGCAGCGCAGGAGACGGCCGTTATGATCGAGTTCGACGGCGACAAGATCAATGCGCCAATCGATTTCATGAAGATCATTTTGAGCCAGATATTGTTTGGCCAGGTTCTGCAAGCGATCCGCTTTGGAAGCCGTCAAACCCTCTTCGGGCAGGCCGAAATCCCTCCCCTTTCTTGTCTTAACCTCGACAAAAGCCAGTGTCTCGCCAGTTTGAGTTATCAGGTCAATTTCACCGCTTCGCGATCGCCAGTTGCGAGCCAGAATCTGATAACCTTTGGCCTCAAGATAATCAGCGGCCAGGTTTTCACCCCAGCGGCCGAGGCGCTGGCGATGATCGCGAGGTGCCATCTGGGAATTTTTATTCATCCGTGACACCATGGCCAAAGTCAAAGAGCTCGCCAATCGAACGTTGGTGGTAATTCTGGCGAATGGCCCCACCGAACACCGGAGCGGTGCTGAGGATGACCATATTATCCGGCTTATCACGCTCATCTCTAGGAACGGTGTCGGTCGTCACGATTTCACGGATTTGGGGAATCTTAGCAATGCGCTCAAAAGCATTGCCCAAGAACAGGCCATGAGAACAAACCAGTGATATTTCCTCGATGCCTTCGTCAATAAGCAGGTCGCAAAGTTCAAGGATAGTACCCCCGGTGGCGATTTCGTCATCATGGATTAACGCTCTGCGAAAACCCTTCACCTGACGGCCGATTAAACCGCCGATTTCCACCTGGGAATCAGAAATGCGCATTTTGTTGGCGGAGGCGACCGGCAAGCCTAACATGCCCGCCAGACGCGCCGAGGATTTCGCCCCACCTACATCGGGAGCCACAACCACCGTATCTTCAGCGGTATAGTTACGCGGTCTAAAATAATTAGCGAACAGCCCTCGTGCCGTCAGGGGGTCTGTGGGCATACTGAAAAAGCCGTGCACCTGGGGAGAATGAAGCTGCATCGTCATCACGTGGGTAGCGCCGGAGGTAGCCAATAAATCAGCCACGAGGCGGGCCGTGATCGAAATTCTTGGCGCATCTTTTTTATCGGAACGCGCGTAGGAGAAATAAGGGATGACGGCATGTACTTCACGAGCGGCGGCGCTTTTGGCAATGTCAAGCATCATCAGTAATTCCACAAGATGATCGCTGACGGGCGGAACCAGGGATTGCACGATATACACCACACGTCCCCGGACACTGGCCCCTAACTGAACAAATAAATTATCATTGCTAAAGCGGGCTATGTGGGTCTCATCAAGCTTCAATTCCAGGTTGTCGGCAATTTTTTTAGCCAACACGGGATTTGATCTACCACTGAAAAATCTAACATCATTTTGATCAATGGGTTTTTGGGTGACCTGCATAACGTTTGCTCTCCAAAATCGCTAATAACCTGTCAATCAAGTACGGGCAAAATTGTAGCGCATCCTTCAGGTTGCGGCGGGCACAACGTAAACGTTGTGCTACAACTCAATGCGCTAAGGGTGGCCTGCGACTGCACGTACCGTCTCCTCTATCAAAATTGAGCCGGTTGATTGATAGCGGCGGTCAGAGCTTTTTTATAGGCATCGCGAGTAATCTCAACCGCGCCAAAGCGCTCTAGATGTTCAGTTAAAAACTGAATATCTAGAAGGACAAAACCTTGCCGCCGCAAATGGGCTACCAAATATACCAATGCTACTTTGCTCGCATCCCGCACTCTGCTAAACATACTTTCGCCAGCGTATAAACCATTGAGGGTAACTCCATAAAGCCCGCCAACCAGCAAGTCATCTTGCCAGACTTCGATACTATGAGCGAATCCCAGGCGATGCAGCTCTTCATATGCCTCGATGATCGTTTCATTGATCCAGGTCTCTTCGGGTCCTAGAGCCGGGCGCGAGCAGAAGCGAATGACTTCACCAAAAGCCGCGTCACGGCTTATACCGAATACCCCTTTGCGGATGGTCCGTCGCAGGGAACGTGGAATATGAAATTTGTCCAGGGGAAGAATAGCGCGGGGATCGGGATCGTACCAGTAAATCCGGTCATCTTCTCCAGCCATGGGGAAGATGCCTTGGGCATAGGCGGATAATAATAAATCCGGCGTAAGTACCATATCAGGGAACCCGACGAGCATCTCAGAAGGCCGCCAATAAAAAACGGCCGTCTGCGTATCAAAGCAATCTCTATCTTAACACAATCAATAAAATTTGGGGTTTATTGATAGCAGGTTCCCCTAACTTCGCCATGCTGCCAGAGCTATAAGGAGCCATCCGGCCAGAAACGCGAGACCGCCTAATGGGGTTACTGCGCCAAGCCACGATGTTCGGGTTAAGACTAATAGATAGAGGCTGCCGGAAAACAGGAAAATGCCGAGGATAAAGAGATAACCGGCCCAGTTAGCGAAGGAAGCATTGTAACGGACGGCAACCCAGGCTGCCAGGAACAGGGCTATTCCATGGATCATCTGATAATGAACGGCCGTATTGTATGTCCCTTCCAAATCGGGGTAATTCAGGAAGTAATTACTGAGTCCATGCGCACCGAATGCACCTGCACCTACACCTATGAACATCACAATTGAACCAGCTATCACAAAGAAACGATCCATTATCCTCTTTTACCCTGTTAGATTTCGCTGTTCCTGACAATCATTGTCGCACAACACGCGCCACGAAGCACCTTTTCGGCGACGCTTCCATATACCCAACGCTTCAAACCGGTACGGCCGTGGCTGGATATGGTAATTAAATCGATATCATTGTTCGCAGCATACTCAATAATAGCTTCGGCGACAGTTCCCTTGGCCACCTCTACGGACAACTGCCCATCTTCGAGTCCTATCCTCTGGCTTAATTCTTTAAGATATTCTTGGGCCTCAACCAGTTCATTACTCTCGATACCATCAATCAAGTCAGGACTGGAATCAATTTCAATTCGCATATGCCCGGAGGTAGTGACCCTGAGTAAATGGAGCTGCGATTCTAATGCAGAAGCCATATCCATTGCCGGTTCGAGCGCTTTTTCGGCAAGCTCGGAACCATCAAGAGTAACCAGGATATTCTGTGGTGCGTTCGGCGAGTCTGAGCGGCGTGCGTTCAAGATTAAAGTTGGGCATGGAGCCTGGCTCATAATGCGCTCAGCGACGCTGCCATAAACCCAGCGATTCAGTCCGGAACGGCCGTGGCTGGAAATGATAATCAGATCGACATCATTCTCATTTGCATACTGTAAGACCGATTCGGCCGCCGAGCCGACTTCACAAATCGTTTCCGTGGGCAGTGGACTGGTAACGTCTTCACGAACTTGTCTCAGGTAAGCCAGCGCCTCATCCTCCCCCAGGCGATTCATCTCCTCATAGAGAAGCGGATCGGCCGCTAATACGGTGAAATAGGGCACCACACGATACAGCACAAGTTTTGCATTCATTCTCTCGGCGAACCTGACCGCCATTGGCAAAGCCTGTTCAGCCAACGAAGAACCGTCTAAAGGTACCATTATTTTCGAGAACATTACCTGGCTCCTTATTGAGTTAAAATTACAAAGGACCAATAAAGACAAACAGCATCATTCAGAACCTTCGATAACGATATCTCCCTGTCCCGCCGCGAAATTTTCGAGAAAATCGGTAACCGTAATGATGCCTACTAAAATGCCCTTATCAACAACCGGCAGAGCGCCGAATTTAAAGATGCTCAACATACGCGCGGCCTGGTATGCCGGTGTATCAGGTTCCACCGTCATGGGATTGGCCGTCATACAGCTCCGTGCCGTAACCCGATCAAGCAGTTCCTCATCTTGCCAGTGACCATGAAGCACCATAGGAGAATTCATCACTAATCGAACGTCACGATCGGTAACGATACCCACAAGATTGCCTTCTTCAAGCACAGGAAGCTGGCGGCACCCCTCTGTTTTCATGAGTTCGATTACATGCCGCAGCGGCGTATCTGAGGAAACTGTATAGGGAATCGCCGTCATGAGGTCATTCACCGTAAGCATAAATTACTCCCGATTTTAAGGCTGTTCCTGAATCGATAAGCTAAGGGTTTCTCACTTATTCAGCAACCGTCAATTGAATATAAGAACCCAATGACTATAGTTTAGCGCATATTGAAATCATTGTATGGTGGCGAATGTCATGCTTGAAATATGACATTTATCTGTATTTGCGAGAGTAGGTAATTAAAAGGTATTGCCCACATATTACCACGTGATAAACTTCCCAACGTTTAAGTAGTTATAAAAATGATTATATTTTCTGAAAAACTTTAATCCTGGAGGGATTTCAAGTAGTTATGGCTAAGAAACCAAGACGAACAAAAAAAGAACAAGGGAGTCGGGAAACGAACTGGTTGGTTGTCGGCGGGGTTGTAATCCTTGGAGCAATCGCCCTTTTTGCTCTGCTATACTTCGCTTTACGGGAACCGGAAACCCAAACTCTAGCCGAGTATTGTCAAAAAGCAGATGGGAAATGTATCGTTGAAGGTGACGACAACGCCCCGGTGACCCTGATCGAGGTTTCAGATTTCGGCTGTGTTCACTGCCGTGCTTTCCATCAAACTACCGCTGAAATAATCCAGGAACAGTATGTTGATCAGGGTCTTGTGAAATGGGTCTCAGTTCCATATGCTTTGAGTGCAACAACAGCGCCGTCGGCAAATGCCGCTTTTTGTGCAAATGACCAGGGCAAATATTTCAAGTTCAGACAAGCTTTATTTAACATGGAACCCGTTGAGGTAGCTATTACGCGGGATGGGTTCTTGGCTGCCGGTGAAGAAGTTGGACTGGATATGGACACCTTCACTCAGTGCCTTGCAGATGGGACTCACAATAATGATGTCAGTACGAACCAGGCAGCGGCAAGCCAGGCCGGCGTTAACTCGACGCCTACATTCTTTATCAACGATCAAATCATTCGTGGAAACGTACCGCTTGAGCAATTCCAAAGTCGTTTCGATGAAATAATCAACTCTTAAAAAATGCAAATTCCAAATAGATGGCAGGCTTTACTCATCCAACTTCTGGCTGTGCCCGGAATGTTGGTGGCATATTATTTATTTCTTTACCACAGAGGTGTACTCTTCACGAGCTGCACGATCAATGAAATCTTTGACTGTGGCCAGGTAAGTGGTCCAGGGGCGGCATATTCATCCATCGGACCAATCCCCGTAGCCCTGATTGGCCTGATCGGTTATGCGACGATTTTTCTTGTTGTATGGCTGGGAAATTGGTCGGAGCTAATTGACGATTACCTACCGGAGCTATTAATGGGCCTGGTAGGTCTGGCTTTCCTGTTCACCATTGGACTGACTTCACTGGAAATCTTTGTTATCCACGCCATTTGCCAATTCTGTCTTTACAGCGCCATCATTGTTTTATTGATGTTTGTCTTAGCGCTGAGTCTTGCTTTTAGCCGACGGCAACAAGAAGGCTACTAAGTACCTACCGAAGAGGAAACCGCTGTCCGGTAGCAGGATAGCGGTCAAATGTCAATTGCAGTGTAAAAGCCTTATCTGCTGGGCTCGCTGAGAACGGACGATTCGATTTCGCGGATCAATTGGTCGGAATTAATGTGCTTCAGTAAATAACGCTTTGCGCCGGCCGTGATTAGCAACTCGCGCTCAACAGCATCGGCATACGGAGCAAGCACGATAACAACAACCGCTTTGTTCGTCATATCGCGGACAACCCTGACCATGTTGGCCATTTCTGCATCGGAGTTGGTCTGTAATCCCAGCAGGACTACATCCGTTTGCTTTTTGTTAACCAGGTTAGCCGCCGCAGCCGGGTTAGGGGAAGTGCCAACTACATCGAATTGTTTAGGGACGCTCAGACGAACGCGGAGAGCACGACGAACAGCCTCATGGCCGTCGATTATCAAGACCCGAATTTGCCCCTGATTTCCTCCTGAGTTGAGATCAGGAATAAAGGGCATTTCGTTCTTAGCTGTATCTAATTCCTTCTTACCGAGAAGATCGCTTCCGGCTTCTTCAGCATCACCCATAAAGCCAGTATACGCCGCAGGATCAGAATTTCTCAGTGACAAATGTCATCCGAAGTTTGGACATCTGTCATCCACTGACGTAAAAATAGGACTTTAAGGCAGTAAAAAAGGCAGAAACTATACTGGTAATCTGAGGGTCACGGTCGTACCCTGGCCAGGCGCGGAACGTATTTTAAACGCGCCCCCCAACCCATCTGCTCGCGCCTGCATGTTGGCCAAACCATGTCCTACCTGGCGCGAATCGTCATGCGGATCAAAACCTTGACCATCATCATTAATAACTAACGTGACGGCCGTTTCAGAACGAACCAAGGTTAAGGTCACATTCTTAGCGCGAGCGTGACGGGCGACGTTGGCAAGCGACTCTTGAGCCGTGAGGAAAATTGCGCGCGCCGGCGCCGTAGGTAAATCATCTATTTTTTGGGCGACCGTGATGGTTACCGGCACCATTGTATTCGCTTGAAACTCCCGAACGAGTCGAGCAAGACCCTGGCTAAGTTCCCCGCTAAAGCGCCGTGGTCGTAGATCAAGAATGAAATTACGGATGTCGCGAATCGCATCATTCAAGCCGGAGATTGCGGTATCAAGCAGCTGGGCCGATTCCTCAGAGTCATCCGGCATCGCCAGGCGAATTGACTCCAGAGTCAGGCCAACGGCATAGATTGACTGAATCACCCCGTCATGAAGATCCATGCCAATCCTTGTCCTTTCTTCCAGAACCGCGAGTCTCTCAACTTCCTCGTAGAGATTCGCATTTTGGATGGCTATGGCGGCGTGGGCGGCAAACATTTCTATGAGGTTCAGATCGGATTCACTAAAAGTATCAGCTCCCTGCTTATCCGTTAAATAGAGATTGCCCAGCGGTTCCCCGGCGCGCATGATGGGCACGCCTAGAAAACTGACCATTTCAGGATGGCCGGTCGGAAAGCCGATAGATCGTGGATCTTGAGCAATATCCGGAATACAAATAGGCTCTTGCTCACGAATGATAGCCCCTAATATGCCATGACCGCGGGGTAAATGGGGTATTTCTTTTGCTTTTTCCGGCTCCAAACCACTGTAGATAAATTTCTTCAGGTTGCCATCTTGATCCGGCACCCCTAAAGCAGCGTACTTCGCATTCACCAACGCCCGCGCGGTATCCACGATTTGCTGCAAGATTTTCTGTGAGTCAAGTTCACCGGCTACGGCGAGCGCAGCAGTATTGAAGGATTCAAGAATTTGGTCTGGGGTCGGTTCAATTATGCTCATAAGTGAATAAGAGGGTGGCAAAAAAAATGCAAATCAAATCTACAACCTGGCGACATCGCACTAAATCGATGTATGAGTAAATTAGAGATGGTCCCCCAAATGATGTTTAATAGCGTAAGCAGCAGCTTCGGCACGATTGGAAACATTTAACTTACTGAGAATGCTGCTGACATAGTTGCGCACTGTTCCCTCACTCAAATACAGCTGCGTGGCAATCTCACGGTTTGTTTTACCAGCGGCAATGAGCGCAAGAACCTGTTTTTCCTGGCCGGTTAAATCGGCAAAAGCAATTGCTTCTTCTTTTTGGATCGATCGCCTGACTTCGACAAACACCCGCTGAGTAAGTGAGGGGTCAAGCATTGACTCACCGCGAGCGGTCGCTTCCAATGCGCGGATTAAATCTCCACCACCTACTTGCTTGAGCACATATCCCGTTGCTCCGGCCCGAATGGCGGCGAAAAGCAATTCATCATCGGCAAAGGAGGTCAACATGATCACTTTCGTATCCGGCAGAACTTGTTTAATTTTGTGACAGGCTTCAATACCACTTCCGCCGGCGAGACGAATGTCCATGAGAATGATATCGGGTTCATGCAGTATAGCCTGTTCTACTGCTTCTTCTTCAGAATCCGCCTCGGCAACGACTGTAAATCCCTGATGCTTATCCAAGAGCACTTTCATGCCCAGGCGAACGACTTCGTGGTCATCTACAAGTAAAATCCTAAGGGTCATAACTCATAGTATAGCGGTGATTTATATGAACAACAATTGAGGTTCAATTACCTCTTGAGGTTATTCATTTATCAGCAGTTTTCCGGGATTTTCTCCTACTAAATTAAGCCTGGTCTAAGGATTGGCAGGGTTCATCCTCATTCCAGTTCCGAATATTCGATGGGAAAACCATTATTAGTTGCAAAGGATGTTAAATATGCACTGCCAAATATGGGAAAAAGTAGCGAAAATTCGTTCAACCAATGACTTTTGTCACATTTTCATGTGTAATCTGTCACTGCCACATTCCCTTTTTTACGATTAAGATTGCTAATTAGTTACTGTAAGCATGGCTTTCACCGTGCAACCTTGTTATTAACTCAGAGGTCAGGGTATCCATTAAATGTTTGGATGCCATCGGCATCACATTAATTAGTGGGATACCATGGCCTCGAATGCTGCGTATTAATCGGATAAGATCAACAAAAAGCATTGTTGAAAAGTCCACAATCAATGGAGGATGACAACATGTCACCAGAAACAATCTCACCTGAAGGGACTGTCGATAACACGGTCGCTTCACAAGACGAAAAAAAGTACGTCTATCTTTTTACTGAATTAGAGGAAGCCGAAGATTATGTTGGCGGCGATTGGGATAAGGTTCGTGGGCTCCTTGGCGGTAAAGGGGCTAACCTTGCCGACATGACCCGGCTGGGTGTGCCGGTACCCCCAGGATTCACAGTTACAACAGAAGCCTGCAACGACTACCTGGCAGCAGGAGAGAAATTCCCTGCCGGTATGTGGGAGCAAGAGCTGGAAGCTGTCAAAGGGGTCGAAGAACAGCGCGGCCGTATCTTTGGCGACCTGAACAAACCGCTTTTAGTTTCCTGCCGTTCCGGGGCCAAATTCTCAATGCCCGGCATGATGGACACCGTTCTCAATATCGGCATGAATGATGAAATAGCCGCGGAAATGGTTAAACGAACCGGCCCGCGGTTTGTTTACGATGTTTATCGCCGTCTGATCCAGATGTTCGGCAGTGTGGTGATGGGTGTGCCGGATGAGGCTTTTGAGCTGGTTATTGAAGAGAGAAAAAAGGCCAAGGGTATTAATTCAGATTCCGAACTGACTGCTGAGGATTGGGAACAAATTACCAACCGCTTTAAAGATATTTATCAAACCTTTACCCGTTCAGCATTCCCGCAAGATCCTTATGAGCAGCTTCAACTGGCTACGGAAGCGGTATTCAAATCTTGGAACGGAAAGCGGGCGATCGATTATCGCAACGCAGCCGGCATTCCTCACGATCTTGGAACGGCCGTTAACGTTGTGGCGATGGCTTACGGCAATATCGGCGATGATTCCGGTACAGGCGTGGCCATGTCGCGTAATGCCTCAAACGGCGAGCCGGAACTTGAAGGTGACTTTTTGATCAATGCGCAGGGTGAAGATGTCGTCGCCGGCATCCGTATCACCCAGCCAATCTCAGACTTGAAAGTCCAAATGCCGGAAATTTATGACCAATTCCTTGAAATCGCCAAGAAACTGGAAAAACATTACCGCAATATGCAGGACATGGAGTTCACCATCGATCGCGGCACGCTCTACCTGCTGCAGACACGTGACGGCAAACGTACAGCGCAGGCTGAGGTGCGCATTGCGGTAGATATGGTTGAAGAAGGACTAATCACTAAGGAAGAAGCGGTAGCCCGTGTCAAGCCAAACCAGGTTGATTTCTTCTTGCATCCACAGCTGGATTCTGAAGCAATCAAGACCGCTCAGGTTATTGCAACCGGCTTAAATGTATCACCAGGTGCGGCCGTCGGTATCGTCGCTTTTGATGCGGATACGGCCGAACGTTGGGCTAAAGAAGAAGGACGCGACGTGATCATGGTGCGCCCGGAAACAAAGCCCGATGATGTCCATGGTATGCTGGCCGCCAATGGTATTTTGACCAGCCGCGGTGGCCGTACGAGCCACGCCGCTCTGGTTGCCCGCCAGTTTGGAAAACCGGCCGTCGTCGGTGTAAGCGAACTGGAGATCGATCTTGTTGGCCGCGAAATGGCTATTGGTGAAGATCTGATTGTCAAAGAAGGCGATTGGATTTCCTTAGATGGTACAACCGGCGTTGTCTACCTGGGCAAACTGAATACAGTCGTTCCTGACATCCAAAATCCCTATCTGATCAAACTGCTGCAGTGGGCCGATGAAATTCGCACGCTGGGTGTCTGGGCGAACGCCGACTACCCCCGTGATGCGGAACGCGCTCGTGAATATGGGGCGACGGGCATTGGTCTCTGCCGCACCGAGCATATGTTCTTTGAAGCCGAACGTATGCCCATTGTGCAGAAAATGATCATGGCCAAGACTTCGGCCGATCGCAATGATGCACTCGATCTCTTATTACCGCTGCAACGTGGTGATTTCGAGGGTCTCTTCCGCGCGATGGATGGCTATCCTGTAATCATCCGCCTGATTGACCCGCCTCTGCATGAGTTCCTGCCCTCTTTCGAGGAACTAATCCAGGACCTGGCCGATCTGAAGGTTCGCACGCAGCATTACCATACCTTGAGCGAGATCGATGCCGCACTGGCGGAGATTCGCACCAAGCAGGATTATCTGGAACGCGTCGAAGCTTTGCGCGAGCAGAATCCGATGCTGGGAACACGCGGTGTGCGCCTGGGCATCTTGATACCTGAATTGACCAAGATGCAGGTACGCGCCATCTTTGAAGCGGCATGTACCGTAGCAAAAGAAGGTGTTGATGTTCATCCGGAGGTTATGATACCGCTGACTAGTCACGTGAATGAGTTGAAGGTCCAGCAAACGGCGCTCGAGTCGGTTGCCAAGGAAGTGATGGAAGAGCAAGGCGTCGATATCGTTTACAAGTTCGGCACCATGATCGAGATTCCGCGCGCGGCGTTGACGGCCGATGAAATCGCCGAAATCGCCCAGTTCTTCTCCTTCGGTACGAATGACTTGACCCAAACCACATTTGGTATCTCTCGTGATGACGCCGAATCCGGTTTCCTGATGGATTATATGCAGAACCACATTCTCGATGAGAACCCGTTTGCCAGCATCGATGCCAAAGGCGTCGGCAAGCTGATGCAGATCGCCGTTGAGCTCGGTCGCAGCACGCGCCCGGATTTGGAAATCGGCATTTGCGGTGAGCATGGTGGTGATCCGAAGAGTATTGCCTTGTGCCACAAGCTTGGTTTGAATTACGTTTCTTGTTCGCCCTTCCGAGTACCGATTGCCCGGTTGGCCGCTGCCCATGCAGCCTTAGCGGACAAAGCTTAAGAGTTGATTTGAGAGAACCGGATGGGCTCATACGCCTATCCGGTTCATTCCGTTTTTAGTCCTTATCTAAAGGAGTCTAAAATGACCAAAGTATTTAAAACGATGGATGGTAATGAAGCTGCCGCGCGGGTCGCACACAAGATCAACGAGGTAATTGCCATTTATCCAATCACACCATCTTCTCCAATGGGTGAATTGGCTGACCAGTACTCGGCGCAAGGTCAAACCAATATTTGGGGATCCATACCTCTGGTAGTGGAAATGCAAGCTGAAGGTGGTGCGGCGGGTGCAGTTCATGGTGCACTGCAAGCCGGCGCGTTAACAACGACCTTCACCGCTTCGCAAGGTCTACTGCTGATGATCCCCAACATGTACAAGATCGCCGGTGAGTTAACGACAACTGTATTCCATGTTGCGGCGCGTTCAGTCGCCGCCCAGGCACTCTCGATATTTGGCGACCATAGCGATGTCATGGCCGCCAGAAATACCGGCTTTGCATTTCTCGCTTCGAATTCGATTCAAGAGGTAATGGATTTCGCCCTGATCGCACAGGCAGCCACATTGCGCGCTCGCGTTCCTTTCGTTCATTTCTTCGATGGCTTCCGTACGTCACATGAAATCAACAAAATTGAGCTGATTCCGGAAGACGTTATCAAAGCGATGATTAACGACGACCTTGTTCTGGAACACCGCGAACGTGGTCTGACGCCGGATAAACCAGTCCTACGCGGGACCGCACAAAATCCTGATGTCTTTTTCCAGGCTCGGGAAACCGTTAATCCCTTCTACGATGCCTGCCCGGGCATCGTGCAGGAAGAAATGGATCGCTTTGCCGAATTAACAGGTCGGCAGTATCACATATTCGACTATGTCGGTGCACCAGATGCCGAAAGAGTCATCGTACTCATGGGCTCCGGAGCGGAGGCAGCTCGCGTTACCATCGAAAACCTCGTTGAGGCGGGTGAGAAGGTTGGCGCGATTATCGTTCGCCTTTACCGGCCTTTTGATGTTAACGCTTTCGTAAATGCACTGCCGGAAACAACGAAAAAGATTGGCGTACTCGACCGTACCAAAGAACCCGGCGCGACAGGTGAACCGCTTTATCTGGACGTTATTTCCGCCCTGGTAGAAAGCATCGCCGATGATACTGCACCGTTTGAAGTCATGCCAAAAGTTGTAGGCGGCCGTTATGGCTTATCTTCGAAACAGTTTACACCGGCCATGGTTAAAGGTGTGCTGGATGAACTGAAAAAGGATAAACCCAAAAATAACTACACGATTGGTATCAACGATGATGTTACCCATACAAGCCTCGATTTCGACGAATCGTATAACATCGAAAAAGATGATGTCGTTCGTGCAGTCTTTTATGGCCTGGGATCTGACGGAACCGTTGGAGCCAATAAAAATTCGGCGAAGATCATTGGTGAGAATACCAAGAACTATACCCAGGCTTATTTTGATTATGATTCAAAGAAAGCAGGTGCGGTAACGGTATCTTATGTGCGCTTTGGCCCACGGCCTATTCATGATACATACAAGATCGACCAGGCTAATTTCGTAGCCTGCCACCAATTCCAGTTCTTGGAACGATTTGATATGTTGAAAAAGGCTGTTCCTGGCGCGACTTTCTTGCTTAACAGCCCCTTCGGACCTGAAGACGTTTGGGATCATCTTCCGCGCAGCATGCAGGAAGAGATGATCGACAAGAAAATCAAGTTCTATGTGGTCGACGGCTACGAAGTCGCTAAAGAAACAGGCATGGGCCGGCGCATAAATACGATCATGCAAACCTGCTTCTTCCAACTGATGGAAAAGGTTACCGGTGAACCATTACTGCCTAAGGAAGATGCTATCGCCGAGATTAAAGCAGCGATTAAGAAAACCTATGGTAAGCGTGGCGAGCAGGTCGTGCAGGCCAACTTCGCGGCTGTCGACTCGGCTGTCGCTCACATGCACGAAGTGACTGTACCCGATAAGGTTACAAGCACGTTTGAACGCCCACCGGTAGTTCCCGAGTACGCACCAGAATTCATCAAAGACGTAACGGCCGAAATGATTGCCGGTCTCGGAGATTTACTTCCGGTCAGCGCCCTGCCAATTGATGGCACCTACCCCACCGGCACCACAAAATGGGAGAAACGCAATATCGCGACAGAAATCCCGGTTTGGGATCCTGAAATCTGCATCCAATGCGGTAAGTGTGTCTTTGTCTGTCCTCATGCCGTCATCCGTATGAAGATAGTAGAGCCCGAACTTGTCGAAGATGCACCGGCTTCCTTCAAGACTGCCCCGGCACGCTACAAAGAATTCAAAGACGACCTGTTCTCATTACAGGTCGCCCCAGAAGATTGTACGGGCTGCGGACTTTGTGTTGAAGTTTGCCCGGTGAAGAACAAGCAGCAGCCGAAGTTCAAGGCGATTAATATGAGCCCACAAGCCCCCCTGCGCAGTCAAGAGGTGGAGAATTGGGACTTCTTCCTCTCCTTACCGGAGGTTAATCGCAGTGATGTGCAGTTGAATCAGGTGAAGTATAACCAACTCTTGCAACCCCTGTTCGAGTTCTCCGGCGCCTGCCCGGGTTGTGGGGAAACACCTTATATTAAACTGCTCTCCCAACTCTTCGGCGATCGTGCCTTAATTGCCAATGCCACAGGCTGCTCGTCCATTTATGGCGGCAACTTGCCGACCACGCCTTACGCACAAGATGCAAACGGCCGTGGTCCCGCTTGGTCCAATTCCTTGTTTGAGGACAATGCCGAATTCGGCATGGGTATGCGGGTAGCACTCGACCAGCGTATGGATGCGGCAGTGAACCTGATGCGAGACCTGCGTCCTGTCATTGGTGAGGATATTGCCGATGGCATCCTCTATGCCGACCAAGTTACAGAAGCGGATATTCGCGATCAGCGGGAACGCGTTGCTAACCTCAAGGTGCGCCTCACAGAACTCCTGGAAGAGGATGACAAAGAGATTATTCCATTCCATGCTGCGCTGAAGAATCTAAACAGCATGGCCGATGTCCTGGTTAAAAAGAGTGTCTGGATCGTTGGTGGTGATGGTTGGGCATATGACATTGGTTATGGTGGTCTCGACCATGTCCTGGCTTCCGGACGCAATGTGAATGTCCTGGTCATGGATACCGAAGTTTATTCCAATACAGGCGGACAGATGTCAAAGGCCACACCGCGTGCGGCCGTTGCTAAGTTCGCTGCCGCCGGAAAGCCCCTTCCTAAGAAAGATCTGGGCATGCTCTCGATGAGCTATGGCAACATTTATGTCGCTCGTATCGCATTTGGCGCCAATGACCGGCAAACAGTCCAGGCATTCCTGGAAGCTGAAGCGTATGACGGGCCATCCCTGATCATTGCCTACAGCCATTGTATAGCTCATGGCTACGATCTCCTCTACGGTCTGGAACAACAATCAGCCGCTGTGGAATCCGGGTATTGGCCATTGTTCCGCTTCAATCCCGAACTCGCTGAAGAAGGTAAGAACCCATTCAAACTCGATTCACGCAAGCCAAAAATCTCCTTGGAAAAATACATATATCGCGAAGGTCGCTATCGCATGCTGACCAAGAGCGATCCTGCTGCTGCCGAACGCTTACTGCAACTGGCAAAAGCGGATGTAGAAAGAACCTGGAATGAGTATGAAGAATTGGCTGCTAAGAATGGGAAGAATGGAGGCAACTAGGTAATCAAGTCATCAAAGCCTCATGGCTCTGATGATCTTGAAAACAAGGAGTTTAAAATGGACCTAAGTACAACATATCTGGGCATGAAACTGAAAAACCCCATCGTACCGTCAGCCTCGCCGCT
This sequence comes from Promineifilaceae bacterium (SeqCode), assembly GCA_046259485.1. Lineage (GTDB taxonomy): Bacteria > Chloroflexota > Anaerolineae > Promineifilales > Promineifilaceae > JAACFF01. The sequence goes on along the minus strand of JBJYWP010000002.1, from coordinate 135,543 downwards.
GTCGCGTTCTGTGAGTTCGATTCGTAAGCTGGAAGATGCCGGCGCTGCGGCAGTGGTCCTCTATTCGCTGTTTGAAGAAGAACTGAATCAGGAGAGCCGCACGCTGGATCGTTATCTGACTGAAGGTACTGAGAGCTACGCAGAAGCGCTGTCCTATTTTCCGGAAGCGCCGACCTATACTGAAATCGGGCCAGATTCCTATCTGGAACATATCCACCGCGTCAAGAAGGCGGTAGATATCCCCATCATCGCCAGTTTGAACGGCGTTTCCACCGGCGGATGGGTCAAATTCGCCAAGGAAATCGAAGGAGCCGGCGCTGACGCTCTTGAGCTCAATGTCTACTATCTGCCAACGATCCTGGAATTAACAGGTGTGGAAGTTGAACAGATCTATATTGACATTTTGAAGGATGTCAAATCAGTCATTAACATCCCGGTGGCCGTTAAATTGAGCCCGTTTTTCAGTGCAACAGCCAACATGATGAAGAAACTGGTGGACAACGGAGCTGATGGTTTGGTCATGTTTAACCGTTTTTACCAGCCTGATCTGGACCTGGAAAATCTTGAGGTTACCCCTCATCTTGTATTGAGCACATCAGAGGCGATGCGTCTGCCGATGCGTTGGATCGCCATTCTTTACGGCCGTCTTAATGCCGATTTCGCTTTGACATCAGGCGCGCATACTGCTGACGATGCTCTAAAAGCCGTTGCCGCGGGCGCTTCTGTCGTCCAAATGGCAGCGGAACTACTCAAGAATGGTGCGGGTCGTATTGGCGAGGTCTTGGCTGAGATGTCAGACTGGCTTTACGAACATGAGTATGAATCACTCGATGTTCTGAAAGGCAGTTTGAGCCAGATCAATGTCAGTTTTCCGGCGGCGTTTGAGCGTGCAAACTACCTCGAAATCGTCCGTTCATATTCACCCACTTTCTAAAACGAAAAAAGGGCCGGTACAAAACACCGGCCCTTTTTTATTTCATCAACCGACCCCACCAGGGGTCCTCCAAACACAAATTTAATTCTGCAATTTAGGATTCGAGAAAATCCCTTAATACAGTATGCAAAATGCCGCCGTTTCGATAATAGGTTACTTCGACCGGCGTATCAATTCGACAAACCGTATCAAAGGTGACGACCTCGCCATTCTCTTTGACCGCTTGAACGCTGATAGTTTGGCCCGGCTCCAGATCGTCGGTTAGATTCAAGGTACTGAATACCTCAGTCCCGTCTAAACCAAGAGATGCTGCATTTTCTCCGGGTAAATACTGCAATGGTAGAACGCCCATGCCTACCAAGTTACTGCGGTGGATTCGCTCGTATGTTTCGGCAATCACCATACGCACCCCGAGTAAATAAACGCCCTTGGCCGCCCAATCTCGCGAACTGCCCATGCCATAATCTTTACCTGCCAGAACCACCAGTGGTGTCTTATCCTGGCGATATATTAAGGCAGCATCGTAAATGGGCATGACCTCATTACTGGGAAGGTAAGTTGTCCATCCACCTTCGGTCCCGGGAGCCAGCTGATTACGCATGCGGATATTTGCAAATGTGCCGCGGGTCATGACCCGATCATTACCACGGCGCGAACCGTAGGTATTAAAATCCATAGGTTCGACGCCATTCTCACGCAAGTACTGAGCCGCCGGGCTGCCCGCAGCTATGGAACCGGCCGGTGAAATATGATCCGTGGTAATGGAATCACCCGCCTTTACCAAAACCCGGGCGTCTACGATGTTGCTGATAGGATCGATTTCCCTGTTGAGTTCAGTAAAGAATGGTGGTTCTTGAATATAGGTTGAAGCATCATCCCATTCATAAATATCGCCGCCGCTTACCGGTATCTCGTTCCAGGTCTCGTTTCCATCCCAGACGTTTCCATACTGCTGATTGAACATATCCGGCGTCAGAGAGGAAGACATGGCCTGCTGTATCTCGGCATTATCAGGCCAGATGTCGCGGAGATAAACCGCAACGCCGTCTTTATCATGACCAATCGGTTCGCTGGTCAGATCGATATCCGTCGACCCCGCCAGCGCGTAAGCAACTACCAGAGGCGGCGAGGCAAGGTAATTCGTTCGGGTTAGGGCATGAACGCGCCCTTCAAAGTTGCGATTACCGCTTAAGACCGAAGAAACTACCAGATCGCCTTCCATGATTGCCGAAGCGACTTCTTCAGGTAGAGGACCGGAATTTCCGATGCAGGTCGTACAACCAAATCCAACAATATAGAAGCCAAGCGCCTCCAGATAGGGCAGTAGGCCAGATTTTGTGAGGTAATCTTCGACGACGCGCGATCCAGGAGCCAGACTTGTCTTCACATAGGAGGGAACGGTCAGGCCTCTTTCGACAGCCTTCTTAGCCAGAAGCCCCGCGCCGAGCATGACACTGGGGTTTGACGTATTCGTGCAGCTGGTGATGGCCGCGATAACAACCGTGCCATGACCGATTGTCACATCCTGGCCATTAGAAATAACGGCCGTGCGCTCTAACTCTTCCGGCTGCAAGCCAATGCCTTGTGGACCAACAGGAGCCAACAAGGTTTTGCGGTATGTTTCTTTCATTTCCGACAGAGTTATGCGGTCCTGCGGCCGTTTTGGCCCGGCGAGGCTGGATTCGACCGTGGAAAGATCGAGAGTAACCACATCGGTATACTCCGGTTCAACCATATCATCCGTTCGGAAAAGACCCTGCGCCTTTGTATAACGCTCGACCAGATCGACAAGTTCATCCGGGCGGCCTGTTCCGCGCATATAGCGCAGCGTTTCGTCATCGACGGGGAAGAAGCCAACCGTTGCACCATATTCAGGACACATATTGGCGATTGTCGCCCGGTCAGCAAGGGACATTGAACTCAAACCACTGCCAAAAAACTCGACGAATTTTCCGACAACACCTTTTTGACGCAAAAGCTGCGTCACAGCCAGCACGAGATCCGTCGCCGTAGCGCCTTCTTTAAGCTGGTTGGTCAGCTTCACACCAATTACTTCAGGAGTCAGCATATAGATTGGCTGGCCAAGCATGACGGCTTCAGCCTCAATACCGCCAACACCCCAGGCAAGCACACCCAGACCATTGATCATTGTCGTATGTGAATCTGTACCCACCAAACTGTCAGGAAAAGCAACCAGGTCATCTCCCTCAGGCGCTGTCATAACAACCTGTCCTAGATATTCAAGATTTACCTGATGAACAATACCGGTAGCGGGAGGAACAACCCTGAAGTTTTCAAAAGCCTCTTTACCCCATTTAAGAAACTCATAGCGTTCGCGATTTCGCTCAAATTCTCGCTCCGCATTGTACATAAGGGCAAATAGGGAACCAAAACGATCCACCTGGACCGAATGGTCGATCACGAGGTCAACCGGTACACGTGGGTTGATCTTCCCCGGATCGCCGCCCAACCGGGCCATTGCCGAGCGTAAGGCAGCAAGGTCAACCACGGCCGGCACTCCTGTAAAGTCCTGGAGAATAACGCGGCCGGGTTTGAACGGCAGCTCAACTTTCACCGGATTTTTTGCCGACCAACCGGCCAGTTGGATAACGTCCTCCGGCATCACGATTTGATTATCACAATTCCGTAAAAGCGCTTCCAGAAGCACTCGAATTGAGAAGGGAAGGCGTTCAATCTGGCCATACTGTGCCAGTTTATCTAAACGGTAATACTGAAGGTCGGAACCAGGCAGGGTGGCTCGAGTTCCAAAATGGTCTGAGACATGATTCATGGTGTACCTCACTTTTTTGTCCGCTTGCTTATAGGAATGGTTATTATAGCCTAGTCTAAAAATGCCCAAAATACTGCATGGGTCTTCATGATCTTCGCTAACCTTGCCTAAAGAGAACCATATAGGAATTGCTATAGACTCCTTCAATCCGTATACTGTGTTAACAAATTGTTAACAAGAACCAGGTGATATGAGTAATGCCCTCGCCATCTTAGGAATTAGCGCCATAGGTTTCGGACTTCTTACCGGCTTTCACAACAGTGCCAACATCGTCGCCACACCGATAGCTTCCCGGGCGATCAAACCAAGGCAAATTTTATTGCTGGCAGCAGCAGGTTCGTTTATAGGTCCATTTCTGTTTGGTTTGGCGGTAGCCGAGGCGATCGGCACCGGTATTACCGATCCGCAAAATATCACCCTGGCGATCGTAATCGCAGGAACCTTATCGGCCGTGTTATGGGGATTGTTCACCTGGTGGCGAGGTATTCCCTCAAGTTCGTCCCATGCCTTAATTGGCGGTCTTGTTGGCGCTATCATCGTCGCCGAAGGTTTTCAAGCGATCTACCTCTCCGGATTAATGAGGATCGGAATCGCGCTGCTGATTTCTCCGCTTCTCGGACTGGTAATGGGGTATCTGGTCATGAAAACAACCATCGCCTTTGCCCGCGGCGCCACACCGAGGATCAACACCTTTTTTAAACATTCTCAGCTCTTCTCATCATTTGGCCTGGCACTTACCTTCGGCACCAATGATGCACAAAAAACAATGGGCATCATCACCCTGGGATTGGTTGCCAGCGGTCTTATTCCCGATTTTGTCATCCCCAACTGGGCTGTTCTACTCAGTGCCTTATCCGTTTCCGTGGGTGTAGCGCTCGGTGGCAGAAGGCTGATCAGTACACTAGGGTATCGAATTGTGCGCATTCGTCCTGTTCATGGCTTCGTTTCGCAAGTATCTGCGGCACTCGTCGTATTGGGGGCTTCACTTTCCGGCGGTCCGGTCAGTACCACGCAAGTTATCAGCGCTTCAATCATGGGCGCAGGATCAGCGGAACGCGTATCAAAAGTGCATTGGGACATCGGTTACCAAATGCTGGTGGCATGGCTATTAACAGTACCGGTCTCCGGTATCCTGGCAGCCATTCTCTATTTTCCTTTAAACTGGCTGCTTAATCTGTAGCGGGAGAAATCGTAATGGAATGGATTAGAAATTTTTTCCAACCCCGACAAAATGTATTTCACAAATTATTGATTCAACAGGGCGAATGCGCTATTTCCGGCGTTGAAGCGCTACAAAAATATCTCAAGAATCCCGGGGAAAAGCGCGGCGAAAAAGCCAAGCAAACGGAAAAAGAAGCCGATGAAGTACAGCGAATCCTTATCCATGAGCTGGAGGACACCTTTGTAACACCCCTAGATCGTGAAGATATCTTCGCCATGTCACAAGCCTTAGACAATTTCATCGATTATGTGTATGACACGGTTAATGAACTGGAAGTATTTGATCTCACGCCTTCTGAATCGATGAAAACAATTGCCGACTTGCTGCTAGAAATGGCCCATGAACTTCACCTGGCTATGCAGCGGCTCATGGACCATCCACGGGTTGCTGGACAGCATGCCCGAAAGATTAAGGGGATCGAAAAGGATATCGAAAAGGCTTACCGTGAAAACCTCTCCCACTTGTTTTCCGGGCCGGAGGAAGTCTCCTACTTAATGGAAGCTCTGAAAGCGAGGGAGGTGATGCATCATATGGTGCATGCCTCAGACCAGGGCGATCGCGCGGCGGACATTATCCTGGATATCGGCATTAAATGGTATTAGAAATTTCACAGGCCGCTTCGATTTTGCAGTCGAGCGCAAGCAATAAGGTTGGTGATTGGGAGCGCAAGGTATCGTTTTAACAATTACTGAGGTAATGCTAAAATGTCGTGACTTGATTTCTATGGAGCTGATAATTCGCCAGATAACCAAACCGGCAGGATGCAATAATGGATTTGAAACCATCGTTTAAGAACCGCCTGATCGTGTCTTTTTTGGTACTAATTTTAGTTGGTGCCGGGCTTGCTTATTGGTTTGGAGAGACATGGCTGAGGCGAATTCTTCTTTACCTTTCAACGGCCGTTTGGGCCAGGAACCTAGTCAGCGCATTTCCCCTGGCCAAAAGAGTATCTGAGCGATTTGTTGCCGGCGAGACCATAGATGATGTCATACGGGTTGCACAATCTCTAAACGAGCGCGGTATGCATGTAACGCTTGACTATTTAGGAGAAAGCGTCTCGACAATCGATGAAGCAAATGCGGCACGAGATGAAATCTTGCGCCTGCTTGACCGCATCAATCAAGAAAAACCTGATGCGACCGTCTCGGTCAAGCTCAGCCAGTTAGGGCTCAAACTTCACCCGGATCAAACATATAAGAATATCCGGGCCATAGTTGCCAGAGCCAAAGAATACAATAATCGCGTGCGGATCGATATGGAAGATAGTTCCGTGGTTGATATCACGCTGGATATTTTCCGTCGACTACGTGAAGAGGATAAATTTGATAATGTGGGCATTGTCGTCCAATCCTACCTCTACCGCACTGAAGAAGATGTTAAAGAACTCATCGAATCAGGGGCAAATGTACGCTTATGCAAGGGCGCTTACATGGAACCGGCCGAGGTTGCCTATCCATTAAAAAAAGACGTTGATGATAATTATGTGCGCCTGACGCGGATGATGCTCGATGATGGGGCACGCCAAAACGGTGTCTATTTAGGTGTGGCAACCCACGATGAGCAGATTATTCGCGCGGCGAAGGATTATTCACAGGCGAAGGGAATCCGTCCCGATGAATTTGAATTCCAGATGCTTTATGGCATCAGGCGTGAATTACAGGATGATTTAGTCGCTCAAGGGTATCAGGTACGTATTTACGTCCCATACGGAACAGCCTGGTATCCCTACTTCGTACGCAGGCTCGCGGAACGCCCGGCGAATCTGTGGTTTTTCTTGAGTAATCTTCTCCGGCAATAAAGACAAGATCACGCCGGAGCGGTATGGCGCTAAGAGCAGCCTAAACAAACTAAATTGGAGATTTTAATTTGACGACGATTGAAACAGTAAAAGAAATTGAAGGCGTGCAAATCGCTCGACTGAAGGCTTATGCAGATGATCGTGGCCAATTTATGGAAACATTTCGCAAAGAATGGTTTCCCCAACGATCCTGGGAGCGCATGCAGTGCAACCGCTCAGATTCCCGCAAAAATGTCCTGAGAGGTTTACATTACCATCACCATCAAATTGATTACTGGTATGCCATGAACGGCCGACTGCGGGCCGCATTAGTCGATATTCGAAAAAATTCCCCAACCTTCCTCAACACATTTATGATCGAAATGGGTGACGAGAATGAGATTGGTTTGTTTATACCCAGCGGCGTAGCCCATGGATTTGTCGCGCTGACCGATGCGACATTGACCTACATTGTGGACAATTATTTCAATGGTGGCATTGATGAAAACGGTGTCGCCTGGAATGATCCGGCATTCGACCTGGATTGGGGCAGTTCAAATATACGGATCTCCGAACGGGACAATACGAATCCACAACTCGAAGAAATAGCTGACGAAGATTTACCTGTTTTATAATCCTTGTCAATTAATAACACGTTCCCAAAGAGGGGGTCCCAAAATAAGCAGGCCAACGATGACGGCCGCGCAAGCGCTTACGAGCACGGCTCCAGCAGCGACATCTTTGGCTATCTTGGCCAGCGGGTGATATTCGGGGGAAACGAGGTCGATGACAGCTTCCAACGCGCTGTTCAAAAATTCGGCCGTCCATACAAACGCAATTGTCAGGGTTAATATTGCCCATTCGATGCGTGACAAACCAAGCCAAAAGACCAGAATGACAACCGCAATTGTGGCGACGGCGTGAATCCAGGCATTTGGCTGGGAGCGCAAGACATAGACCCAGCCTGCAAACGCATATCGAAAGCTTAAGGCCCGCCTGGTCAACTCATTTTGCTTGCGATCCGGCATTGTTGGCTATCAGCTGCCCTCAGTCGGTTGGACATGGCTTAGCTGCAGTCCATCCAACAATTCCCGTTGCACAACCCACATCTCATTTTTTGAATCTTCTGTATTATGATCATAACCGAGCAAATGCAAGATGCCGTGAATGGTTAAGAGCTGCAGTTCGGCCGTTGTACTATGCCCCTGCGCCTCAGCCTGGCGGCCGGCATAAGGAACGGAAATTGCAATATCACCAAGGTATGGGGGTTGGTCATCCATCAGCGCTTCTTCTTCACCAAAGGGAAAACTAAGCACATCTGTAGATTTATCCTCCGCGCGAAATTGGCGATTCAAAGAGCGCATCGTGCGATCGTCGGTCAACAAAATCGTGAGCATGGCGGACGTTATTCGCTCGTTTTCCAGCGCTGCCTCTGCCGCGACTTTCAATGCATCTTCGATCCCGGCAGGTGATTCTAAATCTTGTTGAATATCCAGCGTGATTGTCATTGTCCCGGTCTAATCTGAGGATATTTCTTGCGGATAAAGGACTTCGGCCTTCTCTTGATTACCTGCTACCAGAACCTCGGGAGCAGACGGTTCAGGAAGCGCGCCAACGGCGGTCTGAGGGGCGTCAATGCGTTCATTACCGGGATAGCGTACCCGAACATGAAAGCGTCCCTTTAACGTATCGATGAAGGAGGAGCGGATAATTTCGATATCACCGAGTGTCAGGCCGGAATTTTTCAACTGACCTTCCATCACATCATCATCAACAATGGTATTGACCAGCTTCTCGATCGCCTGCGGCGTATCTGGGCGCAAGGCACTGGATGTCGCCTCAATTGCATCAGCCATCATGACAATGCCGCATTCGCGCGTATGTGGTAATGGCCCTGGATAGCGGAACTTTTCGGCGTCGACCTCGTCCGCTTTCTCACCCGCCTGCATGCGAGCTTTATGGTAAAAACCCTTTACAATCCTTGTCCCATGATGCTCAGCGATGAAGTCTTTAATGCGGTTGGGAAGCCGGAAACGTTTAGCCAGTTCAAGACCATCCGGCACATGATTGATGATAATACGCGCGCTCGTATAAGGATCTAGCGAATCGTGTGGATTGACGCCTTCTTGATTCTCGGTGAAGAATGCCGGACGGTTCATCTTGCCAATATCGTGATAGAAGGCGCCAACGCGGACAAGGGTACTATTGGCATTGACACGTTCCGCCGCCTGTTCGGCCAGATTGGCGACCATGATACTGTGATGGTAGGTTCCCGGCGCACGGCGAAGTAATTCCTGCAGGAGAGGATGGTCGAGTCTTGAAAGATCTTGCAGTTGGACAGTAGTAATGATTCCAAACGCACTACCTAAGACGAAGAAACCAACCAGGGTCACCGCGGCGGAAAGCAGTCCGTTCCCCAATGCATAAACCGCCTGGGTTAGAAAATCGACCGGCTCAAAGATTTGGGAAAGTGTGAAAATTAACAAGACAGCAACTTGACCGAGTACGGCCAGTAAACCCGCCCTGAAATAGCTGATAATCCGTTGTGAATCTCTTAAAGTGAGAATGGCTATCAAACCCCCAACGGCCGTATAAACGGCCAATAACAACGAATTTGGAGCCGATATACCGAATATTGCGGCAACGATTACGGTGATCAGGATGGAAAATCGTAATTCAAAAACAACGGCGAGAAGCATCGACAGCGCTGCCAACGGAAAGAGCAGCGGCCAATTACCTGTTGTTGAGGCCATCAGCCGGGCAGCCAAGGTGAATATCAAAATCAAACCGGTTAATACGGCCAGGTAACGGGAACTGTTTTGTTCAACAGTATGGTATTTCTGCCAATAGAGGCCGATCAGGACGACCGATAAGAGGGAAATCAGGAAGGCGCTTAATAAAACGCGCCAATCAAATTCCTGTCGAAGGAGACCAAGCTGGCCCATCAGCTCGTAATCCTCTTCAGTCACGATCTCACCCGCGCGGACGATGCGTTGATCTTTGGCCACGCTGCGCGTCACCGGCTGGACAGCTTCGGCGGCCTGGTCGCGGGCGGCGGAGGTTGCCTCTTCATCCGGAAATACCGTAGGAGCAATAAACTGCCAGGCCATATTGGTCACGACATTACTTTGCGCCTGTGTCAACCCCAAACTGGCCTGACGGCGGGCTATACGTTGAAAGTCGCCAAGCTGGTCTTCGCGAATCTCCTCACGCATTAAGTCATCAACAATGCGTGTAATTTCCGAGTTAACGGTATTAAATTCAGCCTGGCTAAAGGCTATGAGATCGGCGGCAACTTCCTCGCTGATTTCCAAGCCATTGATGCTCTGGATGTATGCTATTTTATCTTCAGTCGTGGCCAGGGGATCATTACGAACAGTCTCTATAAAAGAAAAGATGGCGTTGGCTTGTTCAAGCTGTTCTCGACCAATACCGGAATCCAGCGGGGTATAAATCCCAGTAACTGAATTTCGGGCCTGTTCGCGAGCTTTCTCAGTTAGAACAGTACTTATATACGAATAAAATGTGGGAGCAAAGACATCATCCGGGGCTGGTTCACCGACCACGACATTAACCTGGGATGTCCACACCAGGTTAAAAGAAAGGATGAGTGTCATGCCGAGCGTGAGGATACTCGCAAATACGAGAAGGCGAAACCCTCGAAAAGTCTCGCGCAGCTGCTGACGTGTAGCTGGAAGTGCTTCCATTGTCAAAGAATGTCTGGTACCTGCCGGATAATTATAAAGAACCGGTGTAATCAGGCCCTATACAATTACGATGAATGTAATATAGTTTGCAGAAGTTCACGTACTACTTCGTTAACCAAACGGCCGTCTGCTTTGTCCTTTACCAGGGGCATCAAACGACCCATAACTTTTCCTGTATCTTGCGGACCTGCCGCCCCTACTTCGGCTATGACCTTTTCAGCTAATTCGGTAATTTCTTCACGGTCCATTTGGGCCGGGAGATAGGTTTCAATCAAGTCGAGCTGAGCTTTTTCTTCGTATACAAGGTCTTCCCGTCTGGCGGCTTCATAGTCGGCAATACTTTCGCGCCTTTGTTTTGCCTGCTTATTGAGGACAGCTAAAACCTCAGCATCAGTCAGATCGTCTTTTTGTTCATCTATCTCAACCTGCTTAATTGCCGCTAACAGGAGGCGAAGCGTGTCCCGTTTTTCTTTATCGCCGACCCGCATAGCGTCGGCCGTATCAATACGTAATTGTTCTTTTAAGCTCATCTGAAATCCTTTCTAGCTAATTTAGATTGTAGCATTGGCCTACTTGGTGTCAACATCCGGTTTACCAAGGATAGTATATAGATTTAAATTCCCTTCTTTCCCATCACTGTAAAATTCATCAAAAATGGTTAAGGATGCCCTAGCTGCCAACCAGGCTAATTCTGATTGATCGACCAGGTGGACATATCGCCGGCCACGGCTGTTTCGCTGCCAGGATAATAGATAATCATTGGCATCTACATCGTCAGCGTGAAGGCCGACTTCTTGCCAATCCAGAATTTTTCGTCTCTGGCGATCGCTTTGCACAAACTGCCAGTTAGATAGAAATATACGGCCGTGATCGGGAAGATGGTCTACCATCTCCTTTAAGACAGAAAAGCGATTTTCCTTTCCAGGAATATGCTGCAAGGTGGCCAGGCAGACAGTCAAATCATATTTTCCCCGCCCTTCAAGGAATCCAGGACGGCTGATATCACGTGCAATATATTCTCCGGCGAGTGAGTTCCCAGCTAATTGTAGAAATGGTTCTGTAAAATCGACGCCGGTGTAAGCGAAATCCGAACTATACGAAGCGAGGAACAAGCCAAAACGGCCGTTTCCACAACCAATATCAACCACAGTATGGCAGGGCTGAGGCAGATAATCAAGCAGCATTGAGAATCCTGGCTGTGGAGTACCCCGTGTTTGGGCGAACTGTTCAGCAAACTCGCTGTAGAACAGCTTATTGATTCCGAGAAGCCGTTCCTCTATTTCTGGCCGCATATCCTCTGCTCCGAAAGCGCCTGCGCCTTAACAGCCATAGCGGCTCAGAATGCTGTCGACGCTGGCTACATAACCACCGCCAAAGAGCCGCACATGGACAAGAAGAGGGTATAGATTATATATATCCCGTCGCTCTGTGAAAAAACCAGGCAAAATCGGCCGTATCTCCTGATAACGCCTGAAGAAAGGTTCACCAAAAGTGCTAAACAGGGTAATAAAGGCCAGTTCTATCTCGGGGGAGGCGTAATAAACGGCCGGGTCAAGAAAACCCACGATGCGATCGCCTGCAGCGAGGACATTCGTGGTCCAGACATCACCGTGAATCAGCGACGGTTCCGACGGCTCTTCTAACCATTGATCTAGATTCTGTGCTAATTTTTCCACCCGTCGTGCCAGGGCTGCCGGTAATCGACCGGCTTGAAGTCCCTGCTCAGCCATGTAAATTAACCGCTGTTCAGCGAAAAAGGATAGCCAGGATTCAGACCAGGGATTTTGTTGGTGTAAACTACCGATCCATGTCGGCTGTTCAAAACCAAAAGCCGGAGCACTGACCGCGTGCAATTCCGCCAGCAGTTCAGCGGCGTGCATCTGGGCTTGATCTGAAAAATGACTGTTCCCCGTAATATAGGAAATAACCAACAGTTGTGGGCTTTTGAATATGACCTGCGGCACCGGTAAATTGCTGTTACCCTTGAGGAATTCCAGCATGAAGGCTTCAACGTCCAGGTGCGGGTCGGGACCATTATCTACCTTGGCAACGAGCGGAATGCCGGACGCGGTTTGTACAAGGTAAACCTGGCCGATGTCCCCACCATGAAGAGGAGAAACGCTTTTGATAGATTGGCCGGTTGCCAGCTCTATCTGATTACGAAGATTCACTTTCTATTCAGCGCCCGGCAGGCGAATAACCAGATTATCAAATGCTACCTGGATGGGCACTATGTCAAAGGTACCGGCATCTAATCCAATGTAACCGGACGAATAAGTTTCATCTGATACCTGATTGAGAACTACCCCGTTAACCAGGATAGCTATATTTGATCCCTCTGCTTCAACCCCCAGACGATTAACAACGTTCAAGCCCTGATTAATCGAATCCGCATCTTGCCAGTCGCCCATGAATAAAGTCCTGCTGCCATCCGCATCGTGACGCTCCAGGGTATAAGTACCATCGCCGGTAATCTCGAAGCGGTAGAACTGCTGTGGATTTTGCATGCGGAATAAAACACCATAACTGCTGTGGGGTGACCCGGACAGAATTCGACCCTCAACCTCAAGGGAGAAATCAGTGAATGCCGGCTCGGTCAAAGTTGCGAACTGCACAAGTTGGGGATCATTGATCTCAATTAAGAGCTGCTCGGGAATAATAGTTGTCGAACCGGATTCATCATGTTCCAAAAACCACGAACCGGTTTGACCCAGAACAAAATCCTCGCGAAAAATCGGTTTTGATACGCCAGGAATCTTTAAATCCATATCCGAACAGGAAATCAGGATGAGCGAGACAAACAGAAGAACTACAGTTTTTTTCAAAAGGGCCATCGCTAGTTAAGACAAAAGCACGCCAAAAAAACTCATTAGGGAAAGTTCAGGTGAATGCTTCTAAGGAGCGAATATACGAAGATCATCGAAGGATATCTCTACCGTACCCTGCTGCATCGCACTGGCCGCCAAGCCAATATCACCGGAACTAAAATCATTATCCGTAACGGTTAATAAAGGCTCACCATTCACGGCCAGGCTAAGCTGGTTTCCAATACAGCTGGCCTGAATATCATTACTGGCTATGCCCTGATTGATTACATCTGAGGCTTGGTACTGGCCATCCGGCGTCAGATAAGTAATAGGCACATCAGTGCCCGAGTATTTACCAATGGCGTAGTATCCATCCCCACTAATCAAAAACAGATAGAAATTTTGCTCATTCTGGTAGCGGCAGAGGACGCCATATGCATTGTCGTCTACCCCTCCGGTTTGTGACGCTTCGACATTAATAATGACATCGTCAAAAGTGCGTCCGGGGTTTGTCCACCAAATTTCCCCTGGGCTGCTTGTGCTGATATTTAACGATCCATCCTCAATGGCTACTACCGCACCCCCTCGATTATATTCAGCCCAACCACAGTTTTGCTCTCCGCTAAAATCATCCGCGAACAGTGTTCCTCCGGCATTACAGGCATCCGGTCCTGAGTCTGTAAAGGGGATATCAACCTCGGGGAGCGAATCACAAGCAGACAGGAAAAAGATTGCGATAATCATCGCTATAATTGCTTTTTGCACACGCATCAATTTTCACTCCATCTAAATATTTGTAACAGGCAGCACAACCACACGCCTTCCCGCCCAATCATTCAATTTTTAAGTCGAAAAAATATATGGGGACGCTGGTCACTCCGCTCCAACAGTAGAATTATCTGCCTCAAGCATAGCATCGATCTGGTTAATTTCTGATTCTATATCGCGCTGCCTATTAGACAGAACCAAATAGATAATGAAACCTACAACCCAAAAACCGATGATGATGAGTGCAAGTAATAAATACTGTTCCATAACCTTCTCCTCAAATATTCAATCGCCTACCACAGCCGGGGTATTCATAGATAAAAAAGTTTACCCTGAATAATGTTCTCTTACCAACTAGAGATCATCACCTATACGCGGGAATCCCAAAGGGGTTCAGGGATCCCTTTGCTCTTGTTCTCATAGCGGGCCATGACGAACAAAGCATCGGAAAGGCGATTTAAATAGGGCATCACATAAGCCCCAACCTGCTCTTGTTCGGCGAGTGCGCTCACTTCTCGCTCGGCACGACGGCATACGGTTCTGGCAACATGCAGCTGCGCCGCAGCTTGAGTCCCGCCGGGCAGGATAAAGTTTTGCAGCGGGCCAACTTGAGCATTTAGCTCATCGATTACTTCTTCCAGGCGAGCGATATGCCTGGCTTCGATTTGGGGAATATTACGCTGCTCGCTCTCTTCAGCAGCGAATGATAAATCCGAACCCAGGTGGAAAAGCTCATTTTGAATCGAGGAAAGAATGGGAGCCAGTTGGTCAGATATATTCATGGTCAAGGCCAGGCCTATGTGGGAATTCAATTCGTCTACTGCGCCATAGGAAGTAACCCGCAAGTCGTGCTTATTAACCAATTGACCGCTGCTAAGGCGTGTTTTTCCTGCATCCCCTTGTCCCGTATAAATTTTCGTTAATCTTGGCATTCTAATCCTGATCCTGTTCCTAATTTTTTTCTATTAATCTCAAGATGACAGTTTAAATTGCGGCCGTCTGAACTTTCGCCAATCCATTCAATGCGTCCTCCACTGTCAGCCAGCCACTGCCTGGAAATAGACGTGCGATTTGTGGAGCAAACAGGGATGAATCTGACAAAACACTTTCGGCCGATCCAACTGCCTCTATTTTACCATCAGCCAGGATCATCACCCGATCTGCTAATTGAGCGACAAGCTCAACATCGTGGGAGACAATGATCAAGCCCATGCCTTCAGATTTCCAGCGCTGCCAGATTTTCAGCAGTTGGCTTTTTATCAGGCCGTCCTGGCCACGCGTCGGTTCATCTAACAGGAGGATATCCGGTTGAGCCACGGTGATCGCCCCGAGGGCCGTTCGCTGGCGCTGTCCCGTTGATAAATCACGTGGATAGTAGTCAGCGAACGGAGCCAGGCTTAGTTTCTGTAACGTCGTATCAACCCGATCCGGTGCAAAAATCTCGTGATTGTCGAGAGTGATTTCAAGCTCCTGGCGAACTGTTTCCGCGAATAATAAATCGTCGGGGTACTGTGGTAAATAAGCAATCCTGCGCGTAAGATCAACTGTTTCCTGCCCGAGAACAGAACGGCCTTTAAGCAGCACATCACCGCTAAGAGGCTGCAGCAAACCAATAATGCACCGCAGCAAGGTGCTCTTCCCGGAGCCGTTCGCGCCCATTACGGCCAAAATTTCGCCTTTGTGCAGTTGGAAATCAATTCCATCCAGCGCTAAAACCTTCTGGTTATAGGAATAGCGCAGACCTTCTACTTGCAAAATTGTCTCGTCAGACGAATCAATTTCCGCAGTCGCGGGTTCCATGATGTCCCAACCCCTTTTTTCAGGAAGATACTCCGCTGCCTCACTGATCGTAAGGGGAGCAGGTTCCCACTTTAAATTTCTGGCTAACTCAATCAGGGGAGGCACCTGTGGAATATGAACCAATGCCCGGCGGACAGAATCATGGCTCACTAAACGGCCGTCTTCAAAATAAGCCAGACTATCTACAAAGGGCAAAGTCCGCTCTAAGCGATGTTCGGCGAGCACAATCGTCAATCCCAGATCGCGATTTAAGTCTTTAAGCATCTTAAGCAGTTCGGCTGCCGCCTGCGGATCTAACTGGCTGGTTGGCTCGTCCAAAACGAGAATATCCGGTTGGAGAGCTAAAGCGCAGGCAATAGCCACGCGCTGGCGTTCGCCTCCGGATAGAGAAATGATCGGCCGTGAGCGCAAAGGAATCAGATCAAGGTAGTCCAGCACATCCTGCACCCGTTTGTGCATCTCTACCCGGGGAACGGCCGCATTTTCAAGTGCGAATGCGATTTCCGGTTCAACCGTTTCCAAAATTGTCTGCGCTTCCGGATTCTGGGCAACAAACCCGACATGATTACTAAGGACCTGGGGACCGGCCTCAATCACGTTGACACCCTTTACCACAATGTCGCCGCTGATTTCACCCCCACTAAAATGGGGTACAAGTCCATTCAACGTTCGCAGCATGGTCGATTTTCCCGATCCGGATGGTCCTGTAACGAGAACAAATTCACCTTCTTTGACGTCCAAATTAACAGCGTGAAGAGCTGGTATCCGGCGATTGGGATAGGTATATGTGACGGATCGAAGTTGGATTATCTCATCCATGTTACCTGGATAATGGTGAAAGTTCGACCAGCAGCGCCGGAGCCGCCAATAAAGCGATTGCCAAACCGACCAATGGGT
The DNA here is from genome assembly GCA_046259485.1 of Promineifilaceae bacterium (SeqCode). Lineage (GTDB taxonomy): Bacteria > Chloroflexota > Anaerolineae > Promineifilales > Promineifilaceae > JAACFF01. The sequence continues at coordinate 118,840 of JBJYWP010000002.1, read as the reverse complement.
TAAACTGCGGGATCTTAGCCAAGGGATAAGGAGAATAGGTAATTGAATCCTCACTTACCGCCGGAAATGGCAGCAGAATTAGCAGAAGTGGTAAGAGAGAAATCAAAACTAATAACCAATCTTGAGTCTGCCAGCGGGAAATTTTGTATCTGGTACGCTTAATGCGTCTTCCTTGTTCGTAGTAGGCCAGGGCCAGAAAGCCGCCCCCGCTTAAAATCAGTAGCCAGCCGGGAAGCCAGTGGCTAAAAGAGAGAATCCAGCCGCCAAAAATCAGAATTAATCCGGCCAGCATCATGGCTCTGGTTCGGGCAGCCAACTGCTCGCCGGATGTTGCTCCATAACCCCTTGCTACCATCGTCTCTGCCAGGTTCATCGATCTTTCCAAACCACCGACGAGAAGGGGAATAATTATCGGCTGCCAATCGCGCAATCCGCGTATGCGATGCCCTCGCAGGGCCTGCGCCTCGCGCACACGCTGTAGATGATCCAGCGTCTCTGGAACGTAACTAACGGCGATCAAGATCACAACCCCAACATTAGCCAGTGCGCGCGGAATTACGGCAATGAGATCGCTCGTGGAAACGATGCTGTTAAAAGCCATAAAAAGAGCCAACAGGGTGATCAGGATCAAGGCGCTTACTGCACCATAGATGACTGCTTCCAGGGTTAGAGGGCCACCAATCAGCCATAGATTTTGCGGCAGCCGGAATAAAACTGTCTGGCCCACATGCACGAGCAAGAGGTTAAAGAGAATCGAGAAGACCATGATAACGGCCGATAATCGCCAAAGCGATATTTTCAGGGCGGCATGGTCCTCGCCACAGGCATTCTGAACCACTCGCGCAACCAGGAGCAAGATGATCAGATAGAGGGGATTACGCATGATAAGGGTCAGAATCGCCGCCGAACTCAACCAGACAACCCAGGCAAAGGTGTGGAAAGTCAGCTTCATCCGTAAACAACCTCAAACCGGAATTTATCCCGAAAACGCTCAAGCGCCCGAACAGCCGGAAGACCAAGGGCAATCATTAAAACCAGGTTGCCAATTCCCCTGGTCAAATCCCAAACAAAGGAAGTTGCTAAGTAGAATGCCCCATAATTCGCCAGGGTCGCTCCAAACCTTTGCACGGTCTCTGCGCTCTCTGACACAGCACTGCTCAAAAAAGGCCAGTAGTACAAATTCATAAGCAGCCCATACAACAGACCCCAGATAAAGGCGAACACGGCAAGCATGGTGATCTGGGCGATAGGATTCTCGATCTGGGGTAGTAAACCCGCGGTCAAGCCCACCCATCCAACAGCAAACATTTGATAAGGAAGCCATGGACCAACGCCGCCTGTTAATAGGGCGGATACCAGCATGGTTAAACTGCCCATTAAAAACCCGAATCTTGCCCCAAACACGTAACCGGCAATGATGATCGGCACAAATATCGGAGAAAAACCACCAGGTCCGGGAATGGCCACCTCAATGAATCGTAGAACGGATGTCGCCGCGATCAGCAAACCCATCGCGGCGATGGTTTTAGCGCTGGTCGTTTGCCCCTGCATCTCGAGCAGTAATACGCCGATGGTCAGGGTCAAGAGAACCATGGTCAGCGCTTGAGATTGTTGGAAATCACCACCTAAAGAATTGGTGGATTGTGAAACGGCAGGCAAAATGAGGGGGTATAGAAATACCCCCACACCAATGAACATACTGATTATGAATATACCGCTAGCCAGTGCTTTATTCATAAAGTAACTGCCAAATTTAGGATTAGAGCAAGACTGTCAGCATACCTCCAATTCCTAAAACGACAACATAAGCAACCGCGGCAATACTGACGATGCTGTAGTATACGCGCGCCCTGGTCGCCCAATAGCCGTTTCGCCAAGCGAGGATAGTAATGGTGATCATTGCAGCAGCGATAAGAAGCAGTAAATAGGTAAGAGCGAAGAAAGGTCCAGCGGCGGAGCTGATGGCAAATATGTTTGCCAGGCCGCCGAATAAGGCATCAAAGGTATAGTAAACAACGCCGCCCACGAAGATTATGGCTAATACCCCAAACAGGAACGCCAGTAATCCGGCGATCCTTCTCAGTCGAACACTTCGTTTGCTTTCAATCGGCCGTTCTTTTGAACTGAGAACGCGGATAAACCATGCTAAGGGAAGGATGATAAACGTCGAAAGCACAATGAGTAAGAACAAGCTCGCCGATCCAACCTGCCACCAGACTGCATCAGTTAATTGGTTCACCTCGCCGATGAAAGGAAAGGAAAGCGCATCAATCGGCGCGAAAGACTTGGGTTCAATACTCGAAACGCAAGATGTATCCAATTCTTGAGTAGGGTGATCCAAGAATTGACTAACAATGGAATCCATACACGGGTCTCCCCAGGCGACACCGTGACTGCCAATGGGATCGATGACGGTAGTGTTATTAGGCAAACTTTCGGCGACTACATCGGCGAAGTACGGCGGTGTAATCGGATCATACTGTCCGGAAAGCAAGAGAACCGGGGTATCACCGGTCACTGGATCATCAACCGAAGCCGGAAGCCGGTCAACTTGCCAGATTTCACAAGCATCGCTATAGCTGCTGAGTTCTTCATCCGCATTCTCGGCAAAATAAGGGCGGATATCGTCAAGTTGTAAATCGGAGGTATCGAAATCCGCATCCTCGGCACAGATAACTGAGAAATACATCCCTTCGCTGATGGTGCGATCGAAAGCAAACAGCGGCCATATACCTTCGATAAAGGTCATATCGCCTTCTTCCAAATTGGCGATTAATTTGGGGAACACCGCGTAAGAATCAGGTAAATAGAATGCCTGAAACAACACTTCAACAAGGGTATCCCCATCTAACAGCGCAGTAGCGAGTTGGCCGGTCTCGGGATCCCTCATCTTGATAGTAACAGGAGACTCGTTCAAAGAATCTACTAAAGTAAAGAACCGTTCTTCGAGGTTTGGATACTGGCTGTTACAAGCTGTATCTTCTTGACAAGTATCAATAATTTCCGTGAAAACGCGGTCTGTATTCTCAGCAACCTTGAGGATGAAGTTCAAATTCGTGGGAACCACACCATCCAGGATAGCGCTGCGCAAATGTTGCGGATGATCGCGTAATAAATGAAGGCCGAGGAGAGTGCCATATGAGACACCGTAAAAGTTGTATTCATCATAACCAAGAGCCTGACGAATAGCATCCACATCGGCCGCATTTTCTAGGCTGTTAAAGGCTGAAACGTCAACCCCATCGGCAACAACCCGATCGTAGCAGGCCTGTAAGAGATCGAGCGACGCTTGATCCGCATCCTCAGGTGGCATGCTCATTATATCGGCCGCGGCATCGAACAGCTCCGTGCAAGAGAGGTCAGGCTCTGCGTAGCGGGTTCCTCGCTGGTTAAAGATAACGATATCGCGATCTTGCCAGGCTGAACTTGCGCTCAATAAGATCGGAAACACTTCAAAAGCATCACCTCCCGGCCCACCTTGAGCAAGGAAAAGAGGGTCCGGTTTCCGGTTCACTTCCTGCGAACGAGATATTGCCACAGGTATTTTGATAGTTGGTCCATCAGGATTTTCATGCCGCTTAGGTACGATTACATATCCGCATTCGAATTCTGGCCCGGGCAGGAAGGGAACTTTATCTTCGAACCAACATTCTGCAGGTTCGAAATTGCTTCCGATTTGCTGCGCAGCCGCAGGAAGCAAGAGAATGGTCAACAGGATAACAGCGGCGATCAATCCAGGAACTATTAACAACGAACGTCTATTCATATCCATAATAATTTTTAAGTCTTTACTTTTAGGCGACCAATTCTTTGAATCATCCAGGCAGTTAAGCAAGAATAAAATAGAAAAGCCGACTTTCTTTATATTAATTTCCCCCAATTTAATAGAGGTTATAACACAGCTCTTTACGTTTGCCCGTCCCAGTTGTTTCCAGAACCTAAAAACATTAATGATTATCCATGAACTTTTAAAAACCCCAGACATTTGTCGCCCGTTAAGAACCTTTTGTCGCCTGCAAAGTTACTGATATATTTTGGTGCATGAAGAGGAGAATTTTGTGGTTAGGGTTGGTGTTAATCGGCCTGACATACTTATATCGGCCGTCCGAAGCACCGATCGCTTCCGCCCAATCAGGAAGCAATCTACAAATATTCAACCTGGTTAACGACTTGCGTGTTCGTAATGGTCTCCCGCCATTTGTATGGGATCAAAGATTGGCTTCAGCGGCCCAAAACCAGGCTAACTTCATGGCGACTAATAATGTCTATTCTCATACAGGAGCCGGGGGGTCAACACCGCAGTCACGCGCAAGCGTGGCTGGATTTCCCGGTCGGGCAACCGAGAATGTGGTTGGCGGGACCAATTTAACTCCAGGGCAAGGTGTTGTGTGGTGGATCAACAGCCCAATCCATCTCAACACACTTTTAGCTCCCCAGTATTCGCACGTCGGTATCGGCACCGCTCAGGGCTTTGATCAAAATTTTTACGCCCTAGTCGCCGGCTCACCAACCGGTTACAACGCACCGGCCGTTCCTCAAGTTGGCGATGACAACGATCAGCTGCTGGCGCCGGTTGCGCCGGTGGTTATCGCCGAACCGCGGGAAGATGGATCCATCGTCCATCTCGTGGACTCAGGCCAATCATTTTGGGTGATCGCCGCCCGCTATGAAATACCGTTAAGCCAGCTGTATCTGTACAATAATTTGAATGAAGAGAGCCTGATTACCCCGGGAGATGAACTCATCATTCGCCTGGCAGACGGGCAGGAACCCCCACCTACTCCGACACCTCCTCCCTTCTATACAGTTCGCGAGGGTGAATCGTGGTGGACAATCGCAGCCTGGCATCAGCTGTCCGTGAATGATTTACTTTGGTTAAACAGCGCCTCCGAGGATAGTGTCCTCCACGCCGGGGACGAAGTACGCATCGCGCTGCTTCCCGGAGAAAGCCCACCTCCAACACCAACACCGAAGTTAACACATATTGTTGCCGCCGGTGAAACAGCCTGGGATATTTCTATCCGCTATGGGTTGCCCCTTGACGAATTAATTAATCTTAACAATCTGGGACCTCAGGCCGCCCTATCTGTTGGGGATGAATTAAAAATCGTCACCCCAACTAGTACACCAACGGCCACAGTACCCCCAACTGAAACCTCAGTTCCAACGGTAACACCCACGGAAACGCCTCAAAATACACCCACTCCGCGTCCCCAGGCGACTCGCCTGGCAGTTAGTCCTACGGCAACACCAACACCCGAAAAGAACTCGCTGCTCGCATCAAGTGGTTTAGGACAGGTGGGATTAATAACAAGTTTTGGCCTTCTGGCAGTTGGCCTATTGGCCATAATCGTCGTCTGGCGTAAGGCTGAGTAGCTATTTCCCAGGCAATCAGTTACGGATACAATTAGAAATGTAGCTGCTGGAAAACTAAATAGAATGCTGAACCCTTGAAATGATCTATTGTTAGGTGAAAATGAATGGAGGTACGATCTATGTCAACCACGAATGCAAGCCCAACGTCTGATATTGCCAATGAGGAAGAGCAAATGAGGGCGCTCATAAAAACTATAAGCGCGTATATCGAACATTATCATGGCGGCGCTGTAGAAATGGTCGGTTTCAAGGATAATGTGCTTGAGGTTAGAATGACGGGCGCCTGTGAAGGTTGTGAATTGGCGCCGGTCACTTTACATGGCTGGGTAGAAGGAACGGTCAAGCAGTTTTTTCCGGATTTGAATCAAGTTGTAGCCGTAGAAGAATAATCTAAGCAGTTCAGGGAGTTTTAACTATGTCAGTAATACTCTTTGATGGTGGTCTCACCGTAAAAATATTTTATGACGAGACAGACAGTGAATATGAGGATGCCGTTTGCATTCAAATGATTGAGGACTGTCCCGAAGACGAAAAAGTCCTCAAGTTTGATGAAACAAATCTTTATATCACACCTGATCAGGCGTGCTTACTTATTCTGGCATTGCAAAGAGCGATGGATAACTATCGTGATACCTGCCAGGAACCCTGAGAGAGGTTATTGATTTCCAGACTAGATATTTATAATTAATGCCGGATATCCGTTTCAGTTAACGTTTGATCGATATCCGCCAGGTGCTCATCGCTAAGTTCAAACTCATGTAAGGTTCCGTCATATTTCTGCATTAATGCAGGCAATATGCCTTCTTGCCTTACAGAAACTACCTGCAAGAAAATTGCCGAACTACTATCCACCATCGAGTTGGAAACCAATTCTATTTTCTCTTTGCTAATCCCAAGGTCGACCTTTTTACCAATTAATGCGCCTGCGGCCGCACCGAGGACCAGACCACCTATTGGTCCTCCAAAAATAAGGCCGATGATCAGCCCCAGCCCCCCGCCGGTAACAGCTCCTCGACCAGTCGTAAAATCAGTTGTCTCGCTGACTTTTAGTTTGCCATCCGCGTCTTTAAAAACAGTAACGGCATCACTCAATTCGACATCGCCCTGCTTCTGAAGAGATTCCAGATCCTTAAGGACTAAATCTGCTGACTTAACATCGTCAAAGGTTAAGATAAAAACTTGATTACTCATGCCAATACCTCCACTGGGCACACAGTCCCATATCATGATTACACAGGATACCTCATCAATAATAAGGGAATAAGAACAATGCGCCGAACAATAATCGAATCAATTTGCTCAGCTTAAATTGTGATGGCTTAAAACAATTTCAGGGTTAGGCAGAGATAATGAATTGGTGTATATTTTTACATTAATACTCAAAAAACAATTGAGGAAAAATGGCGGAAACCCAAAACAAAAAACAGATCGTTGGACTCATAGTCGGCCGGGAACAAGACTGGCCGGATTCATTTATAGCGGAGTTGGCAGCGCGAGATGCGGGGGCAACGGCCGAATTTGTAAAACTTGGCGGCACTTACCTTGACGACGCCTGCCTATATCCCGTAATTTTTGATCGCATGTCCCACGAAATCCCATATTACCGCACTTATGTTAAGTACGCGGCATTAAATGGCTCCTATATCATCAATAATCCTTTTGTCTGGTCGGCCGATAACCGGTTTTTTGGCACAACAATCGCTAACCGTTTAGGCCTGAAGAGCCCGCGTACGATAGTTCTTCCAAACAAAGAGACTCTGGCTGAAACAATTCCAGACAGTTTTCGTAACTTAGAATATCCAATGAATTGGGAGGGCATCACCGAGTACATTGGTGTCCCGGCGATATTCAAAGAAATTCGCAGCGGTGGTAGACGCCTTTCCTTTCGAGTTCATAATGTCGACGAACTCATCCAGCGCTATGACGAAAGCGGAACCAGTACGATGATTTTGCAGGAATTGATACAGGGGGGAGAGCATATCCACTGCCTGGTCATTGGTGAAGAGAGCGCACTCGTTCTTCAATATTCGCCCGAACAAAATCGTTACCTGCCGGATGTCGAATTAAGTGAAGCGACAAAAGCACAAATTATTGACAGCGCTCTTGCACTGACAAAAGCGTATGGCTACGAAATCAATCTCATCGAATTTAATCATCAAGACGGTGAGCTTATCGTCATCAACAGTACCAATCCATCACCAATCATCGATCGGAAACTATTCGGCGAAGATCATTTTAGTTGGATTGTGAACGCAACAGTTGACCTTGCACTAGCGCGCCTTGCGAACCCTCTCCCCCAGGAAGTGCCGTTCAACCTCGAATCTAGTAGGTAAATAAGCCAGCACCCGTCATCCTGCCGCACTTTTCCTTCACCAATACCATGCTATAATGATGCCCTTTTTAGCGGACAAGCTGCCATTTGCACTATGATTCAACCTGATTATGGACAGCTCGCATTATGTTTAACGGTTGTGGCAGCACATCGTTAAGTTTAGGAGTTATTAAAATAATTCATGTTAGCAATTAAAAATAAAGTTCCGGAAAAAATTGGGCGCTTGCCCGAACTTGCCTATAACCTATGGTGGAGCTGGACCCCGGAAGCGAGAGAATTATTTCGCCGTCTAGATTACCCTCTCTGGCGAAAGACGAGACACAATCCAGTAGAAATGTTAATCGAAATGAGCCAGGAAGAATTGGAAGCCCGCACTAGAGATGCTGCCTGGCTGAGACAATATGACAGAGTGATGCTCATGTTCGATGACATGCTCACGAATGGTCATACGTGGTTTCAAACAAATTTCCCTGATCTCAAGAATCAAATCATCGCTTATTTCTCATTTGAATTTGGTCTGCATAATTCACTGCCTATCTACTCCGGTGGTCTCGGCATCTTATCAGGCGACCACGCTAAAGAAGCCAGCGATCTTGGCCTACCCTTTGTTGGCGTCGGCTTCATGTACCCACAAGGGTATTTCCGGCAACGGGTTCCTTCTCATGGTTGGCAGGAAGCAGTTTACCAATTGATCGATATCGATCGCGCACCCATCCAACTGGTGAAAAATGATGAAGGTCAGGACCTAAAAATCAGCGTTGAATTAGGGAACAGGACTGTTTTCGCCAGGATCTGGCGGGTCAATGTCGGCCGAAATCCGCTGTATCTCTTGGATACAGACGTCGATGAGAATGATCCTTGGGACCGCGAACTATCAGCCCGCCTTTACTCCGGCGACAGTGAAATGCGCATTCGCCAGGAAATCATGTTGGGTATTGGCGGAGTCCGCGCGCTGGATGCCCTCAATATCAAACCCGCGGCCTGGCACATGAATGAAGGACATTCCGCATTCTTACTCCTGGAAAATGTCCGGAAAAAAGTTCAGGACGGTCTGAGCTTTGATGAAGCAATCGAGGTCGTGCGGGAAAACAGCATTTTTACAACCCATACGCCGGTTCCGGCCGGCCACGATGCCTTTAGTTACCATCTTCTCGATCAATACTTCGGAAGTTATTGGGAAGAAATGGGCATCAGTCGTGAAAAATTCCTCTCGCTTGGGGCGTATGAAGAACCGTGGGGACAGGCGTTCAACATGACTGTGCTGGCCTTGCACCTTGCTGAAAAGACAAACGGCGTAAGTAAACTTCATGGTCAAGTGTCGCGGGAGATGTGGCAGCCGGTCTGGCCAGATCTGGAAGTTACCAGAATACCCATCACCTATGTAACCAATGGCGTTCATGTACCAACCTGGATATCCAATGAGTTGAGTACAATCTATTCAAAATACTTAGGCGCCGACTGGATTGATCGCCACGATGATCCACTCATGTGGCAGCGGATTGTGGATATTCCCTCCGAAGAACTTTGGGAAGTACACATGCTGCTTAAGTTTAAGCTCATGCGCTTCCTCCGCGCACAAGCGCGTAGAAGTTGGATTGGAGGACAATCAGATCCGACCCAGGTGTTAACTTCAGGTACGATGCTCGATCCGGATGCATTAACCATTGGTTTTGCACGGCGCTTCGCCACTTATAAACGGGCTACGCTCATCTTCCACGATGCTGAGCGTCTAAAAAGACTGCTGCTCGATATTCACCGGCCGGTTCAAATTGTCTTCGCCGGTAAGGCTCATCCTGCAGATGATCCTGGCAAAGCCTTGATCCAGGAAATCTATAACATGGCTAAACACAGTCAGATTGGCGGCAGGATCGCCTTCGTCGAAGATTACGACATGCATACTGCCAGGTACTTTACCCAAGGCGTCGATGTTTGGCTGAACACCCCGAGAAGACCGCATGAGGCGAGTGGAACCAGCGGTATGAAAGCCTCTCTCAACGGCGTTCCTAATCTCAGTGTGCTCGATGGATGGTGGGTTGAAGGTTATAACGGAGCTAATGGCTGGGCGATCAATGGTGAGCAAATGGATGATCAAGCCGCCCAGGATAACCATGATGCCGAAGCAATTTACCGCCTGCTTGAAGAAGAAATTGTGCCGCTCTACTATGTTAGAGATCACGACGACGTTCCGCGCGGGTGGGTTGATGTGATGCGCGAAGCAATCCGTTCTAATACGCCGCAATTTAGCATGCGCCGTATGGTGAAGGAGTACACAACAGAGCTCTATCTGGAAGCGCTGGCGCGCGAGTTTTAGTAAACAGCTTAGGCCAGGCCAAAATTATTTGGCCTGGCCTTTTTTATTATTATGAACCCCTGGCTGCGGCGAATCCTTTATCTTCTGGTTATTATTGTCTGGCTCTTAATAATTAGCCTGCCCTTCTTCTCGTTTGCCCTGGCAGCACGAAGCCAGCTTCAAGTGGGATCCACGGAAGGCGACCATGTGCGCATATTTCTTATTCAGGAAAAGGATGCGGAGGGGATTGGGTTAGAGATCACACGCTCGACTGATTACGAACCTAATTGCATACAGACGAGCGTGCGTTATTTCATGTGGAAAGGATACCCGGAGGACGTAACCTACTGCCAGTGTATGGATCCGGATACAGGTAAAGCCCTATCTGCCACTTCGGGCGCGTGCAGTTCTAAATAAGACTTTCCCTTACTCTTCGGCCGCGGCGCCGGCTCCGGGATTGTTGTAAGCATACTCGCAACGGACGCCGGCCAGATTACAATCAATATCGGCCGTGCATCTACATGCCAGAACGTGATAACCACCAATATCGGGCATCACATCCGCAGGATAAACCCGTTTTTCCAGGATCTCAATATCTTTGTTTATCAGTTCGCACCAGCGACCTTCGATCTTAACCCATTTCACATCTGCCATATTAACTTCTCCGAGCAGGATAAGGACCTACATTAAAAATTTTCCCAATCGTAAGTCAGGATAATGAAATTTTCCAGTGCCAATCGTCATCGATTAGAGTGACGATGATCACGCTTTTACCAAATTTATCTTACACTAATATTCAGTCTTTCTCAAAAATTTTCTAGTAAACGCTAAAAATATCCCAGTTTCTGACCTGCCCGCGTTAACTCTTCCCGAAACTTGGGATCGGCGATATCGATCAACGCCCTGGCCCGCTCTCGAACCGAACGGCCGTGAAGATGGGCTACACCATGTTCCGTAACAACATAGTGGACATCGTTACGCGTGGTCACCACTCCTGAACCTTCATAGAGCATGGGCACGATACGGCTTAAGGAATCATCTTTTGCTGTTGATAGAAAGGCTACAATCGGGAGACCGCCTTTAGACCTGGCCGCGCCACGAATGAAATCCACCTGCCCGCCAGGACCGCTGTAAAGCTGCGCGCCAATAGAATCGGCACACACCTGGCCGGTCAAATCCACCTGGAGCGCCGAGTTTATAGCCACCATATGATCATTCTGGGCAATATTAAAGGGATCGTTGACATAATCAGATGGATGCAGTTCGATCATGGGATTGTTATGCGCGAAATCATAAAGGCGTTTACTACCGAAAATAAATCCGGAAATGATTTTCCCCGGATGAAAAGTCTTCCTACTGCACGTGATCACTCCCCGCTCTACCATGTCAATAACGCCGTCGGAGAACAACTCGGTGTGAATTCCTAAATCACGGTGCCCGCCAAGATTTTTTAAGACAGCATCGGGAATGCTGCCAATGCCCATCTGTAAGGTTGCGCCATTGTGAATCATATCGGCGATATATTCGCCCACCTTCATGTGCAGTTCCGAACTGCCACCGATCTCAACTTCAGTTAAGGGATAATCAACTTCCACAATATGCTTCAGGCGGCTGATATGAATGAAACAATCACCAAGCGTTCTGGGCATTTGAGGATTTATTTCGGCAATGATGATCTTCGCCTCATCGGCCGCGGGCTTCGTCGTCCCGACCTCAACACCGAAGCTGCAAAAGCCATGTTCATCCGGCGGTCCCAGCATAACCAATGCCGCATCAAGAGGCATTGGGCCATCGCGGAATAAAGAAGGAATCTCCGACAAATATATCGGCGTAAAATCCGCCCGTCCTTCACGAACCGCCCGGCGTACATTATTGCCAATAAATAAAGCATTAACCCTGAATATTCCTTCGTACTGCGGATCGGCATAAGGCGCTTCAGCAAAAGTGAGAATATGGGTTATCTCTACATTTTCAAGTCGGCCGGCATGTTCTGTTAGCGCATTTATCAGAACTTTAGGTACACCGGTACCTCCGCCTATATAAATACGGTCATTAGATTGAACTGACGAGAGGGCCGTATGCGCATCGGTCACTTTACTTCGATAGAGAGACTGCCAACTCATCGTTCTTCTCCAGCGGCTATCACGGCTGTGACATCACGGCCGAGATCAGCGGCCACACCGGGATGGGCCAGATCTCCCTGGTACATATGAACCCCCTGCGCAAACCCTGGATCTTTATTTATCAAACCGACGATACCATGCTTTCCTAATTCTTGGAGATAGGGGAGCAAGGCATTTGTCAAGCCATAGCTTGTTGTTCGCGAAACAGCCGCCGGCAAATTTGGCACGCAATAATGAATAACTTCTTCGGCAACGAAAACAGGATCAATCAAAGTCGTCGGCCTGCTGGTTACGACACAGCCACCATCGTTGATCGAAAAATCGAGAATCACTGAGCCTGGGCGCATACGGCGAACCATTTCACGCGTAATCAACTGCTCGGCACGCCGGCCCGGCTCGTGAATTGCGCCTACGAGAACATCGACAAAATCACAGATGCGCTCAAAATTATCCACGGTTGCCAACAAGGTCGTTATCCGGCTTCCGAACAATAAATCCAGGTCTTCCAACCTTTGAATATTACTGTCCAGGACAATGACTTGAGCCCCTAGGCCTAAAAAAGCTTGAGTTGCATGTGTGCCGAGTACTCCAGCACCTAAAACAGCGACGGCTCCTCGCGGTACACCAGGGATGCCGCTTAAAAGCGTCCCTCTTCCGCCATGGGTACGCATTAATAACTGACCGGCAACAATGGGCGCTAATCGACCGGCGACCTCACTCATAGGGATAAGCACCGGAGCCCGACCATCTTTGTCCTGGATGGTCTCCATCGCTACGGCCGTGATCTCCTTCTCTTGGAGGGCTTCAAATAGGTCACGCGAAGCCACCTGTAAGTGCAAGAAAGAAAAGATTGTCTGGCCTGGACGAAACAACTTATGTTCCTGTTCCATCGGCCGGGCCACTTTTACGATGATGTCGGAACGGCCGTACACCTCCGCAGCCGAATAAACGATATTCGCTCCATGATTGCGGAAAACTTCATCACTAAAACCAGAACCCGTGCCGGCTCCCTTTTCCACGTAAACAGTGTGTCCGTCCCGCACCAGGCTTTTGACGCCCGCGGGGGTCAACCCCACCCGCATTTCACTCTGTAATGTTCGTACTTCCTTGGGCACACCAAATTCCATATCAATTTCCTTTTTTTATTTCCGTTCTGCTCAGCTAACCCCTAACTCGATGAGATTCCATCATCATTCTACTTTATTGAAATCATCAATCCCTACCATACGCTTAACTATGATTAAGTTTAACATATCCTCGATTCAATTAATTACGAAAGATCATACAGCAAATTTTCCGAGGTCTTGCGCTTAATATTATTCACTCAATGAGCATGATCAATTTAATTTATTAGGAGATTGCTTGATAAGTGTGACATTCCTCGCAGTGAGACATGCTTTTCATCACTATAAATATGGGCGGCTTTATGGCATAATTAAGATAGGTGTTCAGACCACGTTATCCAGTTCTTTAACAATCTGTGGAGTCCAGATTAGGGGTCTAAGTGCAAGAAGCTAGAAAGTTTTCAACCGTGCGTGAGAACGCGCGTGAAGTTACGTGTGAATTCCCCTATCCCACTATTTTCCCATATTCCATACATGGAGGAACCGTAAATGGCAAGCGGACGAATAATAATTAATGAAGAGCGTTGTAAAGGGTGCGGACTTTGCCTGGAGGCATGCCCGCCGGGAGTCATCAAGGTCGCCGATCACATCAATTCGATGGGTTACAGACCTGCAACCTTTTATGACCCAGAGTTCTTGTGCACTGGTTGTGCGCTGTGTGCAATTGTCTGTCCAGATGCCGGCATCACTGTCTTTCGCAACAAACCTATGGCTCGACAAAAAGTGATAATGGAGGTGGCTTGATATGGTAAAACAGCTCCTGAAAGGAAATGTCGCTTTTGCAGAGGCGGCGGTTCGAGCCGGCTGTGAAGCTTATTTTGGATATCCAATCACACCACAGACGGAATTATTGGAGCACATGTCCAGACGTATGGTGGAATTGGATCGCGTATTTTTACAAGCAGAAAGTGAAGTTGCGGCTGTTAACATGGTTTACGGCGCGGCCGTAGCCGGGTCACGGGTCATGACCTCATCCAGCAGCCCGGGCATCAGCCTGATGCAGGAGGGGTTCAGTTATATGGCCGCCTCGGACATACCCGCCGTCGTTATTGACATCATGCGTGGCGGGCCAGGGCTCGGCAATATCCAACCCACTCAAGGAGACTATAATCAAGTTACTAAAAGCGCGGGGCATGGAGATTTTCATCCCATTGTCCTCGCCCCTGCTACTGTTCAGGAGGCGATCGATCACACCGTTTTAGCCTTTGAACTGGCCCAAAAATACCGCACACTGGTCTTTGTCCTGGCCGATGGCGCTATTGGACAAATGATGGAACCGGCGGAACTGCCGCCGATGCGTGATTTACCCACTGAACGGCCGGACTGGTCGTTGACCGGTGCGGACGGCCGTGATCATAACGTGATCACGTCCATCAATCTGGGCGCACTGAATCTGGAAAATTACAACCTGCACCTGCAAAGAAAACTTCGCGAAATTAAGCTGGCGGGCGAAACGCGCTTCGAGGCAGTTCATCTGGAAGATGCGGATTACGCGATCGTCGCCTTTGGAACGGCCGCCAGAGCCTCTGTAACGGCCGTTAAGATGCTCCGGGAAGCGGGTATAAAAATCGGCCTGCTGCGCCCGATCACCCTTTGGCCTTTCCCTGAAAAAGAACTCCTCGAATTAGCCGAACAGGTTAAAGGCATCCTTGTTGTAGAAATGAATGCCGGCCAGATGCTGCACGACGTACGCGAAGCGGCAGCCGCCAAGGCGCCGGTTAAGTTTTACGGCCGTATGGGCGGTTATATCCCCCTGCCCGCAGATATTGCTGACGAAGTAAACAAGATGATAGCGGACCTGGCAGGGATAAATGTGGAGGGCAGCAATGGTCACCTTTCCTGATGAAAAATTGGTTTATGAAAGGCCGGAGGCATTGGCAGATGTAAGCACCCATTACTGCCCCGGCTGCACACACGGCGTAGCACACCGGTTGGTAGCGGAAGTTATTGATGAACTGGCTATCCGCGAGAAGACGATTCTTGTAGCCTCGGTAGGTTGTTCCGTTTTTTCTTACAATTATCTCGATGTAGATGCCTGCGAAGCGGCACACGGCCGTGCCGCGGCTATGGCCACGGGCATCAAGCGCGTAAACCCGGACAATGTTGTCTTCACTTATCAGGGTGATGGCGATCTGGCCTCTATCGGGATTGCGGAGACGATTCACGCCGCAGCTCGTGGTGAGAATCTGACAATCATATTCTTAAATAATGCCATTTACGGCATGACCGGGGGCCAGATGGCGCCAACATCTTTAATTGGTCAGAAAACAAGCTCCTCTCCCTTCGGCCGTGATGAACATCTCGCTGGCTATCCGCTGCGTATTGTTGAGCTATTGGCCGAATTAGATGGGACTGTTTACAGCGTTCGCCGCAGCCTTCACGATGCACGACACATTATCCAGGCTAAAAAAGCGATTAAGATCGCTTTTGAAGCGCAGTTAATGGGACTGGGTCTGAGCATTGTCGAATTACTCTCAACATGCCCAACCAACTGGCATATGACGCCTACGGAAGCGTGTGACTGGGTACGAGATGCCATGATTCCTTATTACCCATTAGGTGATTACAAAGTCGCTCCGGAGCTAATGACAAAAACAAACCGTAAGCACAGCGCCATTGGAGGTGCACGATGACAACTCCCTGGAATCACCGCTACGCACAGCGTATGCACAATATGGGAAGTTCTTTACTTCGCGAACTATTGAAACTGACACAAGACTCAGAAATCATTTCTTTCGCCGGGGGCCTGCCCGCACCGGAAGTGTTTCCCGTGGAAGCTTTCAAAGCGGCTTCCTGCAAAGTTCTAGAAGAACAGGGTCAGCGAGCACTGCAGTACGGCGCTTCCGAAGGCTACTATCCGCTGCGACAGTGGATCGTCGAGCACATGGTAAGATATGGCATTGAGGCCAGGGTGGAAAATATTTTGATCACCAGCGGCTCTCAACAAGCACTCGACTTAATCGGCAAGGTCATGATTAATCCTGGTGATTTGATCCTGACCGAATTACCCACCTACCTGGGAGCACTCCAGGCGTGGCGCGCCTACCAGGCTGAATTTACTTCGATTCCCGTGGACGAGGACGGCATCCGGACCGATCTATTGGAGGAGGCTTTATGTGCTGGGCCAAAGTTCATGTACATTTTGCCAAATTTCCAAAACCCGGCCGGTGTCACCTTATCCCTTGAACGGCGTAAATACCTGATCGATATTGCGGACATCTATGGAATCCCAATTATTGAAGATGATCCTTATGGCGAGCTGCGCTATGAAGGGGAAAACGTCACACCCCTCGTCGTCTTGGACGCGGAAAAGCACAATGGCAAATCTGGTTCCGGATACGAAAGCGGCTTCATGCGCGGGAATGTGATTTACATTAGCACTTTCTCAAAGACCCTTGCTCCCGGTCTGCGTTTAGCCTGGATCGTAGCCCCGGAAGAGGTAATCAACCACTGTGTGATTGCCAAGCAAGGCATGGATTTGCACAGCAGCACGTTGGTGCAGATGACCGCCTATGAGTTAATTAAGGATGGGTTCTTGCGCGATCATGTACGACATATCCGCGATGTATACGGTTACCGGCGGAATGTTATGCTTGATGCCCTTGAGAGATACTTCCCTGAGGGCACGAGCTGGACAAAACCCAAAGGAGGTCTTTTCCTATGGGTCACCCTACCCGAAGAAGTTGATACTTTAGCCCTGATGCCGAAAGCTATTGAGAATAAAGTCGCCTATGTACCCGGGTCGGCATTTTATGCCGCTAACGGCCTGCCCAACACCTTCAGGCTTAACTTCTCAAACGCCAACCCGGAACAAATCGAGATCGGTATCAAACGACTGGGAGAGGTCCTCGCTGAGGAATTAGCCAGGTTATCTATGAACCAGCCGGTTTTCGCATGAAAAAGTGAGACTCACAAATGGAAACATCAATTATTGTTAGTGGATTCGGCGGACAGGGAGCGCTCTTCGCGGGGCAGCTGTTGGCTTACGCAGCGATGGACTGCGGTCGCAACGTCACCTGGATACCTTCTTATGGCCCGGAGATGCGCGGTGGCACTGCTCACTGCACCGTCATTATCAGCGATGAATCGATTGGATCGCCGCTGGTAACGCGTCCGGACGTGGCTATTGTGCTCAATGGGCCATCCTTCATCAAGTACGATCCTTTGGTCGTACCCGGAGGGCTGCTTGCAGTAAATAGTTCAATTGTGGAACAACGGTCTGAAAGAAACGATATCGACATCGTCCTTATCCCCGCTAATGCCATCGCGGAAGAACTGGGATCAACCAAAATGATGAATATGGCGATGTTAGGAGCTATGCTTGCTCGAAAGCCTGTTCTTTCTCTTGAATCCATTGAGCAGGCTTTAATCGATCATCTTCCCAGCAGTAAGGCTGCTCTACTCGAGAGTAATTTGCAAGTTCTAAAGCGCGGCTTTGAGGTAAGTGATACAATTCCCTTGTGAATAACTGCCCAAGACAAGGAACCTGCATAGTTTACTTTCATGTTTAAGAGGGTTTTAGTACCGCTCGACGGTTCAATGTTAGCTGAGTCAGCCTTGGAACCAGCTTTACACCTGGCGCAGCAGGCTATGGGAACCGTCTATTTGATGCGTGTCCCGGTCTATCTTGACAACGATGCGCAAATCAGCCCCGAATACCAGCGTGCTTGGAAGGGAGAAGAAGACTTCTCCAACCAGGAAGATGTTAGCGCTTACCTGCGCAAGACACAGGAAAAGCTGCAGCGTTCAGGTGTTCTGGTGAAGACTATTATTGGTGAGGGAGAGCCGGCAGATGCCGTTCTTAACACGGCCGACACTAAAAAAATCGACCTCATCGTCATGGCTTCTCACGCGCGGAGCGGCGTTTCGCGTTGGCTTCTAGGCAGTGTCTCTGGCCAGATAATCCGTAAAGCTCATATTCCTGTGATGCTTATTCGTCGCCCCATAAAAATCAACCATATCCTCATAACTTTAGATGGGTCTAATCTAGCGGGACTCATTGTCGAACCAGCTTTGGCACTCGCGGCTGATTTCGGCTGTCGGGTCACGTTTTTACAAGTTTTAGAAACGAATGGTTCAGCCGATGAGGATGAGGAAATTACAAATGGTGCGTCCTATTTGAATCTGGTTCAAACTAGACACGTGCCTTCGAACCTTGATGTGAATATAGTTGTCAAGAAAGGATCGGCCACTGAAGAGATCCTTTCTTATGCTGCGCAAAATGAAGTTGATCTGATTGCCATGTCTACTCACGGCCGTTCAGGTCTGCGGAGATTATTCTCCGGCAGTGTAACGGAAAAAGTAATGTGCGATTCAGGCCTTGCGATGCTTATTATCCGCCCACAAGAATAGGAGTTATCTTAACTGAAACTGCTATGAAGGAAATTTATTGTCTCACTATTTTTAAGGAGAAAGTACAATGACTCGTCAACGTGTTTTTCCTGTCCCCTCCGATCTAGATATCGCGCAGGCGGCGGAAGTCAAACCGATTAAAGAGATCGCCGATGATCTTGGGATTGATCCTCAGGACCTCATTCTATTTGGCAACTACAAGGCGAAAGTTCACCTTGATGTTATGCCGAAAGTCAAAGACCGACCGCGCGGGAAATATATTGATGTGACCGCGATCACGCCTACGCCACTGGGTGAAGGAAAGACGACGACGGCCGTTGGTCTCGTGCAAGGTCTCGGTGTGATCGGCAAGAAATCGATCGCCTGCATCCGCCAACCGAGTATGGGACCGACTTTCGGAATTAAAGGCGGTGCAGCCGGTGGTGGTTACAGCCAGATTGTCCCGATGGAAGATTTCAACTTGCATCTGACAGGAGACATTCACGCCATTACCGCGGCCCATAACTTGGTCGCTGCGGCAATTGATGCGCGCTATTTCCACGAAAGCCGCATGAGTGACGAGCAACTGGCAAAGATTGGGCTGGATCGAATTGACATCGATCCCTATAACATCACCTGGAACCGGGTCATTGATGTCAACGATCGTTCGCTGCGCAATATTATCACCGGTTTAGGCGGTAAATGGGACGGCCGTCCGCGCCAGGCGGGATATGACATCACCGTCGCCAGCGAGATCATGGCCATCCTGGCTCTGGTCAACGGCCATGATTATAAATCCGCCTTGAAAGACTTGCGCGATCGCGCAGGACGGGTCGTGATTGGAACGGATAACAAAGGCAAGCCCATCACTCTCGAAGAGTTGCAAGTAGCCGGCGCTGTGGCCGTCCTCATGAAAGACACCCTGCACCCCAACTTGATGCAGACCCTTGAAGGACAGCCAGCCTTTGTCCATGCCGGACCATTCGCTAATATCGCCCATGGCAACTCATCGATTCTCGCCGACCAAGTCGCCCTACACCTTGGCGATTATATTGTCACTGAATCAGGATTCGGCGCCGACATCGGCATGGAAAAATTCTTTGACATCAAATGCCGTTACTCCGAATTAATCCCCGATGCCGTTGTCCTGGTAGCAACCATTCGCGCCTTGAAGATGCACGGCGGTGGACCGCGGGTCGTCCCCGGTAAGCCGCTTGATCAGGCCTATAAAGAAGAAAATCTGGAACTCCTGGAAGCCGGTCTGGCAAATCTGGGCGTCCATATTCGCAATGCTAAGAAATACGGTATTCCGGTAGTCGTAGCCATCAATAAATTTACAGAAGATACGGCGGCGGAGATCGACCTGATTCGCGAGTATGCTATTTCCCAGGGCGCTGAAACAGCGGTCATGACCGATCACTGGACAAATGGCGGCGATGGCGCTGTCGAACTGGCCGAGGCGGTTGTCGCAGCTTGCGAAAAACCGTCCGACTTCAAGTTCCTCTACCCGCTGGATATACCAATCAAAGAAAAGATCGAGATAATCGCTAAGGAAATCTACCAGGCCGGCAGCGTCAGCTTTGATCCCTTGGCCGAACGGCAGATTAAATCATACGAAGAAAATGGCTTTGGCGATCTGCCAATTTGCATGGCCAAGACCCACCTGAGCATCAGTCACGATCCTACGCTCAAGAATGCCCCCAGCGGCTATGAGCTGACTGTCCGTGAAGCACGCGCCTCTGTAGGAGCCGGGTTTATTTATCCCTTACTAGGCGAGATGCGCACAATGCCTGGCCTGGGTAGCAAACCGGCATACATGAATGTAGACATTGACGAAGATGGTAATGTCATAGGCTTGTTCTAGTTAAGAGCTTGCAAAAAGGACCTCGCAGGATTTTAGCGAGGTCCTTTTTATTTTCCCCCGCTGTCCCATGGCGAACTTCATCATACGGCCGTTTCTCCCATCCGATCAAGATGCCGCCCATACCTTGATCCTTGCCGGCCTGGCCGATCATTTTGATATTTTAGACCCTACCCTCAATCCCGATCTGGAAGATATTCAGCACACCTACATCGATCGCGGCGACATCTTTTTGGTCGTTCATGAAAGCGAAGAATTAATCGCCACGGGGGCCTTGATCAAGGAAGAGCCGGGAATCGGCCGTATCGTGCGCATGAGCGTCGCAGCCCACCGCCGTCGCCGGGGCATCGCTCGCCGGCTTGTTCAGGAACTGGTTTCAAGTGGAATTAAGCAGGCCTATACGAAGATTGTTGTTGAAACCAATGACGATTGGCTCGGCGCTAT
Organism: Promineifilaceae bacterium (SeqCode); assembly: GCA_046259485.1. Classification (GTDB taxonomy): domain Bacteria; phylum Chloroflexota; class Anaerolineae; order Promineifilales; family Promineifilaceae; genus JAACFF01. Next base: position 97,959 of record JBJYWP010000002.1, on the reverse strand, counting down.
CCGTCTGTATGAAGAGTGTGGATTTCGGGAGTATGATCACCGCAGCGGAGAAATCCATATGGCGCTTGATTGCTTCGCTCAGAAACCCGGTTTTTTTGCCTGAAGATTGTTAATGCTTCCTACTAAAAACCGGGTTTCTCTTTTATCAGCGCGTACCCAGAGACACATTGACCTGAACGGCCGAAACGCCCGCTTCTGGAAGAGGAACGATATCCCCGGCCAAAGGCTTCCCATTCACTTCAAGCTGGGTACTGTTTCCGGGGCCAACACGGCGCACATCGATGTCATAGGTTACCCCACGAAATTGTCGTCTTACTTGGAAGCCTTCCCAGCTGTCAGGCACCACGGGCGCAATTTGTAACCCTTCTAGAGTCGGCCGTATGCCGAGAATCCACTGCGTGATGGCCACATAGTTCCAGGCAGCCGTGCCCGAAAGCCAGGAGTTTTTCGCTTCGCCAAAACTTGGCGCATCAATTCCGGCAATCATCTGGGCGTAAACATAAGGCTCGCTGCGATGGATGTCACTAATCGCTTCCCGGGAAGAAGGATTAATACGTAAATAATAATCCATGGCCTGATCCGCACGGCCGAGAACCGCTTCGGCAATCATAATCCAGGGATTGGTATGGCAGAAAACACCTGCGTTTTCTTTGTATCCAGGAGGATAGCTGGAAATCTCACCCAGATTCAGGTAATAGTGGGTGTAGGCGGGTTGGTGTAGGACAATGCCATGCTTTGTAGCCAGGTGCTCGCTGACTGAGTCCAACGCCTGACGAGCTTTGTCATTTTCCAAACCAATACCGGCCATAACACAAATCCCCTGCGGCTCGATGAAGATTCGACCTTCTTCGCAGGAGGATGAGCCAACTTTATCGCCGAAATCATCATAAGCGCGCAAGAACCAACGGCCGTCCCATCCCGACTCAAAAACGGTTTCGACCATCTCATCCGCCGCCTGGGTGTATTTGCGTACATCATCTTCTTTTCTGAGTACATCGGCCAGAGACACCATCTCTCTAGCAGCCAGAACGAACAACCCGGCAATGAAGATAGATTCGGCAACTTTTCCATCCTTGCTGGTGGTTGTTTGAAAAGACTCACCGGGTTCTTCAGAAAAAGTATTTAAATTGAGGCAGTCATTCCAATCGGCACGGCCGATTAACGGCAGCTGGTGTGGACCCAGCCGGTCGAGCGTGTAGTCGAGACTGCGCTGTAGGTGATTATATAAAGGCCTCTCACTTCCCGGCTGGTTCTCGTAGGGAACAGGTGCATCAAGGATCGAATAATCCCCGGTCTCCTTCACGTAGGTGATCGCGCCTAAGACCAACCAGAGGGGATCATCATTGAAGCCTCCTCCAACAGAGTCATTACCGCGCTTGGTCAAGGGTTGGTACTGGTGGTAGGCGCCGCCGTTTTCCAACTGTGTAGCCGCGATATCGAGGATGCGTTCTCTCGCGCGTTCAGGAATCATATGCACAAAACCTAAAAGGTCCTGATTAGAATCCCGGAAACCCATGCCCCGGCCAATCCCCGATTCAAAATAGGATGCCGAACGGGACATATTAAATGTAATCATGTTCTGATAGGCATTCCAGATATTTACCATGCGATCCACATGATCGAGTGGTGTATCGGTTTGAAATACATCCAGTAAGGTATCCCAATAACGGCGAAGGTCTTCGAAAGCAGCATCTACATGCCCTGAATCAAGGAATCGGGAAATCACCGACTGGACATCTTGTTTGTTAATCGTTGTTGAGCCAGGCGGATCGAATTTATGATCACGCGGATTTTCCTGGTAACCGAGCAAGAAGATTAACTGTTTTTCCTCGCCAGGCATTAAGGATAGCCGGTGACTAAAAGAAGCGATAGGCGCCCAGCTATGAGCAATGGAACCGGCCGATTCCCCAATTTCCACTACTAAGGGGTTATCCCATCCTCGATACGGTCCAAGAAAATCATCTCGCAATGTATCAAAACCATCAGGCGCAGGAGAGCATGCGAAATAAGCAAAGTGGTCCCGCCGCTCGCGATATTCCGTTTTGTGGTAAATCACGCCTTCTTCGACTTCGACTTCGGCGATGTTCAGGTTGCGTTGGAAGTTGGTTGAATCATCCATGGCATCCCATAAGCAAAACTCTACCAGTGAAAACAAGGAGAGATCGGCCGTTTGCTCTCGTGTATTCTCGATTTTCACCTGCCAAACCTCAAGGTTTTGGCCAAGGGGGACAAAATAGGTGAGGTCGCTGCTGATGCCGTTTAAGGAAGATGAGATATTGGTATAGCCGGTGCCATGCCGGCATTCGAACTGGTCAAGTTCTCGTTTTACAGGCTGCCAGGTTGGTGACCAGAATTCGCCGCTTTCGTTGTCACGCAAATATAAATAACGGCCGCCTATGTCGCTGGGCACGTTGTTATAGCGATAGCGCGTCAACCGTCTTAATCGGGCATCGCGGTAGAATGAATAACCGCCGGCTGTGTTGGATATTAAGCCGAAATACTCCTCACTGCCCAGGTAGTTAATCCAGGGTAATGGTGTGTCAGGCTGTGTGATTACATATTCACGTTGATTGTCATCAAAGTAACCGTATTTCATCTTTTTCCTTCTTTACGATATATATGCTTCATCATTAATCGCGACAACCAGATTCAATCCATTTGCTTTAGGGCTTCCACGACATGGGCGACAAGGCGTTCGGCAACGGCCGTTTTGCTCTGCAAGGGCATTTGTTCCTCGATACCGGAAGCGCTGATCAGCAGGACATGATTGGTATCTACCGCAAAGCCGGCCCCTTCTTCAAGAACATCATTGACGGCGATAAAATCCAGGCCTTTGCGGAGCAGTTTGTCACGGCCGTATTCAAAAGCGTTGTGCGTTTCGGCGGCGAAACCCAAAACGATCCTGGGGAAACCTGTTTCCGCACGTCGTTTGGTAACGGCCGATAAAACATCCAGTGTGGGTTCTAAACCAATGGCCAGACCCCAATGCTCTGCTTCCGTCTTCTTGAGTTTTTTATCCGCACGTTCTCCCGGTCGAAAATCAGCTACAGCGGCAACCATAAACAAAACATCGGCATCCTTAGATGCGGCGCATGTTGCCTGCCCCATCTCTTCGGTCGTATTGACATTCACTAAAAAAACACCCAATGGTGCTTCTTTGCAAATAGGACCGGAAATCAAAGTGACATCCGCTCCGGCATCAAGAGCCGCCTGAGCAACGGCCAAGCCCTGTTTCCCGGTAGAACGGTTGCTGATAAACCGCACCGGATCCAGATGTTCCCGTGTCGGGCCTGTTGTCACAACAACTTTACGGCCAACCAAGGAGCCCTCAGAGGCCAGCTCTAAGCGGATATAGGCCAATAAATCCGAGGGATCGACCATCCGCCCGACGCCGCTGAGACCGGAGGCCATACGACCTTCAGCAGGCCCGGCAATTGTTATCCCGCGACCTCGTAATATTGCTAGATTCTCCTGCGTGGCCGGATGTTCATACATCCCGCCATCCATTGCCGGGGCTAAGAGAATCGGGCAGCGCGCGGCCAAGGCGGTAACGGTTAGCAAATTATCCGCTATGCCATGCGCCAATTTGGCAATTGTATTTGCCGTCGCCGGCGCGATGACCAGTAAGTCGGATTTTTCACCCAACTGGACATGTTGGACGTGATCTTCTAGCTGCCACATGTCGCTAAAAACAGCATTTCCGGTTACAGATCGAAACAAGAGAGAAGAAACAAATCGCTGGGCGGATTCAGTCATCATCACAGAAACGGGAGCACCCGCCTGCGTCAGCTTTGATGCGAGATCAACTGCTTTATAAGCTGCGACCGAACCGGTCACACCTAGGAGGATTTGTCGGTTCTTTAAAAGGGAGATTTTATCCATAGCCTAAGTTTAATTTCGAGATCGCCGCCCCGCAAGTGTTACAGAAGAGGCGATAGGTTATAATCTATCATCATTGGCGGCAACCTAAAAAGGAGTCATTCTTGTGTTCCCCTTTAACAAGCGTCAAACCACCATTTTCAGACTTATTGTCATAAATCTTCTCTTGATAGCCCTGGCTGTACTATGGTCACTTGGGTCCAAGGGGGATTCAGTCGCGGTTGCCGTGGCGAAAGGGAAACAGATGCTGGATATGAATCTGGCAGCAGCACCGGTCATTGACAGCATCGACGCTCAGGATATCGCCATCACAAACCTCAAACTCACAGCACCACAAACAGTAGAAAATTTAGAATTTGTCAATGCCGTTCTTCTAACTCCGGGTGAAGCCCGTGCGTGGCAAGCATCAGGCTGCGGCAGCAACAACTGCGCATACGTCACCTTCTACGATCATGCGCAAGGGGGCACGGTAGAAGCAGTGGTTGACCTTACAGCGTCTAAACTTGTGGCCAGCTGGAGCAATGCCTTCGCACGGCCGGGAGGGTCAACCTGGGTGATGCCCCGCGCCTTTTCAATCGCCGCGACTGATCCGGAAGTCCAATCGATATTGGGCGATATCGGCGCCGCTGACCCGGCCATGGTCCCCATGTCCGGCTGGCTCGCAGACAGCGCGTGCAGCACCGAGTGGTGTGTCGATCTTTCTTTCGTCGATCCAAATGAAACAGGCAAAATCTTCCATGTTTTCGTGAATATGGAAAGTAATCAAGTGGAACGCACTTTTTATACGCGCGGCCGAGAGGATCGCAGCGCCGCGCCTGAATTATCGCAGCTCGCTGCCTTTAGCGACGACTGCCATGAACAATACGGTTGGGAAGTTTGCTGGGAAATGACCGCTAACGATGGCGTCGATTTTCAGAATGCGACCTATCAGGGTCAAACCATTTTTCGCAGTGCGAAGATCGGACAAGTCGAAGCCTGGTATCCCAGCTGGCCTGGTGGTTACCGGGATGAGATAGGTTACTCCGCATCCGTACCTCCTTTTGGGGATACCCAGGTAACTGATTTTGGAAATGGATTCCAAGTCTCGCAGATTTTTACCGAATTCACGCGTTGGCCAAACTGCATCTGCTGCTACAGGTATGAAGAAATTATGCGCTTCTATGAAGATGGAACGGTCGATTTTAGTTTTGTGTCGCACGGGCCTGGCTGCGATGATCTCTCAATCTACCGTCCCTTCTGGCACATCGATGTCGATCTCGACGGGCCAGAAGGTGATGAAGTCTACCTTTGGGATACGTTTACCTGGGAGGAACAGCCCATAGAATTCGAAGAATTTCCGATTGTTGATGATTTATCACCCGAGGGGCAAAAGTTAGCGACGGTTGATGGGGATCTTAATTATTACTGGTCCATGTCAGAAACCGATCCTTTGGGAAGAGACGAGGGATATCTATTCTTATTGCAATACAACGAAAATGAGGGAGAAGGGCCTATTACCACCGGACCGGGCGATACTTTCATTCCACCGCGCCAATGGATTAACGGGGACGACTTGTCTGGAGAGAATATTGTTCTATGGCATGTCCCCTTGCTAAAATCGAGCAAAAGCGAGCCCTGGTGGTGTATGCCTGATCCTGATCCCGAATTCTCACCATGCGACACAACGCTTCGAGCGCAGCCCGGCTCTGAAATTATCCAGTTGACGGCGGAGGAATTAGCCACAATGGAAGCGGAGCAAGCTGAACTTATCGAACAGCAGGAACAGACAGAGCAGCCCCTGCCGGAACCGAGCGCCACCCCGGCTCCTTTACCAACGGCACGGCCGATTGAAGGCAGTGCGCCCGAGGAGCTCCTTTTCAATGCCGGCTGCACTTCCTGTCATAAGATAGGCGATTTAGGTGAAGGTCACAAAGTTGGTCCTGACCTGAGCAATATCGGCTGGCTTGCCCAAGGTCGCGTTGAAGGAATGGCCGCCGATGCCTATATATTGCAGTCAATCGTCGATCCCAATGTCTTTCTGGCGCCGGAATGCCCAAATGGACCCTGCATGGAAAATATCATGCCTCGTGACTACGTACATCGACTAACCCTCGAGCAGCAAAAAACGATAGTCGCCTATCTGATGACCCAACAAACGCCATCTCAGCCGGAGACTGGAACAACAGCCACTGATGCTCAACCAGCCCCTAAGGTCATTCCGTCAGCCAAGCAGGCGATCCAGACAGCACAGAATTACAACATCATCGCCTTTCGACTTGCTTCGGTCTTGCTATTAAGTCTTGTATTACTAATTAGCCTGCTGGTTTATTACAGGGGAGAATCAGGCGAAGATAACGAAGAGAGCTAGCGGTATTTCTCGCGCAGCGCACGTTCCACCTGGCGATCCGAATCTCTTTTGGCGATATCCTGTCGCTTATCACGGTGGCTCTTCCCTCGTGCAAGGGCGATCTCGACTTTCGCCAGTCCATCCTTAAGGTAAAGCCTCGTAGGGATGACCGTCAATCCCTTCATGGCCAGGGCATCCAGAATCTTGTCTATTTCCCGGCGATGTAGGAGCAGCTTTCGCGGCCGGGTGGATTCGTGATTTTCGCGGTTTCCATGGGCATAGGGCGCGATATTAGCCTCAACCAACCACAATTCCTCTTCACGCGCCTGCACATAGCTGCGCTGTAAACTAACCTGGTGGCTTCGGATGGATTTAATTTCAGTTCCGGTCAGCACTAGGCCGGCCTCAAAGCGATCCAGGAGATGGTAGTCATGGGCCGCACGCCGGTTTTTAGCAATAATCTTTATTCCTTGGCCTTCTTTCATCTTTCTTCCAATAAGTAATCAATCGCTCGCTGCAGTTGGGTATCATCCTCTCCGCCCAGGTCCTCCGGGGTAGCCACCTCGATATCAGGTGTAATCCCTTCTTCGCTGATCGACAGGTTGTTTGGTGTAAACCAGCGGGCGATGGTCACTCGAAGCTCCGAACCGTCAGAGAGCGTGTGTACATGTTGGACCGAGCCTTTACCAAAAGTTGTCTCACCAATAAGGATACCACGGCCGTTATCCTTCACCGCTCCGGCAACGATCTCCGAAGCACTGGCACTCCCTGCATTCACCAGGAGCACAAGGGGTATTTCTTCAGCGATGTCTCCGGTCTGTGAACGAAATGTCTCATTGACCGAGCCCGCATTATTTCGCTCATAAAGCACAATGCCTTCGGGCAAAAAACGATCGGCTATGGCAACAGCTTGGTCAAGAAAACCACCACCGTTATCGCGCAGATCCAGGATCATACCGTCCGGGTTCTGAGCGAGAAGGGTGGTTAAGGCGTCGGTCACTTCTTGATCGGCCGCTCGCGTAAAACTGCTCAATCGTAAATAAGCTATCGTCCTTGTTTCTTCATCAAACAGCTGCGTCTCTACCACCGGGACCTCAAATTCAGCACGCACCAGGTCGAATTCCAGCGGTTCCTGTGCACCCTCGCGCATGATTGTCAACGAAACAGACTCTCCTTGCGGCCCGCGGATCATCAAGAGAACTTCATCGAAGCTCATGCCTGCAATCGATTGACCGTCAACGGCAATGATTAAGTCTCCGGCTTTTAGACCCGCTAGGTCTGCCGGCTGCCCGTCCAGCGGCCGAACGATTTCAATTATCCCGTCATCACTGGGACGAACAATCGCCCCAATTCCGGACACGGAACCATCTAAATCATCTCGTAATCGTTCCGCGATTTCCGGGCGGATAAAGCGCGTATAGGCATCATCCAACGAATTCAACGAACCGGCAATAGCGCCATAGAGAAGTTCTTTATCTTCCGGCAGCTGGCCATCGAACTCATCGTTGATAAGCCCCCACACCTCATAGAAAGTGCTTAAATCAAGTTCATCAGCGGCGTTTTCCGGCGGCGCTTCCGTCTCTGTTGGCGATTCGGCCGTGGGTACTGCCGTCTCAGAAGCTGCCGGCATGTCCGGCGGTTCAACCATTTCTACAACATGCGTTTCAGTCGCCGTTTCCACGGCGGTGGGAGCAGGCGGCTCGGTGATACCAACAGTCGGCGATACCTGCACCGCTGTTGGTACCGAGGTAGACGCCTGGGTAGCCAGGTCGACCGCCGAAGATGACGGCTCCGGGTTTGTTGTTTGCATCGCCGAAATTTGACTTGAGCTAGACTGGCCTAACAGGTAACCACCGTAAACGGCCGCACCGAGGATAATTAGCAAAATGAGCGACGCCGCTAAGATCAAGAACAAACGCCGGTTCTTGGGTGATTGTGGGTTATTAAATTCGCTCATTCGTCCGCACCTAAGAATTCAACAGCCTGGTCAAGCACTTCATCACGCCCATTATCCAGAGCTTCTTGTGTGATTTCTACCATGATATCCGGCTCCAGACCCTGGCCATCAAGCTGCGTCCCATTAGGCGTCAGCCAGCGTGCGGAGGTTACATGAACCGAAGAACCATCACTCAAGTCAAATACAAGCTGAACAGATCCCTTTCCATAGGTTGGTTCATTGCCAACCAATTGGGCACGTTCACGATCCCTGAGCGCTCCGGCGACAATTTCGGCAGCGCTGGCCGTACCACCATCTACCAAGACAAGCAAAGGAGCATCGGGAACAAGCGTATCGGCCGTGGAGTCAAAAATCCGCTGTCCTTCATCCGTGCTTTGCTGAATAACTACCGGACCTTCGCCAAGGAACTGGTCGGCAACGTCAACCGCGGCATTCAATAATCCACCTCGATTTTGTCGCAGGTCGAGAATGTATCCGGTGGCGCCCTGCTCCTCTAAATCCGTAAGCGCGTCAGCCACTTCCTGGCCGCTTTCGGCACTAAATCGTGATAAACGAATATAGCCAATAATCGGATACTGCTCAAGGAGATGGTAGGTCACGGAAGGTATCAGAATATCATCACGAATGACATCAATATCAACAGCTTTGTCAGTTCCCTGATGCAAAACAGTAAGAACAACAATGGTCCCTTTTTCACCTTTTACCAAATCAGCTATTTCCGCTACGGTAAAATCTGCTGTAATTGGTTCTCCATCGACGGCAATGAGAACGTCGCCGGACAAGATACCCGCTTTCTCAGCCGGATTGCCGGGAATGGGTTCTAAAACGACATCTACCCCATCCTCAGGACGAGAGATATAAGCCCCTATCCCACCAAAACTCCCTTGCAGTTGTTCGCGTTCCAGGTCACGAACGACCGGCTCAATAAAAACGGTATAAGGATCCTCAAGCGTTTCCAATGAACCGCGTATCGCACCATAAGTTCGCTGCTGTTCCACCGGTAACTGGCCAATGTAATTTTCATCAATCAGCTTCCAGGCTTCCCAGAATACGTCAAATTCCTCATCAGCATGAACTTGATTTCCTTTGGTTCTTAATTCACTGACAAAATAGCCGGCCGTAAACGCGCCGGCCACGAGGAGAATTAATAGCAATATAGTGATTGAATTTCTGGTTCGACTTGACATAAATCTAATGCCTTATCGGGCTTCACAGCTGAATTGCTCCCGAGAATAATCTCTCATTGGACAGTGGTAGTATTAGATGCAGGGAGACCACCAATTACAGGCTAGAACCCACGCCAGACTAGCGTTCTATTTTAAATTACTATCTGACACAAATAGGGCGCGTCCCAATGGGTGCAAGTTTAACACAGGTGTTCTGGGAGGCAATCTGCGCTATACTTTGATGGGTAAACATTAATCGATAATTCTAGAAACGCCGAAATGTTCTAGGATAATTGATATTAATTCATGTGTAAAAGAAGAAGTGAGAATCCGGGTGCCTTTCCCAGATAATTTACCCTTGGTTAAATTACGGTTCCAACGCGTCGTTTGGATTCTGCTTCTGCTTGTCCATTTCTTTTTCCCTGCAGTCGAACCCGGGCATACTCAAGAACAGGTTGAGGTTGATATAGAACAGCTCTTCGATCAAATGAATGTCGAAGAGAGAATAGGCCAGCTGTTTCTGATCTCTTTCGAAGGAGACAGTCTGACCCTTGACAGCGAGCTCATCGACCTTATTGCCAACTATAAGGTAGGCGGGGTTGTTTTGCAGCCATCTTTTGATAACTTCACCGGCTTTGGAAACCCGGGAGATACACCAGAGCAGCTGCTTCAGCTAACGAATGACCTACAAAGTTTAGCCCTGCTTGGAGAACTGCCGGAGGCGGTTAGTGAGGAGGTCGCTCTTCCACCAATCACCGATTCTCAAGAATTTCAGACTCCTATCCCTACACCATCACCCAGCCCAGTAGGACTGCGTCTCCCCCTATTCATAGCGATGCAGCATGAAGGGCAGACCAATAATGGGCAGCGAATTCTTGGCGGCTTTACGGCCGTGCCGACGAACATGGCCATGGGCAGCACATGGGATACTGACTATGCTCGAAAAATCGGGGAACTAATAGGTCAGGAATTAAATGCCGCGGGCATTAATATGTTATTCGGTCCTACGCTCGATGTCCTGGAAAATCCCCAGCCCAAAAATCCTGCGGACCTGGGAACCAGTACATTTGGCGGTGACCCATATTGGGTTGGATTAATGGGCCAGGCTTATACAGATGGTATTCACCAAGGAAGCCAGAATCGCATCGCCGTAATCGCCAAGAGTTTTCCCGGAAAAGGAAGCAGCGACAGGCCAACTGACGAAGAAGTACCTACCGTCCGTAATTCTCTGGAACAGCTAAAGCAAATCGAACTAGCACCCTTTATGGCGGTTACGGGGACAGCGCCGGACGAGTCATCCATCGTTGATGGCTTGCTCAGCACCCACATTCGTTACCAAGGATTCCAGGGTAATATTCGGGCAACGACAGCGCCCGTCAGTTTTGACCCACAAGCACTCAACTCGCTCATGGCGATGCCTGAATTTACAGGGTGGCGTCAGAACGGAGGACTTTTGGTGTCCGACTCATTAGGCGTCCGCAGCGTTGAATTGTTTTATGACGATACAGAGCAGGAATTTCCACATCGACGCGTCGCCAAGGATGCGCTGCTTGCGGGAAATGATGTGCTCTACCTCGGCGACTTCGCTCTTGGTCCAGCTACTTATGAGCAGGAAGTCAGCAATATCAAGGATACAATTGAATGGTTCCGCGAAAAATACGAAACGGACCAATCCTTCCAGCAGCGCGTCGATGAGGCAGTCAAGCGTATCCTGGCAAAAAAATTGAGTCTTTATAATAATGATTGGACTGCCACCAACGTGCTCGCGGATGAAGAAAGCCTGGGAACAGAAGTTGGCCAGGGGGACTCCTTAGTCTTTGACCTTGCCCAATCCAGCACCACCTTAATTGCTCCAAGCCTCACTGAACTGGCGGAAAGAATGTCCAGCCCGCCCGGATTTGGTGATTCAATCGTTGTTTTTACGGATGTGCGCGAGATACAACAATGCTCGGAATGCCCGGAAGACGCGGTTATTGGAAAGACCGCCATCGCCGATCGCCTGGTGGCGCTGTATGGACCCCAGGGAAGCAACCAGATTAGGCCGAATCAACTAACGAGCTTTTCGTTCACGGATCTGGAAGAATTCCTGAACGCCGGGGGAACAACGATTGTTTTACCCACGGTTGCGCCAACACCAACATTTGACCCTGATGCCACGGAGCTGGCAACACCTTTTGTTACACCGACACCATTGGCGAGTTACCTGGTTCAAGAAGCTTTGGCAGATGCGGATTGGATCGTTTTTGGTCTTCTAGATGATAATTCCAAGTCTCAACCACTAAACAGGTTTCTGGCCGAACGGCCGGATATCTTACGTGAAAGCCGCGTGTTGGTCTTCGCCTTTGACGCCCCATACTTCCTAGATACGACTGAAATAAGCAAGCTCACCGCTTATTATGGCATCTACAGCACGATCGATATGTTTGTGGATACGGCCGTGCGCACATTGTTTATGGAAGCGCCCTTAAATGGCAGGTCCCCTGTATCGATCGATGGCATTGGTTACAACTTATTTACAATTACACAGCCCGATCCAGATCAAATTATTGAACTCTATTTCGTCGACAGAGATGAGATCCAATCCCCTCCTAGCCAGGAACCGCTTACGGCCGTGATCGGCGATACGCTGCAGTTGGAAACTGGAGTCATCGTCGACCACAACGGGAACCAGGTTCCTGATGGGACACTTGTTAAGTTCATCCAACAGGATCGCATACAAGGAACACTCAATATCATCGCGGAAGAGCCGACTAAAAATGGGGTGGCACGCCTGGGATACGTCTTGGAAGCAAGCACCGGTCCCGGACAATTCCGGATCACGGCTTCAGCGGGTGAGGCCACAATTTCTCAGGCAGTCGACATTTCAATCGAGGGTAACGCGGAAGCGGTCATCGTCGTTCCAACTTTGGCGCCTACCCCAACTGAAACACCCAGTCCAACTGCCACCGCCACCGCCTCACCGACGCCCACAATTACCCCTATTCCCCCGACCAGAACGCCGGTTCCAACCCCGGAACCTCAAGAACCAAGCATTCGCATCGCCCTTTCTGAATTAGAAATGCTGCTATCCATGTTCACCGGCTTATTGATTTTCACCTTTGCTGCGATCTTTATCACCCGGGAGAGCGATGATCCTTCAAGGAGAGCCGGAGCACTGCTCTGGGGGCTGGTTGGTGGACTTACCGCTTACGTCTACACAATCCTACAAATGCCGGGAAGCGATTGGGTGCTTTCTTTAGGCAGTTGGTCAGGATTGGCGGCATCACTTCTTGGTGCTGTTGTAAGTTGGGTTCTCTTCCAGTTCTTTAACAGCACACCGCCCCACCCATCACCATAAATGAATGAGCCGGTGTCTCCACCGGCCCACGCTAATCGATCATCAAACTAATGCAAAACATCAATCATTGATTGACAGCGCGATTTAACTTTTTTGATAACGCTGCTGGATAACGGGAATCAAATATTCAAAGGCTCGATCTATTCCATACTCCGGCACCCAATCCCAATCACGTCTCGCTGCTTTATCGCTCAAGCCGGCCGGCCAGGTGTCAACTATTCGCTGGCGGCGAAAATCAGGATCAAAAGTAATCTGCGATTCGGGAAATGCAGCCAAAGTACGTTTTCGAAATTCTGCCGCGGATAGACTAAAACTGGTCACATTGTACTCAGAGCGGCGAAGCACTTCACGAGGAGCGGATGCGAGATTGAGGAGCGCTTTCACGGCGTCGGGCATGACCATGAAGGGTAAGACTGTATCCTCGCGCACAAAACAGGCATAAGGTTCCCCCTTCGCCGCGGCATGGAGCATCTCCGGGCCATAGTCTGTTGTCCCTCCGGAAGGCACTGTGTAGGCGCTGATCAGACCGGGGAAGCGCACACTGCGAAAATCAAGCATGATTGGGTTCGTTTTAGCCAACTGCAAATAATGGGCGCTGTAATAGCTTCCCAACATCTCGCAATATAGTTTGTTGCAGCCATACATAGTCGTCGGCCGGTTCCAATCCCATTCTCGAACAAACTCGTCGCGCGCTTTTGTTTCCAGATCGGGCAAACCATAGGCCGCGATCGAACTGGGAAAAATGAATTTGACCGGCACACCGCGTCTTTGACTCTGGTCCGCCGCCAGCTGCAGCAAGTTTAACGTGCCGTTGACATTGACCTGATGGGCCAGATCGGGGGCATATTCGCTGCGAGTGGATAACAAGGCTGCCAGATGGAAGATCAGGTCAAAATCATACTCCGTCACTAATCTTGAAAATAGTTTACTATCCAACACATCGCCCACGATATGGGTTGATAGACTAACCAGATTTTCTGGCAGCGGGTAAAGATCGAGGGTCAATAATTGAGTACTCCCGGTCTCAGCATATCGGCGGATAAGCGCCTGCCCAATCTCGCCGGAAGCACCCGTGATCAGAATAACTTTCTTGCGCATAATGTTCCTTTGCAGGATTGTTCCTATGCAGGATTGTTCCTTTACAGGATTGTTCCT
>JBJYWP010000002.1:0-84039 GCA_046259485.1 Promineifilaceae bacterium (SeqCode) | reverse complement strand
TGTTCCTTTGCAGGATTGTTCCTATGCAGGATTGTTCCTTTACAGGATTGTTCCTTTACAGGATTGCTCCTTTGCAGGATCGCTCCTTAAGTTAATGGGTCAGGGATTAGGCGCCGGGATTTAGCCGGCCGGCTAATCCTACGGAAATAGTGTGTAAGTAGTTTATCACGTTTAGAAGAGGTGCGGCATTTGAGATTGCTCTTTACCAGGAAGGGCAAAATTCGCTCAAGGGAAATGGGCTGATATACTTCACGCGAAATTTTACGGTGGAGAGAGTTCGTGTTAAACGATGCAAGCAACAAGGAGAAATCCGCTTTAAGCCAACAGAAGATTTTTTGGTTTTGGCTGCCGCTGTTTGCGAGTTGGATGCTCATGACGGCCGAAGGGCCATTCGTCACCGCCGTGATCAACCGCCTGCCGGATGAGGTGATTATGTTGGCTGCGCAGGGAATCGTAGTCAGCCTTTCGGTCTTGATCGAAAGCCCAATAATCAACTTACTAGCTACCTCGACCGCCCTGGTAAAAGACAGACCCACTTATCTGCTGCTGCGTCGATTTACGATTCATTGGGCCATTTTTCTGACCATCGTCTCGGCTTTGGTAGCATTCACACCGCTTTTTGATTTCGTCGTGCTCACCTTGCTGGGAACTCCAGAACCGGTAGCGCGTTGGGTTCAACCAGGCCTTCAAATCATGACTTTTTGGAGCGCGGCTATCGCCTGGAGACGATTTCTACAGGGGCTTCTGATTCATTTTGGCTATACCCGGCGAATCGCCTGGGGCACGATTATCCGTCTCATTTCATCGGCCGGAACGGCCGCTTTATTGGGGCTCTACAGCGGCTTTCCCGGCTTGGTAATCGGCGCAAGTGCGCTTATGGCCGGCGTTATCACCGAGGCAGCCTATACAACCTTAGCCGTTCGCCCACTCCTTAACGATCAGCTCTCAGCGGCAAGGGCACATTCCACAGAATCGGAGATGACTTATCAGGAGTTGTTCCGATTTCATCTCCCACTAGCAGGAACTTCCGTACTGACTCTACTTGCGCAACCCATGGTCACATTCAGCCTTGCGCGCCTGGCAAACCCAACAATTTCTCTTGCCGCCTGGCCTGTTACGTTCCAGGTCACTTTAATGGCCAGGGCTGCTGCTATGGCCTGGCCTGAAGCAGTTATCGCCTTAAGTAAGGATCGAGAAACATTTTTACCTATCCGTCTATTTACGTTCAGAATGGCGGCTATTATCACGGCGTTAATGGTTGTCTTCTTGTTTACGCCGCTGTCGGCTTTTTACCTTTTTGTTATCCAGGATATGACCCCTGTTGTTGGGGAACTGGCGCGCAGCAGCCTGACACTTTTCCTGTTGTTTCCCGCTCTAGCAGTGTTTACTAGCTGGCTGCGCGGGCTGCTGATCAAGCGGCGCGTGACTAACCAGGTGAACATCGGCATGGCGATCAATCTGTCGATTACGGCCGTTGTCTTAGCCGCCGGAATTATCTTCCAACTACCCGGGCTGCCGGCCGCTGCAGTAGCCCTTAATCTGGCTTCTTTGGGCGAGGTTATATACCTGACCTGGTGCACCGGAAAAATATTGGCGCCGGATATCCGTCTGCTCAGCCGGCACCAGGCACTCGCACCTTAATTAAAATCTTAGAGGAAGAGGACAGATTCCTGCCTCGGCCGGCGATCTTTCTGTCGTTCTTCAGCCGGCCAGCCTATAGTCAACAAACCCTGCGCTTCCCAATCCGGGGGTAAATCCAATGTTTGTTGAACGAGTTCGGGAACAAAAAGTGGCGCGCATAACCAGCAGGCGCCCAACCCCTCTGCGCTCGCCAGCAGCCAGAGATTTTGTACAGCCATGGCCACGCTTTGTACGGCCATCAGCCGTTCAGCCTCGTTACGGTCCCCGGTTGGGGCTCGATCAGGATAATGATCCATATCAGACATCGAGAGAAAAAACAGGATAACAACCGGCGCGCCGGTGATCCGCGCATACGACCGCGAAACATCTCGCTCAATAAGGCTCAGCTTATCCCCATCAGAAAGGCGATCCTGGCGCAGCTTTGCACCCATTGCCCTGGCCAATTTATCCTTGGATTCGAATGACCGTAAAACGGCAAATCGCCAAGGCTGACGATTATGGGCTGATGGCGCCCAAACGGCCGTTTCCAAAAGCCGTTCAAGTAAATCCTCAGGGACAGCTCGATCTTCATAACGACGAACAGCGCGTCGATTTCGGATCAAGTGATAAAATTCTTCCATAGACATAATGCATCCTCTTCCCGATCTACCTGAGAGAGTCTTGGAAAGGGTTCCTTTGAGAATGGTTTCGAACCATGTAAACTCTTCATCAAGCTTAAGCTTGAAAGGATACAAGATTTTACTCAGCTTGTTAAACGGATATTCCTTATGACTCGAGAGGCTTTTATTTTTGATGCTGTTCGAACACCAAGAGGCCGTGGCAAAGAAGGTGGAGCGCTCAGTGGTGTTCCGGCAGTTAACTTAGTTCGTGGTTTGCTGCTTGAACTCAAAAAGCGGAACAAACTGGATACGGCACAAGTCGATGATGTCATTCTCGGCTGTGTGACGCCCATCGGCGAACAGGGAGCGGACATCGCCAGAACGGCCGTGCTTTACGCGGATTGGGATGTGGATGTACCAGGCATGCAGATCAACCGTTTTTGCGCTTCCGGTTTAGAGAGCGTCAACCTTGCGGCAGTGAAGATACGCTCCGGATGGGAAGATTTGATCGTTGCCGGCGGCGTGGAGTCGATGTCCAGAGTGCGCATGGGCAGTGATGGTGGGGCATTGATCGAAGATCCCCAGGTCAGTAGCCACGTCAATTATGTGCCACAAGGCATTAGCGCCGATTTAATCGCCACTCTCGAAGGCTTTACGCGGGAAGAACTAGATGCGTTTACCGTGCAATCCCAGCAGAGAGCGGCCCAGGCAACTCATAATGGCTATTTCCAGCGCTCCCTCATCCCTGTAAAAAATGAAAACGGGACAGTAGTCCTGGGGGAAGATGAACATATCCGCCCGGAGACATCATTGGCAGGACTGAGCAAGCTTCCACCCGCTTTCGCTAAATTAGGCAAGATGGGTTTTGATGCCCGGGCCAGGAAGGTTTATCCGCAGGTGAAAAAGATTAACCACGTCCATACAGCCGGCAATTCGTCGGGTATCGTGGACGGCGCGGCGCTT
The DNA here is from genome assembly GCA_046259485.1 of Promineifilaceae bacterium (SeqCode). Taxonomy (GTDB): domain Bacteria; phylum Chloroflexota; class Anaerolineae; order Promineifilales; family Promineifilaceae; genus JAACFF01. Next base: position 80,836 of record JBJYWP010000002.1, on the reverse strand, counting down.
GTTTTAGTTGGTTCACGGGAAAAAGGCGAAGCGATGGGTTTACAACCCCGGGCACGCATTGTGTCCACCGGCCTGGTTGGAACTGAGCCAACAATCATGCTGGTTGGACCGGGACCGGCGTCGAAAAAAGCCTTAAACAAAGCGGGTATGCAGGTTGGGGATATTCATCTTATTGAGGTAAATGAGGCATTCGCCGCAGTTGTGTTGCGCTTTTTGCGAGATATGGGCATTGACTCCATGGAGCGGGTAAATGTAAACGGCGGAGCAATAGCGATGGGGCACCCGCTCGGTGCAACCGGAGCGATGATATTAGGCACAGCGCTGGATGAACTGGAACGCCGTGACTTAGAAACTGCTTTGGTAACCCTTTGTGTCGGCGGGGGCATGGGTATCGCCATAATCATAGAGCGCGTTTAGAGTGTCTTTGTCTACCATGCATACTCGAAATTCCTACCCCGTTGACTCATTTTCCTGTCTGGTTTCATTTTCCAGATAAACAAACATAGCAGCCAGCGAAGTAAAAACATATCGTTCGCGGGTAACCGGATATTCCAACAATATTCGCCAAACCCGCTGCTCCCCATCATCTGTTTGCCAAAAGCGCAGCAAGCAAGAGAAATAACTTGGTTTGTTTTGGTATTGACAACACATCATTACCTCTCCTATCTGATTACCTAGAAAAAAGGCACCCAGGGCTCTTGAGAACCCCGGATGCTCATTAGGGCGATGTACAGCAGCCTGCCGCAGCCGTCTGCAAAAAGAGCCATGCGAGCAATAGAATCAATACAATTCGTTTCTTAAAACGATTGGTCCAATCCGTGAGATTGGACCAATCTGAGATAATTTCTACCGTATAATCGCCTGTAGATACGCTTTGTACCCGGGTATTTACAGCGCTGAGAGACCGGTTGTTGTGCCCAGGCTCATGTTGGGAATAGTATTGTGTTTAGCGGTTGTGCTGGTGGTGCGCAAGGCTTTCCCAGCAGTGAGGGCTGTAGGTAAAACGGCCGTCCAGTTGCCGTTGCTGCTAGCCGTAACCACCGCCAGTGATTGCAGCGTCTCCGTAACGGTATCCGTGTCATCAAGGAAGATTTCTATGATGCAGTTAGGGCAGGGACTTCCAACTCCGGCTGTGCCGCTGACATTGATGCCGTTAATGCTTGTAACCTTTGCCGGTTTGAAATTTCGGTAAGCATCAGGCAGGCTCTTCGTCATCTGGACCGCGTCTTCCGGGCTGTTGTTACCCTCAATTTCACCCCAAGGTGTCAGTTTTTGATGATATTTCCGCGCAGGATATTGGCGTCTGACGTGGAAACTGTTGGCGTATCGTTAAGGGAAATCGCCGAAAGTCCGGGACGAATGATTCGGTTGGTGGTGATCTGGTTGAACTCCGTGCCGCCTTGCAGATAAACGCCGCGACCACATACGCCTACTTCCTTATTGTTGGCACTCAGACCAATTTTGTTATTGCGGATGATGTGGTTGTCCCCCGCCACGCGAATAGCGTCTGCCTGAATGGTGGGTGGTTCTACGGCGATGCGCAGGCCAGCAATTACGTTGTCTTCAATGATATTATGATCGCCGCTAAGACTCAGCCCACTGCCGCCCAGCCAGTCCCTCTTTGAACAGATCAGGCTCGGGTCAGTTTCTTTATCAGGTACGGTTCCATTGGCAATCGTGCCCACATAGTTACCGCTGAAGGTGGTATCGTCGCCATTGATGGCGGCGGCGACCCCAGCCAGTCCGGTAAAAACGTTTTGCTGAATAACATTGTTTACTACGTTTGCGCCTATGGAGACACCGGTATTCCCGCGGCCGTCATCTTCGCCGCTGCCGCGTAGGACGATGCCTGTGCCGTTATCGTTAAGGCCAAACCAGTTGTCGGCAATGACATTGCTGGCGTAATTGACGTAGATATGAGTTTTGAACATTTGAAAGCCCAGGCCACGAATTTCGTTGGCATTTTGGGTAACAGTTTCACCCAATTTCAGGCCATCCCATTGACCTGTGCCGGGGCCAACCAGGATGATTTTGGGACCGCTGGTTCGACCGTTAAGTTGGGTGCCGCCGTCGATAATGGTGCTGCCATTGAGGTAACGAAGGGTAGAGTTAGCGGCGCTGGAAATACCACTGAATTGGATTTTCCAGATTTTCAAAGTAGCGTTGTAGCCGGCGTCGGAAGTGGGAATGTTGAAGGCTATCAGTACAGGTTTTTCTGCGGCCGGTAAACTACGGGCCTGAATGACGGCGCGGCGCAGGGTGCAGGGGGTGTACGTGAGGCATGTTCGGCTGTCGCTGGTTTCAGGATCGGTGGTGCTGTCGACGGTGATGGTTGTGACGGGGGTGGTATAGGTGGCGACAACGGCCGTTGTATCCTCTGTTCCCTGCGCTGCTAACTGTGAAAAAACAAAAGTGAAGAGTAACGTCGTACTCAACACAACAACAAATAACCTGCTTAAAGATTTCATGGCACAGCTCCTTCTTGGTTGGCTCTCAAGTGCCATCACGGTGATGACACGATTTCAGCCAGTGTAGCGAACGGGCGGCAAAAAATCGTCAAAAAGGGGAGCTTTATTACCGGTCTTCATCACGGTAAAATAATGCGTATTCGTATCGTTTTACTGGAATAGGAACATGGAGCCGCAAAAAGACGCCACCACTTCCCTTAAAGTCACCTTATTTGCTTCCTTCCAGGTTTGGCTAAATGGCATTTCAATCACTGATTTTGCCACCAATAAAGCCCGCGCTTTGCTAGTTTACCTGGTGGTAGAACGACAGCAGCCTCACCGTCGAGAGCAGTTGGCGGCCATGTTTTGGCCTGACCAGCCCGACGCTCGCGCTCGCAAAAGTCTGCAACAAGCTCTCACCCATTTGCGCCAGGCTCTTGGTGATGATGACCAAAATGCTACTCCTTTTTTGCTCGTTGAACGGCAAGATGTGCAGTTCAATCCGCAGGCTGATCTCTGGCTGGATGTGGCCCAATTTGCGGAATTGGTGGCAGCCAATGAACGTCATCATCATCGTCAACCGGCTCAATGTTTGCCCTGTTTGCGCCGCCTGGAAACGATGCTGGCCTTATATGATGCTGATTTTTTGGCGGGTTTCTCGCTTCATGACAGCATGCCCTTTGAAAAATGGCTGCTGCTCAAACGAGAATGGTTTCACTGCCAAGCAATGGAGGCACTGGGGTACCTGGCCGATTTTTATGAACGGCGTGGGGAGTTTGCTTCTGCTCGACGTTATGCTCAAAAGATGGTGCACCTGGAACCCTGGTGCGAAGAAGCCCATCGTTAACTGATGCGTCTGTTAGCCTACGAAGGGCAGCGCAGCGCGGCGCTAGCCCAGTATAAAGCCTGCCGTCGGGCGCTCAAACGGGAATTTGGCCTTGATCCCACCAGTAAGACGAATAATCTGCACCGTGCCATTCGGGATGGTGTACTTCTGGCTGATAGTGGGCAGGCAGCGCCTCTACCGGCGATGGCCACGCCCTTTGTGGGACGGAAGGCAGAATGTGCGGAACTGGCAGAAATGCTAGCCAACCCGGACGGCCGTCTCGTTACCGTGGTAGGGCCGGGCGGTGTAGGTAAAACCCGGCTAGCCCTGCAAACCGCCGCCGACCATCTCGGCGTCTATGCCGATGGGGTATGCTGGGTGGCGTTGGCGACCGTTCACTCAGTCGCTCTTATCATTCCTACACTGGCGCAGGCGCTTGGCTTTGTATTGTATGGTAAGGAGCCTGCGGAAACGTAGCTTTTGGCCTATTTACGTGAAAAACGGATGCTGCTGGTGCTGGATAATGTGGAACATCTACCCAACATCGCTGATGTGGCTGCCATGCTGCTGCAAAAAGCCCCCAATCTGAACCTGCTGGTGACATCACGGGAACGGCTGGCCTTGCGTGAAGAGAGGTTGTTTACTGTAGAAGGGTTGACTTTAGAGCCATCCCAAGCCTCCGGAAACCTACCCGAAGCGATTCAGCTGTTTGTGCAGAGTGTGCAAAGGCTGCAGCGACAGTTCAGACCAACGGCGGTTGACTGGCCAGCTATTTTTGCGATTTGCCGGTTGGTAGAGGGGATGCCGTTGGCAGTAGAACTTGCGGCGGCATGGGTTCCGGAGCGCGGCTGTACAGCGGTTGGCGCAGGATATGACGCTGCTGACGTCCTCTTTGCGTAATGTGCCGGTGCGGCTGCGCAGTGTGCAGGCGACGTTTGAGTATTCCTGGGCGGGTCTTTTACAGGGGGAACAGCTGTCATTGGCGTGGCTTTCCGCCATGCCGCTTATTACCTGGCATTTCTGGCGGGGCAGGAAAAAGCCCTAAAGGGAATCGGGCAGGAAGCGGCGCTGGCCGTCATCGATTTGGAGATTGCTAATGTGCGTCATGCCTGGGCATGGGCGGTGGCTGAGTTAGAGGCAGGAAATCAGGCGGCTGTGGCTTTAATGGCGACGGCGCTGGAAAGCCTTTACCTTTATTATGCGCTGCGGAGTTGGTATCAGGAAGGGGCAGATGTTTTTGCACAGGCAGCAACTGCCGTATCCATAACTCTACCCAATAACTATTTGTTTCGAGGTGAACTGTTGGCGCGACAGGCGCATTGTCTTGAATTTACTGCGCCCTCTGATCAAGCCTTGGATTTGTACCAGGAAAGTTTGGCCTGTTTCAACACCGCTGCGGCGGAACGAGAGATGGCGCTGCCGCTTTAGGGGTTGGGTTATATGGCGCATATTCAGGGGAACTATGACGCCTCTCGCCGCTATTTTGGGGAAAGTCTGGCGCAATATCAGGCGGCGGGCAATCGTTGGGGTATGGCAAATGTACACAGCAGCCTATGCCTTACCCTACGCCGGCAAGGGGGCGTTTAATGAGGCGCTCCAGGCTGGTCAGGAAAGCCTTGCAATCCGCCGCGAAATCGGTGACCGGCGCGGCATTGCTTCCTCGCAGAACAATTTAGGGCTGATTTACTGCGCCTTGGGGGATTTTGCCTCCGCTGAAGAGGCGCTTCACGAGTCAATAAGCATCTACCGTGAGATGGGGCATACGGTGGGGGTAGCCAATGCATTAACCAGTTTGTGTCAGGTATTTGCAGACGCCGGGGATTATGACCGCGCCGTGCAGGTGCAGCGTGAAGCACAGGAGTTGTTTCAGGAGGTGGGCGACTTATGGGGCGTGGCAATTGCTTTTAATAATTTGGGTCAGATTGCTATGGAGCAAGGGCAGTTGGTATCAGCGCAGCCGCTACTGCAAGAAGTTGTGCAAATATATCGAGAATTGGGTATTCAGTCCAGCCTGGCTCATGCATTGAGTAATTTGGGGAAAATGAGTTATGAATTGGGAAATGTGAAGGCTGCCTGGCATTATCTTCATGAGGGGTTGGCGGTGGCGGTTGAGATTGGCGACCGGCCGATTGCTCTGGAATTGTTAACTCGCCTGGCTGTATTAGGTGCAGAGCAAAAGGAGAACGACCGTTTCCAGGTCATCATGGCTTTTGCCTTACAGCAGCCGGAACTTTTTGCCGAAACGCGGAAAACGGCCGTTGCTCAGTATGCCGCCATGCAGACTCAATTTAGTCTGGCTGAGGTTGAATCTGCGGAAGATAATGCTAGGCAGCTCGATTTTCAAACAGTTATTGCAGAAATATCGCATATCCCTTAATAAAATTGTTATAGTTAGTACTCAACTTCTTTACACAACGACAAGAGGTAAGCAATCGATTATGAACGATTCAAAAGCAACAATTTTACAACTACCCCTGGGACCGCTGCAGACAAATTGTTATCTTCTGGCCTGCAATGAAACGGGAACGGCGGCAGTCATCGACCCCTCATGGGACGGCCGTTTACTTTTCGATCGCGCTGCAACGGAGAATTGGACGATCGAGCAAATTTTGCTGACGCACAGCCATTTCGATCATGTTGGAGGTCTTGCTGAGATCAAAGAATTAAGCAATGCATCGATCTCCATCCATCCTGACGCCGTACCCATGTTGGAGAACGCAGTAACAGCCGGAAAGTTGTGGCAAATGACCATACCTGAACCGCCTCCTGCTGACCACATGCTGTCTGATGGTGAAAAAATATTGGTTGGGAACTTACAGCTTGAGGTGTTGTTTACGCCAGGACATGCCCCAGGACATGTTTGTTTCTATCTAAAGAGTGAGAATGTCCTATTCGATGGCGATGTTTTGTTCAGGCAGGGAATCGGCCGTACAGATTTGCCTGGGGGCGATTACGATCTATTAATGGATAGCATCAAGCGCAGGCTGCTCACGCTGCCGGAAGAGACCATCGTGCTCTCCGGACATGGACCGGCCACGACGATCGCCCAGGAACGAAAAACGAATCCGTTCCTGACCCAATCATAGAAGGTCACTAATTCTTGATCCTTATTCCTCAGGCGTAGGTGAAGGTGTAGGGGTTAATGTTGGGGTCGCGGTCGGTAGCGCTCCTAACCAGAAGAAGGTGCCTTGTTCACTGCCGCGTCCACCATATTCGTAGATAACGCCCCCATCTGAGCGCTCGCCGGTGACTTTGACAATACTCACTCGCCAGCGCATTTCATGCGTCTCCGGTACTTTCGGCCGCCATTCATCAGGCAGGCGGAATGAACTATCTTGGGTAAAAGCGCGATAAGGGAGGATGTCGGGAAGATTTAGATCCTCGAGTTCAACCATGTACCATTCATCTTCTTCCAGGTTTTTCACAGCAACCCACTGGAAGCGTAAAACACCATCGGGGGGATTAACTTCCATCCCCTCGGTTGGGTAGAGCAATGAAGGGCCGGCAGGAAATGATGTGCTGGTCGTCGTCGGCTGCGGGCCTGCAGTTGCCGGTAAGCTTTCACCAGGGTAAACCTGAGGGATGCAGAGCGCATCTCCCGGATGGAGCATTTGAATCGATTCTTCAGTCAAGCGGTTGACGGCAACGATAGCTTCCGCAGGGACATCGTACTGGCCCGACAAACCATATATCGAGTCACCTTCCTGGATGTTGATAATCTGGCAGTCTGTCACATCAATGACAACCTTCTGATCACCGATCTCTAAGACCTCGGATTCCAGTGGTGGTGTGGCGGTAGGCCAGGGTATCACCAATTGTTGGTTGACCTGGATTTGCGTATTGAGGGACATATTGTTTGATTCGGCAATACTGTCCGGAGAAATGCGATAAAACAAGGATAGGCCAAATAATGTTTCGCCGCTGGCGACCGTATGGTAGCGAGGGGGCTGTGGAGTATCAGTAGGGACCGGTGTGGCGCTTGGAACCGGTGTTTCCGTCGCCAAGGGTGTTTCCGTTGCTTCCGGCGTAGTGGTAGGCGTCAAGGATGGCGGTGGTGGAAGCGGGGTAAATGTCGGCTGCAAAGCGAGAATTACTTCGGAATCTCCACCCCGAAGCACCATAAGTCCAACAATCGCGGTTATGACGGCGATGATTGCCGTCAGCAGCCATAGGGCTATAGATCTACGCTTGCCCCGCAGTTGGGTCTGGTAAGACGGTCCTATACTGACATTCAGTGGATAAAACTGCCGATCGGGGACGGGATCCAGCTCTTGAATTTCGTCGGCCGCGGCTTCCTCAACGGGAGGGCTTTCTACTTGAGAGGTTTCGGCCGTCTTTGAACTGTCAGCTTCAAATTGGTAGCCACACATGATACAGCGTGCTGCCCCTTTGGGAACGACGCTGTCACAATTAGGGCACCGTAAATCTTCTGACTTGGGCTCCGGTTGAGGTGGTATGCCGGTTTCTTCTTCCATTCCTTCTACAGGCAATCTTAAAAATCGGTGCATTATACCAATCCCGATTTTCTTTACAAAACGCCCTCATAAGCAACACAGTCATTGCTTTTCTGTTACAATTGGTCAGTGCAAAGGATCAGTGAATGCTTCCTGCTATGACAATTCAACACCCATTGGAGAAAGTGAATGCCCGTCTTGCAAACTGAGTATCTTGGTCTCCCAATACAAAGCCCACTTGTTGTTTCCGCTTCCCCGCTTTCAGAGGACATCGAGAATCTAAAGGCGATGGAACGCGCCGGGGCTGGAGCCGTGGTTTTATTCTCATTGTTTGAAGAACAAATTGAATTGGAGGAAATGGGGCATAAGGAGTATTACACTAAACACATTGAGGCACTGCCGGAAGCGCTGCAAGACATTGCCGCGATGACAGAGTTTAAGGTAGGAGCCAGCGAATATATCGCCCATATTTATAAGGCGAAAAAATCCGTATCGATTCCAATCATAGCCAGTCTAAACGGCTACTATAGTGGAGGATGGGTCCACTATGCAAAATTATTAGAAGCCGCCGGCGCGGATGCCATAGAACTGAACACCTACTACCTGGCCAATGACAGCAAGACAAGCAGTACTGAAGTTGAACAGATGTATATTGATCTCATTAAAAGCGTGGCTGCGGAAGTGAACATCCCCATTGCTGTTAAAATCAGTCCATTCTTTACTGCGATGGCCCACGTCGCCCATGATTTGGCCAATGCCGGCGCGGATGCCCTGGTTGTTTTTAACCGTTTTTACCAACCTGATTTCGATATAGAAGCAGAAACGGTCGCCCCAACGATTGATCTCAGCGCTCCCGAAGAATTACGCCTGCGGCTGCGCTGGACAGCCCTTTTGTACGGCCATCTTAACGCCCAATTAGCTGTAACCGGGGGCGTTTACGGATACGAAGATCTTATCAAATGCATCATGGCCGGTTCTCAGGTAGCGATGATGACATCCGCGCTGTTCAAATACGGCATCGAACATATTGCGACAACACTGACCGGCCTGGATTCCTGGCTGGAAACCCACAACTACCAGTCTATTGACGAGATCCGCGGCCGTCTTTGTGTGTATTCCGGAACAAATGCCGCAGCATTCGAACGGGCGAACTACATGAAGGTTCTGAAATCTTATTGAGCCGGGAAAATGCCTTCCCGGTGGCTAAATCATTTAACAAGCAGAATTACGGAGAAAACAATGACTATTTCCCTACTGATTAACGGACAAGAAGTGGCAGTTCCCGCCGCTGCCACGGACAATCTTCGCGACGCTCTGCGCTTAGCTGGCTTCTTTAGCGTTCGTTTTGGCAGCGACGATGGCACAACCGGCGCTTCAGCAATCCTGTTAGACGGAAACCTGGTGAACAGCGATACGATGCTCGCCGGTCAAGCCGAGGGTCATGAAATTGAAACGATCGAAGGGTTGATTAACCAGGTTGGTGAACTCCATCCCATTCAAAAAGCGTTTATAGATACCGGCGCGATCCAATCGGGGTATTCAACACCGGCGATGATCCTGGCGGCTAAAGCGCTGCTGGATCGCAATTTAAATCCAACTGAAGAGGAAGTCCGGGATACACTGTCAGGCGTCCTTTGCCGTGAAACAGGCTATGTAAAACCGGTTGAAGCCGTATTACGAGCAGCCCAAATCCTGCGCGGCGAGATGGTAGATCCTTATGAAGGCCCGGAAATTGTCGATGCGAGTTATTGGGTCGATCTTCCCCCGTCTGACGAGACGGGTGTAGATGCCGGGATGGATGGTCCGTCGATGGCCGGCGGCGCAAACAAGGTGCAAACCGATGTGAGGCCGCAGAGCAATATCCTTTTGCAGAGCCAGGTACCAGAAACGGCCGTGGTCGGGAAGCCGGAAACTAAGGTTGACGCAGTAAAGCTGGCTAAAGGCAATCCGGCCTTTGTAGACGACATCGAATTACGCGGTATGTTGCATGCCAAGCTACTAACCAGTCCCCATGCCCACGCACGCATTCTTGATATTGACGACAGCGCGGCAAAATCCCTGCCCGGGGTGCGCGCCGTGATTCACTACAAGAATATAGAACGCGTCAAGTATGCTTCAGGCGGGCAGAGCTACCCCAACCCCCCTCCATATGACCAGGTGAGCTTCGACAATAAGGTTCGTTATGTCGGCGACCGCGTCGCTGCCGTTGCCGCAGACACCCTTGAAATCGCCGAGGAGGCGTTAAAGCTAATCAAGGTAGAGTATGAGGTACTGCCGGCCGTTTTCGACGAAAATGAAGCGATTCAGCCCGGTGCGCCGGTTATTCATGATGAGCCTGACAGCGAAGACATTCACGACGCGTCGCGTAACATTGTCCACCATATCGAGGCTGAAGTGGGCGATGTCGAAGCGGGTTTTGCACAAGCAGACTATGTCTTTGAAAAAACCTACTATGTTCACCAGGTGCAGCAGGCGCCGATCGAACCACACATTGCTATCAGCTGGTGGGACAGTGACGAACGCCTGGTCATTCGCACCTCAACGCAGGTTCCCTTCCATGTCCGCCGTATGGTTGCGCCGCTCCTTGGTCTACCTGCCAGGCGCATCCGCGTCATTAAACCGCGCATAGGCGGCGGGTTCGGCGTCAAGCAAGAAATGCTCCTGGAAGATATCGTCGGCCATCTAACTATCGCCACGGGACGGCCAGTTCGTTTGGAACTTAATCGTACAGAGGAATTCCGCAGCAGCCGCACACGCCACCCGCAAACCATTACCTGGAAAACAGGCGTCATGGCCGACGGCACTTTGCACAGCCAAAAAATGACCGTTATCGGCAATACAGGCGCTTATGGCACTCACGGTCTTACCGTTCAAACAGTCACCGGGCTGCGCGGGCTGAGCAGCTATAACTGCCCTAACCGTATGTTTGATTGTTACGTGGTCTATACCAATATCCCGGTGCCTGGTGCTTATCGCGGCTATGGAGGACCTCAGGCATTGTTCTCCCTTGAAGTACATATGGACGAGATTGCCACCGAGCTTGGGCCTGAACTCGGGCTTGATCCCATCGCCTTCCGCAAGAAAAACTGGGTGCAGGCCGGCGATCCCATGCCCATAGCTCCGTTATTAGGTGAAGGGGAAAAAGAGACCGTTGTCAGCGTACCGATTATCCTCTCCTGCGGCTTGAATGAATGCTTCGAACAAGGTTTAAAAGCAATCGGTTGGGAACGTAAGCTTGATCCCGATTTTCACAAGGTCGCTGGTAAACCGCATTTGCGGCGTGGGTTAGGCGCGGCGATGTCTATGCATGGCACGGCGATTCCCGGGCTTGATATGGGTGGGGCCAGCATCAAAATCAATGATGACGGTTCTTTTAATGTGCTCGTCGGCGCGACGGATCTGGGTACAGGATCGGATACGATTTTGGCTCAAATCGCCGCGGAGGTTCTTGGAGTTGCCCTGGAAGATATTATCATCTATTCCAGTGACACAGACTTCACCCCGTTCGATACCGGCGCATATGCCAGCAGCACCACTTATATTTCCGGCACGGCCGTTAAGAAGGCCGCCGAGGAGGTTGCTGAACAAATACGCGAGCGCGCCGCCTTAATGCTCGAATTGGATGGGTGGCGAGATATCGAACTGCATGACCGGTATGCTTTCGCCCCAGACGGCCGTTCGGTGAGCATCGCCGATATTGCCCTGCACAGCCTGCACCAGGATCAACAGCGCCAAATTATGGCTACCGCTTCTTTTGTGAGCATGGACTCCCCTCCGCCATTTGCGGCGACTTTAGCCGAAGTAGAAGTTGATATGGAAACAGGTCAGGTCACCGTCACCAAACTGGTCATGGCGGTGGATGCCGGTGTGCCCATTAATCCGATCACGGCCAGCGGGCAGGTTGAAGGGGGTATGGTCCAGGCCCTTGGTTACGGCCATGTAGAAGAGATGGCTTATGACGAAGCCGGCGACCTGGTCAACCACGCCTTCGGTCCTTATCACATCTATCGCGCTGATGAGATGCCCTGGATAAAGGCAATCCTGGTTTTGACAAATGAACCAACAGGTCCATTTGGCGCTAAGGCGATTGCCGAGATACCGAAAGACGGCGTCGCGCCTGCGCTGGCAAATGCTGTTTTCGATGCCACGGGGGTGCGTCTGCGCAGAATTCCGCTGACGCCGCAGCGTGTTTATGAACGGCTAACTGCTGACAGCTAGAATGCGTAAATGGGATCAGAGGTCGCAGCGCGATCACATCCTGGTCTTTATTCTATTCGTAATCCTAAGCCTGGTTATGACCTGGCCGGTCATAGCCAGGCTTGGAACGCATTTGGCGGGCGGGAGAGATGACCTGTGGGTTCACCAATGGACCTTTTGGTGGGTACGTGAAGCGCTGCGCCAGGGTTTAAACACTTTTTTTACACCCTATCTATATGCTCCCATAGGCGCTTCCTTAACTTCTCACAACATCGCCTGGTTCAATATCGCCTTATGGCTGCCGCTGCAAGCCCTATTCGGCCGTATTACAGCTTACAATCTAGTATTCCTAACCGTGATCATCCTCAACGGTTTCTGCATGTATTTATTCGCCTGGCAGGAAATCCATTCCCTCGGGCCGGCCATGATCGCGGGCATCATTTTTGGCTTTTGGCCTTACACACTTTCCCACTACGATCACGCCAATATGATGGTCATCTTTTGGGTTCCCATCACCTTACTGCTATTAAACAAGCTCATCAGTAATAAAGAGAAGGCGTCCACGCGATCATTTCAATGGAGGCTTATTCTGGGATTGGGCTTTTCCCTGGCCATGATCGGCATCACGCGCTGGCAGTTGTTGATCATGAGCAGTCCGATTTTAATCGGCTATACAATCTATCTCTTATGGAGATTTCCCGCGGCATGGAACAAAACGATACTGCTTGAGCTGCTCACCGTTTCCGGGATAGCCATGTTGTTAATAGCCCCCTTCGCCGCTCCCCTGGTAATCGATCAATTCACGCGCGAATTTCCTGAAGATGTTTTTCTGGATGAGGCGATTTGGGGCAGAACTGACCTGTTAGCCTATTTTGTACCCAGCATCCACAATGGTATCTGGCACGATCGGGTAGCCGGAATTTACGAAAATTTTGTAGTCAACCAGTTCTACACACCGTTTTTAGGTTTTTTTACGCTTTTCCTGTCGGCCGTAGGCATCGTGCGCCGCTGGCGAAAAACCTGGATCTGGCTCTTCCTGGCCATTTTCTATTTCATTATGGCCTTGGGTCCGGAATTGGTGATTAACGGCCGATCCTTTGCGGGAATTCCTCTGCCTTACCGCCTGGTAGAGGATTTCACTCTCCTGCGCCTGATTCGCCGCCCGGACCGGCTCAATATCTTCCTTAGTCTGCCAATAGCCATGCTCGCCGGTTGGGGCATGCAGGCGATTCTATCAAAGATCGCCAGTAAAAATCTTCGACTGCTGGTCCTTTCTGCCGCTGCTTTATTAATACTCCTGGCTTACAGCCCGATCCCTTTCGCTACAACCGCGCCGCAAGTACCACAGTGGCTGGCTCAGCAAGCCGGGGAAGATGAATCTTTTGCGATAATCGATATTCCAATTGATGATCGCTCCTATGACAAATGGTATATGCAGTACCAAACTGTCCATGGGCTGCCGCTAGCCACCGGCCATGTATCGCGGCTGCCTCGAGAATCAACCGCTTTTCTCGACAGCATCCCTTTCCTTGCTCATTTGAAAGAAAATGATCAAATCCCCGATCCAGCCCTAAGCGATATCGGACAGCAATTACAGCTTCTTGCTGACGGGGGTATCAAATACCTGATTATCCATAAACAATTTGCCAATGAAGGTCTCCAGGCTGTCTGGCGTGATTGGCTGCATATTGATCCACTTTATGAGGACGATGAACTGATTGTCTACAATACGACCCTCGAAGCAGGTCAAGATTTTGATTTTGAACAGAAATTGACCAATGAAATCGGTCTTGTAGAGGCATCACCGGCGCCGACTGAAGGCGTTCAGGGAGGTGTTATCAAAGTCAATATGGTCTGGGGGACAACGGCCGTTCCCCCGCAGGATCTGGATGTCTGTTTAACCCTGATCGATGGCGCTCAAGGAGTTCTCACGCGCACCTGCCAAGCGCCGGACGATCAAGCCCAAACCACCTCCTGGCCGGCCAATGATATACGGCGAGCAGACACTATTCTCCCGATACCCCTTGACAGCGCTCCCGGCACTTATGCACTCATGCTGTCGCTGTTTGATCCGGCCACAGAAAAAACGACCGGCGAGACGGCCGAATTTGGAAATATTCAAATCCATGCTTTTGCACCTGAACTAGAAACGGCCGTAAGCTGGGAAAATGGGACTCATCTGTTAGGCAGTGATTTGGAGGAAAACAGCGATAATCTACAGCTAACGCTTTTCTGGCAGGCGGAGCATGCGCTGGAAGATTCCTATAAAGTTTTCGTCCATTTCCAAAATGAGGAGACAGGAGTGATTGCCGCCCAAAGCGACAGCATCCCTCGAAACTGGACTTACCCTACAAATGAATGGCAGCCAGGCGAAATCGTGAGAGACGTGATCAGCATTCCTCTCAGCGGCCTGGAAAACGGACCTTTTAAAGTAATTGTCGGGCTTTATGATGTGCAGACAGGTGTACGCCTGCCGATAACCTCGGCTGATGAGAACGGCCTAAGCGATGCTTATGAACTAACTACCTGGGACCGTTGATGTGAATCTGTCACCAACAACACGAAAGCTCCTACTTGGCGCACTTGTCATTTCCACGCTGTTGCTCAGCCTGGCAATTCTAGCTGATTGGCTGCCCTGGCTGCGCGGTCCCGCGCCGGAAACAAGCGAATGGTACTGGCCCTATCTGCTGCGCCCGATGCAGCGCTGGTGGCCGTCCTTGCTGGCTGCCTTGTTGACCCTGGCTGTGGGAACCTGGTGGATATATCAGGAGAAACCAGGTCGGGGGCGAACCGCCGCCGCTTTATTGGGATTGTTTGCCTGTTCGCTTTTCCTACAAGCCTCCCTCATCTATGCAGATCGGCCGAATGTTTCCGCGGAACTGGTCGATCGCACCTTATCAAATCTGGCCAGCGGTTTTTTTGAACCGGCGGCCGAAATAGAGGACATCAACCAACTTCTAGCCAGTTACCCGCAGGCGATGCCGGAATTTGTTTCCGAACATGCACGCACCCACCCGCCAGGCTTGATCCTGGCCAATTGGGCCACGATCCAGGCTTTGTCCAAGACAGACTGGCCGGCTAACGCCATCGCCGCTTTTATTCAACCGCTGCGCTGTATGGATATGTGGATATACAGCCGTCCGGCGGCGGTAGCGGCAGCCCTAGGTGTCTGGGCTGTATTACCGCTGATTGCCGCGGCGCTTACCATCTTCCCTGCTTACGCTGTCGCCAAACAACTGTTGAAAGGGTACACAATAAAACTGGCGGCAATTCTAGCCGCGACCTTACCGGCCCTGATCTTGTTCGCACCGAAATCGGTGCAGCTCTATGCACCGTTGACGCTGTTCATGTTCTGGGCTTTCCACAGTGGCATACTTAATAAATCTCTTTGGAGCCTACTCACCGCGGGGGTCCTGGGTTCTATTCTAACTTTTCTCAGTCTAGGCAATGGGGCGTTGTTCCTGATGCTGCTCTTGTATGGAGTTTTTCTCATCTTTCTCATCCCAAGAGAAGAACAGGCCGATTCTTTATGGAAGCAAAAGCCCAGAGACATTGCCGTACAACTGCTGAGCTTTATCGCCGGCGCCGTCTCAATCTGGCTCTTGTATTGGCTGATCTGGGGGGTAGCGCCCTGGAAAATCGCCGTTAGCGGCTTGGGACAGCATTATCAGTTGGTGACCCACATTCGCCGCTATGAATGGTGGGTGGTCTGGAACCTGATCGATCTGGCGATTTTTTCCGGCTGGCCCCTATTTTTATGCTTTTTAGGCAGCCTGCTGCCGGCGTTTCGGCACTGGAAAAAAAAATCTCTGGGGGCTGTTGATGCTTTAGCCATTACGCTGGCCATTATCATTCTGCTGCTCAATTTTTCCGGTTCGGCACGCGGCGAAGTCGGCCGTCTTTGGCTCTTTATTATGCCCCTGCTCGCCTTCCCGGCAGCCTACTTCTGGGGGAAAACATTCCCCGAAAAACGGTCGGCCATTATCCTACTGGCCTTGCAGCTGCTCCTAACCCTATCTCTAGGCTGGGCATGGCGTCCCGTGCGTCCGGTGATCGTAGTCGCCCAAGAACCAAGCATGCCCTCAGCATCAGCCCAAGAGGTTTTAGATGTGCGCTTTGCCAACGAGCCCTTGCGCTTAACGGGATATTCTCTCTCCTCCACCTCAGCCGCCCCCGGCGACAGCATTGAACTGACTTTATTTTGGCAGTCCGCGGGACCGGCATCACGGCCGTTCACGGTATTCAACCAGCTGCTAGACGAGAATGGACAGCTCGTTGCCCAGCAAGACAATTGGCCGGTAAACGGCAGCTGGCCGCCATCCTGCTGGCGCGCGGGAGATGAGATCGTCGACCGCTACACCTTGACCCTTCCCGCGGATGTTGAGCCGGGCAGCTATCGTTTAGTCAGTGGTCTTTATGACGCCGCGAGCGGCGAGCGCGTTCCGCTGCCAGAAGGCGGGGATACGGTTGAACTCGCTACCATTACGGTTACAGCGCCCTAACCAGGCCCGATCAAAACGGCGGTAATTTGTAGGCCGGTGAACGGCTGAGAATCGGATAGGCGCGTTTGTTAGCCCTTTGGAGTGCGCTATACTAGAGCATGAGCATACTTCTACTACCGATTTCTACGAAGCTGATTTGCTCATGCCTTGATGATTATACCCTGCTCCGTGGGCATTATGGCTCACAACGAAGAAAATAATATCGGCCAGCTGCTGCAAAATCTGCTCGACCAGGAGCTGCAAACGGTTGAGCTGAGATCGCTGGTAGTCGTCTCCAGCGGAAGTACGGATCGAACAGAATCCATCGTGCAGGACTTTGCCCAACAGGACGATCGGGTACAGCTCCTGGTACAAAATACGCGCGAAGGCAAGGCTTCAGCGATCAATCTTTTCCTGAATCAGGTGGAAGAAGAGGTCTTGGTGCTCAGCAGCGCTGACTTGCAGCTTGAACCAGATACCCTTGAAAAGCTGGCCGCCCCTTTCAAGGACCCCGAGATTGGCATGACGGCCAGCCGACCCGTGCCCGTCAATGATCCCAATGAATTCATGGGCTTCGCCGCGCATTTACTCTGGGACCTGCACCATCAAATGAACCTCCACGGCTTTAAGGCCGGTGAGATGGTCGGTTTTCGCAAGACTTTTAAACGCATTCCCCAGCACACGGCCGTTGACGAAGCATGCATTGAACCCTTGATCCGCGGCCAGGGATATCAGGTGCTTTACGTCCCCCAAGCCATTGTCTATAACAGAGGTCCCGCTACAGTAGATGATTTCTTACGACAGCGCCGCCGGATTTATGCCGGTCATCTCGAACTCGAAAAAGAACTTGGTTACTCCGTGAGCACGATGGGCGGGCTTAAGATCTTCAAGCTGCTCTTGGGGAATCTGGACTGGCATCCGAAAGCATTCGCCTGGACCTGGTCTGTCGTGGCCATGGAGGTCTACGGCCGTTTTCTAGGCTGGCGAGATTTCAAGAGCGAGCGTGAGCATACAGTCTGGGAAATCGCATCCACAACAAAGGAATTAAAGGTTTAGTTTTGAATTCAATGTTAGGCGTGCTTGCACGCATTCCGCTTTTCCGGGCTTATCGTCGTTTCGGCCGTCCGCAGATGCTGCCCCTAAACATCACAATATCTCCATCCCCCAAATGCAATTCACGCTGTCTTACCTGCAATATCTGGATGAAACGCGAAGATGAGCTGACCCTCGATGAATGGGACAAAGTATTAGCTTCATTGGGTAATGCGCCATACTGGTTCACGATCAGCGGCGGCGAACCCCTTATGTATCCCGGCATCGTCGAGCTGGCCAAACTGGCCTACCTTCACAACCGGCCAGGGATCATCAACATTCCCACAAACGCCATTCTAAAAAGCGGTCCGGAACGCGTCGAACAAATCCTGGCAGCCTGCCCGGATACGCAGGTAATTATTAACCTATCTCTGGACGGCGTGGGCGAAAAACATGATGCTATTCGCGGCGTACCCGGGAATTTCGAAAAGTTCGAAGAACGTTTGGCCCGCTATTTTGAACTGCGCGAGAGTTATTCAAATCTCACCGTAGGCATCCATTCCGTCATTTCCGTATTCAGTGTCGGCCATCTGGACGAACTGATCCGCTACGCCGATCAGGCAGGCGCCGATCAATTCATCACCGAAATAGCCGAGCCGCGGATCGAGCTTGACACGGTGGGTTTACCTATCACGCCTGATCCGCAGAGCTATGGCCAGGCGATTGATCGCTTGATCGCCTATGTAGAGAGCAAGAAGTTCAGCGGCCTCTCGCGCATAACCGAAGCTTTTCGGGTTGAGTACTATAAACTGGTCAAACGCATTCTTGAAGAAGAGGATCAGGTAATCGATTGTTACGCCGGATGGGCCAGCACCCAAATTTACGCCGATGGGACCGTCTGGCCTTGCTGCGTTCGAGCAGATGACCTGGGCAACCTGCGCGATCATAATTATGACTTTAAGGAAATCTGGTTCGGCGAAAAGATAAAAGAGGTTCGGCGCAGCATCGCCGCAAAAGAGTGCTACTGTCCGCTGGCGAATGCCTCCTATACGAATATGCTGCTTAATGTACCGACTCTAAGCCGGGTTGGGACTAAATTCATCAAAGCGGAAAGCATCGGCGTGAATCATACGCCACCGATCACCGGCAGTGAGGAATCATAGGAAAATTCGTATGTCCTTCGACTGGTTAAAAAATTTTCAACAAAACATAGAAAAAGAGGATGATTACGCCGAAAAAACCCTGGCGGCTTACCGCCTGGGGATGCGGGCTAACGGATCCATCGTCGGCGTGCGTATTACGGCCGATCCTGACGGCTGTGCTGCCTGCAAGCAGCTCGACCCAGATGCGACCTACCATCCCGATGAAGCGCCACACCTCCCTCTGGCAAACTGTGATCGAGCCCGTTCTTGCAGCTGTGTCTACCGGCCGGTTATGACTTACCAGATTGATGATCACGAATAATCATCTCCCAATAAAACGAAACTATGACCAAAAAACAAACGATTAAGCAGTTGTATGGTTTAGCCCTGGCAGAAGGTGAAGGTGTCGGTACTGCTTACGAATATTACGCGAAGCGCCTTGTTTTACTACCCTGGCTGGCGCGAGGAAAACGGCCGAATTCAATGCTCGTCGCCGGGCTTCCTGAGAAATATGGGTCGAGTCTCGATCTCCTGCTTCTGGGTGCGGAAATTGGCTGTAAAATCACTGTTGTAGATGACCGTTTGCCCGCATTGACCAAACTCAATCAGGCCCTGAAAACATTACAGGGCACAAACTATTTACCATCCTTAAACCTGCAAATCATTCAAACAGGCGACATTATTAGCCTGCCTGAACTGAATGCAAGTTTTGACCTGGCAGCATCTTCAGAGATCTTGCAGCGGTTGGACCCTGAACTTCGTGGTGATTATGTAACGCGCCTGCAAGAACTGGCGCCGCGAACTGCTTTATTCGCACCAAATGCCTCCAATGATTCCCACGTAGGAATTAGTGGCCTAAACGGTTTACAGCTAGAAGAATTAATCGCTTTGATGAGCCTTAATAACCAATCTGATACCATCACCGGCTACATTGACATGCCTCCCTTTCCGCCGGGAATCACACGCAGTGAAGCGCAGCGAGAGGAAGCAAGTACCGGCAAAATGGAAGCCTTTGCAATGTGGGGACTGGGCATCTATGCCCACCTGGAAAAATACCTACCCAAGGCCGCCCGCCGAAAATGGGCGCACATCGTCTTCGCTTTATAAAGTTCCCATCAACGGTAATCCACCTTTTACCAAACGGCCGTAAACTGTCCGTTTTACCTGGCAATCTCCCTAAGTTATAATCCAGCCAGATATCGGCTTTAGAGATCGAGAGAACGCTCTGCCGGAAGTACGGTGAAACTATTGACTCTATTAGAGAGGATTTATCGGACAGAATTTTTTTAGCAGCGATATTTATTCCAATAATTAAGTGAGGTAACTAAATGCCAAAAGCATTAATCACAGGCATCACCGGGCAGGACGGATCCTACCTGGCTGAATTTCTATTAGCAAAGGGTTATGATGTCGTAGGCATGGTCCGGCGAACCAGTACCATTAATTTTCATCGAATCGCCCACATTCAGGATGAAATCGAACTTGTTCCCGGCGATCTGGGTGACCAGATATCATTGATTCACATACTGGAAGAACACTGCCCGGATGAGATCTACAATCTCGCCGCCCAATCGTTCGTAATGACTTCATGGAGCCAGCCGGTTTTTACGGGAGACGTTACCGGCCTTGGGGTGACGCGCATGCTGGACGCGATCCGTATCGTGAACCCCAATATCCGCTTCTACCAGGCAAGCTCCAGTGAAATGTTTGGGAAGGTCGTCCAGGTACCGCAGAGTGAAAAGACGCCTTTTTATCCGCGCAGCCCCTACGGCGTCGCCAAAGTTTACGGTCATTGGATAACGGTCAACTACCGCGAGAGTTATGATCTACACGCGACATCCGGAATTTTATTCAATCATGAATCTCCCAGGCGAGGTCTAGAGTTTGTGACTCGCAAGATAACGCACCACGTAGCCCAAATTAAAAAAGGTATGATCGACGAACTACGTCTAGGCAATCTAGATGCCCGGCGAGACTGGGGATATGCCGGTGATTACGTAGAGGCGATGTGGTTAATGCTGCAGCAGGACAAACCGGATGACTACGTCGTCTCCAGCAACGAAACGCACTCTGTTGAAGAGTTTCTCGAAGAAGCATTCGGTTATGTTAATCTCGATTGGCATGATTACGTCGTCCAAGATCCACGCTTCATGAGACCGGCCGAGGTCGATCTCCTGGTGGGTGATTCGAGCAAAGCCCGAAGCAAACTTGGTTGGGAACCCGTTATTACTTTTGCCGAACTGGTACATTTGATGGTTGATGCGGATTTACAATTACTGGAAAATGGTGAAACTGCCCTCTAGTCTTGAGATTCTCTATTCTAAGGATATAAACCAAATTTACGGGAGGAAAGCAATTGTATGAGCACAATCAAGTTTGGCACTGACGGCTGGCGAGCACGGATAGCCGACCATTACACGTTCGCAAATGTGAGCCGCTGCGCCCAAGGTTTCGCTACCTTTCTCAAAAAAGAAGGGCGCGCCGAAAAAGGCGTCGTCATTGGCTATGATCAGCGGTTTCAGGCTGAAAACTTCGCCGCCACAGCCGCTGAAGTTATGGCCGGTAATGGCATCCATGTTTGGCTGACAAAACATAACACCCCAACGCCGGCGATTTCCTATTCCGTGGTTGACCACCAGGCCGGTGGAGCAATCAATATCACCGCCAGCCATAATCCTCCTGATGATCTAGGTTTTAAAGTACGGGACCCGCTTGGTGGGGCGATACCACCGCAAGACTTGAAGCTAATTGAGTCATTCATTCCCGAAACGGATGAGGTCGATCGCTTAACATTCGACGATGCTTTGAGTGATGGCTTGGTTGAGCTATTTAATCCTGATCCCGCTTATATCGACCAGCTTAAGCGGTTGGTGGATATTGAACCGCTAAAAGATGCCGGCTTCTCTGTTTTAGTAGATTGCATGTGGGGCAACGGTGCAGGATGGTTTCCGAGATTGTTGAAAGGTGGCTCAACAACGATTTATGAAGTGCATAATGAGCGTAATCCAATCTTTCCACATATGACTCGTCCTGAACCCATCCCACCTAACGTCGATCATGGCCTAAGTTTTGTCAGCAAAGTAGGTGCGGATATGGCAATCATCAATGATGGCGATGCCGATCGATTGGGCGTTGGAGATGAGAATGGGAAATTTATTGATCAACTGCGTGTCTACGGCCTGATGGGTTATTATTTCTTGGAAGTACGCGGTGAACGGGGACCGGTTGTAAAGACTATCTCAACGACGAAGATGCTGAATAAGTTAGGCCGGATTTATGATGTCCCAGTCTACGAAACAGGCGTCGGATTTAAATACATTGCACCCAAAATGGTAGAGGTAAACGCCATGATCGGTGGGGAAGAGAGCGGCGGCTATGCTTTTCGCAATCATGTACCCGAGCGTGATGGCATCTTAGCCGGCTTATATCTCCTCGATCTCGTCGTGCAAACAGGGAAAAAGCCTTCGGAACTCATCGATTTACTTTTTGAGAAAGTTGGCCCTCATTATTATGACCGCATCGACAGCCGCTTTGACCAGGCACGAAAAGGGGAAATTTTGCAGAACGTTGATTCGGCGCGCCCTAAAACAATTGGCGGGCTAGCCGTGACTGATATCGTTACTATCGATGGCCACCAGTTCATTATGGAAGATGGCGGCTGGCTGCTGATTCGCTTCAGCGGCACCGAACCGATCATTCGCGTATATTGTGAAACAACGCACGAAGATAAGGTCCAGGCAATCCTGGAAGATGGGCTGAGGATTGCCGGTTTGCAGTAAACGAAGCAGGCGCTTCGTTATCTGATACGCTATTGAGACGAGTGGATTATGACCCTGGCCATTCAAGATTATTATTCGGATGATCTCAGCCATTGTTATGGCTGCGGACGTCTTAACGAGCATGGACACCAGATCAAGACCTATTGGGAGGGAGATGAATCGGTCACGCGCTTCCAACCACAACCCTACCACACTGCAATTCCTGGTTATGTCTATGGAGGACTGATCGCCTCTTTGATCGACTGTCACAGTACGGGCAGCGCGGCGCTGGCTCTATATCGGGCCGAAAATCGCGAACCGGATACCCTGCCTGCTATCCGCTGCCTGACTGCTTCTCTGCACGTAGAATATTTAAAGCCCACCCCGCTGGGTCCTGAACTCGAGATCAGAGGAACGGTGAAAGAAATAAACGGCCGTCATGTAACGATCTCCAGCATTCTTTCAGCGGAAGGGGTGCAGTGCGTTAAAGGCGAGGTGGTCGCTGTTCAAGTCCCGGACAGCTATTTCCAAAAACTCGCCTCCAGGAAAAGCGAATAGCCAACGCTTTTAACCCTCAAACCATGCTGATTGATACACACTGCCACCTTGATTTCGAACGCTTTGACAGCGACCGTGACGAAGTCTTATCTCGAGCAAAAGAAGCCGGCGTGAGGCGAATCATCGTTCCGGCGGTAGACCTTCAAAACTGCGCCAATGTCCTGGCTCTGGCAAGCAGTTACGGCGAGGTATTTGCCGCGATGGGAATCCACCCGAACTCAACAGCCGCCTGGGAAGATTCCTGGATCGATCAAGTTCAGCGTTTCGCCGACCATTCGAAAGTCGTGGCGGTTGGCGAGATTGGGATCGATTATTATTGGGATGATTCTCCTAAGGAAATCCAGCATACCGCTTTTTCAGCGCAGCTCGACCTGGCGGCGGATCTGGGTCTTCCGGTGATCATTCACAATCGCGATGCCGGTGAAGACGTGATTCGTCTGTTAGCGGAATCACGACTGGCCGGAGGCGAAAGGCCAGGCGTTCTCCATTCATTTTCGGCCGAATGGCCTATCGCTGAAGCGGCGCTGGAAATGGGTTTTTACATTGGTATCACCGGTCCGGTGACCTTTAAGAAAGCGGATGATTTGCGCGATGTTGTTGCCAGGCTGCCTCTTAACCGCATTCTGGTTGAAACGGACGCCCCCTTTCTCGCACCACAACCGCGGCGCGGCAAGCGCAATGAACCCGCCTATGTTGCCTATGTTGCCGAGAAAATTGCCGAACTGCATGGTTTGAGCAGAGAAGAAATCGGTAAAATTACAACGGCGAATGCGCAGCGTTTGTTCGGCACGCTGCAACTTGATGGGGATGAGCCTGATGTTTAACACCAACGCGGAGGTAGATCTCTCGATCATCATCGTCAATTGGAACGTCAAGGACTTATTGAGAGACTGCCTGGCATCGATCCAGAACAATCAGGAAAACATCGAACTGGAGGTCATCGTTGTAGATTCCGCCTCCAGCGATGACAGCACCGAAATGGTCGAAAAGGAGTTTCCCTGGGCTCGGCTCATTAAGAGCGATCAAAACCTGGGTTATCCACGGGGAAATAACGTTGGAATCCTGGCTTCCTGTGGCAGAAATATCTTGATCCTGAATCCGGACACCGTCATCTTGGATGATGCGCTGGCGGTCATGAGTGATTATTTAGACAACCATATTGATGTTGGGGCATTAGGACCTCAGCTGTTAAATGCCGATGGATCCATCCAATCATCGCGGCGTCGTTTTCCTTCATTAATGACCGGGCTGCTGGAAAGTACCTGGCTGGAAGATGTAGCTCCCCAGCGCATTATGCGAAGCTACTATGCAAAGGATATGCCTGACGATCAGGAAAATGATGTCGATTGGGTAACCGGCGCTTGTTTGATGGTTCCACGACGCATCATTGACCAGGTTGGGCTCTTTGATGAAGGATACTTTATGTATTCCGAAGAGCTGGATTGGTGCCGCCGGATCAGTGAAGCCGGGTGGCGCATCGTCTATTTACCCCAGGCAAAAATCATTCATCATGTCGGTAAAAGCAGCGAACAAGCTGTCACCACGCGTCACATAAACTTCCAACAAGCGAAATTGCGCTATTTTCGCAAACATCACGGCCGTATCGCCGCCGGAAGTATACGCGCGGTCCTGCTGGCTAACTATGCCTGGCAGCTTGCCCTGGAAGCAGGCAAAGGGTTGTTAGGTCACAAACGGAGTTTGCGCCGCCAGCGCGTAAAAGCCTATTGGCAGGTCATTCGCTCCGGGCTGCACCCGGCCGGTTATTGAGAGATGAAGATAGCGCTGGTAACTGGGGAGTTTCCACCTATGGAAGGTGGTGTAGGAGCCTTTACCCAAGAATTAGCGCGCGCCTTAGCCGAGCAGCGGCAGGAGGTGCATATCATCACCAGCCGTTCGGCCGATCCGGATGCTCCGGGACAGCGATTTGGCAGGCTGCCCGAGCCTACTGATCTGGGATTCGCACAGCTCCACGCGGCGATCAAAGGCTGGCGCTGGCCCTCGGTATCCTCCGTCGCCGATTTAACCCTGCGCTATGAGTTTGATGTTGTAAATATCCAATACCAGGCAGCCGCCTACAACATGAACAGCGCAGCTGTGAATATTTTACCCTGGAGACTCAAACATCTTGTAAGAACGATCGTCACCTTTCACGATCTGCGAATTCCCTATCTGTTCCCCAAAGCGGGCCGGCTTCGTGATCTGGCTGTTTCATTCATGGCCAGACAGTCCGCAGGCATAATTACAACCAATACGGCCGACTTCGACCAGTTAAATAATACGCTGCAAACCCCGCTGGTGAAGATACCGATCGGCAGTAATATCGAAACCTACCGGCCAAATCATATTGAGATCGCCGAAGCGCGTGAAAATTTCGACCTCAAGGACAGCGATGTCTTATTGGGCTATTTCGGATTTGTCAACGAAAGTAAAGGCACCGACATATTGGTTGAAGCACTGGCTCAATTACCGGAAAACTATCACCTGGTATTTATTGGTGGCCAAACAGGCGCCAGCGACGAAACCAATCAGGACTTTGCTTCCAAGATTCGCGAGATGATTAAAGCCGCTAACCTCGGCAACCGTGTACACTGGACAGGCTTTGTATCGGACAATCGAGTCGCAACATTCCTGGAGGCAGCGGATTTAATCGTCATGCCGTATCGTGACGGCGTCTCATTAAGGAGAGGAACGCTCATGGCCGCCCTCGCTCAAGGGTGCGCGCTGCTTACTACCGCCCCAACTGCGCCGCTGCCTGAACTCGTGCATAGTCAAAATGTCTGGTTCGTTAATCAAGCGAATGGCAAAACCCTTTCCGAAGCAGTTCTGACCCTGACGGAGGATGATGCTTTACGCAAGAAACTTGGCCAGGGTGCGAAGAGACTGGCCAAAGAATTTTCTTGGGAAGACATAGCCAGGCGCACACTCGAATTTTATCAAAGTACAGAAGATCCAAGGGATAGGGAACTGTGACCAGGAAATCTGGTTGTAGTCAATCATCGTTATGACAGAACGCCGTTGGATCACCGCGATATTGGTCCTCTTTCTCCTATTGGGGATCACCTATGCCTTCACAACCCCACCGTTCGAAGCCTCGGACGAATTATGGCATTATCCAATGGTGCGCCATCTCGCCGATGGGAATCCCTTACCAGTACAGGTTTTTGATCCCGCTCTGGCGGGGCCCTGGAAGCAGGAAGCCTCCCAACCTCCCCTTTATTATTACCTCGGCGCCGCGCTCACCTTTTGGATAGATACCTCCGATATGGCCGAAGTCCGCCTGGAGAATCCTCACGTCAACAATGGACTTATCACCCAAGACGGCAATACGAACCTGACGGTTCATGACCCGCAGTCGAATCCCTGGCAGGGAACACTTCTTGCCGTACGTCTTGTGCGCTTACTGTCCGTGCTCATGGGGACGATTACTGTTTACCTGACCTACCGCATCGCGCGTTCAGCCATGCCTGGCCGGACGGAAGTCGCGCTCGGCGCAGCGGCCGTGAATGCTTTTTTACCCATGTTCTTGTTTATCAGCGGCTCGGTAAACAATGATAATCTGGCCATACTGCTGGCTTCCCTCTCTTTGTACATGATGATTTTCATTGTGACCGGGTACGAGAACAGAGAGGTCAACAACAATCCAGTCAGGTATTGGCAGCAATATGGTTTATGGGTCCTCCTGGGCATTCTGATAGGTCTGGCCTTATTAACCAAGGAAGGGACTATTGGCTTGCTCCCGCTAGCCTGGGGAACCTGTTTCATCTATTCCTGGCTTGAAAAAGAAAACGAGGAAAAAGAGAGCGCCGGAAAAACAATTGGCTGGCTGCTGGCAATTTTCTTACGATCCATCGCTTATTTCATGCTTGTTCTCTTGCCCACCACCCTGATCGCCGGTTGGTGGTACTGGCGCAATATCCAACTATATGGGGATTGGCTGGGATGGAGCGCTTTTATTGCCGTCTTAGGAGAACGGGCACATCCGGCATCCCTTTTACAGCTCTGGGGTGAACGGCGCGGTTTTTTGATGGCTTATTGGGGATTGTACGGCGGCGTTAATATCCCCATGCCGGATTGGGTTTATACCATATTCAACAGCTTGCTTGTCATTTCCGTATTCGGCTTTATCCTGGCCGCGCTGCTTGAAATACGCACCTGGCTCCAATCAAGGGACGACAGCCGGCATGATTTGCAAGGAGCGATTAACAATATCCTGCGTTTTATCGTCGATCACTTCGCCCTTGTGATTGCCTTGATCTTCTCATCGGCCGTTGTCATTGGTCTGATTCGCTGGGCAACAACAACGTGGTCCTCTCAGGGCCGGCTTGTATTCACCGCCTTCTCGGCACTTTGCACATTGTTTGTTGTTGGTCTGGTTGGTTGGATGCCGCAGCGCATCGCCCGCTGGACAATGAGCGGCATCGCGCTCTATTTCTTTCTGATCGCCCTTGCAGCACCGTTTTTATGGATTAAGCCTGCTTATGATCCCGCATCCTACAACCTTGCCCAAGGGGCAGACTTCGAAGCAGTAGGAGCCGTTTTCGGCGAGCGGATGCGTTTAAACCAGGCATCTATTGAGCTGGAGGACGGCAGCGATGGTTCACTCCAACCGGGATATTCTTTCTGGGTACACCTTGACTGGGAGGTGCTGGCGCCGATGGAAGAGAATTGGAGCGTTTTTGTGCATGCAGTCGATCCAATTCTCGGCCGTCCCATAGCCCAACGAGACATGTATCTTGGCCAGGGGTTGCGGCTGACATCCTGGCTGGAACCCGGTACCCGCCTGATCAATTCTTACCACATTCAGCTGCCGGAAACAGTCGTCTCCCCGGCAGATCTAGAAATTGTCAGCGGTCTTTATAATTTAGAAACCGGAGAACGCTTAACGACTGCGGATGATCTTGATGCGGTCACGCTTGGTACTGTCCACGTCATAACGGCCGAAGGGACAACTCCCAATCCGACCCATATTAACTTTGAGAATCAGTTTGAACTAGCCGGCTATACCGTAGCTCCCAGGTCTGTTCGACCAGGTGAAACGATTGAACTGACACTCTATTTGCAGCCCTTACAGCCAATGGAGAATGATTACACTTTCTTTGCGCAGGTCGTTGATGAGAATACAACCCGTTGGGCGAGCATTGATTTCATGCCACCCGAGGGAACATCGAGTTGGCCGCAAGGGGAGGTTCAAACCGTCTCCTTAAGCCTGACGCTGGCCTCTGACACGCCCGCTGATGTTTATCCGCTTATTCTTGGAGCGTATACACGAGACAGTGACAGCGGTTTTAACCGGCTGCAAATTTTAACGCCTGATGGGCGTCTTACCGACGATTTTCTTGAACTGACGCAGGTGCGTGTAGAATAGTAAAAAGATCACTTCTTATGAGTGTCATTCGCGACTATCTAGACCCGACCCGATCAATTTGGGGTCAGGCAGCATTCATTGCTTTATTCGCTGTCGCCGGTGGTTTAATCGCCGCCTTCGGCGGACCGCTTGCCGCTGCGGCCGTTTTCCTCGCGCTTGTGGCCATCTTCATTGTCTTGCGAGATATCGAAGTAGGCTTTTGGGGCGTCATCCTGGTCGTCACCCTCATACCCTTCGCCACACTGCCCATAGATATTGGTTTGATACCCACCTTCCTGGATCTGGCCATTGGTGCGGTCGTCGGCGTTTGGGCCTTGGCGATTGTCACCGGCCAGCAAAAAACCATTACACTCTCACCAATAACCCTACCCCTGGTCATATTCATCCTGATGGCCATTTTCGCCTTTATCTTTGGTATGAGTAATGGGCCGCTCACGCCGACCCTGCTTCGAAAATTCGCTGAATTGTTAATCAGTCTTGGTCTGGTTCTGGTCATTATTGATTACTGCAGCAGTTGGGATAGGCTGCAGCGGCTGGTAAAAGTACTGCTGTTAGCGGGAGCGGCGGCTTCGGCCGTTGCTATAGGTCTATGGCTGCTGCCGGATGATACAGCCAATTCAGCCCTCAACGTCTTGCAGCGTCTGGGCTATCCAGGCGGTTGGGTTATCCGTTACATCGAAGAAAATCCCGAGCTGGCTGAACGGGCGATCGGCACATCCGTCGATCCTAATGTTTTAGGCGGTTTGCTGTTAATGATTGGCGCCCTGGCCGGGCCGCAGTTAGTAACTAAGGAACCGTTATTCTCCAGGCGGGTCACCATCCTCATTATCGGCTTGATCTATGTCGCGCTTATCTTGACCTTCTCGCGCAGCGCAATGTTAGGGCTGGCATCGGGGCTGCTGTTCGTTACGGCCGTGCGCTACCGCCGTCTACTGCCCTATATGCTGGCCGCGGCGTTGTTACTTCTACTGCTGCCGGTCGCCCAGGATTACATCACCCGCTTTATTGAAGGAGCTCAAGGCCAGGATCTGGCGACGCAGATGCGTTTTGGTGAGTACAAAGACGCCATTACTCTGATCCAACGCTATCCAATCTTCGGGGTAGGTTTTGCAGGCACTCCGGATATCGACATTTACCTCGGCGTAGCCAATGTCTATCTGACGATTGCCCAGGTCATGGGTCTAGTCGGCCTTCTCTCTTTCTTCGCGATCGTCGCCACGATTTTTGGCTATGCTTTTCTTAACCGACAGTGGTTTAAATCACATCCCAAACAAGACGCTGTTTGGCTTGGTTTACACGCAGCATTGGGCGGTGCGCTCGTGGCCGGTTTTTTCGACCACTACCTCTTCAATTTAGAGTTTCATCACGCTGTGACAGCTTATTGGATGATCGTAGGCCTGGCAGTTGCTTCGACTTATCTGGGAGCAGCTTCAAGCGCAACTGAATCGGATTAAACCAGTTAAAAAAGCGAAAGCTCCTGCGCCTCTTCAATTGAGGGATTCGGTTTTCTAAGCGTTGTGATCGCACCCAATAGGTTCCCCAAAATTCCGGCGCCGATCATGATTAGTGCTATTGCCGTTGTACTGGGGTGATAAAGTACCATCGCCGCAATCACCAAAAGGACCAGAATCGCCAGTCCAATAACAAAACTTTGCTTCTGCAGCGAAAGCGCATAGTTAAGCCAGATACTGATCGCCGCATACAGTGTGGTGGCGAGGCCAACCAGGCCGAGTAAGATGCCCGGGTCGCTATAGGTCTCTGAAAATATGATCTTTACTAGGGGACCGGAAGCAAGGAGATAAAACAGGGATAGGGCAAGCCCGACGCCAACAGTCGCTGCCAGAGCCAAAGCCAGCACGGGCCGAGAGTCTTTGCCCAAGGCTTGGCGCTGCGTCGCTTTGGGAAAGAGCACCATGCCGATACCTAATGTGGCAAACAAGTTAATCTTCCCCAAGGTAACAACCGTGCCATAATCCCCGGCAACGCTCTCGCTGAAGAATCGCTTAACGGCGATAGGGTCAAGGTTGATGAGCAAAGCAAAGGAACCAAGTCCGATGAGCGTAAACAGGGAATAACGGAGACTGATCGAAGGGGCTTGAACCGTTCTTTGCGGGTTCTTGAATATATCTCTCAGGAACCAAACAGCCACAAGCAGAGCGCTCGTTGTCGCCAGCGGCAGTGCCAATATCGCCCCCGTGGCTTCAAGGCCAAGATATATCAAGAAGATGGCAAGCAAAAGGCGTAGAGCGGACTGCAGCACCTGGACCGTGCTGAGTCCCAAAAAATTCTGGATGCCTTGCAGCGTGCCATCCGTCACCGGACGCACAAAGAGCATTAATAAAGCAAGGCTGGCCGCAAACAGCGGCCAGGAAGAGTCGATTTTCATGAAGCGGGCGATAAAGGGGCTTAAGAGAAGCATGGCTAAGGTAGCGAGGGTTCCCCAGCGCCATGACCAGGACCAACCTTTATGGAAAAAGGCATTTACCCGCGCTGCTCCGTCAGCTTCAGCCGTAAATTCGGCCGTGTAATAAGCAACAACAGTGCGAATGACATTGGTGACGTTGACCAGAACCTGGATCAAAGCCACCACGGCAATGAAGACGGCGAATTGTTCTTTGATGAGCAGCCGCCCCGCGGCGACATTCACCAGGGCGTCAAACCCCCCGGCGATGACCATCGCCCCGGCCATCATCACGCCTTGAACAGAACCACGGTTCAGGAATTCCCGGACACCAGCGGTCATGGCAGCACCTCTGATGGAAGTTCCAGGATAACCGCATCTGATTCGATTGTTACACCATCCCCGCCTACAACCGGCCAGCGCTCCAGGGTATCCGGATCATAGACGCCTATTTCCAGGCGGTAGGGTCCGGATGTAAGGGAATCCGGGTCAAGTTTAAGCAGATGCTCGTCCTGGATGATTATACCCGGCTGCCAGAGTGTGAAGGGGTAAGCGCCGTTGACCGGGGGCGCATCGTGTTGGGCGATGAGCTGGTTATTCTCATCTAAAAGATGAACAAATACCTTTCCATAGCGATCGCTTTTTTGCAAGGGCTCCCACAGGAGCTGAACGGTTAGCTGACCTTCTGATTGCAGCAGCGAATTATTTAACGTGATACCCAGCAGTTCGGCCGTTTCTCCAAAGCGTACATTAAGGGGTAAATATTCCTCAGGCGGCCCACTTAAAATCCAGGGGGCATCAGTGATGATTTGCGGCATGAGCCACAAACCCTGCGCCGAGCCATCTTGTGAGGAAGTTACAAGCGAAAGTACAACACCTTGACCGACCCAAGGACTCAGATCCAACTCCTGCCAGGACAGCGCTTCAAGGTTGGATTCATCCCCGGCCGCAATCTCTTCCTCGAGTAAAACCTGGTCATTCACCTTGACTTTGAACCTGATCACCCCACTGCCTAGAACCGCCGTAGCAAGGCGCAAACGAGTTTCCGGCGAAATAGTCAGCGAATAATTCAGGCGTGAATCATCAGGAACCCGAATGGCTGGATATCCCTGGACCAAATCTGTGCTCACAAAACGGGCTTCAGGTTCGCGCACGGCCGTCCAAAGGTCGCCGCTTAAATCGGCCACAAGTCGAGGTTCAGTATGGGTATTTGTGAATTCTTCAACGCTATATTCAGCAAAGATATTTTCTGGTCCGCTGAAGAATTGGACACGCCCACTTCCAACTTGCCAGACTAAAAAAAAGCCCGCAAACAGCACCAGATACCAACCTAGCAGACGGGCAATGCGCTGCCAGAAAGTTACCTCAGGATCAGAGCGCCGGCTTGCCAGGACCAGCAGGGCGGCACTCAAGCCAATCGTGATAACAAGAAGCCAGGAGAATAAATTGCCCTTAAACTGCTCCGGTTTGTACTGCTGCAGTCGGAGGCGGAAGACCGTGGGCAGGGTCTGCTCCGCGAGAGCATCGAACCACCACAAACCGGGACTTCCTTTCGAGTAGGTCGTCAGGGTCAGATTTCCGGGACGGATGAATTCGTTAAGATGCAAGGAATAACCTAAGCGGTCTCCACCAACTGTATAGACGACAAGCGGCTGTTCAGCTGTCGCCTGGGGCGCTGACAATGACAGGTTGAATGTTTTACCCTTGCTATCAAGAAAAGTAGGGAAAGAAAGCGCGTACGCCTGCCGGTCTTCACCAGCCAACAAAGGGATTTCAGCCCGCCAGGCGCTTCCCTCTGCATCACTGAGAACGGCCGTAACCATCCCATCTTGCGGTGCGGAGAGGAGAAAGGCCACCCCTGAAAGGTTATCAGACCCGGCAATAAAGGACTGGTTCACGCTGTTATCTCCGTAAATGGAAACCGGTGCCGGATCAGGAACGCCTGGCGCCGACTGTTCCTGCGTCCAGGGACGTGGATACAGGTAGTGGGCATCATAGAACATGGGCACCTGCACCTGTGGCCCCACACCGCTGCTGCGCCAGTAAGCAAAAGATCCCAACAAGAGCAAAATCCCCACCAGACCCGCCAGCAGCAGCCAGGGTAAATAGCGGCTGTTTAGGAATGTACGAAGCGAGGAGGATTTACTTAGGCCGGTCACAACTGCTGTTCCCTATAAATAATAGCGTGGCAAAACATAGCCTAAGAGAGAGGCGAAGCTAAGAAGAATCATCGCCGCCCGCAGCAAGGTGTGAGCCTGGCCCTGCCACTTTTGCGGCACAAAGGCGAGTAAGCCCAACGTAAAAAGGGTCAACATCGGTATGATTGTGCCCAACCAGTAACGCCCTTGCAGTCCACGGCCATTTCCATACTGCCACCAAAAAACAAGGTCATATCCCTGGAGGAGTAAGATCGGCACGATAATGGTTAAAGCGAGGAATATCCAAACAATGAGCGGCGCTCCACTAATCCTCGCCCGCCAGCCATCAAAAGTCGGCCGTCGGGAGCGGCCGCGCCATAGCAGGAGGACCAGGCCTAAAACAGCGAGGAAGGTCAGAAAACGCAAAAGGTTGTAAACCCAGGGCGGCAGCGGGGTATCGATCCAGCCGAAATGGGCCCACCAGGTGACAAACATCCCGCCTAACACAGATTGGTAATAATCAATCATGTGCGCCAGAAATGTATAGTCATAATAGGGATTCTGAATGATGCGGTGCCCCTCGGTAACCGGATTGAAGTAAAACAATTCATCGCTGATTCGCAAACTGCGCAGCATCCACCACAGCGATGGGATAAGGATGATGATGCCCATTAACAGCACGCCAATGATGATTTCCTTACGACGGCCCTGGCCGCGCCAAAAATCATAAAGCACAACCAGGCCGATTAGCGGCGCATAGCCGTTGATTGTTGGTTTTGTTAAGAAACCGGCCGCGAAAACAAGGCCCATAGCCAGGCCGAGCTTCCAATCAAAACCATTGTGAAAGACCAATATTGAAAGCAGGATCAGGAGTGAATAGGTCAGAAAATAGAATCCATCAACGGTGACTACGGCCGTCATCTGGCTCATCATGGGCTGAAAAGCAACCAGGATCGGCAGAGTCAAACGCATCGCCGGTTTATGGGGGAAGAGCTGCAAGGCTGTGAGATAGGCGACAATCACGATCCCCGCACTCATCAAGAGCGAAAATAAACGTTGTATTTGCACCCGTGTGAGCAGATCCTGATCAATAAACAGCCGGTATGGTAAGGAGGCGATCATGTAATAAAGCGGCGTGGCCTTATTCAATTTACCGACCATAGCCAAATCGAAACTGGTTCGCGTTTCGGGCGGCAGGTTGGCCAACGCTTCTTCACCGGGACCGACAGAGGTCTTGCTGAAGGCCTGGCGCTGCTCCGGTGCGTAGGGGAGACGGCCGACATCAGCAAGCTGGCGTGACAATGCAATCTCATCGATTAAGTAGGTGTCATTTTCATCGGGCAGACGGCCGAGCTCCCCGATGAACTGGATCACGTTGTAATGATCCTCTTCATCCGGCCCCTGCCAGAGCGGCATGGCCAGGCTCCATAATACGCCTTTCAAAAGCATAATCAGCAGCAGGAGCAATATTAAGAGCCATTCTCTACGGTTTGAGGCGTTATCTTGATCCATGAACATCAGCGATCAATTCTACCCGATACGACAGCCTCTAAACAGCAAAGAGCCACCGGCATCTGAGTATCGTCAAGCAGACGTAGGAGAAAGGGCCGTTTTTATGAAACTTGTTCTAGCTACCCGACAGTCTTACTCAGAGGACGCGGACTAGAACGGATTAAAGCGGATAAATAACTTTTTTCGAGCCTGTCACAACGTGACAGCCCTCGTCAGCTTTCGTCAGCGTCCTAAATCTCTTCGCTGCGCAAAGTGTAGAGTAACTAGAAACTTGTTTACTTGCGAGCCACGAGGAA
The DNA here is from genome assembly GCA_046259485.1 of Promineifilaceae bacterium (SeqCode). GTDB lineage: Bacteria > Chloroflexota > Anaerolineae > Promineifilales > Promineifilaceae > JAACFF01. The sequence continues at coordinate 46,229 of JBJYWP010000002.1, read as the reverse complement.
ACAGTGGGCGCTTTGATTTCGAAAATAGCGAATTAATTGTTTTTCCAAGGCCACGGCCAGCGGCGTGAAACGTTCGAAAAACGGGAACTGGTCGGGTAATATCTCCCACATCCAAAAAAGGACGCTGTAGGGTTCAGCAACCATGATATCAAACTGGGCTTCGGAAACGGCAGTTTGCAAACTTTGAAAGGTAAACGGCGCGTTTATCTCATCCCCCAACCATTTGGGGTAAAGCCTGCGTCCCCAATGAATGATCGGATTATCCTCGATGGTTTCGACAAGAAAAAGGTAACCACCCGGCTTTAATACCCGGCGCGCCTCCCTCATCGCTTGATTGACATCACCGATATGGTGCAAAACATGCTGCACATAGACCACGTCAAAGGTTTCATCCGCCAGGGGAATTTGCAGCCCGCTGGCCACCATGACCGGTCCATGAGTTAGAGCCAACCCAACACGTTCCGGAACCACATCCAAACCGACGGAAGAACGGCCGTATTGGGCAAAACGACTCATATTCCAACCATTGGCGCAGCCCAAATCCAGGATGGATTCTATGCCCTCTTGTGACAAAAGCGCTTTCTCGACCGCAAAATAGGGCAGCACTTTGTAACGGCTGGGCGACCAGTTTTCGCCGAAGGTGACAGGTTTACGATAATCCATATTTTGGCAAACCGAACGTGGAGATGGACCCGAAATTACAATTTACGATGCGGTGTGCGAAAGAGATCAAATTTCCAGATCCCCAATCTATGCAGCAGAAAACGTGTAGCAACCCAGAGCGTACTCAACCCATATTGCGAGCTGGCCAGAAAACTAATTGATGACGCTTCGTTAAAATATTTGGTCTCTACCGGTACTTCTGCGAATTGAAAACCAAAGTACTCGGTTTGAAAAATCATTTCCGTATCGAACACGAAATTATTTGAATTTCGCAAAAATGGTACGGATTCCAACAGTTCTCGACTGTAGGCCCGATATCCGGTATGGCATTCGGATAAATGAGTGCCCATCACCAGGTTCTCCATTCCTGTTAGAAAACGGTTGGCATAATATTTATAGGTGGGCATTCCCCCCTGCCGGGCGCTTTCCGGCGGTATAAACCGCGATCCAAGAACAAAATCGCCCCGCCCTTCGCGAATAGCTGAAATCATTTCCGGGATTATGGCCGGATCGTATTGGCCATCAGGATGGAGCATGATGATGATCTCCGCCCCCTGGCGCAGGGCTTCCATGTAACAGGTCTTCTGATTGGCGCCATACCCAGCGTTATGTGGGTGAACGATTAATTCCAGATCTAATTCCTTCGCGACAGCTACCGTCTCGTCAATGCTCCCATCATCGACCAGGATCACTTTGTCAACGCAGTCCGGCGGGATGCTGCGATAGGTTTCGACGAGGGTTTCGGCCGCATTGTAGGCGGGCATTACGACAATGACATTATTTTCACCATTCATTGGATATTCTGCTCTTCATAGGTCTCGGATTACTGAATGGACGTCTCATCTTGCACAGTTTCCGGCTGACTGCTCCCATCAGAACTGACCAGCAACCACCATTCTTCTTTCAGCGGATCGACGTAATGAACCGGCAAACTGCCGGCCGCGGATTCGATTATTTCCCATTCTTTCAAAACCAAATTCTCGCCCCCCCAGGTCTGTAATTTTTGGGCCAACAGCGGGTGGGGTTGAAATGCGGCAACCGTTTCGTTCTGTTGTAATCTAGCAACAATAGCCTGGCCCGCCACCCCAATCTTGGAAGGATCGACAGCCCAAATTATCTCCACCAATTCAGCTTTCTCCATTAACACAGTCCCAGAGAATAACTGCTGCAAATGTTGTTTTGGCTGGGGAACGAAACGCTGCAAATAGGTATTGAATGTCGCTGCGGGAAGATGTCGCGCACTCAACCATAAACCAACCTGGCGTACGAAGGGCGTATATAAGAGTTTTTGAGCGCCTAAAGCGAGACGTTCTTGCAAACTCAAGGTTGAACTACTTTCGTTAATCATCAAGCGATTCACCGTAAGGGGTTTTGTGTAACTATAAACCCAACCTTCCCGGTCCACAATCGTTAAATCATCAGCCAGAAACGCGTAATTATAGTTCTCACAAAGCCGGCTGACGACCCATCCCAGGTCCTGATCGCCAATGATCAAGGAAGCCTGATTTCCTTTGGCCACGCAGGCCGCATTAAGCATGGCGTACCCTTTTTGTACAAGCCGCCAGCGCAAAATCGGCTCAATTATATTGGTATAGAGGAAATCTGGTGAATGTTCGAGTAATGGGGAGACAACAACCTGCGTGTATTCGCCAGGGAGCACCGAAATGCCAAAACCGAAACGGCCGAGCTGGTCATCGTAACTAATTCCTCCAGGCAAAACTGTCGGCGTACCCTGCCTGTCAACTCGAATATGTATATCCGCAGGAGATGGAGCAGCCTGGTAATCCTCCAATTCACGCAGTGGAACCTGTGATTCAATAAAAAGCAAATCGTGTAAATTATAGAAATGGCTTTGAGCCTGCCAGGCGATTGCGCCGCGCGTCCAGACCCACTGCTCTGATAGGAGATAGCGCACCAGACCGACTATGATGAACGCAGCCATGTTGGCCGTCATTAGGCTGGTTTTCAGAAGGGAAGTAAATAGAAAAAAGATCGGGAGGTAAACGGCGAAGACGCCAAATTGGGTCAGGATGAAGTATCCCCAAAATCGCCTCTTGCGCCCCGCACTATCTTGCTCGCTAAAGACCCACAGATCCAGGGCAAAAAAGATCGCCAGCCAAATCAGTTCCGCAGTCAAAAATGCGGAGATAACGGGCGAAAATTTCCCCCAGGCTGTTAACGCGCTAAAGAGAGCGGCATTGCCTATAAGACTAAGGACTATTACAACAAGAAAGCGCCCTAGATGGGGGTTAGCTGTCGAACGCAGGGTTATGAGGTGCCGGAAAAAACGGCCGCCTTCACGAACATCCGCCTTGCTTTCACCGCTATGACGGGGTTCGAATTGGAAGTTGACTTCACTGACTTGTAAACCCGGGTTGCGCACCAGGATTTCCAGCAAAATCTTAAACCCATCCGGCCGCAAAGCTGCCACGTCAACCTCCGCGCTTCTTACCAGAAATAAGCCGGTAAGGGGATCGGCGACATTTTTCAAGCGGCGGGGAAATACGGTTCGGGCGACAATCGTCAGGATTTTCGAATTTAAGGAGCGCAGACGGCTCAAGCCGTAGGGGCCAAATAGATCGCCGCTGCGACTACCGACGACAATATCAGCGCCTGTTTTTTGTGCCTGCTCCCACATCACCGGAATTGTTTCAGGAGGATGCTGCAGGTCAGCATCCATCACACAGACCCATTCTCCCTCAACGGCTGCGAACCCATCCACAACTGCGCCGCTTAATCCGTTACGTTGTGGCGTTGGGCGAGCGATTAACCGAATGGGAAAGGGAAACAGGTCACTATTTGATGTGATGACATCGGCCGTCCCGTCATCACTGTCATCAACAAAAATTATCTCAATATCGAAATCAGAAAGCGTTTCCGCCAATCTGAGGAGAAGAGGGCGAATGTTCTCGGATTCGTTTCGAGTGGGAATAATAATTGATATTTGGGGAATCGAGCCAGGACTTTTATCGTTCTGGCGGGGTTCTGAATCCGATAATTCGCTCATGGGACCTGGTGAGCATCAGCATCTATTTTGCCGGCTCCTCGGCTGGCAATTCTACCAGTTCTTTGAGCCCACATGAAACGCATTCAGTCGTGTCTTTGGTTGCCTCGATGATGATTCCGTCACAGCTTTCAACGGTTTCAGGCAGTGGCTTTTTCCAACTTGTCCACTCACACTGCGGATAACGGGAACAACTATACCAGACACGCCCTTTGCGCGTCCGTCGTTCGACTATTTCCCCGCCGCCAACCGGACAAACAACCCCGGTCTTATTGAGGATTTGTTCGGTATAGCGGCAGTTTGGAAAATCACTGCAGCCGATGAAACGGCCGTAACGCCCTTCGCGATAAACAAGCGGATGGCCGCTTTCAGGGCAATCCCGGCCAACATATTCCACTTCCTTCTTGAGATTTATCTTAGGAATTGCCTGGTCAGCTTTTTCCAGGTCTGCTTCAAAAACATCATAAAATTCTTGAATCACCGGAACCCAGTCTTTTCCTTCAGATATCTCATCCAGATCATCTTCCATGTGTGCTGTGAAGTTGACAGATAGGATATCAGGAAAATGCTCGACAAGAATATCATTGACAATCTGACCCGTTTCCGTTGGATACAGGCGCCGCTTTTCCCTATCGATATATCCGCGATCTTGTATGGTACTTATAATTGAGGAATAAGTACTCGGCCGTCCGATTCCGTTCTCTTCAAGCGCTTTGACCAGCGTAGCTTCGGAATATCGCGGTGGCGGCTGTGTGAAGTGTTGGTTTGGCAGTAGATCCAGAAGATCCAAGGCATCTCCTGTTTCTAAGTCACTGGGTACCGGATGTTCTAAATCGATGTCATCGGGCCTATCTTCGGGACGGCTTTCTTCATACAAAGCCAGAAAACCAGAAAATTTAAGAGTAGAACCTGTTGCTCGGAAAAGATACGACCTTTGCGCCGCCGGAATGTGTTGTTCTCCGGCCCAAATATCGGCACCCACTGTGTCATATTCTGCCGGGGACATCTGGCTGGCAACAAAACGCTCCCAAATCAGGCGATATAGGCGATACTGGTCCCTTGAAAGATAGTTTTTCATCTTTTTAGGGGAACGGTAGACAGAAGTCGGCCGTACCGCTTCATGGGCTTCTTGGGCAGCCTTGGTTTTAGTCTGGTATACCGGGGGATCGGGAGGGGAATAGTCCTCACCATAATGTTCAATTATGAATTGGCGCGCCTCTTGCTGAGCTTCTTGAGATATGTGAACGCTGTCCGTACGCATATAAGTTATCAAGCCTACCGGTTCGGACTTATCAATATCAATCCCTTCGTAGAGTTTTTGGGCGACATTCATCGTCTTTCGCGTACCGAACTTTAGACGGCGCGAAGCTTCTTGCTGCATGGTACTGGTTGTAAAGGGAGCCGCAGGACGCCGCGTTCGTGTGCCCAGTTTTACCTCGCCGACCTGCCAGTCTGCCGCTTCAAGAGCCTGCAAATGTGGTTTTACATCCTCTTCATTATTAAGAACAGGATCTTCTCCCTTGAACTTGAAGAATTTGGCCAGAAAATACGGCCGTTCTTCCAGGTTTCGATAGACTAGCTGGCTTAATTCAGCCTCCATGGTCCAATATTCCTGGGATTCAAACTGGTCGATCTCACGTTCCCGTTCTACCACCAGGCGTACAGCTACAGACTGCACCCGACCGGCGGAGAGACGGCCGCGCACCTTACGCCACAACAGCGGGCTGAGTTTGTATCCGACCAATCTGTCCAGGATACGGCGGGCTTGCTGGGCGTCGACGCGATCCATGTCAATCTCGCGCGGTTCTTCAAATGCGGCTTGAACGGCCGATTTCGTTATTTCGTTAAAAACAACGCGTTTCGTGCGCTCCGGATCCATGTCAGCAGCTTCGCGTACGTGCCAGGCGATGGCCTCCCCTTCACGATCTGGATCAGTTGCCAGATAAATCGTCTTCGCCCGAGCGGCAGCTTCCTTCAATTCTTTAACGACCGGTCTCTTATCATTCGGCACTCGATATTCGGGTTCAAAATTATTTTCGACATCCACACTCAGCCTGCTACGCAGTAAATCGCGCACGTGGCCCACGCTGGATTTAACCGTATATCCTTTTCCCAAATAACGGCCGATTGTGCGAGCTTTTGCCGGCGACTCGACCACAACCAGGCTGCCGGATCGACGCTTCGGTGATCCGCTCTTGCTTGAAGCTTTTTTCTTCTTACTTTTCTTTTTAGTGGCTGTGACAGGTGGTTTTTCAAGCCCTTCGTGCGCCGCTGTCAAACCCATTTTGTAGATCGTGCCCCCACAAACCGGACAGGTTCCTCTCGTCCCCGGGCTTCCGTTCGTCGACCACTCCGGTTTTGGATCAACCAAAATTCGTTTTTCTTTACACTTAAAGCAGTAACCTTCCAGGCTTAATTCTTCGCTCATCTTTTATTATCCGCTAAAGGTTTATATTTCTTCTTTTCTATCAAATTCAGGCGGTAAAGGCCTCTATATTAAAGACTATTCAGCTAATCGCAAACCCAAACTATCCGTAGTCAGCATCTACGCAGCACCAGCTCAAATCGCTTTTACCATCTTTATTTCGCTTTAGTCAGCCGGAGGAGTCACATCGTAGGCAGGTTCCGGTTCGCGAACCATGACATAGTTCATCCCACCAACCTGTCGCACAATTCCCTTCAACTCAAGTAATGTAAGGGTACTGCTAACCACTTGACTGGACAAACCTGTAGAACGGCTTAAGTCATCAATATGGACCGGCTCGCCGGATAAATACTCAAATAGAGCCGCCTCATCTTCGGTTTCCGGCAGTGCTTTTTGAACGGCGGTATGTTCAAAGACCATGTGCAGATTCAATTCTTCCAATACATCGTCCGCGTTGGTAATTAACTTCGCTTCACCGCGCTGGATCAATCGATTGGTACCGCGGCTGGCTAAGCTGTTTAAATTACCGGGCACGGCAAAGACTTCGCGACCTTGTTCCAAGGCACGCTTGGTCGTTATGGTTGCACCACTGCGTTCACCGGCTTCGATGACGACAACGCCTAAGGACAGCCCACTAATTATGCGATTCCGCGGAGGAAAGTTCTTAGCATCCGGTTCGGTTCCTAAAGGATATTCACTGATAACCGCCCCACGCCCGCGTACTATCTGACGTGCCAGGTCTCGATGTTCCGGCGGATAAACGTTGTCGGGTCCGGAGCCTAATACGGCAATGGTACGACCCCCGGACTCAAGTGCAGTTTTATGAGCAATGGCATCAACACCACGAGCAAGTCCGCTGATTATTGTGACACCATTGTAAACCAAGCCGGCCACGATTTCCTGGGTCATCTGACGGCCGTATGGGGTCACACGCCGCGTTCCTACGACAGCCACAGCCCAACGATCGATTTCTTCAAATCTCCCAACGACATACAACAATGGTGGCGGGCTGTCTACTTCACGCAAATAGGATGGGTAATCTGGTGAATCCCAGGTGAGAATGGAAATATTTTTGGACCGGACTTTTTCCAGTTCCTGGTCAAGGTCCAATGTTTTGCGGGCCTGGATCAAATTTTTCTTGGCTCTTTTGTCGAAACCAAGTTTATCCAACAGCGCGCTATCCGCTTCCCAGGCCGCTTGAATATCGCCGTAATAACTTAAAAGCGCCTGTATCTTTGCCGGACCAACCCTCTTAACCAGGTTAAAGCCCAACCAGTATTTATCTTCAGACATCTTTTCCAGCATATCATGCGTAATGTGTCTGTCAAGCGTTTAATAAACCTGGTAAGGGATCTACAACCATTCTTTGATTATCAAAATCAATCTCTAAAACAACCTCGGGAATGTCCGGGATCAAGATATCATCTTGTTGGGCTCCCCGTACGACAAAAACGTTGTTTGCGCCGGTTTTAATAACTTCGGTAAGTGTTCCTAAATTTTCACCAGCGGCCGTTTCAACCAGGAGGCCGATTAATTCATAAAGAAAGTATTCACCGTCTTCTAATGGGATCGCCTGATCTTCAGGAACCAGGAGAAGCTGCCCACGAAGTGCCTCCGCCTCGTCTCGGTTATTATAACCGGCTAATTTCAACAACGGCCGTCCTTTATGAAAGCGAATTCCCTCCAAGGCCACGGGCACTGGATTGCTTTCCCCAACATAGATTTCATCAAGCCAGGTAAAACGTTCGGGAAGATCGGTATGGGGGATCACGACCACCTCTCCCCGGACACCATGAGGTTTAGCTACTTCACCAACCACCAAAAAGCGAGGCTCAGAGTTCTCCTCTGAGCCTCGCCGATCTAAATTATTCTTTGGATCGAGACTTGAGTTCAATTATTCAAACCACCGTACTCTAGCTCTTCAAATAGATTATTGAAGGCGTCAGGAGTCTTAGGAGTAATCGCCGGCTTCAAGTAGTTCTAGCGAAACCTTCGTTCCTTGCTTCGCTGCAGGCACCTGCAAAAGCGTACGAATAGAATTAATTATTCGCCCGCCCTTGCCTATAACCCGGCCCATATCTTCCGCGGCAACGGACAGCTCAATAATTGTCAATGCCGGACCTTGAACCTCCACGACCTCTACCTGATCGGGATGATCTACCAGCGATTTAACAATGAATTGGACAAGATCTTTCATTTTTATATTGTCGTTGAGTAAGACTTACTCTTCTTCATCAATTGCTGCCAGAACAGCAGCCATTTCGGCAACGGCCTCAGCTTCAACAGCGCTCTCAGATTTTGAGGTTGGCGTTCCTTCGAACTCTGCTACAAGCGTCTCAAAATCCTCACCCTGACGCAAACGAGCCAGGCGATCGATAGTGCCCTGTTTTTCGAGCAGCCGGAGCACGGCATCGGATGGTTGAGCACCGACACTCAACCAATAGAGAGCTCGATCTTCTTGGATGCGGTACTCGAGGGGTTCCGATCGCGGGTTGTAATAACCAATGCGCTCGACAACACGGCCGTCCCGTTTTGCTTCGATGTTGGCAACTACGACGCGGTAGCTGGCTTGCTTCTTTTTACCTGTACGGCTTAAACGAATTCGTAACATAATTTCACTAACTCTCCAGTTAAAAGTAACTTACTAGTCGAACGTAACTTTTTTATTACGCCTCATCGATGAAGGCCAGCGCCAAATAGTGAGCCTAAACCGCCCATCCCACGGCGACCTCCCTTCCCTTTTCCTAATTGTTTCATCAATCGCTGCATCTCTTTAAACTGCTTCAGCAGCGAATTCACTTCCTGTACTGATGTTCCTGAACCAGCAGCAATCCTTCGTTTCCGGCTGGCCTTTATAATTTTTGGATTTTTTCTTTCCTGCGGCGTCATCGATTGGATAATCGCCTCAACGCGTTTTAATTCTCCCTCGGCCCCACTTAGATCGACATCTTTAGACATTTTGTTCATACCGGGAATCATGTCTAAAACCTTGCCCAAGGGACCCATGCGCTTTATTTGCTGCATCTGATTCAAGAAATCATCGAGATTAAACTCACCACTAATTAGTTTCTCACCAGCCCGCTGCGCCTCTTCTTGATCCAGCTCTTGTTGAGCGGTCTCAATCAGCGTCAGGACATCACCCATGCCCAGAATTCGGCTGGCCAGTCGATCAGGGTGAAAAAGCTCGATGGCGTTTACACTTTCCCCGGTTCCCAGGAACTTTATGGGTACACCGGTGACCTCACGCATGGAAATGGCAGCACCACCGCGCGCATCACCATCTACCTTGGTCATGATTAGACCCGTGATGTCTACAGCGGTGTCAAAATCAGTGGCCACCCGCACAGCTTCTTGTCCGGTCATGGCATCAGCGACTAACAAGGTCTCGACCGGATTAACCACAGCCTTTATGCCCTTGATTTCGTCCATCATCATCTCGTCGATGTTCAGACGACCGGCCGTATCGATAATGACAGTGGTTAAAGCATTTTGAGAAGCGTACTTAACCCCATGCTCAGCCACTTTAACGGGGTTGGCATCGGTACCTTCACTGTAAACAGGAATATCGAGCTGCCTGCCAAGCGTTTCTAACTGGTCAATGGCCGCGGGGCGATAAACGTCCGCAGCAACAAGTAATGGTCTCCGTCCTTGCTTTCGCAGGTGAAGGGCCAGTTTGGCGGCCATGGTCGTTTTACCAGCACCTTGTAAGCCGACAAGCATGATCACGGCAGGCGACTGCATGCCTAGATTCAGCCGTCCAGGTTCACCAAGGGTGACGATCAATTCATCGTGAACGATCTTCACAACCTGTTGGCCAGGGGTAAGGCTGCGCATCACCTCCTGCCCAACAGCACGCTCGCGAATTCGACCGACGAGATCCTTAACTACCTTGAAGTTAACATCAGCTTCGAGCAGTGCCAGGCGCACTTCACGCATCGCGACATCAACATCGGCTTCGCTTAATTTGCCATGCCGCTGAAGATTATCGAAAACTGATTGCAGGCGATTGCCTAAAGATTCAAACACGGAAATACCAGATAAAAATAACTAAAACTTCGACCTGCCATTCTAGCCGGGCTCATTCTACCAGTTAAACCAGAATGGTGGTAACGCAAAAACAGGGACGAACCTGTCAAGGTTCGCCCCTAGAGCGCAATAATTATACCTGATTGTCAAGATCAGGAAACTTTTCTTATTGAATTGCTGTTAATCTGCAAACCGTGAGACTGTCGAAGTTAAACCGCCGCGGTCAGGTAAACCTGAGCTGCCTGGCGCAAATCTTCCGCCTTATCGGTGTTTTCCCAGGGAGCATCGATATCTTCACGACCGAAATGACCAAAGGCGGCCGTCTCGCGGTAAATGGGACGGCGGAGATCGAGTTCATTTATGATTGCCCCTGGCCGGAGGTCAAAGTGCTCTTCGATTAGTTCCACCAGTTGATCCGAACTAAGTTCACTTGTCCCAAATGTCTCAACATTGATGCTCAGCGGCTCGGCCACACCAATGGCGTAGGCGACCTGCACTTCACAGCGGTCAGCCAGTCCGGCGGCAACGATATTCTTAGCAACCCATCTCGCTGCATAAGCCGCACTGCGATCGACCTTTGTCGGATCCTTTCCGCTGAATGCTCCACCTCCGTGACGTCCCATGCCTCCGTAAGTATCAACAATGATTTTACGGCCGGTAACGCCCGCATCACCCATCGGCCCGCCAACAACGAATCGTCCGGTCGGATTGATGAAGATCAACAAATCATCATCGGTTAGTTCTTCGGGCAGTACCGGTAGGATAACGTGTTCCTTTATAGCCCGGTGCAGTTCTTCATTTTCAATGTCCGGCGCATGTTGGGTGCTGACAAGCACGGTATGCACACGCTTTGGGACACCGTAATGGTATTCAATCGTTACCTGTGATTTGCCGTCCGGACGCAGCCAGGGCAAAGTCCCATCGCGGCGAACTTCACTGAGACGCTGTGTTAACCGATGCGCGAGGTAAATAGGCAGGGGCATTAATACTTCCGTCTCATTACAAGCGTAACCAAACATCATGCCCTGATCGCCGGCGCCTAATCTTTCAACGTCCGCTTTTTTTGATCCATTTGAGCGATACTCTAAAGCCTGGTCAACACCTTGAGCAATGTCTGGGCTTTGAGCTGCAATTGCGGACTGCACGGCACAGGTATTGCCGTCGAATCCTTTTGAACTGTCGTCAAAACCAATATCAACCACCACCTGCCTGACCAGTTTGTCAAAGTCAACAAAAGCGGTTGTCGTGATCTCACCTAAGAGGAGAACAAACCCAGTCTTGACGGCCGTTTCGCAAGCGACACGTGCCGTTGGATCCTGCTCTAAGATAGCGTCCAGAACAGCATCACTGATCTGATCGCACATCTTATCCGGATGTCCTTCTGTAACAGATTCCGACGTGAAGAGTAACTTCTCGGCGGACATAAAAGATGTCGTCATTTTCCTATTACCTCCAATTAAGAATAGGTATTAAATTGGTCCTCGCACTTTGATGCATATTCGGATGATTCTCTCAATCGGTAGAAGATAAAAAAATGCCTCTTGCTGGCAAGAGGCATATAAGCACTAGCTACCTCTTATCTTCCAGCTTACGCTGTCGGAATTAGCACCTTCCCGCAAATCTGGGGGGTTGCTGCAGTTTCAAAGGGCCGATCCCTCCACTGCTCCTGATAAGTGCAAAGTTTAAACTATAGAGTTTTCAATGTTCGTCAGTATAACGAATCCATTTCGATTGTCAATCACCAGCATGATTAACGATAGACACCTAACCTTACGATAATAATTACGCCATCCAGATTATCATTAAACCATTTATTCCCAATTTTCAGGAGGCTCAGGCATGCCGAGGATGTTATACCCGGCGTCAACGTGGACTATCTCGCCGGTAACGCCGCTGCCCAGGTCTGAGCAGAGCCAGAGTGCGGTGTCTCCAACCTCTGATTGATCCACATTTCGCCGTAAAGGTGCTCGTTCATCGGTATAGCTCAACATTTTTCGGAAGCCGGCGATTCCACCCGCGGAAAGAGTCTTGATTGGACCGGCGGATATAGCATTGACACGAATTTTTTGAGGGCCCAGGTCGGCCGCGAGATAGCGTACGCTGGATTCAAGCGCCGATTTGGCAACCCCCATAACATTGTAATGAGGCACCACCTTTTCAGCCCCATAGTATGTCAATGTCAAAACAGCACCCCCATCCGGCATCAAGGGCACGGCCGCTCGGGTTAGTGAAACCAGGCTGTAAACGCTGATATCCATCGCCTGGCGAAAACCTTCTCGCGAGGTATTCACAAATCGACCTGTCAATTCCTCAGAAGGGGCAAAGGCAATTGCATGAACCAGGATATCAATTTCGCCGAAATGATCGGCCGCTCGGGAGAAAACAGATTCTATTTCCTCCTCCACGGTTACATCGCATTTCTCGACGAAAGAAATATCCAGCTCTTCAGCCAGCGGAATCACGCGCCTTTCCAGCTGAGGCACCGCGTAGCTAAGCCCGACCTCCGCGCCTTGTTGGTGCAGTGCTTTTGTGATCCCCCAGGCAATTGAGTATTTGTTGGCAATACCGAATATAAGCGCTTTTTTCCCTTCGAGAATTTTCATTTATCAACTCCTGTAATTCTAAACGGCTAATTTCATGTCAATCCATCAATGCCCGGCGAGAATGTAAGCGCCGTGTTGATTTGCTCTTGGAGTACCGGAACAATTATCAAAATGGCCAGAACAGCGGCGCTAACAATACGGTCAGGATCATAAAAATCAAAACGAGAGGCAGTCCTACACGAAAATAATCCCTAAAACTATATCCCCCAGGACTCATGACCATCAAGTTCGTAGTGGTGCCGATGGGGGTCATGAAGGCCGTTGAGGCGCTCACAGCAACAGCCATGAGCAGGGGATATGGTGAGATATTCATATCCGCCGCTGCCTTTAACACAATTGGGGCAACCAAAACGGCCGTCGCGGTATTGTTGATTACTTGGCTGAATGCCGTTGTGAGTAAAAATATGCCTACAAGCAAGGCCATGGGACCTTTAGATCCAAAAGAGTTAACCAAACCATTGGCGAGAAATTGCGCGCCTCCTGTCACCTCAAGCGCGATGCTCATCGGTATCATGGCCGCAATCAAGACAACACTCTGCCAGCTAATAGCCTGGTAAGCGTGGCGCATGGTCAAACATCCACCCAAAACCATCACCACCGCGGCAATAAGGGCGGCAAAAACGGCCGGTACGAAGTTCGTCATCATCAACAAGATCATGCCCAACATGGCCAATACAGCAATGATAGATTGGGGGGTAAGCTCAATAACCTGGCGTGATATAGCTTCCGGGCTGCCCACAACGACAAAATTTCGCCTTTCGTTACGCAGTGTTTCAATAGCTTCCCATGACCCGCGCACCAGAAGGGCGTCGCCAAATTGTAATTTTGTTTCCTTCCGGCTAACAAGCTTATCGCCGCGCCTTATGCTTATCACCTGTACACGAAATTTTTCGCCGAAGTCGCTTTCCACGATCTTACGGCCAATATAAGCTGATCGTGGGGTCAATAAGATCTCAGCCACGCCCGTTTCGGCCGAAAGGAGTGTTTCTGATAATTTTTTTCCCAACTTCCCTTCCGGATCATCTTCAACCGGCAGAACGCCAAGATTAAAATCAACCATCAATTGGTAAACAGCTTTACCGCTGCCCTTAACAAGGAGAACGTTCTGGGCCTTTATCAGCGTATCCGGGCCGGGCTGCTGGTGATGATGAGGCTCTTGAAGCAACGTCTGGATCGGTTTGACAAAGCTGTCACCAGGTGCGCTGCCCGTAGAGTCTTCGAGAGGGTTATTTTCAATTGCCAAAACGGTCACACCATAATCATGTCCTAGTGCAGCCTCTTTCAGGGTTTGACCAATCAGAGGTGAGCCATAACGAACACGTAATCGATACAGGTTTTCAATTAAGGAAAAAGTCTCCGCTAATTCATTAACCGCCTCAACCAATTCCTCCGGGCGATCATCGGCACTTTTTTTGGGCAGCACTCTACGGCCGTAAAAAACCATATAAACTACCGCGGCGAACAACAGCGGTAGCCCGATATAGCTATATTCAAAATAGGAAAAAGGTTCGTAGCCCGCCCCACTCAAGGCACCAGCCACCACGATATTGGGTGGCGTACCGGTCAGGGTTAACAAGCCTCCCGTATTGGCCGCGAAAGCCAGGGGAATCAAAAAAACCGAGGGCACGCTGCCCACCCGCCATGACGCGGCTACAACCGCGGGCAATAATGTGGCCACAGTTCCTGTATTGCTAATGAAGGCTGATAGGAGGGCTGTGCCCAGCATCAACATCACAAGCAAACGGAGCATGCTGTTCCCTGCCAGATGCAAAACTTCTTGGCCGACCCATGCCGTGACACCAGTGCGCGATAGACCCTCACCCACGACGAAGAGGGCAGCGATCATGATCACGGTAGAATTACTAAAGCCGGATAAAGCCTGCTCTGCAGTTAATGTCCCACCGAGAAACAAAGCCAGGAGCGCCATGAGAGCAACCAGGTCCGATGGCAGGCGGCCCCAAACAAAAAGAATTATAGTCAGGATAAGGATGATAAAAGTAAGAATCATGCGCGCATATCCTAATAGATTAGCGAGAGACGTATGGATTCCCGTCGATCCAATAACGCCAGGGAATCGAAAGCCAGGGTTCAGGTGTTTTTCCCAGGCCGATGCGCGGCCCTGTTCTAATTTTATCCTCTTCTATCACAAGACCATCTTCAATCCAGATTGAGCTTTCAGGCTCGCAAAGATCAAGGCCATTATGAGCCTGATCAATCGTTAAGGCCTGGGCTAATTTGGCCGGTCCATTGGTGAGTTCCAGATCCGGACGGGCGCGAAACGCGCGCATCGTCTCCAGACCTTCCATAGGCTCAAGGGCGCGAATTAAAACAGCATTGGCATATCCCGGATCACCTGTCACGATATTGAACATCCAGTGCATCCCGTAGGTGAAATAGACATAGGAAAACCCAGGCGGGCCAAACATAACGGCCGTTCGCAGAGTAGGCCGCCCTTCATTCGCCCGATCGCCATGACAGGCTAGGTCTCGCTCTTCCGTGTCACAATAAGCCTCGGTTTCAACGATATCACCGCCAACACGCCGGCCATCAACCATGCTAACCAATCGTTTACCCAATAGATCCTTGGCTACCAGCCTTGCCGGACGCCCGTAAAAAGAACGTGGTAATCGTTTCATACCCTGAACATATTAACAAACACGTTTTTTCTAAACAAATGGAAAATAGTGGCTAGCGACAGTTCGTATTGGATATCGGCTGCCATGTACTGGGATCATTGGCATAAGAAATGCCGGCCCAGGTGGCAAGTCCGGATGTTGATTGCACCTGAGACATCATGCCAAAAAGTTGTTCAAGGTTGAGTTCTGAAGCCGGCACTTGCATTTCAACAACCCACTGGGTGATCGATCCACCAACCGCGTGGTCCCAGTCGATACCCGTAGCGGACGAGTCCCATAATCGACCATCCGTGTTGCTGCCTATACCGGCCCAGGCCTCGCTGGATCCATCACGATTGACGATAAAAAAACGGTCGACACTATCCGGATCGTACGATAAGGTATCACTATCGTAGCCACTGGCATCATTGTCAAAACCAATGCGCAAACTATCGCCGCGGTCTTCGGTTGGATCATTAATCAGATAGGCCAAATAATAGTTTCTGCCATCCCTCATCAGATACATCTGCACATTTTGCGCCGGGTTTGAGGATGGGGAAAACTGCGCCACAGGCGAGGAAGGCCAATCACCCGGTTGGAAATTACCATCTATCGTCGGAGGAACAGAAGCACAGGCAATAGAAGGTGCCGGGGTAGTCCCGCTATCCGTTGCCGTCGGCTCTATAGTCGGAACAGGTGGAAGGGTCGCCGTTTCGGTTGGCGTTACCGTTGCCGTAGTAGTTGGAGTTTGAGATGGCGTCGGTGTTCCTGTCGGGCCCACGGTAGGGACGGTCGGCAGCAGCGTTGGCGAGCTAATGATCGTCGGCGAACTTGTAACCGTTATCAGCGGCGGCCAGGTCGGTGAAGGGATTAGCGGCCAGGTGGGCGTCGGCATTGGCGGCCTTGGCCTTGTGAGCGTAATAATTGGCGGCATGGGTGGGACTTGCGTCGGCATCGTGCTCACCGGGTCGTTGGGATCGAGGGGATCGGAATTCAAGACCAATACTTCCTGTCCATCCGTGAAGGTATCGCGATCTGTGTCGACATTTAATGGGTCCGTGCCGTAAGTAAGCACTTCTTGTCCATCGTTAAGGCCATCGCCATCTGAATCCGGATTGAAGGGATCGGTTCCGATAAACCCTTCCTGGGCGTTGCTCAAACCATCACTATCGCTGTCAGCCTGAGGATTAGCTGTCGCTGTTTCGCCCGCCTGGGCGGTCGCAGTTTGAATCGTCGCTGTCATGTCGATGGTAGGGGTCACAGTTCCCGTCCCGCTGACGGCCGTTTGGGTTAACGCAGCGGAAGTCTGAGTAGCCGCCAATCCAGCGAAGGGCAAAGTCGCTGTGGCTCTCTGGCCGAAGAGGCGATCGCGATTGAAAGCCACAGCGAGGAGTAACGCGCCACAACAAACCAATGTCAAAAATATTAGCGCATACATAAGCCATGGAGGTAAGGCACCTCCAGCAATAGCCTCGGCTGATAACTGCTGGCGCCCGCCGGTTCTCGATACAACATTGACCTCATATGGGTATACATCATCACTATCAAAAAAACTCGATTCTTTTGACTTAATCTCCAGGTTCACAGATTCAATCTGACCTGGCTCAATAGATATGCGTCCTTTTTCCCCAGAAAATTCAAGAACATGCTTTGGGTCGTTCGCTATCACGCTAAATTCACCGGCCACGCTGCCTGTGTTACGAACGGCTATGGTGACAGTTCCAGGCAGGCGTATTTCTTGCGGTTCCAGAGTAGCAGCAAAGGTGAATATTGGATTGATATTGAGGTTCATAGAAGCGCTGGTCTGTAAATCAGGGTAACGCTGAGAAAGAACCTCAAGTAAGAGTCGCTGGCGCCCGGTAGGCGTGTCTTCCTTGCGTGGCGGCAAAATCCCAATTGTCATATCAACCGTTCCGCCAGGAGCGACTGTAGTAAAACTTGGCGCCGTCGTTATCCAGGAACTTGGAATTCCCCGTACCCGCAAATTGACGCGATCTTCCACACTGCTGCGGTTAACCACCTCAACTTTGATTTCCGCCTCCTTGCCAGGATCGACCTCGATCGTTTCTTGAAGTGGGAAAATCGCCAGTGGCGCTGCGTTTTGACTATCGGATAATCTCGTTGTCGCCCCTGGGACTGTTACTCCGGTGGCTGCTGCCAGACCAGCGGCAGCTGCAGCAACCATCGCCGACGAGGATATGTCAGGCGCTAAGAGCTGCAGTTCGTAAGGTCCAATTTTGAGGTTGGCTCCGGGCAGAAAAGGCGTTGGTTCTTGCGGCCGTATCCGGTGATCATCAAGCCAGGTCCCATTAGGTCCTCCAAGATCGAGAACCTCCCATCCAAGTGATGTAGCCTGTAAACGGGCGTGATGGCGCGAGACACCATCAGCCGGGAGAACCACGTCATTGTCTGAATTTCGACCTATAGTCACGACTGAATTATTCAGCGCCATGGTGGTCGGTTCAAGACCCTCAGCATCTATCTCCAGCTCATATCCTTCAGGCGGATCCTCAACCCGGTCAAGAATATTGAGTTCCTGCCGGGTCATGATCCGCGTAGGTGTCCCCTCGAGTGATAGTTTGGTGCTGCGCAGCGCCGAGGCCATTTCAAAGCCGCTTGAAAAGCGATCATCCGGCGATTTCGCGAGCGCCTTAGCCAATAAACCGTCGATCAGAGGGGGGGCATCAGCACGATATTGGCTGGGAGGCGCCGGTCTTGTCCCTCGTCGATGGGTGGAAATAGCATCAGCCAGGGACTGGAATTGAAATGGTAAACGATTCGTCACCAGTTCATAGAGGACGATGCCCAGGGAATATAGATCAGAACGGCCGTCGAGCTCCAACCCTTCACACTGTTCGGGGGACATATAGGCGGGAGTTCCTACCGTCGCCCCACTCTGTGTCATGGGGATCCCTTCTTGCAGTTTCACCAGACCAAAGTCGGTAAGCACGGCACGGAAGGGTTGTTCTCCCGGTTCATCCGGATGGCTCAATCGTTTTAAAATGATGTTCCCAGGCTTGACATCACGGTGAATCACGCCTCGTCGATGAGCATAATCGAGGGCTTCGGATATTTGGATGCCAATTTGCATGCTCTGCGAAAATGGCAAGAACTTGCCCGCTATCTGTAAGCGCTGCAAATGCTCGCGGAGACTACCGCCATCCAGATACTCCATGGTGATGAACATACCCAGGTCTGACTCGCCGAAGTCATAGATCTTAACGATGGAAGGGTGATCGAGTTTAGCTGCGGTTTGGGCTTCCTGGATCAGACGTTTGCGAAATTCCGGCTGGCGCGCGAAATGATCGTGCATGAGCTTTATTGCCACCTGCCGGTCGAGGTTGCGATCAAATGCGCGATAGACAGTCCCCATACCCCCGTCGCCAAGTAAGGCGTCGAGCCGGTAGCGATCATTTATTGTTTGGCCAATCAGACTGGTCATAATCGCTGAAACTCCTGTCTAGTTACCTATTATACTACTCAGTACGTCCAGGAATAGTTCTATATCCGCTTCTTCAATCCAATAATGGGTTACCGCGCGAAAGCTTCGTGGTCCCGTAGTCCCTACCCATATATTCGCTTCCTCGCGCATCTTGCCGGCAATATCAGAAGCCTGGTAAGGGACATCCTCAGTCAGGTTAAAAAAGACCATATTCGTCCTGACTCTATCGAAATCAAATTCTATGCCGGGAATGACCGCCAATCCTTCCGCTAATATGCAGGCGTTTCGATGATCAATGTCAAGCCGATCCACCATTTGCTCGAGAGCTACCAGACCGGCAGCGGCAAGTATCCCGGCCTGGCGCATTCCGCCGCCTACAGCTTTTCGAATACGCCGGGCTCCTTTGATAAATTCTGTTGATCCGCAAATCACAGAGCCGACCGGGGCGCAAAGCCCCTTGCTTAAACAGAAGGTCAGAGAATCGGCGTATTGGGTAATCTCCCGAACATCGATATTCTGGGCGACAGCGGCATTAAAGACGCGCGCCCCATCAAGATGCACTTTTAAATCATGCCGGCCGGCAATGTCTTGAATACCGGCAAAATAATCCGGGGATATGGGATAGCCGTATTTCGATCCATAACTGTTTTCCACGTGAATAAGACGTGTTTTGGGCAGGTGATCGTTATCTGGACGGATTGCATCTTCTACGGCTTGCAGGGACATACGGCCGTATTGGTCCGTAGGCAGTGTGTTTGGTACCATACCACCCAGGGCGGAAATGCTGCCCGCTTCCCATAACATGACGTGAGAATCGCGGCCAACGATCACCTCTTCCCCACGCGTCGCATGGGTCAAAATGCTGACAAGGTTGCCCATGGTTCCACTGGCCACGAATAAGGCTGCTTCTTTTCCAGTCTTTTGGGCGGCAACTGCCTCTAGTTCGCCTATGGTAGGATCTTCGCCATAGACATCATCGCCGACCGTAGCGGAAGCCATTGCCTCACGCATGGCGGGTGTTGGCCAGGTAACAGTATCGGAACGAAAATCTATCCTGTCCATTTAGAAGTAAGTTTACGTAATATTAAGGAGATTGCAAGATCAAACAGCAGCCACAACCGGGAAAAGCCATCACCGGTACTCTACGTACTATCTCTTTTTAGCAGCTTTGGTCCCCTATCAGTGAACAAAGAAGCAGGTGCGGATTCCGGCGTCAGCAGTTGCAGAGCACCCGACTTAATTGAACAATTTAGAGGTGTATCACCCGCCGGATCCCCGTCCGTTTGCACGGCCATAACCGGCTCAGTGCGGATCGAAATCTTAGCTCCTTTCAGCAACATCGCGTCCGGTTCCTTGGAAGCCTTTCCTTGTAACGCTCTCACAGCGTGACGGGACATACTCACCAATCCGCGACCACCAAATAACCATACTTCCAATAAGCCGTCATCTACTTTAGAGTCAGGACTCAAGGTTACAAAACCACCGGCATAACGCTGGCAGTTACTGATTAAAACAAGAATGTAATCATCCTCGAACTTGTGACCATCAACTTCCACCCAGGCATGAATGTGGGAAAATCGCGACAAAGATGGGAGACCTTGAAAGATATAGCTCGGCCAGCCAATTCTTTTTGACCATTTCGGACGAGGCTCCATTTCATTCACCATAAATGAATCAGCGCCGGTTCCGGTCCATAAGATCCAATATTTCTCCTTTGCCCCTTCCTGCTGGGTAGTCAGCCCCAAATCTATCGTCTGCACACGGCCGTCCATTAAGGCATCGCTGGCCAATAATAAATTATTCTCGTGTAATAAACCCGGCAGAGGAAGTCTTAATTCGCGAGCAAAAGAGTTGGCCGTACCGGCCGGAAGGATGCCCATGATCGTCTGCGAACCGGCGAGACCGTTGACCACTTCTCCCAGAGTACCGTCGCCACCCGCTGCCAGTACGAGTTGGCGGCCACCCTCAACAGCTTCGGATGCGAGCCGCGTCGCATGCCCAGCGGCCTTTGTCGGCTTAACATCAACCTCCCAACCAATCAAACGCCAAAGATCGGCAACACGCCTCATCGTTCCGGCCAGGTCTGCAGGACCGGCCAGCGGGTTGTATATTAGGGTTGCCGTTTGCTCAATCACCTCAGTCATCGGAATCGGAATCTTTTATGAGATAATCTCTCTCTGCCTTTTCCTCGCTTTCTTTTAAGGTGGCATAGATGCGATCTACATAGGCATCGCCTTCTATGAGCAAATCATTGATTTCAGCAGCATCTTGAAAGCGATCCCAGGTTGTATGAATAAAAGTTACACGCCGCCAGCGCAAACTAATAATGGGTTCCGAGCGCAATATCAATGGCCCCAGCTGGACTTTGTAATAGAGATCGTCGGTTCGTTCGTGATCCGGCTGTTCGGGGATGAGCGCTCGCCGCGTGGTCAGTTCATGTCCCAGATTGCGTGCGTAATAATGAATGGCCCACTTCCGGTCGCCAAATTTGCTGCCGAAATAGAAGGCGATGTATTCCGCATAAAGCCCCTTAGGCGCATATTTCACCGGGATACGGTACCAACTGTCAACCTTAATTCGCTCAAAATCTTTTGGCTCAGGAAGGTAGGCAACGAGAACGCGATCCTCAGGATACATGATAATATCGATTGTATGCCAATCGTAATTACCAGGTCAAACGGTTGATTAAGGATATAATTACAGACCCGGACAAAGGGAAGGTACAAAGTAGTTTACGGAGAATATTATGAAAGATCCACGAGTAAGTAATCTGGCAAAAACATTGGTTAATTATAGTGTTCGCGTGCAGCCCGGCGAAACAGTGTTGATTAGAGGATCTGTCCCGGCACTGCCTCTCGTTACAGAAACATATCGTGAGGTTCTTCATGCCGGTGGTCTACCCCTGGTAATTTTGCAGGATGAGGCTTTAGAAGAAATATTCCTCCGCGACGCGAATGTGGATCAACTTCAATATGTGCCGGTACCCATGAAACTCATTTATGAGAAATATGATTCCTTGATAAGCATCCGCGGAGCATCCAATACGCGCACTCTTTCCGGTGTCGATCCGAAACGGCAAAGCATTGTTCAATCGGCCACTCGGGAGTTGATGAATCTTTATATGAAGCGCACGGCCGAAGGATCATTCAAATGGGTAACAACACTGTATCCAACCGCTGCACATGCCCAGGATGCGGATATGTCGTTAAGCGACTTTGAGGATTTTGTTTACAGCGCCTGTTATGCGGATACAGCGGACCCCGTTAGTGCATGGCAGGCGGTCAGTGCGCAGCAGCAGAGGCTTGTCGACTGGCTGGTTGGCAAAGACAAGGTTGTTGTTAAAGGGCCAAATATTGATATGCAGTTATCAGTCAAGGATCGCACCTTTATCAATTCAGACGGTAAAAAGAATATGCCCTCAGGCGAAATATTTACCGGCCCCGTGGAGGAATCGGTTAATGGCTGGGTTAATTTTAGTTACCCGGCAATTGTTTCCGGCCGAGAAGTAAACGGTATAAAGCTTGTTTTCCAGGATGGGAAAGTAATCGAAGCATCGGCCGAAAAAAATGAACCTTTTCTCCTGCAAATGTTAGGACTTGATCCGGGCGCAAGGTACCTGGGTGAATTTGCCGTGGGAACCAATGAACAGATTCAACAATTTACTAAATCGATTCTTTATGATGAAAAAATCGCCGGAACGATCCACATGGCCTTGGGTAATGGCTATCCTGAAACAGGAAGCAAGAATGAGTCGGCGATTCATTGGGACATGATTTGCGATATGCGGGATGGCGGCGAGATATTTTTCGATGATCAGCTGTTCTATCGCAGCGGCAAATTCATGATTTAGGTCACGTACTCAATGCCCGAACTTCCTGAAGTTGAAACGGTTGCTCGATCCTTACGGCCGAATCTAATCGGCCTTAAAATTACAGGTGTCAGAAACACATGGCCCCGCCATATCGATCGTCCGGTGCTTGCCGAGTTTATCGATCGAGTTCGTGGCCGCACGATCATGGATGTCTCCAGACGTGGTAAGTTCCTCATATTTCCCCTGGATAATGAAGAGACCCTTATCATCCATCTGCGTATGTCCGGTCACTTAGCCGTCATACCCGCGCAAACACCCGCGGATAAGCATACCCACACCATATTTGAACTTGCCAATGGGCAAGAACTCCGGTTTCGAGATACGCGGAAATTTGGACGCGTTTACCTGGTCAGCAATCACAAAGATGTTGTGGGCAAACTTGGGCCGGAACCGCTGGACAAAGGATTCACAGTTGAGACGTTAGCCGATATTCTGGACGGAAAAAGCCGGCTGCTTAAACCTTTCTTACTCGATCAGACCATGATCGCCGGTATCGGCAATATCTATGCTGACGAGGCGCTGTTCTATGCCGGATTGAAACCCGGTCGTAAGACTGACACCTTAGATGCGCTTGAGATCAAGAAACTCCACGAAGGGATACAGTACGTTTTACAATTAGGTATCCGGCGCGAGGGGGCAACAATCAGTACTTATTTAAAGCCTGATGGTGAAAAAGGCAGTATGCAGGAAGATGTCAAGGTCTTTCGCCGCACCGGTGAACCTTGCTTTAGATGTGGGGAACCTATTCAACGGATCATTCTGGGAGGAAGAAGTACTCACTATTGTGAGAACTGCCAGAAATAAAAAAACCGGAGCCATCAATTTAGAGTTGATGTCTCCGGTCAGTCCATTTTAACCTTTAGCGCCGGCGGCGCTTTTTCTTTTTCTGAGACTTGGCTTGAGATGTCGCACCATTCCCGCCCGATGTATTCGCAATACGGCCGTGGCAGTGTTTATATTTCTTGCCGCTCCCACAAGGACAGGGATCGTTACGGCCGACTTTCTCTGTGACACGTTCCACACCTGCGCCTTTGCCAGACCCATGAGAAACGACCCGATAACCAGCACTCTGAGCCTGTAGTTTGTAGTTGACTTCCGCCTGCTGCCGCTCAACAAAAGCCATATGATTCGCCACCTGCCGGAAAAAGCGGTCTGCAATATCTCTCTGGATGTTTTCGCGCATGTTAGTGAACATAGCGTACGAACGTTTCTTGTACTCCACCTTGGGATCGCTTTGGCCTAATGCCGCCAACCCAATCTCACGGCGTAAATCATCCATAGCCGTCAGGTAGTCACGCCATTCATTATCAATTGCCGACAACAGCAGTTGACGTTGAAAATTATTGTATTCGTCGGGGCCGATTCGTTCCTTCCACTTTTCTTGCTGGATGGTAACGTAATCGCCAAGTGCGGTTATTAATTGTTCGCCATCGAGTGCGGAGAGGCTTTCTAACAAGAGATTTCGCAGCGCTTTTTCTACCCGGCGGCGGAACGCATCCTGCCTGGTATCGGCCGTTAGTACAGTTAAATTATCTGTACGGAAATCATTAAAAGCCCCATAAATTTCACTCTCAGCCCGGCCCCAAATTTCCTCTCGTTCCTCTTCAGGAATCTGTTGGGCAAGGAATTCATTATAGAGGTTATCTACCAGCGCTATGTATTCCTTCTTCAAGCGGTCGCGCGTTTGCAGCTGGTTTGAACGCATCTTGGCTAACCCGCTTAAATTAGGGATTGTCGGCAAAATTGGCAAGAAGCGCCCCATAGCCTGCAAGAGCTGGTAGAGATTGTCTCCCCGCTCTTCATTCTCATAGGCCAGGACCATGAGGCGGTCTGCCAATCTTTCCGGGGAAATATCTTCGAGCTCAGCGCGATCGATAGTAACAATCCGTGGTAAGTATCCTCGCAAGGAACGGATAATTCCGGTCAGATTAATGGTATTGGTTGCTTCCGTGCTGAAGTCGGAAATGATGCGTTCAATTTCCGAGCGCATAAAGCCCGGATAATCGATGACGTAATGATTGACTAAATCATCAATGGCCAGATCGAACGCTTCGGAAATTCTAGCGTCCAGATCGACTTCCTGACCTGTCAGAATCTTGCGCCTATCTCCGTATATCGCCTGACGTTGTTTACTCATCACGTCGTCGTATTCAACAACGTTTTTGCGAATATCGAAATTGTAACCTTCTATTCGCTCTTGCGAGCTCTCGATAATGCGATCCAACATGCTGTTCTCAATCGGCATGTCTTCGGGAATACTGGTACGGCTCATGAAACTCTTCAAGCGCTCGCCGCCAAATCTGCGCATCAAATCATCTTCAAGAGATAGGAAGAAACGACTTGATCCCGGGTCGCCCTGGCGGGCGGCGCGGCCACGCAACTGATTATCAATGCGACGTGATTCGTGCCGCTCGGATCCAACGACATGTAAACCACCAGCTTCCCAGATATCCTTCCGTGAAGTCTCGGTTTCTGATTTGATCTGCTTTATATGCTCGATCATTTCAACGGAAAGGCCAGGAGTCTCTTCAATAATTTGAACCGCCAACACATCATCGCCTGATAAAACCGCTCGAATTAAAGCAGCTCGTGCATTATAGTGCCGCTCGAAGAGCATTTTTCCTATTATTTCACCAAGCGCGTGGTTTTTTTGCTCCGGCGTCGCCTGCCTCTGATTAAGGACAGTCGCGTAATTGCGCAAAACATCAAGCTCATGAATTGCTTCATCAGCAAAAGCGATATCTACGCCTAAATCGCTAAGCTGTTCACGAGCGCCATTGTAATCACCAATCTGTGCTTTAGTAACAACCTGCTCGGCGAGACTGTAATCAAGGTCAAAGCCTTTATACAACTTGCGGGTGACGTAACGGACAATGCCGACTTCCTCAACTTCAGGAAGGGCTGTTTGGATCGCTTGATTTTCCTTTGCCAACCAATTGACAAGCTCGGCACTCAATTTATTATTTCTAGCAGCAAACTCCTTCGCTTTTTCCGGCCCTTCATCCAGCAACTGCTGCGCCAACTGGGTGAACAGACGCTGGTCGAATAACTTAGTCGATACCATATCCGCGGAAAGACCTTCCGGATTACCGCCGAGCAAGATATCCGTTCCACGTCCGGCCATGTTTGTTGATATTGTAACGGCGCCTTTTTGTCCTGCTTGCGCCACAACCAGCGCCTCAGATTGGTGCATCTTGGCATTGAGCACTGAATTGGGGATTTTGTCCCTATCGAGCATGCGATGAATTCTTTCAGAATGTTCAACCGAAGTTGTACCAACCAAAACGGGTCTATCTAATTTATGGATGCGCTTAATTTCGGCGATAATCGCCTGGTCCTTCGCATCGGAGTTGGCATAAATTTGATCCTTGAAGTCAATCCTCTTAAAGTATACCGGTTCTCCTGACCCTGGATCGAGATAGCGAACTGCGTCTACATTTTCCACTTTTATTTGGTCAGTTATAAGACCGAGTTCGCCAGATTCAACAATAAACTCTACGTTAGTCGGTAAAGGTGTCACACCAAGGCTATATATTTCATCAAATTCCTCGGCGTCTGTTAGCGCGGTACCGGTCATTCCGGCCAATTTATCATAAAGCCTGAAGTAATTTTGCAGTGTAATCGTGGCTACCGTTATCGTCTCACGCTTAATCTCTACGCCTTCTTTTGCTTCGATGGCCTCGTGGAGACCATCGGAGTAGCGGCGCCCCGGCATCAGACGGCCGGTAAAGTCATCGACAATAACGACCTGACCATCCTGAACGACGTATTGGATATCTTTCTTGAAGAGGTATTGGGCTCGTAAAGCGTTGTCGAGATAGTACGTCAGGTGATAAAAACGAGGATCATAGAGACTTTCACCGGCATCCTCGTTGATTTCTTCGATCCGCTTTTCGATCTCAGCGATACCTATATCGGTGAGACTTATCGTGCGGCTTTTCTCATCAATGTCATAATGACCGTTGGGTTCTTCTTCCTCATCGGCCGTATTTTCACGCAAATTACGTACGTAGCCGGCAAAGCGGGTGTAATCTTTACCTGATTGCGATGCGGGTCCGGAAATAATGAGCGGCGTCCGGGCTTCATCGATCAAGACATTATCGACCTCATCGATGATCGCATAGTGTAGATCGCCCTGCACAAGATTATTCGGAGAGATAGCCATGTTATCGCGCAAGTAATCGAAACCAAACTCGCTGCTGATCCCGTAGGTGATATCAGCCTCGTATGCTTCCTGCCGCGAACTTGGCTGCCAATGAACCAGCCGCTCGTCTTCAAGTTCAGCACCGGGATTAATATAGTCAGGATCAAAAATGGCTGAGAACTGCAGTGGGCCAATACAAGAGACACTCATTCCGAGTAGATGGAAAATATTACCCATCCACCCACCATCTCGCCGTGCCAAATATTCATTAACAGTGACCAGGTGGACACCTTTACCGGTCAAAGCATTCAGATATAGCGGCAAAGTAGCGACCAGCGTTTTACCTTCACCGGTGCGCATTTCCACGACCTCTCCGCGATGGAGAAGAGCCCCACCCATCAACTGAACATCGTAATGGCGCAAGCCAATGGTCCTTACCGAGGCTTCACGAACGAGGGCAAAAGCCTCGGCCATTAAGTCATCAAGCGTTTCGCCATTTTCATAGCGCCGGCGCAAAGTCAATGAGCGTTCGCGAAGCTCTTCATCAGTTTGGGACTGTAATTCAGATTCAAACGCCCCGATTTCATCCACCAGAGGTTTTAAATCATGAATGATTTTTTTGTTCGGATCTCCGACAATTTTTGAAACTAATTTTTTGAACATAAGCTAATAGTGTATCAGGTTAGTCTTAGACAAGTATTAACACCAATTTTCCAATAATGTCGCAATTTTGTTTATTCGTTAAAGAGTTCTCCAACGCTGCGACCTTCATGTGACCGCAATATGACTTCACCCAACATTTTGGCTACAGACAAGATTTTCATATTCGGAAGCATCTTTCCCGGCGGAATCGGTAAAGTATCCGTGGTCACAATTTCCTTGATCGGTAAGCCAGACAATCGCTCTGTCGCCGGATCAGATAGAACGGGATGCGCAAAAGATAAATAGACATCCTTGGCCCCTTCATCTTTGACAAGTTTAATTGCCTCCTGCATGGACCCGGCAGTATCCACCATATCATCAACAATAATAACATCCTTACCGGAAACCTGACCGATTAAAGTTAAAGCCATACGCTTGTTTTTGTTACCCACACGTCTTTTCTCAACAAAGGCCAGAGGTAAATTCACGGCTTCGGCAAAATTTCTACCCCGCTTCGCGAATCCAAGATCAGGGGTAACTACAACACCATCTAATTCTTTTTTCAGAAAGTAACTGACTAGAATGTGGAAAGCGGTGAGCGAATCACCGGGGATTTTGTAAAAACCTTGGATTTGGGAACTATGGAGATCGATAGTCATCCAGCGATCCGCTCCTGCAGCTTCAATCATATCCGCCAGCAGTCGTGCAGAAATCGGCACGCGCGGCTGATCCTTCTTGTCACTTTGCGAGTAGGCCAGATAGGGGATGACGACGGTTACCCGTCCGGCCGAATCGCGTTTCAGGCAATCTATAGCGATTAACATCTCCATGATATTTCTATGCAGTGGTTGGGCATGGGTTTGAATAAGATAAACATCCTGACCACGAACGCTGCCATGCAAACGAACGAATATATTTTTGTTTGGAAACTGCAAGATATCCCAACCACTTAAGGGAACATTGACATAATCGGCAATTTTTTGTGCCAACTCAGGGCATCCAGATCCGGCAAAAAGCTGAATATCGTTATACATAATGCTCGACTCCTCCTAGTTCACAAACCTTCAACAGTTTGGATCAAGACACATGGTTGTTAGCCATCTCAAACAATTGTTCAGCTGCTGTGTATGGATCCATCTCCCGCCTGGCTACAGCCGTTACAAAGTTATCCCGCTGCTCGGCCAATATTGATTGTCGCGAGCGCTTGATGATCTGGTTCTGCAATAATCGCTCAATCTCCAATCTGCTCCGCTGCAATTCTCTTTGAAATAATTCTCCCGTTTCAACCAGGTATTCGTGGTGTTCAATAAGCTTGTTAACCAGATCCACAACACCTTCACCCTCAACAGCGATTGTCTGCAAAACCGGTATCTGCCATTCTTCAAAAGATTTTACATCCTCTTCAATTTGTAATGAACCGGCACCACTAAGCGGTGTATGATGGCCTGACACCGGCTGCCGGCCAATTTGCAACATCATCTCTAAGACGCGAACAGTCTGTAAAGAAGAAGGACGATCCACCTTATTAACGACGAGAATATCCGCAATTTCTAATATCCCAGCCTTTATCGATTGGACTTCATCCCCACTACCTGGTGCTTCGACGACAACAATCGTATGGGCGACGGAGGCAATATCGACTTCCACCTGCCCCGCGCCAACAGTTTCTACAAGGATGATTTCATATCCGGAAGCATCCAGGATTTTAATCGCGCTCGATGTTGCATGAGCTAACCCACCAAGGGTTCCGCGGGAAGCCATGCTGCGAATATAAACTCCTTCACGGCCGGCGATATCCGACATGCGTACCCGATCACCTAATAAAGCCCCACCGGTAAAGGGGCTGCTTGGATCAACAGCGACGATAGCGACCGTTTTTCCTTTGTCATTGAATCTTTTGGCCAGTTCATTAACCAAGGTGCTTTTACCACAACCAGGAGGTCCTGTGACACCGATGATATGCGCCGTCCCCGTATGGGCATACAGCGCGGAGGTCACATCATGAGCCGCATTTTCATCATTTTCAACGGCCGTAATCATACGCGCGATAACCCGGGTACTGCCTTGACGAACTTTTTCAAGGTAGTCATTCACGCGCTAACTTCTCCTGAAAAATTTCCGTTATTTCAGTGAGGCTCGATCCTGGACCAAAAACGGCCGTTATTCCTAACGACTCTACAAATGGAATATCTTCTTTGGGAATGATGCCCCCCACAAAAACGGGAACATCTGACATATCATTTTCATCGAGGAGGGTCATGATCCGCGGAAGCAACGTCCTGTGCGCACCGGATAATATGCTTAAGCCGATGGCATCCACATCCTCTTGCAATGCGGCATTTACAATCATTTCCGGGGTTTGTCGCAAACCGGTGTAAATAACCTCCATTCCGGCATCACGGAGGGCGCGAGCAATAACCTTCGCGCCACGGTCATGACCATCTAAGCCAGGTTTTGCAATTAAAATTCGGGGTTGCCTATCACTTACCATCTTCCATCCTCCAGTTTGAAGCTTCTAAATCACAGCATCAGAATTGAAAATGCATTATCAGCCCACAGGCATTATACAATCTGATGAAGGCTTTTACGAAATCCTCGAGAGGTATATTTCAATGAACTACACGAAGTTTTACCCATCCAAATTGAAGATAGGAAACAGATTTGCTATAATGCAGTGCGTCATTGCAGTTTATATTAGCGGAAGCCTCATTCTTGCATCCGAAAGGCGGATTTGATTATCATGCTTAAGAAGCTATTTTACATTGGCTTAGGATTTTCAATCGTTGCGGTGAAAAAGTCTGTTTCTTACTTTAGGGAGGGAAAAGAATGGGCAGGCGAGCAAATTAAAAATGTGAAGAATACTGATTCTGCTAAAGAGGACAGCCGAACAAGTTCTGAAGTGATCTTGTCCAAGGTTAAAGAGCCCGCGGTCCCGGCAGGAACAGATGATCTGACGAAAATTAATGGGATCGGTCCTACTTACGCGAAACGCTTAAAAGATGCAGGAGTGACGACTTACCAGGCACTTTTAGACAAAACGCCTGAAGAGCTGCGCACCTTGACAAAGGCGGCGGGCAAGTCGGCCGATACCGAATCCTGGATAAGCCAAGCCAGAGATTTGACTTAAGACCGTCAATATTTACTCAGCGGTCGATCAAAACGAATAAATTAACCCAAGTCGCTACCTTCAATATCTCTTGAAATATTATTAGGTCAATCTTGTCATTAGATTGGTTCAATTTCAATCGCTATATGAGTACGGATATAGATATAAAAAATGGACCAATCTCGATCAAACTACTGCGATTTCCCTTAGCAAATTGTGTGTGGGTTATGAATGTAAGGTGACTGAACCTATGATTCAGGTTGAAGTGTTGAATTCAAGAATCTCATATAGATGCTGAAGTAAGAGCCTGTCTTAATGCCTTTTATTAAAACCATGAAGCAGAAAGTAATGGAAAATCAAGCCGCTATTCCCAATTCGAAAGTTGGAAACAGCATGATCATACGCTTGTTTAAGGCGGGGTCTTTGTTCTTGCTCATCCTTATTATTATTTTGTTTCTTCTCCCGTGGACCTGGCGCCAGGTGGTTCGAATTTATTATGGTTCTCACATATACACGGTTGAGTCAGTTGAACCCTCTCACGTGGCCATTGTTTTCGGCGCGGCGGTTTATTCTGACGGGCGTCTAAGCGCCGTACTGCGCGATCGGATGGATACGGCAATCGATCTCTATAAGAGCGGGAAAGTGGATAAACTTTTGGTCAGTGGAGACAACCGCGAAGATCATTACAACGAGCCGGGAGCAATGATGAATTATGCAATTAACAATGGCGTCCCGGCCGCTGATATCCAACCTGATTATGCCGGATTGCGCACCTATGATACATGTTACCGGGCACGAAACATTTTCCTGGTTGAAGATGCGATCCTGGTCACTCAAGCTTTCCACTTACCCAGAGCTCTTTTCACCTGCCGGCAGTTAGGCATCGATGCGGAAGGGACAGGGGCGGATTTACGGCCGTATCGAGGATCACGCTGGTATGAATTTCGCGAAGTCGTGGCCACGGCGCGCGCGCTGTGGGATGTCGTGCGCCGGGAACCGGCGCAGATTCTCGGTGAAACGATCCCCCTACAATAAACAATCAGTAATCCAACTTTCCCATGCACAAGAATGAAATGTCAGTACAATAGGTATGTTGTTTTGGGTGATGAAATAAATTAATGGAAAATCAGTCAGAGACTGGTGCAAACCAGAAAAACCCCAAATTAATACTTGGTGTTGCTGTTTTGTTGGCCGTCGTAGGGATCATCTTGCTGTTAGCAATCGTTCGCCCGGCAACAAACTCCTTCAACCTTTTACCTGTCTTAGCCAATCCTACCGTTCCCCAAAGTCAAGCCGACTCTTTAACGCCTGTTGCCGTAACTTTTTCAGAACTCAACGCCGATCCTCTATCCTTCCTTAACATGCCTATTCAAGTGAGCGGCAGCTTTATCAAACTTGATCCAGCTTCTTGTGCCCCCTTTACAGGCCCTAATCCGCAATGGGCTCTTGTGTCTGAGGACCTCCAACTTGAGGCCAAAGGATTTGAGCGCATCGTTCAAATCTTACCCAACGGCACCGATATGGTGGTTGAGGGAATATGGCGCTTATACCAGGGTCCTCTGGGCTGTGGAAAAGGCCCAGCGGTAGGAAGTGCCTGGTATCTTCAGGTACAACGCATTTTACAACCCAACCCGCTGGTAAGAGATGGAAGTTCCGGCCTCATTGGAATAGAAGGCGCCGCTCCCGGTTTGCCTAATTTATTGGCTACAAATATTCCCACAGCCACAACACCTCCGCAGTCTACGGAAGCACCCCTTGCCACGGCAACCATCGATCAACTCGTACCTACCACGGCACTATCAACCGCCACACCAGACAGCTCGCTGATTGGCACACCAACGGTTACGTCACTGCCAACCAGCACTCCCAGCAGCGGCGGAACCACACCACTTGCCTCTGCCACACCAAGCGCGACCTCAACCTTAGGCTCTGGCGGCAACCTTACACCAACTCCCCAAACCCCACTACCCCCTACAGCCACCCAAGATTCTGGTGGAGGTTATCCCGGTAATCCAACCGTCACCCCGAGTCCAAATCCATATCCCTAAAAGAACAAATTTTGCGAAGAGTCTACTAGGAATAAACAACAAATCTATGAAAGGCATATTCACACCGGCTTTAAAAGCGCCAACTACTAATGACGAACAGGCTTATTGGTTCATTTTTAATAAATTCCGCTTGCTGGTTCACAGCGATAAATCTGTCATTCGTGTACCTTTGATCTCCAACCCCGACCAGTTAAATATGACCCTTTTACGCAGCCAGTACTTGGGATATGTAGAAGATGAGGGTTTACGAATCCACTGTTATTCCGGAGAGGTAACTGAAGAGACAGTCCCACCCTCCAGCATGGATTTCCTTGGTTTACGGCAGCTTTTCAGTGAAGTGGATGACGATACCTTAGCCCTTGCGGGACGTGCCGTACAAATAAAAGAATGGGATAAAACTCATCAATACTGCGGGCAGTGCGGCTCAAAAGTGTTACAAGTCGCCTATGAAAGGGTAAAAAAATGCCCTCAATGTGGGCATACGACCTATCCGCGCATTTCACCGGCTGTTATTGTGCGCATCGAACGGCCGTCGGCAGCGGGAACGGAGATATTATTGGCTCGTAATCAGCGCCATCCTGCGGGGATCTTCAGTGTTCTAGCCGGTTTTGTTGAACCAGGTGAAACTCTGGAGGAATGTATCAGGAGGGAAATACGGGAGGAAGTCGGAATCGAGATAAAGGATATCCGTTATTTCGGGAGCCAGCCCTGGCCATTTCCCAACTCATTGATGATTGCATTTACGGCCGAATATGCAAGCGGCGCAATCCGTTTGGAGGAGGATGAAATTGCCGAGGCTGGTTGGTACAAAGCGGATGACTTGCCTAATGTGCCTCCACGTGTCAGTATCGCCCGCCGAATGATAGATGCTTTTGTTGAGGAGAACTCGCAATCTATTTAGTGGGATTATTTCTTAAGGATGAGTTTACCAAATCAATAGTATGAGATATGATTGCGCCAGCCATCATCATCAGCGTAAAATAATAAAAATAGAGGTCTTCACGTGAAAAATATCATGGTAACCGGTGGGGCTGGGTTCATCGGCTCCAATTTTGTCATTCACCTGTTAAACAAGTATCCAAATTATAATATTCTCGTCTATGACAAACTCACGTATGCCGGTAATTTAGACAATCTTCTGGATGTATCTGATGACCCTCGCTATAGTTTTGTCCGTGCCGATATTTGTGACGCAGACGCGGTTGGTCGGGCTGTCGAGCAGTATAGGATCGATACAATAGTCAATTTCGCCGCTGAAACCCATGTCGATCGCTCGATTCTCAATCCCGATGCATTCATTCAAACCAGTGTATATGGAACTTATACACTTTTAGAAGCTGTCCGAAAATTCAACCTGGAACGGTATCATCAAATATCAACTGATGAAGTATATGGCCATATTCCACAGGGTTATTCCAGTGTAGAGAGTGATAAGGTAGACCCTCGAAGTCCATACGCGGCCAGCAAGGCAAGCGCCGACTTAATGGTTAATGCCTATCACATTACTTACGGTTTACCGGTAACCATTACACGTGGTTCCAACAATATCGGTCCATACCAATATCCAGAAAAAGTCGTTCCTTTATTTGCCACCAACGCCATTGACGATCTTCCATTACCGGTGTACGGAGACGGCCGTCAAATGCGTGAATACCAGCATGTAGCCGACCATTGTCAGGCGATCGACCTAGTCCTCCACCAGGGTCTCATTGGCGAGATATACAATATCGGCACAGGAGAGGAAATGGAGAACATGCGCATGGTCGAAATCCTCTTGGATGAGTTAGGAAAACCACAATCCCTGATCCGGCACGTTGCCGACCGGCCCGGTCATGATAGGCGTTATAGCCTAGAAATCCGAAAGATGAAAGAGTTAGGCTGGCAGCCCCAACACACACCTGAAGCCGCAGTGAGACAAACAGCTCGCTGGTATGCAAATAATGAATGGTGGTGGCGCAAAATTAAATCTGGCTCCTTCAAAGAGTATTATGAGACTCAGTATGGAGACCGCTTAAGAAACACGGCATAATTAACAGCAAGAAGTGACAAATCCTTTTAGGATCTACGGCAAAATAAAAATTTTTGTGGGTAAAACAAGGCGCTTTAACTATTGAACCCCACTATTAGATTTAGGAGAAATCAATGAACGAGAATACTTTAACGATTACTGACAACCGCACAGGGCGTACTTATGATATCCCCATTGAGTATGACACGATCAATGCGATGGATTTGCGCCAAATTAAAGTAAATGATGATGATTTTGGCATGATGAGTTATGACCCAGGGTTTAAGAATACAGCATCAACCAAAAGTACCATCACCTATATTGATGGCGCAAAAGGCATTCTCAGGTATCGTGGCTACCCTATTGAGCAGCTAGCTTTGCAATCCAACTACCTGGAAACTGCCTATCTCATTCTCAACGGTGAACTCCCAACCAAGGAAGAGTACGCCGAATGGGAACATAACGTAACGTATCATACATTTCTCCATGAGAATGTGAAAAGTCTCATCGAGGCATTCCGCTACGATGCCCATCCGATGAGCATGTTTATCTCTACAGTGGCCGCTTTGCCTACGTTCTATCCTGAATCACGCAATATTTCCGATCCGCAAGTACGCCTGATACAAATTTTCCGTCTCATTGCTAAAGTCCCGACGATCGCAGCATTTTCATACCGGCACCTTCGCGGCTTGCCATATGAATATCCGGACAACGATCTCAGCTATACAGGCAATTTCCTAAAGATGTTGGATTGTATGTCTCAATCCAAATATCAGCCTAACCCAGTTCTCGAACGTGCTCTAGATATCTTGTTTATTTTACATGCGGATCATGAACAGAATTGTGGTACGGCTACTATGCGCGTCATTGGATCCAGTCATTCAGATCCTTACTCCGCTATGGCCGGCGCCGCAGCAGCGCTTTATGGACCATTACATGGTGGCGCCAACGAAGCGGTTCTGCGGATGCTCACCGAAATTGGGGATGTCAAAAATGTACCTTCATTCATGGAAGGTGTAAAAAATCGTGAGCGCCTCTTGATGGGTTTCGGTCACCGCGTATACAAAAACTATGATCCACGAGCGAAAATTATTAAAGAGGTCGCTGATCAGGTTTTCGAAGTTACCGGCGCAAATCCCATGCTTGAGGTTGCGTTGGAGCTCGAACGTATTGCTCTTGAAGACGATTTCTTTATTTCGCGAAACCTGTATCCGAATGTTGACTTCTACTCCGGAATCATATACCAAGCTATGGGATTCCCGGTGGCCATGTTCCCGGTACTCTTTGCCATACCACGAACGATTGGCTGGCTGTCGCAGTGGACGGAACTGCTTAATGACGGTTCTCAAAAGATCGCCCGACCAAGACAAATTTACCTTGGCGAAGGTGAACGCGATTATGTTTCAATGGAAGACCGCGAATAAGGCAAACAATATAAGAATTTGATCCTACCCGTCGCCAGGATTACGTCCTGAATTTAAGCGCACCTTTGAAATTCCTCTTTATTGAGAGTTTGTTTCAAAGGTGCGCTTTTTTGATCCTTCGCCCGTTGTTCTTAGAGGGTATAATATGTGAATGAACAAAAACAGATTTCTCCTCCTCTCCGTTTTGGTTATAATTTTTATTACCGCCACCGCCTGTGGCTCAAATAACGTTGTGCAGCCTACACCAACAAGTGGTGAGAGCGTACAACCAACCCCCGGCCTGGAAAACACGCCTCTAGAAGTTACCGACGAACCTACCCCTACACCAATCGTTACGGCAACCCAGGAAGCAAGCACAACGACTCCAGAACCAACAGTGGAAGGTGAGATCTCGCCAACACAATCTCCCAGTGAAACACCTACAGCCATACCGACAGAGACGCCAATCCCCACGAATCCGGTTGCCTCAATAAATCTAGAGCCAGTTATCGAAGGGGCTTTTACCAGACCACTTTATCTGACCCATGCGGGAGATAAGCGCCTATTTGTTGTTGAGCAAGCCGGAGTAATCCGAATTATTGATGAAGCGGGAACGCTCTTGGATTCCTCATATCTGGATATTCGAGATCGAGTCGGGTCTACACAACTGGAGCAGGGTTTGCTTGGCCTGGCTTTTCACCCGAATTACACGGAAAACGGCGCTTTTTTTGTAAACTATACGGACTTGGCGGGCAATTCCTATATTTCACGCTTTTTAGTTGATCCAGAAGATCCAAACCACGCCAATCCCGACAGCGAAACGATATTGTTGTCCTATGACCAACCATTCCCGAATCATAATGGTGGGCAGGTTGCCTTTGGTCCGGACGGCTATTTGTACATCGGTGTTGGTGATGGAGGGAGCGCCAACGATCCATTTGGTAATGGTCAAAATCTAGAAACTCTCTTAGGAACTGTCCTGCGTCTTGAGGTTGACACCTCTTCAGATACCTACAAAATACCGGAGACGAATCCCTTTGTAGGGGATGCAAACGCTCTTGATGAAATTTGGGCCTGGGGTTTACGCAATCCATGGCGATTTAGTTTTGATCGCATAACCGGCGATCTATTCATTGCTGATGTGGGGCAAAATTTGTGGGAAGAGGTGGATTTTCAAGCGGCAAATAGTTCCGGTGGTGAAAATTACGGTTGGAATATTTTAGAGGGATTTCATTGTTTCTTAACTGATCCTTGCGACTCAACTGGTTTAGTCCTGCCCATTTTTGAATATTCCCATCAGGAGGGATGTTCTGTAACCGGCGGCTATATGTACAGAGGTTCTCAATACCCGGAACTTTACGGCAATTATTTCGTTACCGATTATTGCCAGGGGAATATCTGGCGCCTTTATCCGGAGGCATCCGGCACCTGGAATTCGGCAATGATTTTTGACAGCCCTTATGTTATCTCGAGTTTTGGTGAGGATGCGGCTGGAAATCTCTATGTGCTGGACCACAATGGTGGATCCATTTACAAAATCACCCCATAGATAACAGAGATAACAGATAACCAGCTTGTTGATAAACAACAGGTGGGTTCATTGATGGGATAACGATTGTAAAGCCAGGGAAGGAATCTTAACGCTGATGAACACCACATCCTTTGAGCTGTACCTCGAACAAGGGCCTAGGCCGGGGGCTGTTTATCCACTGACGGATGAGGGGATGACTATTGGGCGCGATCCACTTTCTGATATTTTGATCAACGATCCAGAAGTATCCCGCCAACATGCCTTAGTCAAGAAAACCGCGACAGGGGATTATTATATTCAGGACCTTGGTAGTACAAATGGGACCTATGTGAATGGCAGACGGCTTGGGAGCGGGCCGGTACTCTTACAACCTTCGAGCGTTATCACTATGGGTGGCGCGGTTACGTTTGTATTTCGTGAACGGGAGAATGAGGGCTCTGAAGTCGTTAATAGCGAAGAGATCATTACTTCTACCGAAACGGCCGATCGGGATTCCGAAGAGATCCAGGTAAATGAGCATGTAGCAGATAAGCCTCGGGATCTCGCACAAGATGAGTTGAAGGCAGCCAACGAGAACATTTCCTCTTATCCAGAATCACCAAAACCCGTCGTTTATTACGCGGATGAAGAACTATACGCACCAAGCCCAATCGAAGCAGATTCCCACCATGGGATCTCTCCTAATTTATTATTGGGAATCGGATTCCTGCTCTTATGTAGTTGTGCGAGTCTTTTGGTTTTCCTGATGTATTTAGGAGGCGACTGGTTCTTCAGAGAGATTGGTTTGGTCCCATAATGAATATCAAGCACGCTGGTAGAACTTATTAGGCCTCAGCATCAATGCTTTCATCATCGTCGATGATGATACCTTCAATGATATCATCCCCCTCTGATTTTTCAGCCTGCCCATCAGCCGCCAGGTCTTCTGCTTTTTCCGCACGCATAAGACCCCGGTACTGGGCAACAAGATCTTGCGGCGCCAACTCAATAAACGCCTTGGCTCCCAACAGCAGAATGGTTATATCATCTAACTGGCCGAGGCCAGGGATAACATCCGGTAGAAAGTCAACGGGAAATAATAGATAAGCAACGGCCGCTAAAGGCAGTGCTTTTAAATAGACGGGTACTTTTGGATCTAGGAACAGCTGGACGGTCAATTTAGCGCTCTGCCATAACTCACCTAGAATTCCAAATTGTTTATTATTCAATGATGGTTTATCACTCACAGAAAATTCCTCAACTTGATTTACTGTAATACTTTACGCAAAACCACAAGAATTTGTTGCAAGAAGTCTTTTCGATTCCAAGGAACATAATAGCACAGTGAGGAAGCAAACACGAAACAATTATCTACTTCCTCCAATTTAACTCAGCCTAGCCAGCACTTTTCTTGCAGCAAAGATGTCAAATGCTACAATCCTTGTGAAGGATTCGGAAAAAGATTTTTGTTATGTCCTGGTTTTTAATTCTTAAATTCATCGCCATCATATTTTTCTTGCTTATGTTCTTGCGCAAGCCTTCACTCGTTTGGGGTATTGGTTTGCTCACGGTTACAACGGCCGTTTTATTAGACACTCTTCTGGGAACGTTTGACCGTGAAGCGCTTATGGCGGAGATGGGGTTTTTCTATTTCTTAATCGCCGGGGCTTTGTTTGCCGGAGCCGCTTTGTGGTTATGGGGGCTTCTGCTGCCAAAAATACAACCCACTTCTCAAACTTCCGCATCCATAAGCGTGCCGGAAGAGATTGTCCTTCCTCCCCATACCAGCACAACTAAAAAGGTCGGGGGCAGTCAAAGCTTTGCCGACCGCCAGATGCTGTATGAGGAAATCAGGGACCGGTTCGGTCGTGAAGATGTGCTTGATTTGATGTTCGATCTTGAGATCAACGATAATGATGTCCTTACCGTTGATCAGGATATGAACCAGTTAATCATCAACATCATGGATTATGCAGAGAAAACAGGGCAATGCGATGAAATGGCTCTGGCTGTTGAAAGAATCCTAACTCCTCCGCCGGCCGATCATCTTCCGCGATTAGAACGCATTCAGGCAGACTCACCACCGACGATCTTGCGCCAGTATTTACTAGCCAACTACTCCTTAGAAGACCTGCAACAATTAGCAGCCGATCTCACTGTTGATTGGGAACAGCTAGATGCAGGCGCAAAACGAGAGAAAACAAGAAGCCTGCTGCAATATGTGCAACGACGAAACCGGCTAGATGAACTTGTTGCCCTTATGCATGGTAAAGACCTAACGGTCGAATCTTAGATCATCCCGAAGAAGGCAGCTAGGCAGGCAGCATCCCAGAGCTAACCAACTCCTGTTTTTCACCAGTTTCAATATCGATCTGCCAGATACTTGGCTTTGAGCCGAGATCACCTTGGGGTATTTGCTGAAAAATGAGGGATCGGCCGTCTGCGGTCCAGACCGGGGGGCCGTGATTGATGGCCGAATCATCAGTTAGAGCTCTCGCCCCACTGCCATCCGGGTGAACAATCCACAGCTGACGCGGCGCTCCTGCCCCAACCGCGCGACGACCGAAGGCGATCCATTCCCCATCAGGGGACCAGGCAGGGACGCTATCTTCTACCCGCAGATCACCACTAATAATTTCCTGCTCTCCAGTATCGACATCGATACGCAGGAGGTGAATCGCAGTCTGATAATCATGGGTATGCGTCTGGTGGTCCTCTCCTTCTTCACCATGCAGGATGATCAAGTCAAGTTGGGGAACAATGAGCTGTGTGCTGTCCGGGTTCCATGTCACATCTGCACCAATCTCATTGATAACAAACTGCGACGCCCCTGTTTCTAGATTGTAAATAACCAATCCTTCATCCTCAGGAGAAATATAGCTGATCCACTGACCATCGGGCGATACACGGCCGTTCGCCCCGTGTTGCTCATTGTCTTCTTGCAATGGAAGAGCGGTAGAAGTCTGGGTATCAAGCCACCAAAGAAAGGGCGTTCCTGAGATTCCTCCACTATCCAGTTCACGCCGCTCAAAAAGCAAGCGTCGCGAATCCGGCACCCAGGTGAAGTTCGCACATTCGGCCTGAGGACAGGAAAAAATCAACTCCTGCTGCGAACCGTCCTTCCTCATCAACCAAAGGTCTGAATCGCCGTTGTCGTTGAGCGTTGTCAGGATCAGGTTTCGGCCGTCCGGAGAAAGGGCAAAATCGTGAACACCGCTGTCGAAGTCCGTTAGCTTCTGCGATTTACTGCTGCTGAAGCTAAACAGTTGAACCTCATTATTCTCATCCCAGCCAAGGTAAAGCAGGGACAGATCATCACTTTGGTCAGGGAATACGCCACAGCCTGCAAGCGCGATCATGAACAGCAGGACCAATGATTTTATTAAGCGATTTGGCCGTTTCGTCCAATTTAAAAACATAAGGCCCAATCCTACTAGATAGAATTGGGCCGTTCTAATCAGAGATGAATTTCTCAATTCACTCTCAGGTGATATTCTCAGAATTCACTCTACCTGCCGGAGGGCTCTCAAATTCATCATATTCAGATTCAAACTCGGCATAGACACCGGTCACCATGTAAACTACCCACTCACAAATATTGACCACGCGGTCAGCTCCGCGCTCCATGTTGTGAATCGTCCATTCGAGTTGGTTCGCATGCGCTATATTATCCGGAGAGCTGGATGCGTAATTGACGATTTCGATATAAAGTTTGTTGAATAAATAATCAACCTGGTTATCCCAATGGGCAAGACTCTTAGCCAGAAGCGCATCCAATTCGCTAAAGGCTGTCATTGCTTTATTGAGCATATCTTGGGTTATTTCGGCCATCCGTGAGAAGTCTTCCTTAAACGACGGCAGCATCTCCATTTCCGACCCAATTTCCAAACTGGTCTTGGCAATCCCCTTTACGTAATCGTGGATTCGTTCTAATTCGCCTACTGTTTCAATCACCGTGGCAATAAAGCGCATATCTTTGGCCATCGGCTGCTGGGTGGCAATTAAGACCAGACAGCTCATCATAATTTCTATTCGCTGCGTATTAATCCGCTCATCAAAATCAATGAGTCGCTGAGCCATGACTGCATTGTGGCGGATTAGCGCATCAGATACTTTACCAATGTTTTGCTCCACTTCGCTGCCTAAGGCCAAGGTATTGGCTCTTAACTCGTTTAGTTCACGATCAAAATGTTCTCTTGTCATCACAAACCTCCTGGCAAAGTTCCTTTCCGGTAAGTTGGTTCATTAACCAAATCGGCCGGTAATATATTGATCTGTTAGTTCCTTGGCTGGGCTGGTAAAGATCGTTTGAGTTACATTATACTCTACAAGGTAACCGGCTCGATCATTATCCATATTAAAAAATGCCGTAAAGTCAGATGCGCGCGCGGCCTGCTGCATATTGTGCGTGACAATAACAATCGTATAGTTCTTTTTGAGTTCCTGAATAAGCTCTTCAATGCGTAAGGTAGAAATCGGATCAAGAGCGGAAGCCGGCTCGTCCATAAGTATAATCTCCGGCTTAACCGCGATCGTTCGGGCAATGCAAAGCCGTTGCTGCTGTCCACCAGAAAGAGAAAGACCGCTCTGATCGAGCTTATCTTTCACTTCATCCCAGATGGCGGCGTCACGCAGTGATTCTTCAACCAGTTGATCCATTTCCTGTTTTGAACCCTTAAAGCCATTGATCTTAGCCCCCCAGGCAACGTTATCATAAATGGACTTTGGGAAGGGATTTGGTTTTTGAAAAACCATGCCGATGCGTCGTCTGATCTCGACCGGATCGACACCTTCCGCATAAATATTGGCTCCATGAAAGAGTATTTCCCCCTCAGCATGCGCAACAGGAATCAGATCATTCATACGATTAAAAGCACGGAGCACGGTACTCTTGCCACATCCGGAAGGGCCAATTAAGGCAGTAATAGCATGCT
Source organism: Promineifilaceae bacterium (SeqCode) (assembly GCA_046259485.1). Taxonomy (GTDB): domain Bacteria; phylum Chloroflexota; class Anaerolineae; order Promineifilales; family Promineifilaceae; genus JAACFF01. The sequence continues at coordinate 3,785 of JBJYWP010000002.1, read as the reverse complement.
GCTTGATATCGAGATCAACGTTTTTAACCGCGCGAAAATCACCATAATAACAGCTAAGATCCTTGGCTTCTATGGCCAGATGTCCATTAGATGACAGATTAAAATCGTTCATAATAAAAATTTCCTCATTTAAGCAAATCGCTTCGAGAATCGATTACGCAGATAAATGGCTAACGCATTCAGCGCCAGGAGCATCACAAGCAGCGCAATGATTGCCGCCCCAGCAATATTACGGAAGGTATCCTGGGGACGCGTCGTCCACTGGTAAATTTGAGCCGGCAGTGTCGTGAATTTCGAAAAGGGTGACGTCGGATCGGTCGTAATAAAAGTCGAAGCGCCTACAACAACCAGCGGCGCCGTTTCTCCAATTACGCGCGACATTGTCAGGATGGTGCCGGTCAATATGCCGGGAATGGCATTAGGCAAAACATGGTTCCAGATTGTTTGCCACTTCGTTGCTCCCAAACCCATACTGGCCTCGCGCAGAGATGGTGGAACAGCCTTTATGGCTTCCTGAGCGGCTATGATAACGATTGGTAAACCAAGCAAACCTAGGGTCATCCCTGCAGACAGGATTGTGCGGCCATTGGCCGTCGCACCTGCTTCAACATAGCCAAAGGCAGCGCCGCTGGTGATCGGTTCAAGAAATCGTACAAAAACGGCCAAACCCAACATACCATAGATAATCGAAGGCACACCAGCCAGGTTATTAATATTGGTCTGGATTACCTGGTTAAACCGTTTTCTAGGATCAGCGTATTCTTCCAGATAGAGAGCGGCGGCGACTCCAAGAGGAAAGGCTACCAGAATTGATATGAAGACCACCCACAGCGACCCAAGAATAGCCGTTCGTACACCGGCTATTTCGGGTTGGCTAGACTGCGGGCTGGTGATGAAATCCATGGATAACCAGGACTTAAATTTCAATTCAGCATTGGGATATTTCGTTGCCGCTTCCAGGGCAATTTCCTGGCGTTCGAAGAGCGAAGGGAACAAGTACCAGGAGGCCAGGATTTTGGGCTGAACAACCTCGGCCGTAATCATGCGTTCCAATTCAGCATGGGTCCAGGTTTCTTCTGTACAGCCGCTTGGTGGATTATCCCCGGCGCAAGCCGCTGCGAAGGCCTCCGGATTATCGCAAACCAATTGATCAAGATAAAAACGTCTTTCTCTTTCGATGGCTCGGCAGCGGCCGACTGTCACATTGGATGAGTAGATATTGACCAGCGCATAATAAGGCAGATTGGCCAGCGTTTGCTCGTCGAAGATTGAGCGAACGAAGAAGTCCATCGTACCACTTTCGGCTGTTGGAATAAAGCGGTTAATACTTTGGGCTGGCCAGGTATCATCAACATCGGACCAATTAACACTGTCAGTAAATAGTAATTCTAATTGATCGCGAGATATATCATCGGCAAAATCATTCACAGCACTAACCGCCGCTACGACAGCATCCTGGCCAATGAGATACTCGTTAACATTTAATCCTGCCGCGCGACAAGCTTCGAATTCAATCGTGTCAACCTCACGGCTGGCATCGACGATATCAATGCCTTCGGTACCTTTACAGAAAGCATTAAAACCACCCCCGGTACCCGTGCTTTCTACAAAAATTTCTCCCTTAAACCCATCCGTTTTGAATTTTTCGGCCATGGCCACGGTTACCGGGAAAACCGTAGAACTGCCGGAAACAGAGATATCACCTTCAAAATCAGCCGGGTTAATATGGGGTAATTCCTCTACACCCAGTGCTTCTAGAATCGCAGCCTGCTGCTGATCCAGCGCCTCTTCATCCGCTGCAAAATAGCCCACATCAGAGACAATCTTCAGATTCTCTAAATAGTAAGCCAGGAAGGCTGCAACTTGAGGCTTTTCCTCAATGATTTCGGCAGCGCTGTAAATATACAGCGGTCGTGTACCAGGGTATTCTCCCCCAAAGACATTTCCTTCCGTTGGTGCCACGCCATCGATAGAAAGTGCTTTTAGTTTATCCTGGTTTTCAGCATAAAAAGCGTAGCCAAAAAAGCCGACACCGTTCGGATCAACCTCAATTCCTGCTGCCAATGACTCGTCATCTTCACTGGATTCAATAATATTGGCTGCACTCGTGACCCGTGTTTTATTGAAATCAGTCACCAGGGTTTCTTCCGGAATAACCACCTGCTCGGCAACCAAACCAAAGGACTGGTTGATAATCGTTACCAGCAGTGTCAGAAGAGCGATGATGGCCACCATTGTGGCAACCAAGAACACCCAGAAGAACAATTTTCCCCTTGTGCGTCGCCCAGAAATCTGGGACTGCATCTCATCACCGGCTGGATAATAGTCGGCGAAATCCTGTTCAACCTTTTTTTGTATATATTCGTTGTCGATCATTCGTACGCCTCCCGGAATCGCCGCACGACGCGCTGGCTGAATATATTAAGCACCAATGTCATTAAAAATACAACCAGACCAATGGCGAAAATACTCTGATAGTCCACTGAATCGTAGCTCAGATCTCCACCACTGATGCGAACCATGTAGCCTGTCATCGTTTCCGCCGCCTCAAAAGGATTAAGCGTCAGATTTGGGCCAGCACCTGCGGCGATGGATACGATCATTGTCTCACCAACCGCACGTGAAATACCAACGACGAATGCTGCTGCTATACCAGATAAAGCCCCAGGCACTACTACCCGCAGAGCAGTTTCCAAACGCGTTGCACCCAACCCGTAGGAAGCTTCTCGCAAAGCAGTGGGAACCGCATGCAGTGCATCTTCAGATAAAGAAGCAATCAGGGGGATAATTAATATGCCAACAACGATTCCCGCAGAAGCCATGTTGTAAATCGACACATTATCACTGCCAAAGATTCCGCGTAAGATCACAGGCGTCACGAATGTCAGGGCAAAATAACCATATACAACAGTCGGAATACCGGCCAGTACCTCCAGGATGGGCTTAATGGTGTTTCTCGTTCGCGGTTTAGCATACTCGCTGAGATAAATCGCCGTAAACAGCCCAAGCGGCAGGGCAACAAGCATAGCGATGAAGCTGATCATCAATGTAGCTGTAAGCAGCGGCAGCACGCCAAAACGACCGATACGCGGCTGCCATATTGTGTCAGTGAAAAAATCAACCAGGTGTACCTCCGGCAGTTGGAAAAATGCAAGGGCATCCTTAAATAAAATAAACACAATACCAACGGTTACGCCAACTGAAATGATCCCGGCGAGAAGCAAAAAACCTTCGATGATTATCTCACCGATTCGTGGTTTCTTCTTCAGGCTCTCTTGGATCTCGGCCGTTGTTGGAACTCGATCTAGAGCAGCATTTGCCATCGTTTTCTCCCAATACAATCAAAACGAAAAAGACCGGTGAACTTAAAGATATGTATTAAGCATTCCTGGTCCGGTTTTCTTCTCTCTATTATTCCCTTTTTAGCTCTCCCTTAGCATACTAAGTAACGCGCTAGGAGAGGGTGTTCAACTTCGAACGCCCTCTCCTAGCATATGCTCAATGGGTCGCAATAGCAAACATGTTATTTCAAACTATTGGCCCATTGCCTCCAACCATTTTTCACGTGATTGGTTGAGTGCCTCGTCACTGGCCGGGAAGTAACCAACGTCCAGGATTTCTTCATTAACGTAGGTCAGGAAGAAATTGATGTAGTCGGCTACTTGAGGTTTCTCACCCATAATGCCGGCATCGCTGTAGATGAACAAGGGACGTGCCAGCGGGTACTCGTTAGCATCCACCGTCGCATTGTTGGGCTCAACGCCTTCAATCATGATCGGGTGGAG
>JBJYWP010000001.1:6334-10729 GCA_046259485.1 Promineifilaceae bacterium (SeqCode) | reverse complement strand
TTTTTCATCCCAATGAACTGTCTTTCTGTTTGTACGAAATTTAGGTGCCATCTCTAATAGGAAAACGATTTGGAAAATTCTTACTGGCAAGATAAACGGGTTTTTGTAACCGGATGCAGCGGTTTCCTCGGTTCTTGGATCGTGCAGGCGCTGGTCGATCAGGGGGCCAGTGTTGTCGGCCTAGTTCGCGATCACGTGCCCCAATCAATGCTCTTCCGCAGTGGCGCCGCCGAGCAGATTCGCATCGTAAATGGCGAACTCAATGACATCGCTCTCCTCGAGCGCATCCTGGCCGAGTATGAAGTGCAAACCATTTTTCACCTGGCGGCGCAGACCATCGTCGGTATTGCCAACCGCTCCCCGCTCTCCACGTTCGAGACCAATATTCGCGGTACCTGGCATCTGCTTGAAGCGGCCCGCCGGGCGACAGGCGTGAACAACATTGTCGTGGCTAGCAGCGAAAAAGCGTACGGCGAGCCGCAGGTGCTGCCTTTTGTCGAAGACCACCCATTGCACGGCCGTCATCCCTATGATGTTTCTAAGAGCTGTGTCGATCTCATCGCCCAATCTTATGCCACGACCTACGGGCTACCCGTGGCCATCACCCGTTTCTCCAATCTCTACGGCGGCGGCGACTTAAACTGGAACCGCCTCATTCCCGGCACCATACGCAGTGTACTGCGCGGTAAAGAACCGCTGATTCGTTCCGACGGGACTTTCAAGCGGGACTATGTCTATGTGGAAGACGCGGTAAGCGCTTATCTCGCTCTCGCCGAACGCACCAGCCGGCCCGGTATTTGCGGTGAGGCCTTCAATTTCGGATTCGGCCGTCCGGTGACCGCGCTGGAGGTGGTGCAGACAATCATTGAGGTGTCTGATCATCCCGACTTGCAGCCGGTCATCCTGGACGAGGTCAAGCACGAGATCCGCGACGAATATCTCAGCCCCCAAAAAGCCCACGATCTACTCGCCTGGCAGCCCCAAGAAACCCTGGCCAGCGGCCTCGCCAGGTCTATGGCGTGGTATAGGAAGTATTTAGGACTTTAGGAGTATTTCAGTGCTTCAGTTTCTCAGTGCATCAGTGGGATTGGACTACCTTCAAACTGACTAACTGAAAAACTTTTTTCGGAGACCCCCATGCGTATACTCATTACCGGAGCTACAGGTTTCATCGGCCGGGCGCTGGCGGCGAAGTTGGCGGCGGACCCGCAGCTGGACGTAGCCATTCTCGTTCGCGACAACCATCGCAACCGCTCCCTGCCGGATCCGTTGAATAGTTTGATCGATAGGTTAGTTGTTGTCTATGCCGACCTGCGTGAGTACCACGAAACCAGGCGCGCGCTGCAAGCCGTGCGGCCGGATCGCATCTTCCACCTGGCTGCGGGTGGGGTCAGCGACCCCTTCCTGGCGGTTGATCTGGCCCTGGAACAAAATCTCTTCACCACGCTGAACTTGCTGCGCGCCGCTTTTGAGGAAAACCCCAATTCTCTTCCCGAAAAGGTAGTCGCCGTGCGCACGCCGGGCGAACTGAGCGCCATGAATCCTTACGCCGCTGGCAAAGCGGCCGCCTGGCAGTTTTGCGTCATGTATGCGCGCACGCGCGGCTGGCCGATTGTTGGCGCCATGCCCTTTCAAACCTATGGCCCCGGCCAGGATACGCGTAACCTGGTCAGAGGAGCGATGGCCGCGGCGATCGCCGGAGAAGACTTCCCGTTGACCGCCGGGAGCCAGGAGAAGGATTGGATTTATGTCGGCGATGTGGTCTATGGCTTGATCGCTGTCAGCAATGCCGATCTACCACCGGGCACCAGCCTTGATTTAGCCACCGGCCGCCTGACCAGCGTTGTCGAGGTCGTGAAGCAAATTTACGACATAGCCGGCGGTGCGGGAAAGCCCCTGATCGGGGCGATACCTTCTCGCGCGGGGGAGGTGCAGGTCCAAACGGCCGATATCCAACGCACGCAAGAATTGATTGGGTGGGAGGCAGTAACGCCGCTAGAGCAGGGGCTGCAGCGGACCTACGAACAGATGCGCCGTAGGGGACGGCCGTCACAATCCAACAATCCACAACTGGATGTTTTTGAATAATTTCAGGAGTTAGTTAATTCATGGCAGATACCATAAATACGGCGCGGCTGCTTGCCGTGGCCAAAAAGGCAGCCCTGGTTGCCGGCGACCAGGCCCGCTCAATGTTCAGTGGGCCGCTTGATGTGACCAGTAAAGGACTCCGGGATGTCGTCACCGATGCCGACCTGGCGGCGCAGGCGATCATTACCGACATGATTCTTGAAGCTTTCCCCGATCACGGATTTTTGGTTGAGGAAGAGAACCCGGAACTGCCGTCTGAAGGGCCGGTCCTGTGGATCATCGATCCCATCGACGGTACGACCAATTTCAGCCGCGGGTTTCCGCTTTTTTCCGTCTCCGTGGCGGCAGTGCGCCCCAATTCCCCGCTCACCGTCGATGATGTCTTGGCCGGTGTGGTCTATGATCCCATGCTTGGCGAGGTCTTTACGGCTATGGCCGGGGGACCCTGTCTGCTCGAAGGACGCGGGCTGCACGGCCGTTTACTGCAAACCAGCGCCATTGATAACCTGCAAGATGCGCTCATCGGCATAGACTTTCCCTATGCGGAAAAATACCGCCGTCCGACGATGGACGTAGTCGCCAGGCTGGGCCATGAGATCAACGTCTTCCGCACTCTGGGCACCGCCACCCTGGAAATGGCCTGGGTGGCCGCCGGCCGTCTTGACGCCTATATCGATTATCAGTTGAAACCCTGGGATGTCGCTGCGGCGGCGCTGATGGTCAAACAAGCCGGCGGAATCGTCAGTGACACTTCCGGCCAACCGCTTAATCTGATCGAGCCGACGCTCTCCGTCCTGGTCAGTAATGCCCACCTGGCGGGGGTCCTGGCTGACTGAAGGCATTTTCCCGGAAATTATTTGTTTCAAACCCTTGGATAAACCATCGAGAAGTTTCCGGGAAAATAGACACTCTGCCCTATTAAGATTGTTCGTAATTAGGAGTATTTATCCTGGTGCCCGGTTGTTTGATGTGAAATAATGAGGAACTGGACGACTTGCCGCGAACCGGTACGCTGCGAAAGCGCCGGGTGGTAAGCCGGAGATACCTTATATGCGTTGGCCGCCATATGAACATATATTTTTTGATTGTGATTCCACGCTGACCACGATTGAGGGAATCGATATCCTGGCTGAATCGGCCGGGAAGAAGTGGCGCGTGGAGGTCTTGACCCAGGCCGCCATGGAGGGCGATCTGGACCTGGCTGAAGTGTATGAGCGCCGCCTGCGCGCGGTCAATCCCACTAAAAGCCAGATACACGACATCCATCACGCCTACAAGCGTAATCCTGTTGAAGATGCGCAGCAGGTCATCGCTGCCCTAAAAGAACTCGGCCAGGAAGTTTATATCATCAGCGGCGGTCTCTTGGAGCCTGTGCGCGAGTTCGGCGTCTATCTGGGCGTGCCTAAAGAGAATATTCGCGCGGTAGGCGTTACTTATAATGAACTGTCCGGCCAATGGTGGGTCGGCGGCGATGAGGAGTACCTCGACTTTGAGGACGGCGCGTTGACCGTCAGTGACGGCAAAGCCGATATTGTCGCCGAGCTGTTAAAAGATAAAAACGGCCGTTCGCTGCTTGTCGGCGATGGCGCTAGTGATTTGCTGGCCGGACGCGCCGTCGATCTCTTCGTCGGTTTTGGCGGCGTCGTCAGCCGCGATAAAGTGCGCGAGGAAGCGCCGGTATTTATTCACAGCAGCAGCCTGACTCCCTTGCTGGCCCTCGCTGCCGGACCCGCGGCCTTACGTCGTTTAGAAGATTCATCTTATCAGTCCTTAAGCCGCAAGGCCTGGGACCTTATTCAATCAGGAGCGATAAGTTTTAACAATGAAAGACTCAACAAAAAATTCAGTGCGGCCGTCGAAGCACATAAAACTCTTTATTCCCGGTCCAACGGAAGTCCGCCCGGAGATCCTGGACGCCCAGGCGCAATGGATGATTGGACACCGGATGCCGGAGTGCGTTGATCTGATTAAAAGCATCCAGGAGAAGCTGCCGCGTGTTTTCTTCACGGAGCAGACAGTCCTGATCATAGCCTCCACCGGCACTGGTTTATGGGAAGCGGCCGTTCGCAACACGATTAATAAGAAAGCCCTCAACTGCGTCAACGGCGCCTTCAGCGACCGCTTTCGCATGGTCACCGAGATGAACGGCAAGGCTAATGAGGTGCTGGAAGTGCCCTGGGGCCAGCCGATCCTGCCTGAACAGGTCGCCGAACGCCTGGCGGGTGGTGGATTTGACGCCGTGACCCTGGTGCACAATGAGACGAGCACCGGCGTGACCAGCCCGGTGAAGGAAATCGCCGAAGCGGT
>JBJYWP010000001.1:1252-6234 GCA_046259485.1 Promineifilaceae bacterium (SeqCode) | reverse complement strand
ACAATGAGACGAGCACCGGCGTGACCAGCCCGGTGAAGGAAATCGCCGAAGCGGTGCGCAGCGCACCCAACGGCGACGAAATCATGATTCTAGTTGATTCGGTCAGCGGTCTTTCCGGGGCGCGGATTGAGTTCGATGCCTGGGACCTGGACGTGGTCCTCTCTTCCAGCCAGAAAGCCTTCGCCCTGCCGCCGGGAATCGCCTTTTGCGCCGTCTCCGACCGCGCCATGGCCAAGGCGCAGACGGTGCCCAACCGCGGTTACTATTTTGACTTCTTGACCCTGGCCAAATCGATGGCCAAATTCCAGACGCCGGCCACCTCGCCGATTTCACTGCTCTACGCCCTTGACGCGCAGTTGGAGGACATGATGGCCGAGGGCATGGAAAATCGCTTCCGGCGCCACCTGGCTATGCGCGATCGCACCATTGAATGGGCTACGGGACATGGCTTTACGCTTTACGCCGCCTCCGGCTACGAGTCGCCGACGGTGACTTGCGTCAATAACGATCTAGATATTGATATCGGCGCGCTAAATAACTTCCTGCGCCGGAAAGGCATGATCATTTCCAACGGCTACGGCCAGCTCAAGGGCGTCAATTTCCGCATCGCCCACATGGGCGACACAACCTTGGCCGATATGGAAGAATTGTTCGCGGCGATGGATGAATATTTTAGTTAATCAGGGAGTCAGCACTTCAGGTAGTCAGGTGGTCAGGTATTCCTGACCACCTGACTACCTGATCACCTGACCGCCTTAAACACGAGGTTCACATGTTTCGTATATTAGTTTCCGACAAATTGGGGCAGGCCGGGCTTGATCGCCTGGCGGCAGCCGAAGACGCTGCTTTTGATGTTAAAACGGGCTTGAGCAAGGAAGAACTGCTGGGCATTATTCCTGAGTATGATGCCTTGATCGTGCGCAGCGGCACCAAGGTCGACGAAGATGTCTTGAAAGCCGGCACAAACCTGAAGGTCGTCGGCCGTGCGGGGATAGGCGTCGATAATATCGATGTTCGCGCGGCAACACTGGCCGGGATCATCGTCATGAATACGCCGGGCGCCAATAGCGTGGCCACGGCCGAACAGGCGATGGCCTTAATGTTGGGCGTGGCCCGTCATCTTGCCGAAGCCCACGCCTCACTTGATGCCGGGGAATGGAAACGCTCTTCCTTCACGGGCACTGAGCTGATGGGTAAAACCCTGGGCATTATCGGTTTCGGCCGTGTCGGCCGTCTCGTTTCCCAACGTGCCCTCGCCTTCGGTATGAATATCCTGGCTTTTGATCCCTTTGTCTCCGAGGAAATCGCCGCCGAACTCAATGTCACCCTGGTCGACCTCGACGATCTGCTGGCCGAATCCGATTACATCACCCTGCATACGGCCCTGCTCGAAGAGACGGAGGAGATGATCAACGCCGATTCCATCGCCCAGATGAAGGACGGCGTGATCATCATTAACGCCGCGCGTGGTAAGCTGATAAACGACAATGACCTGGCAGAAGCCTTAAAGAGCGGCAAGGTCCAGGCGGCGGGCATCGACGTTTACCGGCAGGAGCCGCCGGCCGCTGATAATCCCTTGCTTGGCCTGCCCAACGTCCTGCACACGCCGCACCTGGGCGCCAGCACGCTTGAGGCGCAGCGTATTGTGGCCACGCAGATCGCTGACCAGGTCCTGGCTGCTCTACGGGGCACCGATTTCCCCAATACGCTCAATATGCCGTTTCGCGTTGGCGGCAAAGGCTTTGCCGAAATCCGGCCGTTTATGGACCTGGCCGAGAAACTCGGCCGTTTGCACAAAGCCCTGGCCGGCGGTTCCATCACGCATGTCGAGGTGGAAGTGCAGGGCGATACCGTTTCTGAGCTGGTGCGCGCCATCGCCGCCGGTATTTTAAAAGGCATCGTTGATAACGAGGAAGATTTTCCCATTAATTACATCAATGCCCCCGTCGTAGCCGCCGAACATGGCATCACCATCGCCCAGACCAAGGGCATCCAGGGTGTAGATTATCCCAACCTGATCACCTGCCGCGTGGAGTGGGACGGCGGAAGCCGCACCCTCAGCGGCGTGCTCTTTGGTGGTGCCGAACCGCGCATCGTCCAGGTCGACGATCTGCAGCTTGACGCGCGTCCCGAGGGCATCGTCCTGATCACGGGCAATCTGGATATTCCCGGCGTAATCGGCCGTGTGGGCACGCTGATGGCCCAGCACAATGTGAACATCGGCGAATGGCGCCTTGGACGTGATAAACCAGGCGGCCAGGCCATCTCCTTCATCAACCTGGACAGCGAACCACCGCAGGAAGTGCTGGACGAGCTGGAAACCATCGAAGGAGTGACCGGGGTGAAGCTGGTTAAGCTTTAGAGAACGGCTTCTACCGATTTTCCTTAGTAATCGTAGACAGATCCGGCTAGGTTCTGGTAAAGTCATAATAGATAATTTCTAAGGGAGGTGTGAGTCACATGAAGCGTTACCTGCTAATTCTTGTTATTGTTCTCTTAGGTGGAATAGGAATAACGGCCGTTTCCTGGCCGGCGGCGGCTGAAGAAACGGAGCCAACATCCTCGCCGATTTACGCCATGGACATTTTCCCCGGCCTGACATTCGATCAGCCGACCGCGATCGTTAACGCCGGAGATGCGCGCCTCTTTGTTCTCGAACAACCGGGGCGTATCTGGATCGTCAAGGGTGAAGGGGCAGAGGCGTCGCGCACGCTCTTCCTTGATATCAGTGATCGGGTCACCGCTGGTGGTGAGCAGGGCCTTCTAGGCCTGGTTTTTCACCCCCAATATGCCCAAAACGGCTATTTTTATGTTAACTACACCACCGATATTGGTGAACCGCGCTCCACCCATATATCCCGCTTCCAGGTAACGGCCGATCCCGACGTAGCCGACCCGCAGAGCGAACTCCTGTTATTGGATGTCGAGCAGCCGTACGCCAACCACAATGGCGGCGACCTGCACTTCGACCCGGGGGGCATGCTCATCATCGGCCTTGGTGACGGTGGAAGCGGCGGCGATCCGCAGCAGAGAGCCCAGAATGGCCAGCTCTACCTGGGTAAATTACTGCGCATCGACGTAGACAGCCAGGAGGGTGACCTGAACTATGCCATCCCGGAGGACAATCCCTTCCTGGATCAGGAAAACGTCCTGGATGAAATTTGGACCCTGGGCTTGCGCAATCCCTGGCGCTTCAGCTTCGATTCCCAAAACGGCGATCTCTATATCGGAGACGTTGGCCAAAACGCCTGGGAAGAAGTCGATTACGTTCCCGCCGCCGCTGCCGGCGGTCAGAACTTCGAATGGAGCATCAAAGAAGGTTTTAGCGACTATAACCCCAACCAGGATGCCGGACCCGGCGTCATGACCGAACCGGTGCAGGTCTACCCCCATGAAGACGACGGCTTCTGTGATTCTATCACCGGCGGCTACGTCTACCGTGGGGGGCAAATGAGTGACTTCTACGGTACCTACTTCTATGCCGATTACTGCGACGGTCGAATTTGGGGCCTGAAGCGCGATCAGGGCGGCAACTGGATCAATGAACTGCTGATTGACAGCAGCGCCACGATAACTACCTTCGGGGTTGACCAACAAAACGAGCTTTACTTTGCCGACCGTAACACCGGCCACATATACCGCTTTGTCGGTAGTTTAGACCAGGAACTCTATCTGCCCCTCATCCTGCAATAGAGCTGATAAAATAATCGCGGAAAAATCTCATTTATCTATTTCTATCCGCCCAGACACGTTATGTCAGGCCTGGCCGGCATTCTAAATTCTTTCTCTATACAAAGTAGAGAATAGCCAGTCCAGCCATTCGCGTTTCTAAATCCTGAATAATGAAAATAACGACGAACATATTCCTAACATCCGACACGCACTTTGGCCACGATAAGATATGGCAGGAGTGGGGCTACCGTGAGGAATACTTTGAATTGGAAATCATCAAAGCCTGGAATGAAACAGTAACGCAGGAGGATACCGTTTTACACCTTGGCGACCTGACCATTACCGGTCTGGAAGCGACGCGCGAATGGACAGAGCAGTTGAACGGTAACAAATACCTGATCAGGGGCAACCATGATTATAAACCTGAAGCCTGGTATCAGGACTTGGGTTTTCAACCTATACCGGATGCTTATAAGCGATTTGGCTACCGGGATGGCACATTTATGCCTATCCTCTTCACCCATGAACCGGTCCTGGATCTGCCGGAGGGCTGGTTCAATATCCACGGGCACTTACACGGCGATATGCACAGGGGCATCGAGACCACGGACCATCATTTCGACGTAGGCGTTGATGTCACCGGCTATAAGCCGGTGCGGCTGTCGGAAATACTCGACCGTCTGAAAAATCGAACTAAAAGCCGCTAACTCTGTGCCACCTGGCACTGTCATATCGGCCTTGTTATACGCGCCGGAAGGGAAGTACTAGCCCAAAAATCTATCAGGCTGATTAAATCCCGCTGTTACTCCGTTGGAAAGTTGGGGGGACTGTTTCTGAAAAGGAAGAGATTGGTTAAAACGGAATATCATCATCGCTTTCTGACAAGAGATCCACTAAGTAGGTGATATATGCAGCAGTCAAGCTTAAAACTAGTTCCGCTTCTAGTTCAGTAACTTTATTCCCCTCTAAGGCAGCATGAGCTACTCCTCTTCCACTATCACGATAACCATGTAGTTTGTTCATTCCTTCAGCAATAGGTGGAGGAACCTGACTTTCACCGTTCCCTTTGATTTCATTGACAACCATGGAAAAACCCTTTTTTGTGGATTTTCCTGTAAGTATTTCTAAACACGCTTCCAAGGCATTCAGTGACTCTTTTACGGAGTTTACTGAGTCTGGAAATGGAAATTCTTCGAAATGTTTACGAGCTTTCTTGAAGTGCCTTCTGACTTCAAGAAACCTTTCTTCTCCGAGTACAGTTCCTACTCGTTGGATATTCTGTTGAGTTTGTGCTCGCCCACGACGTTGAA
>JBJYWP010000001.1:0-1152 GCA_046259485.1 Promineifilaceae bacterium (SeqCode) | reverse complement strand
ACAGTTCCTACTCGTTGGATATTCTGTTGAGTTTGTGCTCGCCCACGACGTTGAAATTCACCATCAACAAAGTGGTACCCAATATTTTCTTCTGAAAGGATTATATTTAATTCGGAGGAGTAGAAGTGACGTACCTCCGCAAGGGGGGTTTCAACTATCCAATTATCATCATATTGATTGTAACCAAATTCAATCAGAATGCTGTCATGGATTCTTTCACAAAAGGTATAAATCTGGTGCCAATCCGCTTCAATAAGTAACTCTATCAATCTGTCTCTTTGTTGTTTAATCTCAGATATCTGGAAATCTTGCTGCCTCGTTATTCGGTAGAACTCCCTAAGCAAAAAGTACCAACCCGAGTTGCTACGTTGGTGTCGAAGGTAGTTCCTGTTTTCGAGTTCGTCGAACAGATAAATGAGCCCGACTATCGCAGTTTGTGGAAAATCGTTGTATATTGGTTTTCCCTCTGTTAACCCAAATCTTTGAGCAAAAGGTAATTTCTTACCATTCATTTTCTACCTCCTAAACCAGCCACGTTCTTTCACGGTCTTAATTCTATGGCAATTCGCGCAGCGGACAACACACTTACTCAATTCAGTATCAAGCGCGCTGATTGAATATCCATCACTCACTAATCGCGAGATTGACATCTTCTTCCTTCCCCTTACGTGATCAAACTCCAGGACCACAGGGTTACTCTCTCCGCAATCCACGAAAGGGTGGGTGGATAGATAATCTTGTACATATTCTCTTGCCGCTCTTTTTGAATCTTGACGCAGTTCTCTGACATTCTGTCCTACTTGTTCGCTATTTTCCTCGTACCACATACGAGGCTTATCAGATTGGCATTCCCGGCAATAACCTCTCTTCTTTCCAAGCGCTTTATTGCGCCAATGGAACTCGGAGTCAGGCTTTAATTTTCCACAACAGGTGCATATTTTCATTTAAAACCCTCTTAAAAGTTACGTTTGTTGGTACGTCAATCTAATCACCCACCGGATTTTAAAAAATCACTACCCCCATATATGACGAAAGGCCAGTGATTTTACTCACTAGCCTTTCTATATAGGTCTTACGCCCGGAGGGACTCGAACCCCCAACAACCTGGTTCGAAGCCAGGGACTCTATCCATTGAGCTACGGGCGCTGAGGA